>DASYUD010000041.1:0-92668 GCA_036001625.1 Gaiellaceae bacterium
GGCCGGAGCCTTCCCGGATTGCGAGGACGGTGACCCAGACCCCGGTCACCCAGGCCAGCGCGAGCGCCCACCCCGCCAGTACGTCGGAAGGGTGGTACCAGCGGGCGTCGACCAACGCCGCTCCCGCACCGAGCAGCGCGGGACCACCGAGAAGCACCACCCGCAACCGAATCGCCGGCGCGAGAAAGGCGAGCCCGGCGACGACTGCCATCGTCGTCCCCGCGGTTCCGCTGGGAAACGTGTGGCCCGTTCCGTCCGGGGTGAGCCGGGGCGTGACGAACACGTCCTCGAGGAGCCGGCCGAGAGCCGCGCCGCCGCCCACCGCAACGGCCCAGAAAAGCACGTCGCGCCGACGGCCGAGCAGGAAGAGCCAGAGCAGGACGACCCCGCCCGCGGTCAGGGCGGCGATGCCGGCCAACGATGCGAAGCCTTTCGTGTCGGTCGCCGGTGCCCACTGCTGGAGGAAGGCGATCGTGTCGGAGTCCCACCCAAAGGGCTCGCGCTCCCGCACCTCCTCCGCGAGCGCGACAAACAACGTCAGCGGGCCGAGAAAGCCGAGGATGATGAGCGGGACCAGACCGCGGGGCCGCACGAGCGGAAAGGTCATGACCCGAGCTTAGTCGTCCGGAAGGGGCGTGCCTATTCGCTACGAACGATGCGACTGAAGCCGGCGACGAAGATCGTCGAGAGCGACCAGCCGAGCAGGATCACGCTCCACTCGACCCAGCGGAGCCAGGCGGTCGGCAGCCAGCTGTCGGCCTGGCCGAGGTCGATGATCGGAAGAAACGCGTCGGCAGCGTAGGCGATCGGTTGCGGCGAGCCGGTCACGCCTTGCTGCTCCGGGAGAAACATTCCGGACCAGTGCCAAACGACGAGGGCGAAGGCAGCGACGATCGCGGTTGCCCAGATGCCCGCGAGCCAGGGCCGGTAGCCGTGGCCGACGAGCCACCCGAGGACGCGCCGCCCCCAAGCGCGGTACCACGGAAGATCCGCCCGCGCGACCCGGTCGTTGTGCATTGCGATTGCGGCGCGAGTTGCCTCGTCGTCGCGACCCTGCGCACGGTAGACCTCTATGAGCTGCTGCCAGGCGCCGTGCTGGAAGCCTGAGCTGTGCTCCTGCTGGAGACCGCATGTCTGCTCGAGCCAGCGCCGACGGAGCTTCGAGTCCCACTTCGCTTCGTGGCTAAAGCGCGCGTAGGCGAAGCTGTCGAGGACGAGCGGCTGGACGCCTCGCCAGCTTCCCAGGGGATGATCGGCCTGCCCGAGGTCGTCGTCGAGCGTCGTCGCGCTTGCGCGGAAGAGATCGACGCCCCCGGTCACACGGACATTGCGGAAGATCAGCGCACTACTGATCGTGGCGTCTCTCGCGGCAAGGGCGATCCCGTCCGTGTTCACGAGCGTCGCGCCCGAGCAGTCGAGGTGGCCGCCGATCTTCGCGTTGAGGAACCGCACCTCGCCGAAGGTGCTGAACCCGTCGCGGAGGTAGACGCTCTCGTCGATCTCCGCGTCGTCTGCGAAGAGGGCGCCGCCCTCGTTGGTGAGCGTGGCGCCCGAGCAGTCGACTTGGCCCCCGATCCTCGCGCCGAGGAGCCTCACCGCGCCGGTGGCGCCGAACCCGTCACGGAGGAACAGGTCGCCGTTGATCTCGGCCCCGTCTGCGGCGAGCGCCACGTCGTCCTCGTTGGTGAGCGTCGCGCCCGAGCAGTTGAGCTGACCACCGATCTTCGCGTTGAGGAGCCTTAGCGCGCCGGTGGCGCTGAACCCGTCGCGGAGGAACACGTCGTCGTTGATCTCGGCCAAGTCGGCGTTGAGCGCAGCGCCGCCCTCGTTTGTGAGCGTCGCGCCCTGGCCGTCGACTTGGCCGCCAATCCTCGCGCCGGGGAGCCGCAGCTCGCCGTTAGAGCTGAACCCGTCGCGGAGGAACACGTCAGCATTGATCTCGACTCCGTCTGCGAAGAGCGCGACGCCGCCCTCGTTGCTGAGCGTGGCGCCCGAGCAGTCCAGTTGGCCGCCGATCCTCGCGCCGAGGAGCCGCACCTCGCCGGTGGCGCTGAACCCCTCGCAGAGGAACACTCGACCGTTGATCTCGGCCCCGTCTGCGAAGACCGCGACGCCGCCCTCGTTGGTGAAAGTCGCGCCGGAGAAGTCGAGCGGGCCGCCGATCTTCGCGCCCGGGAGCCGGAGCTCTCCGGTGGCGCTGAACCCCTCGCGGAGGTACATGCCCTCATTGATCTCGGCCAGGTCGGCGGTGAGCGCAGCGCCGCCCTTATTGGTGAGTGTCGCGCCCGGGCAGTCGACTTGCCCGCCGATCCTCGCGCCGGAGAGCCGCAGCTCGCCGTTGGCGCTGAACCCCTCGCGGAGGAAGACGTCACCGTTGATCCGGGCCCCGTCTGCGTTGAGCGCAGGGCCGCCCTCGTTGGTGAGCGTCGCGCCCGAGCAGTCGAGCTGGCCGCCGATCCTCGCGCCGAGGAGCCGCACCTCGCCGGTGGCGCTGAACCCGTACCGGAGGAACACTCGGCCGTCGATCTCGGCCGCGTCTGCGAAGAGCGCGATGCCGCCCTCGTTGGTGAGGGTCGCACCGGAGCAGTGGAGCTCGCCGCCGATCCTCGCGTTGAGGAGCTGCACCTCGCCGCTCACCTCGCTCGAGCCGAGTCGGAGGTCGTCGACCCGGATCCCCGGGGCCTGCAATCCCGGGAACGAGGAGTCCTCGATCCAGAGGGCTGGAAGGTTTGCCCAACTCAGGTCGGGTATCGCATCGAACGTCGTCGCCTCGAACCGCAGCGGATGCGGGACGGTGCAGAACGAGAGGTCGAGAGGCTCGACGATCCGCGCGCCCTTGATGCGGATGCCGCGCGGGTCGACGTCCGCCGTTTTCGGTCCGACGCAGAGGCGGCGGATCAAGTCGGCCGAGACGACGCGCTGCTTGTCGGAGAGGTCGCTGAGGTCGACCAGTTCGCCCGACGCCGCCCCGGCAAGGACTCGTCGCTCCCCGGCTGTTGTTTTCTCTGGCATCGCTCCCGTGATCGCGAAGCTACAAGGGTTTCCGGTCGCAGGGCAAGACGCTGAGTGTTCCCCCGCACATCATCTGGCACGCCGCGCGCACGCACGACGTCCTGGCTGAGCCTACGAGTGCACGGAGACCTGCGTCCCGAGCGGGACGGTCTTCATCAGGTAGCGGAGGTCGTCCTCGGCGGCGTGCAGGCAGCCGTTCGAGACTGCGTGCCCCCAGGTAGGGGTCGGCGAGCCGTGGACGGCGAGGCGGTCGCCGCCCGACCAGCCCTCCGGCAGGTTCGGCTGGCGGCCCGAGAGGGCGAGGATGCAGCAACCGTAGTAGGGACCGAAGCGCGCGCCGCGGAGCTTGTCGGTGACGTAGAACTCGCCGGGCGGCGTCGGCGTGTCGGGCGCGCCGATCGCGACGCTGATCCGCCGCTCGACGCCCTCCGCGTCGCTGACGGCGAGCTCGCGGCGCGAGAGGTCGACCTCGAGCGAGATGGGGCGGCGCAACAGACGCAGGCCCGCGGCGCGCGCGTCGGCCCAGCCCAGCTTCCCGTTGTCGAGCGCGGGGCTGCGCAAGGCCACCCAGTCGCCCCGCTCGATCGCGACCGCGAGCGTTTGCGGCGAGCCGAACTCCGTTCGCGCGCCGACACGCGCGAGCACGCGGCCGCCCGGCCGGTCGCGGAGGGCGATCGTGTCCCCGGCCGGCACTCGAGCTGCGAGGTTGCGCGTCGGCCGCGCCGCGGGCTCGGGGGCGGTGCGCGCTGGACGCTCGGCCCTGGGCGCGGGCTCGCCCCCGCGCAGCGCCAGGAACGCCCCGACGCCGAGCGCGCAGGCGGCGATCAGGCCGCCGAGCACGAGCGCGAGCCTTGGCTTCACGCCTACAGAGTAGGGGTGACCGAAACCGCCTGAGGCTCGCGGAGAGGGATTCCCCCGATGCGAGCCTTCCTAGCGGCGGACTACCCTCGCATCATGAATGAGAAGTTGAAGCCCGAGATGCTCGCGATTCAGGAGAAGCGCGAGGCGCTCGCCGAGATTGAAAGAGGAGAGCGCCCGGCAGGCTTTGACGAGACAAGCGAAGCGAGGACGAGAGGGCCCGGCGGGTGGTGGGCACTCGCCTCGATCGTGGGCGGCGCGCTGCTGGGCGCGTGGATTGGTGGCGCGATCGGCAACGCGAGGTATGAGGAGCCGCCGTCCTGCTTCACTCTGTGTGGGCCAGGCTTCGACATACTCGAGGGAGCCCTTTGGGGCGCCTTGTCGGGAGCGATTGCCGGCCTTGCGCTGTGGGCGCTGGCACGTTTCGCATCAAGCCGCTAGCTGACGCTCAGGTCGCCGATGCTGACCTCGAGGTAGGCGCCCTGGCGCATGAGGAGGGCTGCCCCGGCGGCATCCTGCACGCCGAACGTCGTCGCACTGTCCGAAGAGCTCGCCGGGAGCTTGTCGGTGACGTAGAACTCGTCGGCCGGCGTCGGCGTTTCGGGCGCGCCGATCGCGACGCTGATCCGCCGCTCGATGCCCTCCGCGTCGTGGACGGCGAGCTCGCGGCGCGAGAGGTCGACCTCAAGCGAGATAGGGCGGCGCAACAAGCGCATGCCCGCAGCTCGCGCGTCGGCCCAGCCGAGCGTCACGTTGTCGAGCGCGAGCCTTGGATTCTCGCCCACACGGGCCGACCTCGCCCTGTTGTTCGCCTCGCCTCGCGCGCATTGGGGATAGCGTGTCCACATCCGTTCACCAGGCCGGTATGCGCCGTTCTCCGGCGTGCGCGCGTATCTCGTTCCGATGGCCCTGGCTCGGTCGGCCCGCGCGCAGCGGCCCACCGGCCCGCCGCGCAACCGGAGAATCATCCCGCTCGGCCCGCTACGTCTCGACCAGCCAGGCGTAGTGCGGCTTTCGTTCATTGTTCCTCACGTCCCGCCTGGCGATTACACGATCGGGTTTTGGTGCAACCGTGCGCGCCGCCGGCTGGTGCGTTCTTCACGACCGCCCAGCCTGGCCAGCGGTGGACGCCCACGCAGCGCCGCATCCTTCGCGTTAGTCGCTAGAAGCGGGCGAGTTCACATCAAGCCGGTAGCTAGTTGACGGAGAGCGTGCTCCCGCCATCGATGCGGATGTTGACCCCGTTCACGTACCCGCTGCGCGGGCTCGCGAGGAATGTCACGACGTCGGCTACCTCCTCCACCTTTCCGAACCGGCCGACCGGATTGTCAAGGAACGTCTTCAGAACGTTCGGCTCGATCACGCTCCAGTCGTCTCCCCAGCCGAACTGCTGGGCGACCTGCCGATACCAGTCCTCGACGCCCTTTGTGTGAATCACGCCCGGTGTGACCGTGTTGACGGTGATCCCGGTGCGATCGAGCGCATGCGCGAGGCTGACGGTCATGTTCACAATCGCCGCCTTCGTCGCCGCGTAGTGCGGAAAGAACGGGAAGGGCTGGATCGCCTCCGTACTCGAGATGTTGACCACCCGCCCCCAGCCGGCCTCCTTCATTCCGGGGACAATCGCCCGGATCAGCCGGACCGCGCCGAGCACGTTGACGTTGTGCAAGTGCGACCACGCCTCCGGCGTCACATCGAGCCACTCGCCCGGAGTCAGAATCCCGGCATTGTTGACGAGGACGTCGACGCCGCCCGCCTGCGCGCGCGCCTCCCCGACGATCCGTTCGACGTCCTCGTCGTTCCCGATGTCGCCCGAGATCGCCCACGCGCGGCCGCCCTTGTCGCGGATCGAGGAAGCGACCTGCTCGCAGAGGTCCGCCTCGATCGCCGTGACGACGACCGCGGCGCCCTCCTCCGCAAACGAGTGTGCGATCCTCTCACCGATCCCCATGCTGCTGCCGGTGACGAGCGCGCGCTTGCCTTCCAGCTGAAGTTCCATCGCGGCACCTCTCCCTCTGTTGCTAGAGGCCCACCCTTGCTGGCGATCCTACGGTCGGCGAGCGAGCAAAGTCCAGCGCCTGGTCTAGCTGGCGCTCACGTCGCCGATGCTGACCTCGAGATAGGCGCCCTGGCGCGCGAGCAGGGCCGCGCCGGCTGCATCCTTCACGCCTAACGTCGTCGCACTGTCCGACGAGCCCGTCGTCAGCTGCCCGATGAAGGTGACCTTCTGGCCCGCGCGCACCTTGGGCGGAGGCTGTCCCTTCAGCCGGATGTGGACGAGGATGCGCAGGCTCCGGTTCCGACCTACCCAGAACGCCTCGCTCCCCGCGAGCGCGACGACGCGCACCGACGAGCCCGTCACCTGCGCCGAGCCCAGGCTCGTGAGGCTCCCGCCGAGCAGCGGATAGAGGTCGCGCGTGCGTCCGCTGCGGTTGGACACGAGGAGCCGGCCGCCGCCGCGAGGCTTCTTGCCGGTGGCGGTGATCGGCCCCGTCGGCGTGGGCTGCGGGCTCGTCTGCCCGCTGTTCGGCGCGATGCTCGGAGTCGTGTCGTCCGTCGGCTGCGCCGTCGTCTTGCTCTCGTTGTTGTCGCCGCACCCGGCGGCGAGGAGCACGACGAGGGCGAGCAGGGCCGGGCCCCGCGATCGGCGAATGGCGGACGTCGCTTCGGTCATCGGTCTCCTCCCGGACTGTCGTTTGCCGTCGATTTCGCCCGAGATTAGCGAGCAGGGCATAGTTTCTGCCGCGTGAAGGTCGGGATCGTCGTCCCCTACTCGTGGTCCTTCTGGGGGGCCGTCGTCGAGCACGCCGAGCTCCAGGCGGCCGCGCTGCGCCGGCTCGGGCTCGACGTCCGGCTCGTCATGGGCAACGACCCGCCCGGGAGCTTCACGCGCGTCCTCCACCCCCGGCTCGGGCGGCACGGCGAGCCGCCGCCGGAGGTGATCCCGGTCGGCCGCTCGGTGATCGTGCCGGCGAACGGGACGCTCCCGAACATCATCCTCAGCCCCCGCGCGGTCATCCGCGTGCGGCGGGTGCTCGAGCGGGAGCGATTCGACCTCCTGCACGTGCACGAGCCGATGACGCCGGTGCCGGGCGTGGCTGCGCTCGCGCTCGCGCGCTGCCCGCTCGTCGCCACGTTCCACGCGTCGGGCGAGCTCTCGTGGCTCAAGGCCGGCAAGCCGCTGTGGGGCTTCCTGCTCGAGCGGCTTGACCACCGGATCGCCGTCTCGGAGCCCGCGCGCGAGTCGGTCGCCCGCTATTTCCCCGGCGACTACGAGCTGATCCCGAACGGCGTCCTCGTCCCGGACGAGGCCGAGCCCGGCGGTCGCGAGCACCGCGTGGCCTTCGTCGGGCGTCACGAGCGGCGCAAGGGGCTCCAGGTGATGCTGCGCGCCTGGCCGGAGCTGCGGCGGCGGACGGGCGCGCGGCTGCGCGTGATCGGCGCCGACCCGCTCGCCGTGCGGCTGCTGCTCGCCCGGCTGCGGGTGCCGGACGAGGGGATCGATCTGCTCGGCTTCCTCTCGCAGGACGATCTGACCGCCGAGCTCCTCGCCGCGAAGGCGCTCGCCGCGCCCTCGCTCGGTGGGGAGAGCTTCGGGATGGTGCTGACGCGGGCGTTCGCCTGCGCGACCCCGGTCGTCGCGTCCGACATCCCTGGGTACCGTGGCGTCATGGACCCCGCCGCCGGCCTGCTCGTGCCGTCGGGCGACCCGGCCGCGCTCGCGGCCTCGCTCGGCGCGCTGCTCGCCGACGAGCCGCGCCGGGAGGGGATGGGCCGCGCGGCACGGGCGATCGCGCAGGAGCGCTATTCGTGGGAGGGAATCGCGCAGCGGCTCGTCGAGATCTACGAAGCGCTTCTCCGCGAGCCGGAGGCGGTCGCCGCTTGAGGCTGCCGCGGACGACCTGGGGACGGCTTGCGCTCATGGTCCCCGGCGGCGCGGCGGCCGTCGCGCTGCTCGTCTGGCGCGCGCCCGACTGGAGGCTCGTCGCCGACGCCTTCCGGTTCGTCACCTGGAACTGGGTCGTCGCCGCGATCGCGCTCAACCTCGTCTCGGTGGTCGCGCGCGCGCTCGCGTGGGAGCGGGTGATAGAGCAGGCGATGCCGCCGCCGCGCCCGCGCTTTCGGTCGGTCTTCTCCGCGTTCGGAGTCGGCCTGTTCGCGAACGCGGTGCTGCCGGGCCGGATCGGCGAGCTTGCGCGTGTCGCCGTCCTCACGCGCCGGCTGGAGCGGCGCAGCGACGCGTGGGCGACGCTCGTCGGCACCGTCTTCGCGCACCGCGTCTTCGACCTCTTCCCCTCGCTGCTCCTGATCGGCTACGTCGCCGCTACCGCGAAGATCCCGCACTGGGCGCTGACCGGCCTTCTCGCCTTCGTCGCGGTCGGCTTCGGCCTCTTCGCCTTCGCGCTCGCGAGCGCGCGACGTCACCACCGCTCCGTGCTCGAGGAGGCGGGTCAGGCACGGCGGCTCGTGACGATGGCGCGGCACGGCCTTGGCGTCATGCACGCGCCGCTGCCGGCGGCGGTGGCCGGCCTCCTTCAGTGCTTCGGCTGGACATGTCAGCTGCTCGCAGTCCTCGCCACGATGCGCGCTTTCGGGATCGAAGCCCCGCTGCCGGCGGCCGGACTCGTGCTGGTGCTGATGAACGTGGCGATGCTCTTCCCGCTCTGGCCCGGCAACGTCGGCCTCGTGCAGGCGGCGGTCGCGCTGCCCCTCGTCTCCTACGGCGTCGCCTACGCGCGCGGCTTCGCGTTCGGGATCGGGCTCCAGGCGATCGAGATGTCGGTCGGCGTGGGCGTCGGGCTCCTTTTCCTGGCCCGCGAGGGGCTCTCGTTCGCGATGCTGAAGCGGATGCCGGGCGCCGACCAGGCCGAGGTCGGCCAGGAGGCCGAGCCCGAGCCCGCCGAGGAGCCCGTGCGTGCGCGCGCTCGCGTCTCCCTCTAGCCTCAAGGGCGTCCTCTCCGCAGTCGAGGCGGCGCTGGCGCTCGCCGCCGGGATGCGGACGGCAGGCCTCGACGCAGAGGAGCTGCCCGTCGCCGACGGCGGCGAGGGGACGGCTGAGGTGCTCGCGGCCGCGCTCGGGGGCGAGTGGCGGACGGCGTCGGCGGCCGACCCGCTCGGGCGGCCGGTGGCGGCGCGCTACCTCGTGCTCGAGGACGGAACGGCCGTCGTCGAGGCGGCCGAGGCGGTCGGCCTGCGCCGGCTGGCCGAGGCGGAACGCGATCCTATGCGCGCCTCGAGTCGCGGCCTCGGCGAGCTCCTGCTCGCAGCTGCGGCAGAGGCCGGCGGCCCGCTCCTCGTCTGCCTCGGCGACTCGGCGACGGTCGACGGCGGGGCCGGGCTCCGCGAGGTCGTCGGCGACGGTCTCAGGGGCCGGGAGCTGCGGGGCCTCTGCGACGTGCGGAATCCGCTGCTCGGCGAGCGGGGAGCGGCCCGCGCCTTCGCGCCGCAGAAGGGCGCTTCGCCGGAGGAGGTCGAGGAGCTCGAGGCGCGGCTCGCCGGGATGGACGAGCTTCGCCCCTTCGCCGATCTGCCCGGCGCGGGTGCGGCCGGCGGTCTCGGCGCGGCTGTAGCGGCGCTCGGCGGCGAGCTCGTCTCGGGCGCGGAGCTCGTCCTCGAGCGCCTCGGCTTCCGCGAGCAGGCGCTTGGGGCCGGCCTCGTCGTCACCGGCGAGGGAACGGTCGACCGCTCGAGCGCGGAAGGGAAGGCGGTCGGCGAGGTCGCTCGCATCTGCCGCGAAGAGAGCGTGCGCTGCGCGGTCTTCGGGGGGCGGATCGACGAGCAGCTCGCGGGCGTCGATACGCATGCGCTGAGCGGCGACCCGGCGCGGGCTGCGGACGACCTCGTCGAGCTCGGAGAGCGGCTAGGTCGAGCGCTGCTCGGCGGCGCGTAGCCGCTTCGCCAACGTCTGGAGCATCTTCCAGGCGAGGTCGGCGTTCTGCTCGACGAGCGGTCGGAACTCCCACGAGGTGATGCCGTAGCAGCGCAGCTCGGTCTTGGCGGTGATCGTCGCGGTGCGCGCGCCGTCGTCGATGAGGGCGACCTCGCCGAAGTAGTCGCCCGACTTGAGCGAGCCGCGCTCCGCGCCGCCGACGGTCACGCTTGCCTCGCCCTCGTCGATGATGAAGAAGCCGATGCCGGACTGACCCTCCTTCGCCACCGTGTCGCCCGCCTTGAAGATGCGCTCCTTCATGGAGCTCGTCAGGTTGCGAAGCTCCTTCTTGTCGAGGTCCGAGAAGAGCGGAACCTGCTGGATGAGCTCTGCGGGGTCGGCCACGGGGTGGATTCTAAGCAGCGTTCCGCGGCCGCGCTACGGTTTGACCGCCTCGACGCGGCGCGCGAGCTCATCGATGCGCCCCTGGGCGGCGTCGAGCCGCGTGGCGCAGAGGCGGTAGAGCTCCTCGCCGCGCTCCCAGAGGGAGATCGCCTCGTCGAGGCTAGCCCGCCCGCTTTCGAGGCGCTCGACGATCCCCTCGAGCTCTCGCTGCGCGTCCTCGAAGGTCGGCTCTTGGCTCACCGCGTCTCCTCCACGCGCGCGCCGAAGCCGCCTTCGCCGAGCTCCACCTCGACGGGATCGCCGGTGGAGACCTGCGCGCTCGAGCGGACGATCTCGCCGGCCGCGCGGACGATCGCGTAGCCGCGCTCGAGCGTGGCGCGGGGGGAGAGGGCGCGGAGGCGGCCGGCCGCCTGGTCGAGTGCCGCCCTACGCCGCTCGAGGATGAGAAGCGGCGCGCGCCGCAGGTGCTCTCGGGCGAGCTCGAGGCGGCGGCGTTCGCGGTCGAGGGCTGCGCGGGCTCCACGCCCCAGGCCCGCGCGGGAGCGGTCGAGCCGCGCGGTCAGCTCGGCCAGGTCCGGCACGACGAGGCGGGCGGCCGCGGTGGGCGTCGAGGCCCGTGCGTCGGCGGCGAGGTCGGAGAGGGGCGTGTCCTGCTCGTGGCCGACGGCGGAGACGACCGGGACGGGGCAGGCTGCGAGCGCGCGGACGAGCCGCTCGTCGCTGAAGGGGAGGAGGTCCTCGAAGCTGCCGCCGCCGCGGGCGAGGATGACGACGTCGATCTCGGGCGCAGCGCAGATCTCGCGGAGCGCGTCCGCGATCGCCGGCGCCGCGCGCGGGCCCTGCACGTACGTCTCGGCGACGAGGATCCGGGCGGCGGGGAAACGGGCCGTGATCGCCGTCAGCACGTCGCGCTTGGCGGCCGCGTCGTTGCCCGTGACGAGACCGATTCGGCGGGGTAGGCGGGGCAGCGGTCGCTTTCGCTCCGGCGCGAAGAGGCCCTCGGCGGCGAGCTTGCGCTTCAGGCGCTCGAGGGCCGCGAGGTGGTCGCCGAGGCCGAAGCGCTCGATCGAGAGCGCGCGGAAGCGGAAGTCGCCGCGCGCCTCGAAGAGCTCGGGTCGCCCGAACACGTGGACTCGGTCACCGTTGGCGAGGTCGAGGCGAAGCGCGTCGAACTGGCCGCGGGGCATGGTCACGGCGAGGCAGGAGCCGTCGGCCGGGTCCTTCAGCGTCAGGAAGACGCTCTGCCACCGCGCCTGGCGGCGAAGCTCGGTCAGCTCGCCCTCGACCCAGACGGTGGGCAGGCGCGAGAGCCAGTCGGCGATGCCGCGGTTGAACGCCGACACCGTGTAGACGCGCCGGTCGCCGTACTCGATCGCCTCCACCTTCACGGGCTTGATGCTATTCGCTGCGTGTCGGTGCTCCTCGCGCGAGCCCGGTCGCGTGGAGGAATCGTCACGCTTTCGACACGATTCCGGCTCCCAGCCGTGAGGTTTTCCCCGTTAGGCTGAAGCCGGATGGTGGCATGCGGTGGCCCCAGGACGCCCATAGGATGGACATGAGGCGCAAGCCCCGTTCTGGCCGGACGTGCTACTCAGAAGGCAGCAGTTTCGTCTGCGCCAGCGTTCGCGAATGTCCCCGAGCTCACGGCCGCGTAAGAGTCGTGAAAATGCAGACATGACCGAAAATGACTGCGTCTTCTGCGATCTGACCCAGTTCCGTGCGGCCGACGTGTGCATCGAGAACGCCTTCTGCCTGTACGCCTCGACGCGCGATCCTCGCGACCCGCCCGACGTGCTTCCGGGATGCGGCGTCATCATTCCTATCGCGCATCGCCCGTCGCCCTTCGACTTCACGGCTGAGGAGTGGGCAGCGACGCACGAACTTCTCGTCAAGGCGAAAGCCGCACAGGACGAACGCCTCGCGCCGGACGGTTACACACTCATTTGGAACTGCTTCCCGGAGATCGATCAAACCCCGCACCACGCGCACTTGCACGTCATCCCTCGCTTCGACGACGAGCCGCTCGCGGACCGAGGCGGACGGTCGGCCATCAAGGTGCGGGAGAACCGGCGGCCCGATCCCTCCCGGCGCGGGAGCGGA
The DNA here is from genome assembly GCA_036001625.1 of Gaiellaceae bacterium. GTDB lineage: Bacteria > Actinomycetota > Thermoleophilia > Gaiellales > Gaiellaceae > VAXT01. Next base: position 12,245 of record DASYUD010000041.1, read on the forward strand.
CGGGCACAGTCGTTCGGGCGGCCGGCTGCCAACTCCCAACTACCAAGCCTGTCGGCAACGGGAAGCGAGTAGCGGCTTCGGGAGCAACCTGAGCGGGTTGTTCCGCACGGTGACGAATGCAAGAACCTGACACCAACCCCCCCACCAACCCCCACTCGATCAGGCGAGCGTGACGGGATCGCCCCGCCGAGTCATGCCGCCCGCGATCACGTCGGCATAGACCCCCACATTCGCCTGATTGTGCTGCGCTGCGGTACGGAGGATGCCGGGGTCCTTCGGTAGGTCGCCCTGCGGCAGCGTGGTCATCACGCAGCGCGGGCAGGCGCCGGTGATCCGCAAGCGAACCTCGTCGCCGATCGCGATCGTGTGCCCGATCCAGTCGTTCTCGACGAAGCCCTGCTCATCCGGACCGGTTGCCACGACGATATTCGGCCGAAACCGCCGAACCTCGAAGCGCCCCTCCGGATACAGCGCGCGCAGCCGCTCGATCGTCGCCGTCGTGAGCAGGTGCACGACGGCAAGATCGAAAAACGTCCCCGCAGGGAGTTCCCACTCGGTCACGGTGTCCCTGTGGTCGAGGCCCTCCATGTCCGGCCAGTACTCCTCGGCTTGCGCGCCCGACGACTCTCCACCGTATTGCGCCTCCGCGAACGCGACCTCGCGGCCGAGCGCGTTGGAAAGGATCTGCGCCAGATCAGGCTGCTCGCTCGTCACGACAGTCCCATCGGGCAGCGTCAGGCGGACGGCGGGCAGCTTTGATCCCGTCTTCGGAGGCTCGACATAGGCGGCGCGAAAGTCGAAGAAGTTACCCCATTTCCGTGGATTCTTCGCGCCCGCGACCTTCCCGGTGGATGCGTCGACGACTGCGAATCGCCGATCGCCGACGAGCCCGCGTTCCGTGACCTCGGCGGCGTTCAACTCCTCGCCCATCATCGACTTCACCGGATAGCGCCAGAGCGCGACAACCGAACCACTCTCGACGTGCGCGGACGGCGAGTGCGACGGATCCGTTTGCATAACTACCCCCTCGGCCCGAGCTCCACTGCGACACTAGAGGGTGGTGTCGCGGAGACCGCATGTCAAGGGAAGACGGCGGGTTAGAGCAGGATCGCGGCGGCGGTCTTCGGCTCGCAGCCCTGCAGGACGAGCTTGACGGCGGTGTGCAGGTCTGCGTCGCTGTCCGCGAGCCTCTCCGCGAGCGGGAGCGGATAGCCACCCTCGATCAGGACGTGCAGCCGCCAGCTTGTGACTTTCTCGCGGTCGGTCTGCTCGTGCTCAGCGATCTGGGTCATCTCGCTCCCGGGTGATTCGTTCTCTCTTAGACGAACCCTCCCCGCCGGAGTTGGCGGCGAATCACACGTTAGCGCGGAACGCCCGGCAGCGAGCCGAGCCGATCCTCGGCCCGCGAGATCGTCTGGTCGATCCGGCGCGCGATCTCTGCAAGCCGCGCCTCGAGCGCGACTCGCTCGGCCTGCTCCTCGTCGGTAAGCGCCGCGAGGCGCTCGCGGAACTCGGTCTCGACCTCGCCGAAGCGGCGGCCGAGCGAGGCGACGAACTCCTCCCGCTGGCGCTCGAGGCCTGCGGCAACCTGCGCCAGCTTCTTCTCGAGGCGCATGCCGCCCACGTCGCCGACCTGTGCGAGGCGCTCGGCGAGCAGCGACTCACCCTCACGCGCGAAGGACTGGACCGCACGCTCGAGCTCCCTTGACAGCCGGCGCCCAGCGTCCTCGCGCGCGGCCTTGATCGCACTCTCGAACTGGTGCTCGGCGGCGTCGACGAAGCGCCCGGCCGCGCGCTCGAGCACGCGCTCGAGCTGCTCGACCTGGCGACGCTCGACATCGGCGAACGTGCTCTGGATCCGCCGCGCCGCGTCCGTCTCCTCGCGCTCGATGCGGCGGACGAGCTCGTGCTCCCTGCCGCTGAGGCGCTCCGCGACCTGGTGGAGGGCTCGGCGCCGCTCCGAGGCGTGCGCCTCCAGCTCCGCCGTTGCCGTCGCGGCTGCCTCCTTCGCCGCACGGAGGAGCTCCTCGCGGAGCTTCGCGAGCGCGGCACGGTGCTCGTCGCCGGCGGCCTGAACGCGTTCGGAGTCTTCCTGAAGCCGCGATTCGAGCGCCTCGATCAGGCTCCGCTCGCGCTGAGCGATTCTCTCCAACCGCCCTCCGAGCTCTACCTGCGCGCGCTCGAGGTCGCCGTGCCAGGCGACGAGGCGCAGCTGGACCTGCTCCTGCGCCCTCGCGAGCGCCTCGCCGAGCGCGTCCCTTGCCCGCTGCTCGCTCTCGGCCGCCGCCTCGCGTCTGGCCTCGGACAGTCGGCGCTCGTCCTCGGCGAAGGTGGAGAGCGAGTCGGCCCGAGCTCGCGCGAGCGTGCGCTCGAGATCCGCGGTCCGGTCACGAACCTCGCGCTGCACGACGGCGTCAAGCTCGCTCTTCGCCCGCGCGATCTGCAGCTCGATTGCCCGTCCACGCGCGAGCCCCCGACGCACGGCGATCCCCGCCAGCACGGTGGCCAGGCAGGCCATGAGGCCCGTCGCGGAGATCGCGAGCTCGGTCTCGGGCCTAAGCGCGAACGCGACCCAGCCGGCGGCCGCGGCAGCTCCGATCGCGGCCGCCACGCCCAGGAGCAGCCGAGCGCCTGCCCGCTCGAGCGCCGCGGCGGCGAGCGATGCGGCCGCAACGAGCAGGGCGCCCGCGAAGAGGATCTCGAAAACAGTCTCGACGGTCATGCCGTCATGGTAAGGGCTACTACTTCAAACGAAGGACGACGAGCGCAACGGCGAGCGCCGCGACCGCGAGCGTCAGCGCGCGCAGGGCCCCCTCGGGCGTCCGCGTAAGGGTCTCCGCAGTCAGCGGCTTGCGCCCTCCGTCCCGTAGCTCGATCGTGCCGGAGACCGCTGCCACGCGGCGCCGCACCATGCGTACCTGCGTCGAGAGGCGCCGCTGCGCGAGGCTGAGGAGGCCGGCGAAGAGGGCGGCGAGAAGCGCTTCCACCGTCACCCGCTCGGCGGCGGCGAGGTAGGCGGCGAGAAGTGGGAACGAGCCCCAGGCGAGCGCGAACCAGGCGTCGCCGTGGAAGGCGCCGCCGAAGAGCTCGAGGTTGTAGGCGCAAACGATGAACGCGCCCGCAGCGACGAGCGGCGCGAGCCAGCCCGTGTACGCGATCGACGCGTAGACGCCGATCGCGACTGCGCCGCCGATCGACGCCGCCGCCAGGACCGCGAGCGTCCGGTCGGGGATCCGCGTCTGGAGAGGATGCCCGTGCAGCTCGTCGAGCGCGTGAGCACCGATGCCGACGGCGAGGAAGAACGCGGCGAGCGCGAGGAGCAGGCGCTTCGCCTCTAGGTTCGGCGCGAGCCCGGCGCCGATCGCGACGTACGAGAGGTGCCAGAGGGTGTACGGGGGATGGAGGAGCGTCACGTAGTCGCGCCAGCCGCCGGGGGCGAGGGCGTAGAAGGCCGACCGAGGCTCTGCGGTCATCCCCGGCGTCCCCAGATGACGACGCCCCCGCCGAGGCTGAGCCGTCGAACGCGCACGTTCTCGAGCCCGGCCGCGCGCCAGAGCTCGAGCTGCCGCTCGAGGGGGAAGCGGGCGTAGAAACCGCGGATGCTCGGCCCGAGGAAGGCGCCGACCTCGTGCCAGCCGGGAGAGATCAGCCGGCCGACGACCGGCAGCCCTGCCCGCACGTATAGCTCCCAGAGCGGGCGCCAGGCCCCGCGCGGCAGGCCGAACTCGAGCGCGGCGACCATGCCGCCCGGCCGGACGACGCGAGCGAGCTCGCGAAGCGTCGCTCCTGGATCCTCGACGTAGCGCAGGAGGTACGTGAAGGTGAGCGCGTCGAAGGAGCCGTCCGCGAAGGGGAGCCGCTCGGCGCCCCCCTCGACGAGCCGGATCCGGGCCGCAAGGCCGGCGGCCTCGACCCGCCCGCGGGCGGCGGCGAGCATCTCCGGGCTCTGGTCGAGCCCGACGATGCGGCAGCCTGCCCGGCGCGCGAGCTCGATCGCGACCGCAGCCGTGCCGGTGGCCACGTCGAGCACCTCGTCGCCGGGGGCGACCTCGACGCGCGAGACGAGGAAGCGGCGCCAGCGCGGGTCCTGGCCGAGGGAGAGCAGTCGGCTCCAGCGGTCGTAGGTGGGCCCGAGCGGCTCGAAGAGGTCGCGGGCGCGTCTGCTCGGCTCCGACACGGCTTCGGCCACGAGGGCGAGTCTATTCTTGGCACCGTGGCGCTCCGGGACGATCTCGAGCGCGTCGCCGTGGCGGCAGCGGGCTTTGCCGGCCCGGGCGAGGAGCTGGCCGGCGTCGTCCCGGCAGAGGCCGAGCCTGGCGAGCGCACGTACCTCTGCGGCTTCGCCGCCGGGGAGGAGCGCACCTGGCTCGTGCTCGACGCCGAGGGCGAGCCGGTGACGAGCCGCGACGCCGTCCGGCGCACGGTCTCGGTCACGGCCATGTGCGAGCTGGCCGAGGAGAGCGCGGGGGGCGGCGAGCTGGGTGAGCTTCGCGAGCGGCTCGTCGCGCTGCGGCTGACCGAGAGCCCTCCGGGGATCGAGGAGGCGGAGGAAGCCGCGCTCGCGCTCGAGCAGGCGATCGCCCCCCCGCCGCGCCTGGCGGAGCCGGCCTACCTCGACCGCGTCGGCGCCGCGACCCGCCGCCTCGAGGATGCCCTGGGCGATTCGGCCGGCTCGCCGTTTGCCGAGGCGATGCGTCAGGGGCTCGTCGCGGTCGAGGAGCTGACTCGCGACGTCGAGGCGCACTACAAGCGGCCGCTGCCCTGATCTCCGCCGCTATCGTTGTGGGGATGGAAGGCGGATTCGGATTCCCGCTCGGCGGCGACCCCGAGGAGCTCATGCGGAGCCTGCAGGAGTTCGCGGCGCGGCAGGCGGAGTCGGTCGCCGAGGCTCAGCGTGAGCAGTTTGCGACGCTGACCCTCAACACCGCGGTCGAGCTGACCGGCGCCGCGCTGGGGCGGATGGACGTCTCGGGCGGTCCGGACGAGCAGGCGGTCGCCCTGCGCGACGCCATGCGGATCCTCTTCCCCGAGGCGGTCGCGCTCGTGAGCTCTGCCCGCCAGGGCTTCATGCGCGAGACCTAGGCCGCGACCGGCACCGCGTCGGGCGGGCAGGTGCAGGGCTGGTCGCCCGAGTGCGGTCTGGGCACGCACGGGATGTTGATCCGCGTGAAGCAGTGGCAGCAGCCCTCGGGGCACGAGCACTCGGAGCAGCGCTGCCGGCAGACCGTTCCGTTGAGGCAGCAGAACCACTCGCCCGAGGTCGAGCAGCCGACGGGGCAGCCGCCGGCGAGCTGGCACGGCTTGCAGGGGCGGTTCGGCAGGTTGGCGCACAGTGGATGCGGCGAGCCGCACGGGTTGCAGGGCCCGCCGCCGCAGCCGGAGCAGCCGCCCACGGCAGCGCCGAGCGAGACGCCTGTGCGCGTGAGCCACAGCCCCGTGCCGAGCGAGCCCGCGCCCAGGAGCTTGAAGAACTGCCGCCGAGACGAGCGCCGCGCGAGCGTCCGGGCGGCTTTCGCGGTGACGTCCACTAGTAGCTGGTGACGTCCACTAGCTCGTGAGGCCCGCCGTGATCACTTTCGCCTCGTCGAGGTCGACCTTGTCGACCTGCCAGGGCGGCGTCGGCAGGTAGGGCCGCTCCGGCGACTTCGAAGCACGCCGCAGGCGGGCGAACTCGGCATTGACGAGCTCCCTCGCCGCGGTCGGGCTGTCGGCGAAGACCGTCACGTTCTGCATGAAGGCCTCGCCGTTCGACCCCTGCACCTTCCGGCTCAGGACGTAGATCGCTCCATCCATCTCCTCACCTCCTCGCTAGATGAACACTAATACGGCTGCGGTCACGAATGCCAGCCCGGCGACGACGCGCTTCAGCGTCAGGACACGCGTCTGGATCGTGTCGCACGCCCCGGCGAAGTCCTCGCCGGCCGCCGAGACCGTGGCGACGACCGCAAGCGCGCGCGCCGCTCCGTAGGTGCCCGTGATCGCGATCGCCGTGGGTAGGTCGCCTGCAAGGAGCGCCGCGAGCGGCAGCACGAGCAGCGACTGGTACGGGATGCGCGTGCTGACTCCGAGACCCAGGTCGAAGCCCCAGCCGAAGATCCCCGGATAGTGGCCGAGCGAGCAGGGCCACGAGCCGGGCGTCTGGCGCTCGGACGTCAGCTGGGGCACACGCAGCAGGCCGAAGTCGCTCGAGGCCGCGTAGAGGAGCGCGAGCGGCACGACGACCGCGAACACGGTGTCGAGCGTGTCGCCCAGCGCGGAGCGGAGCAGCAGCCCCGCGAACCCGAGCAGGACGCCGATCGTCGCTCCGCCGGCGACGCCGCCGAGGACGTGGAAGGCGAGCGCTGTCTTTTTCCTGCCCACCTGGACCAGGGGGCCGATCTGCCCGACCATGGAGAGCCCTCAGGGGCTGGCGGCGGTCGAGAGCCCGATCACCAGGCTGAGGCTCACGAGCAGGAAGAGCGGCAAGGCGCTAGCCATGCGCGGCGGCGAACACAGGGGCTTCGACCGGCGGGCATGGACACGGCGTATCGCTCGAGTGCGGCCGTGGCGTGCACGGCATGCCGAGCCGCATGAAGCAGTGACAGGAAGGGTTCGAGCATCCGGTCGGGCAGTTGCACTCGGAGCAGCGCTGGCGGCACACGGTGCCGGTCAGGCAGCAGAACCACTCGCCCGAGGTAGAACAGCCGACGGGGCAGCCCCCGCCCTGCTGGCAGGTCTTGCATGGGTACGGCGGACTCAGGTTGTCGCAGATCGGGCCAATGCCGACGCACGGGTTGCAGGGCCCGCCTCCGCAGCCGACGCAGCCGGAGACCGAGCCGAGCGAGACGCCCGTCCGTGTGAGGAACAGGCTGGCCCCGAGCGAGCCGGCCCCGAGGAACTTGAAGAACTGCCGGCGCGAGGAGCGCCGCGCCAGTGAGTGAGCCGCCTTTCCGGCGAGGTCCATCAGCCCTCCTGCGCTCGACTAGGCATACGCGGGGCTCTCGGCCGGTGGGCACGGGCACGGCTGGTCGCCCGAGTGCGGCCTCGGCGTGCACGGGATCCGGGTTCGCGTGAAGCAATGACAGGCCGGGGACGAGCATCCGCCCGGGCAGTTGCACTCGGAGCAGCGCTGGCGGCAGACGGTGCCGGTCAGGCAGCAGAACCACTCGCCCGAGGTCGAGCAGCCGGTGGGACAGCCCCCGCCCTCCTGACAGGTCTTGCAGGGGTACGGCGGATTGAGGTTGTCGCAGAGCGTGGCCGGCGACCAACACGGGTTGCACGGCCCCCCGCCGCAGCCGACGCACGTGCTGACTGCCCCGAGCGAGACGTCCGTGCGCGTCAGAAACAGCCCGGCGCCGAGCGAGCTGGCGCCGAGGAACTTGAAGAACTGGCGGCGCGACGATTTGCGCGCAAGCGCGTGCGCGGCCTTACCGGCGAGATCCATCAGCCCTCCCTCAGCTCGGTGACGGCTGCCGGCTCGCCGTCCATCTGGACCCAATCCTTGCCGGCCTGAAGCGTCCCCTCCTGCTCGAGCAGCGACTCGAGCTGGCGCCAGTCGTTCGCGATCCCCCGGATCACGACCTTGCGCTCGTGATCGAGCAGGTATGCGAACGGCGTCAGGGTCACGAGGTAATCCTTCTCGATCTGGCCCGAGGTGTCCACGACCATCGTCGCCTCGAGCCCGTTCATGCGGCCGAAAGCCTGGCACGACTCGACGTCGCCCCTACAGACGACCAGGAAGTCGAACTCGCCGCGCCTCGTCTTGCGCACCTCGTTCAGCCCGGGGATCAGCTCGCGGCACGAGAGGCAGCCCGGTGAGGCGAAGACGATCATGCGCGCGGCCGCCGGAAGCCCGGAGAGCGTCACGAGCTCACCCGACTCGGACTCGACTGCCGTGAAGTCGGGGGCATCGGCCCCGCGCTCGAGGCCCGTGTCGGTGATGAGCGCGCCGGGATCGTCGCCCAGGCGGAGCTGGAGTAGGCCGAGCTGGCGCAACGCGCCCGCGAGCAGGAAGCCGAGCACGAGCACGAGCAGCCAGAGCACGACGTACGAGGCGAGCCAGACCCCGCTCATCGCTGCTCCGGGTTGAGCGGGACGTTGAGCGGCTGGTGGCGGAAGCTGACGCGCCGCGTCGGCGTCACGCCGAGACTCGCCTGGACCCGCAGGAACGACCAGGCGAGCGGGAACAGGCCGGAGAGGCGGGTTACGGCCACGAGGCCCGTCGCCATCAGGAGCGCGGGCAGGATGTCGTCGCCGGCGATTCCCCTCGTGTTCCCGAGCGCGAAGACGAGCACGGCGACGGCGAGGCCGGCGAGCGCGAGCGTCCGGACGAGGGCGAGCGGCGAGATGCGCTCGACCTCGGAGGCGCCGAAGCAGTGGCACGGGGCCCGGTTCGCGCGCGCGAGGCTGACCGCGAGCGCCGCGGCGAAGAGGACGAAGAGCGCGATCGCTCCGACCGCGGCCACCGCCGTCAGGAGGCCGCTGACGAGGAGCGCGCCGAGCGCGAGCTCCGCGAGGATGAGGCCGCCGCCTGCTACAGGCGCAAGCGGTTCCGGCAGGAGCCGGTACTGGCGGACGCCGTCGACAAAGCCGCCGGGGTCACGAGCTTTCTCGAGCCCCGCCAGGAGGCACACGGCTCCGAGGCCCGTGCGGAACACGAAGTACGTGACAGCAGACGCCAAAAGCCTCCCCCCTGGGGTCTCGCCCCTCTTCGTCGCTCGCGGTGCCCTCGATCTTGCGCTGAAGGGCCGAGTTCGTCAAGTCTCGCCGTGTCCGTAGAATCGCCGGGCCCTTGGCACTGCTCGACCGCGCCATCGTCCGGGTCCTGCCGGCCGTCCCCCGGCCGATCGTCCGCAAGATCTCGGAGCGCTACATCGCCGGGCCCGAGCTCGCCGATGCCTGCCGCGTCGTCAAGCGCCTGAACGACGAGGGGAAGATGGCCACGATCGACGTCCTCGGCGAGGAGATCACAGGCCGCGAAGAGGCGCTCGAGATCGTCCGCGCGTACCACGACACCTTCGAGGCGATCGAGCAAGAGGGGCTCGACTCGAACGTCAGCGTCAAGCTCACCGGGCTCGGCCTGAAGCTCGACTACGAGCTCTGCCGGGCGAACCTGGAGACGGTCGTGCGCCATGCGGCCGAGAGCGGCAACTTCGTGCGCATCGACATGGAGGACTCGGGCTGCACGTCGGACACGCTGCGGATGTATCGCGAGCTGCGGGAAGCGGGGCTCGACAACGTCGGCATCGTCCTCCAGGCGTACCTGCGCCGGACGATCAGGGACGTGCGCGCACTCGCGCCGCTGCGACCGAGCGTACGACTCTGCAAAGGGATCTACGTCGAGCCGCCCCTGATCGCCTACCGCGACTTCGAAGCGGTCCGCAAGAACTTCGTCCTTTGCCTGCAGGAATTGCTGCACGCGGGCTGCTACGTCGGGATCGCGACCCACGACAAGTGGCTGATCTCGGAGGGGCTTCGGCTCGTCGGCGAGCACGGGCTTACCCGCGAGCAGTACGAGCTCCAGATGCTGCTCGGGGTGACCGAGCCCGCGGCAGACCGGCTGGTCCGGGACGGCCACCGCCTGCGAACCTACGTTCCCTTCGGCGAGCAGTGGTACAGCTACTCGCTCCGCCGGCTCCAGGAGAACCCGAAGATCGCCGGCTACATCGCGGCCGACACGGTGAACCGGCTGTTCGGCGCCGACGGCAGGTGAGCTTCCGGCGGTTTTTTCTCGTGCGACTGGCCTGGGGGCTGGTTGCGGTTTGGCTCGCGGTCGCGCTCGTCTTCGTGCTGTTCCTGGTGATCTCGCTACCGGCCGAGGAATTCCAAAACTTTCAAGAGCCCGCCTCTGCCTATCGCGCGTACGTCGAACAGCAACATCTGGACGATCCGGTCCACGAGCGGTTTGCGAAGTTCGTGTGGGACTTCGTCGACGACGGCTCGATCGGGCGTTCGTTCGCGACCAATCGAGAGTCCCGTCACGTCGCGCTCGAGGGCGTTCCCGCAACGGCCGCGCTCGTCCTTCCCGGGCTCATGCTCGCTCTCCTCGCGGGGTCGTTGCAGGCATCACGTGGGCTCGAGCCGGTCCCCCGTGGCGGCGCGCAGGGAGGATTCCGGTCTACCTCGCCGTTGGTTTGTTCCCGGTCTGGCTGGGGGTGTGGCTCTCGTACTTCTTCGGCTTCAAGTGGGACGTTCTCCCGTACTACGTCTACTGCGACTTCTTCAACCCGCCGAAGGACAGCTGTGGCGGCGCAGTCGACTGGACGAAAAGCCTCGTGCTCCCCTGGATCACGTTCAGCCTCTTCTTCGCCGGCGTCTATGTACGAATCATCCGAGCGGTCGTGATCGATGCTCGGGCAGCGAGGGCAAGGACGCCAGATCCGGAGGAACGTCGCAGGCTCACTCGCCGGTCGGCTCTGTCGGTGGCCCGCTTGACTGGGCGGGACGCAGGCTTCGCCATCGGGGCCGCCGTGCTCGTCGAGGCGATCTTCGGGATTCCCGGCATCGGGCAGAGCTTGATGGTGAGCATCGGCCAGTACGACTTTCCCGTCGCGGAAACCACCCTCCTCTACGCGAGCCTGCTGGCGATCGCCGTCCATTTCCTCGTCGATGTCATCGTCGGCGCGCTCGACGCGGACCTCCGCGCCGAGTGGCCGGTTGCACGTCCGCTAGGTGGCACCTGACAGGGGGTCAGACCCGGCCTGGCCGATTGGGCCGGTTGCAGCAATCCCCAGGCGCACTTAGGTTTTCCACAGTGCCGCCGCCGGAATCCGAGCCCGACGATCCCAACGAACGCTTTCGGGAACGGCGAGCGCAGGCGCGCAGGCGCCGCCGCTTCCACCGGAAGGGCGCGCTCGCGGTCCTGCTGATCGCTGCGGCGGCCGTCGTCCTCGGGGCGACGGTGATCGGCACACGGCATCACCAATCATCGACGGCACACGGGAAGCGCGCGAAGACGAAGTCCGAGCCGACCCTGCCGCGGCCGCTTCCGGCCGAGGTGCGCGGCGTCCACGTGACGATGGCCCTCGCGTCGCTCCCCGGCAAGCTCGACGCGTACATGCAGATACCCGGCCTGAACACGATCGAGCTCGACGTGAAGGACGAGTACGGCAAGGTCGGCTTCCTTCTGCCCGTGGGGACGCTGGCCCGCCGGATCGGCGCCGCGCAGCCGTACTACCGGGCGCGCCGTGTCGCCGGTAAGGCCCACGCGGCGGGCGTCTACCTGATCGGGCGTGTCGTCGTCTTCGAGGACCCGGTGCTGACGGAGCAAAGGCCGGAGCTGGCGATCCTCTTAGGCGACGGGTCGGTCTGGCGGAACGACGCGGGGCTCGGCTGGGCGAACCCATACGACGAGCGCGTCTGGGATTACAACCTCTCGATCGCGAAGGCCGCCGCCCGCGCAGGGTTCGACGAGATCCAGTTCGACTACGTGCGCTTCCCGAGCGACGGGCCGATCGAGGAAGCCGTCTTCCCGGGGAAGACGCCGGAGCCGCAGGGCCGGACGATCACGCGCTTCGTGCAACGCGCCTCGACGGAGCTGAAGCCGCTCCGCGTGCGGGTCTCGGTCGACGTCTTTGGTCTCTCGGCGACCCACGACCTCGGGATCGGCCAGGTGCCGCGCCGTCTCTCGCGCTACGTCGATGCCGTCTACCCGATGGTCTACCCGTCGCACTACCGCTCGGGCGAGTTCAACCTTGCCGACCCGGGCGCCGTTCCGGGGAGGACCGTCGCGCGCTCGCTCCGCGACTTCCGCCGGGCGCTCCGGGGCCGCCACGCGATGCTGATCCCGTGGCTCGAAGACTTCTCCCTGACCAGCGAGCCACGCCCCCCGGTTGAGGTGCGTGCGCAGATCCAGGCGGCGCGCAGGTACCACGCCAGGGGATTCCTCCTCTGGAACCCAAAGGGCATCTATACCGCGGAAGTCCTCAAGTAGTCTCCCCGCAAAACTCGACGCCGGAGGAACACGTGAACGAAACGTACGAAGAGCTCAGGGCGCGCCTCGCCGAGATCCATGATCTGCGCATGTCGCGCTCGATCCTCTCGTGGGATCAACACACGAAGATGCCGCCGAAGGGCGGCGAGATCCGCGCCGAGCAGCTCGGGACGCTCGACCGGCTGTCGCACGAGCTCTTCATCTCCGACGAGATCGGGCGGTTGCTCGAGAAGCTTCGGCCGTACGAGGAGGGGCTCGACCGAGACACGGACGAGGCGAGCCTGATCCGCGTGACGCGCCGCGACTACGAGAAGGCGAAGCGGGTAACGCCTGAGCTGCGCGCCGAGCTTACGCGCGCGGGCGCGATGGCCCTCCCGGCCTGGATCGAGGCGCGCGAGAAGTCCGACTTCTCGATCTTCCTTCCGTACCTGAAGCGCAACATCGAGCTACAGCACGAGTACGTCGCCTGCTTCGAGGACTATGGCTCGGCCTACGACGTGCTCCTCGACGACTTCGACGAGGGCATGAAGACGAGCGAGGTGCAGGAGATCTTCGACGCGCTCAAGCGCGAGCTGATCCCGTTCATCGCTGAGATCGGTGAGCGGGCGGACCGCGTGGACGACTCCTGCATGCACGGACACTTCCCGATCGACGCCCAGCGCTCGTTCGCGCTCGAGGTGCTGGAGCGGCTCGGCTTCGACCGCGAGTCGTGGCGGCTCGACCCCACGGTGCACCCGTTTGCGATGAGCGCGGCGCTGACCGACATCCGGTTGACGACGCGGTACGACGAGAGCGACCTCAACAGCCTCTTCGCCGCGATCCACGAGTTCGGGCACGGCTTCTACGAGGCAGGCGCCGACCCTGCGCTCGAGCGGACTCCGCTCTCGCAGGTCAACTCGATGGGCTTGCACGAGTCGCAGAGCCGGATGTGGGAGAACCTCGTCGGACGCGGGCTTCCGTTCTGGCGCTTCTTCTACCCGCGTCTCCAGGCGACCTTCCCCGACCGGTTCGGCTCCGTCGAGCTCGACGAGTACTACCGCGCGATCAACAAGGTGGCGCCCTCGCTAATCCGGATCGAGGCGGACGAGGCGACCTACAACCTCCACATCATCCTCCGCTTCGAGCTGGAGCAGGAGATCCTCGAGGGAGACCTGGCGGTCGAGGAGCTGCCGGAGGCGTGGAACGCGCGCATGGCCGAGTACCTCGGCGTCGACGTCCCCGACGACGCCCACGGCGTGCTCCAGGACGTCCACTGGTCGGGCGGCGCAATCGGCTACTTCCCGACCTACTCGCTGGGGAACGTGATCTCCGTGCAGCTCTGGGAGCACATGCGCGCTGAGAACCCCGACCTCGACGCGCAGTTCGAGCAGGGCGACTTCGGGCAGCTCTCCGCCTGGCTGCGGGAGAACCTGCATCGGCACGGACGCAAGTACACGTCCAAGGAGATGCTCGAGCGCATCACGGGCGGGCCGATCGACCCTGGCCCGTACCTCCGCTACCTGAGGGCGAAGCTCGGCGAGATCTACGGGCTGCCCGTGGAGGCTGGGGCCGCTGTCTGAGCCCGGGGGAACCCCTGGTTCCCCCGTGAGCCCCCTCCTTGCGGGCGGCTGGGTGGAAGGTGGGTTTCAGGAGCCGCCCGTTGAAGCGCTGGCTCGGAGGTTTCTTGTCGTAGTGAGCCTCCCGCCGGGCGAAGCCCGGCTCCGGCGGCGGGCTCGTTGTGCTCTCCGAGAGGGGGGAACCCCTGGTGGCAAAATGACCGTTCTCCGTAGAAGCGGTGCGGTTAGTCTTGACGCGACTGACGACCTGGGCGCCGTAAAGAGGGGCGATCGGGTTGCGGTTACCCAGGTTTCCCGTAGCTCGCGCCCCTACCAATTCCTCGTAGTAGGGCTTGGCGTTTCGATTGGCGAAACTACGGCTATGGGTGAAGCCGTGCGTCTGACGGTCGTGGGAAATGAAGGGGAGGCCATGATCCTCTGCTCAATGCTCCGTGTGGAGGGAGTCCAATGCATCTATCGACCGACCGACCTCTCCGCAGGCCCAACGGGGGCGTCGGATAGCTGGTGGCATGAGGTGCTTGTGGATGAGGCTGACCTGGAGCGTGCCCGGGGACTTCTCCCGGCGCAATAGCGCCCTAAACCGGCTTGGCGTTTCGATTGGCGAAACGGCACCATGTTGTCGTGTTACCGAAGCGCAAGCCCCACGAGAACGGCGTAATCGTGGAACGAGAGGACGGGAGTAGCGGTTGGCATTGGTCCGCAACCCCCGCAGAAGCACGATTCCGCTATATCGACGTTGTCGAGCGGATCACCGAGTTCGACCCTGACGTGACAACGCGTATTCAGCTTGTCGAGTTCGGGCAGGTCGTGGAGGAGACGACCCTAGGCCGCGAGCGGAACTGACCGCGCTCGGGCGAGAGCCTGACGGAGCCGAGCGAGCATCACGAGGTCGGCGTGGAGCGCGGGAGGATTGGGTTGCGGCGGTCGGACTTGACCCACTCGACTTGGGCTGACATGCCCCGGTCGGACAGCGCCACTTCGACGCGGCCCGCTTGAAGTCGGCACCGGCGAACTGCCAGCGGCCATGCTCGCAGCGGCGCGGATCTGCGCCCCGATTGACCTCGGCCTTGAGGCGGGGGCGCTCCTGTCGTACTGTGTGAGTTGAAACCAGCCCCGTCTGCGGCCCGGGCCTCGCAAGGGAGGTAAGGGTGGACAGGACTACGGTCGAAGCCCCTCCGGTTGAGACCGAGCAGGCGACGGACGGTACGCCGGACAGCGAGGCGTGGACGACGGCACAGACGGGGTCGATCTCGTTCGCCGAGCTCGTCCGCACCCACCACGACTGGGACCGGGACCGCGGCGCCACCGAGAAGGTCGAGAGGCGCTACCGGCAGGCGCTGGAGCGGTTCCAGGAGAAGGAAGGCGAGCTCATGCACGCCTACTGGGCGAGGAAGCGTGCGTCGGCAATCGCACTGACGGAGAAGCGCAAGCGTCGTCAGAACTGGCTGGTCAGGCTCATGACCAACCAGGACTCGATAATCCGCCTGCACCGGGTCACGGACTGGGTCGCGCGTGAGTCGAAGGTCGCGGACCTCCTCCACCACTGCGACACGCTTGCGATCAAGGTCTCGGAGGTGCTGCAAGGCACGACCGAGCGGATCGCGATGCAGTGGATCTACGCGGTCCAGAGCCACCTGCTCGGGTTCATCGAGCGGAGAGGTGACAAGGCGGACGCCAAGGAGATCAACGCCGTCTGCGCGTCGCAAGCGAAGGAGCTGATTCAGATCGAGCGCTACTACGCGCGAGCCGGCGAGAAGGAGGCGAGGATCGTCTATTTCTGGGGGATGGTCATCGGCGTCCTCGTCTCGGGCGCACTTGCCATCCTGCTTGCCCTCCTGGTCTGGGCGACCGGTTGGTTCAGCGGAACGCACACGCACGACATGGAGACGTTCTTCGTCTGCTTCGCCGCCGGCGGTCTCGGCGCGGTCGTCAGCGTTCTCATGCGCATGAGCTCGAACCGGTTCGCCGTCGACTTCGAGGTGGGGAGGGCGACCGTGAGGGTTCTTGGGAGCTTCCGGCCGTTCATAGGCGCCGTGTTCGGAATCGCCCTCTACTTCCTCGTTCTCAGCAAGCTCCTCCGTATGGAGTTGCCCTCGAGCGAGGGCGAGGCGTTCTTCTTCCTCGGGACCCTCGCGTTCCTCTCCGGCTTCAACGAGCGCTGGACGAACGTGCTGTTCGGCAAGGTGGAGCGGACGATCGCCGCGAGCCTCGGCGACGCGACGACCACGGACGAGGACGAAGACAAGTGAGCTAGGAGGGCTCGTAGAAAGGAGCGCTCAGAGCTTCTTCACGTAGCGGCGGCCCGTGTGCTCGTAGCCGAGCGCCTCGTAGAAGGCATGCGCGTCGCCGCGGCGGTGGGCGGTGTTCAGGACGAGGCGCGTACCGCCGCGCGCCCGCGCTTCTTCTTCGATCGCCTGGGTGAGCCGCTCGCCGATCCGTTGCCGCCGGAAGCGCTCGCCGACGACGAGCGCGGCTAGCTCGCAGCCCAGGTCGTCGCTCTCGACGAGGTTCTGGACGTGCAGCGCCGCAAGCCCCGCGACCTCGCCGTCGACCTCGGCGACGACGACGTGCGTGGCGGGGTCGCCGGCAATCCGCTCGAGCCGCTCGGCAGCCTGCTCGGCGTTCGAGGGATAGCCGAGCTCTTCGAGCAGGCCGGCGATCGCGGCCGCGTCGTCCGCTCGCGCTTCTCGGAGGACGGGCTTGGGGGTCAGCTGGTGTCGGGCCGGTTCCACCAGTGGCGCTTGTCGGGCTCCTCCGCCTCGATCAACTCGGCGAGCGCGACGTCGCGGTAGGCGCGCAGCGTGAAGTCGACCTGCGCGACTAAGCCGACGGCGGACAGCGAGAAGGTCAGCGGGTGCGTGGCGATCTCCCAGCCTTCGAGTGGCCCGGGGTCGGCCAGCTTCGCCTCTTCCGCCTCCGTCTTCACCTCGAAGACCGCGTAGCCGCCGTGCCGGCCGATGAAGTGGTCGTGTGAGACGGCGAGGCCGCGCTCGCGGTCGCCGATGTACTCGTTCAGCAGCTCGTTCGCCTCCCGCGCGGTCATGCCCTCGGGGGCGAGCGCGTAGACGAGGTGGCAGCGTCCCCGCGTTTCGTTCACGCCCCCTCCTTCTCCGCGAGCAGCGCGAGCTCCCAGGGCACGCGGCGGTCGCGCTGGAGCCAGTCGTGAAGCGTCTGGAACTCCTCGAGCCGCGTCACACGCAGGCCCGATGCGGCGATCGCCGTCACGACCTGGCTGAGCCGCCAGCGGCGCTCGTCCGACTCGTCGTCCGTGTCTCGGAAGTAGTCCTCGCGCCAGTGCCCGAGCGCGTCCACGCACGCCGCGAGCGGGTGGTCGTCGTAGAAGAGAAGCCGGCCGCCCGGCTTCAGCGCCGCGGCGATGCCGCCGGCCCACGCGTCGAGGTCGTGCAGCCACCGCAGGACGCCGCCGCCCGTGTAGACGAGGTCGAAGCGTCCGCGGCGAAGCTCGAGCGGCAGCTCGTGCACGTCGGCATGGATGTACACGGCGTTTGGCTCGCGCTCGCGTGCGACCTCGAGCGCTTCGCCGGAGATGTCGACCGCCGTGACGAGCGCGCCGAGCGCGGCCAGCTCGGCGGTCGACTCGCCGGTCGCGCACTGGAGGTGGAGCACGTGCTTGCCGTCGACCACGGGGAGCAGCTCACGGATTCCGTCGGGGATGCCGAGCCGGCCGGCCATCGCCTCCGTGCGGAGGCGGTGGATCTCGTCCCAGGCGTTGCGATTGCGGTCGGTGGGCTCCATCTAACGGCGGTTCGCCTCGACAGCTTGCCTGGCGAGGTCAAGGACGAGGTCACGGTGGGCGCTGTCCACCATCACCCAGTCGGAGGTGCGCGCGCGCCGCATCGCGCGCTCGTCGTCGAGCCCGTTGATGAGGTTGCCGGTCAGGCGCACCTCGATCCAGTCATCGTGCGCGTGGACGATCTCGCGCCCGTCGATCCAGATCGCCGGCTCGCCCGTCCACTGCGAGGGAGCAACCTCGACGTCGGGCAGGCGGCGAAGCTCGGAGAGGAGCTCGTCGTTCATGCGGGCAGCGAGTAGCCGCCGTCGACGACGAGCACGTGGCCGCACAGCATCTGGGCCTGCGGCGAGCACAGGAAGGCAACGGCGTCGGCCAGGTCGCCGGGCTCGACGAGGCGGCCCGCCGGCGTGCGCTCCCGTCCCTCGGCGAGCATCCGCTCCTTCCCTGGGAAGTAGTCGAGCGCCTCGGTCTCGACGACCCCGGCCGAGACGGCGTTGACTCGGATCCCACGAGGCGCGAGCTCGACGGCGAGGTAGCGGACGAGCGACTCGAGCGCGGCCTTCGAGGTGCCGACGAGGACGTAATCCTCGAGCACTCGCGTCGAGCCGAGGCTCGAGACGGCGACGATCGAAGCGCCGTTCGGCATCTGCGGGACGGCCGCGCGGGCGAGGGAGAGGAGGGCGCGCGCGTTGGCGCTGTGCGTCCAGTCCCAGTGCTTGTCCTCGGTCTCGAGCGCGGGGCGGATGACGCCTGTCGCCGCGTTGTGGACGAGCACCCGCAGCGGCCCGAGCTCGGCGACCTCACGCGCGACTCGCTCCGAGGCGACGTTGCCGCGGACGAGGACCGGCTCGGCTCCGTGACCGCGCAGCTCCTCAGCGGTCTCCTCCGCCGCGCGGTCGTTGCGGAGGTAGCCGATCGCCACTCGAGCGGCGCCGAGCTCGGCAAAGCGGAGAGCGATGGCCTTCCCGATCCCCCGCGAGCCGCCCGTGACCAGCACGGTGGCGCCTTTGAGCGTCATTCGTTGCGACGGTTGGGGCTGGGCTGGAGGTGTCGACCGGTCATTGACGGAGCGGCTTGTCTGCGGGCGCGGCGCTCGGGATCGTCTCCCAGCCGAGCCGCTCCGGCGATTCGCGCCCGCCCTCCTCGGCCTTCGACGAGGCGTAGCCGAGCCGGTCGAGGAGCTCGGCCTTCTCCTCGGCGTAACGGCGAACGGGGTGGCCGGCCGGGAGGTCGGCGACGAGGTCGAGGACACGCGCGCGAAGCTGGTAGGCGAAGTGCGGGGTCGCGGGCCCGACGAGCGCATCGACGTCGTCGCGGGTCGGCTCTGCAGGCATCGGCGAGAAGGTTAGTAGTTAGGCTCGAAACAGTGCGCCGGGGCTCAGTTGCCGACGTGATGCTGTTGGCGACCACATTGCTGTGGGCGCTCAACTTCACCGTCTCGAAGTACATCCTGGAGCACGGGCTCCGACCGCTCGCTTATTCGGCCGTGCGCTATTCCGCCGCAGGGCTCGTCTTTCTCGCGATCACGTATCCCTGGGAGCGGTCGCTGCGCATCGCCCGCCGAGATCTGTGGCTCGTCGGAGGAATGGTTGCCGTCCTGCTCTTGAACCAGTTGAGCTTCGTCTACGCGCTCGACTTGACGACGGCGGCGACCGTTGCGCTCCTCTTCGGGACACTGCCGATCTTCACGGCCCTGATCTCCCGGATCGTCTGGATCGAGCGGCTGGATATCCGCTTCTGGATCGCCGCCTGCATCTCCTTCGCGGGCGTCGCACTCGTCACAGCCGGCTCCGGCAAGAGTCTCTCCGGGCACCTCGGCGGCGACCTGCTCGCGGTGCTCGGCAGCGCGACCTGGGCTGCGTACTCGGTCGCAATCGCGCCGCTAATGCAGCGCTACTCGCCGTTCCGGCTGAGCGCCGTCATGCTGCTCGCCGTCTCGGTGCCGCTGCTCTTGCTTGGCTCGCCCCAGCTCGGGAAAGAGGACTTCGAGTGGGGAGCGCTCGTCTGGATCGGCTTCGTGTTTGCGGTGCTCGGGCCGCTCGTGCTCACGAACCTGATGTGGTTCACGGCAATCGACCGCGTCGGCCCCTCGCGCGCCGCGCTCTTCGCCAACCTCCAGCCGTTCCTCGCGGCGGTGATAGCGCTGCTGCTCCTCTCCGAGAAGCTGACGAGGTACCAGGTCGCGGGCGGCCTTGCGATCGGGGCCGGGATCGTTCTCTCGCGCGTCGGCAAGCCCCCTCTCGGGCCGGCGGAGTGATCCTCAAGGTGGTTGATCATCATGATGCTATGATGCGATTATGGCAAAGGTGCGAACGACACTCACAATCGAGGAGGACGTCCTACGCGCCGTGAAGGTGCGCGGCGCGCGAATAGGTAAGGGAGACAGCGAAGTCATCGAGGAAGCCCTAAGGCGCGAACTCGGATTCGACTTGCTCGAACGGCTTTGGCAAAGCAGCGACATGGCCGAGGACGAGGCAACGGCGCTTGCCGTTGAAGCCCAACACAAAACGCGACGTCGTCGCTGATTGCGAGCAGTTCTCGACCCGAACGTGCTCGTCTCCGCTCTGCTCTCCCGAGGCGGGGCGCCGGCCCAGATCGCCTCCCGCTGGCTCGCGGGCGAGTACGAGCTCGTTGTGTCCGAGTTGCTGCTCGCCGAGCTCGACCGGGCCCTTGCGTATCCGAAGATCCAGAAGCGAGTCGGCCCGGCAGACGCCGCCGAATTCGTCGGCATTCTCAGGCAGACCGCGGTACTCGCCCCTGATCCGGAAAACGTGAGTCCTCGCTCGCCCGATCCCGGCGACGACTACCTCCTCGCCCTTGCAGAAGCCGAGCGGGCCGTGCTCGTGTCCGGAGATCAAGATCTTCTGGGCCTCGCGGACCGGTACCCGATCTTCGCGCCCCGCGAATTCCTCAGAACTCTCGAAACGCACAGCTAGGCTGGGGTCGTGGGCTCGCTGCGCGCTCGCCTCGCCCAGAAGCCGCCCGGGTACCGCTTCACGATCGGGCGGATCCTGGCCATCTACGGGGCGCTCATGGTCGTGCTCCTGCTCGCGGCGCTCGACCAGACGATCGTCGCGACGGCTCTGCCGCGGATCGTCTCCGACCTCGGCGGGCTGACGAGCTACTCGTGGGTCTTCACGGCCTACGTCCTCGCGACGACCGTGACGATCCCGCTCTACGGGAAGCTCGGCGACGTCTACGGCCGGCGGCCGCTCTACCTCGTCGCGATCTCGATCTTCCTCGCCGGCTCGGCGCTCTGCGGGCTCGCGCAGAGCATGACGCAGCTCGTCGCCTTCCGAGCCGTTCAGGGAATCGGCGGCGGCGGTCTCTTCGCGCTCGCGCTGGCGACGATCGCGAACATCGTTCCGCCGCGCGACCGCGGCCGCTACCAGGGGCTGATCGGCGCCACCTTCGCCATGGGCTCGATCGCAGGCCCCGCCCTGGGCGGGCTGATCGTCGACAACGCGAGCTGGCGCTGGGCGTTCTACGTCAATCTCCCGGTCGGCGCGATCGCGCTCGCGGTGATCTGGATCGCGATGCCGAAGCGGACGCTGCGCCGCGAGCACTCGATCGACTACCTCGGCGCCGCGCTCCTCGCCGGCGGGACGACCTCGCTCCTGCTCGGGCTCGTCTGGGGCGGCCGCCAGTACTCGTGGGGCTCGAGCCACGTTCTCGCCGCCCTTGCGGCGGCGACCGTGCTCCTCGCCGTGTTCGGGCTGGTCGAGCTCCGCGCCCGCGAGCCGATCCTCCCCTTCGAGCTCCTCCGCCAGCGCACCGTCGCGGGCGGCGTGGCCGCGATCTGCCTCTCGGCGATGGCGATGTTCGGGACGATCGCGTTCGTGCCGCTCTTCGTTCAGGGCGTGATCGGCACCTCGGCCACCTCATCCGGAGTCGTGCTGACGCCGTTCATGCTCGGCGCCGTCGTCGCGAGCGCCCTCTCCGGGCAGTGGGTCTCGCGGAGCGGGCGTTATCGGCCGAACGCGATCGTGGGGCCGGTCGTGCTCGGCACAGGGCTCTTCCTCCTCTCGCGGATGGACACCTCGACGACGAATGCCGAGGCGGCGCGGAACATGGTCATCGCCGGGATCGGGCTCGGGCTGATGATGCAGGTGTTCGTGCTCGCGGTGCAGAACACCGTCCCGGTGCGCACGATGGGCGCTGCGACCGCGCTCACGCAGTTCGGGCGCTCGATCGGCGCGACGCTCGGCGTGACGCTGATGGGCGTGATCGTGAACCAGGGGCTGCCGGGTGGAGAGGGCCTGAGCTCGCAGGCCGTCCACCGGCTGCCGCCGCACCTGCGGGTCGAGCTCGCCGATGCGCTCCAGCCCGCCTTCCTGGCCGCCGCGGGAATCTGCGCGCTCGTACTCGTCATCGTGCTCGTCGCGATCCACGAGGTGCCGCTTCGCGAGGGCTTCGAGGACACTCGAGTCGAGGACGCCGCGCCCGAGATGCTCCCGCAGAAAGCGAGTTAAGATCAGGATAGTGGCCGAGCATGACTTCATGCCGATCAAGGGCTGGGATCACCTGGAGCTCTACGTCGGCAATGCGAAACAGGCCGCCTACTACTACGAGGGCGCCTTCGGCTTCACGAAGACCGCGTACGCCGGCCCCGAGACGGGCGTGCGCGACCGCGCCTCGTACGTCCTCGACCAGAACGAGATCCGGCTCGTGCTCACGAGTGGCCTGCGCCCCGACAGCGAAATCACCCGCTTCGCCTGCTCGCACGGGGACGGGGTGAAGGACGTCGCCCTTGCCGTTCCGAGCGCCTCGGAGGCCTATCGCCAGGCGGTGCAGCGCGGTGCCCGAAGCGTCGTCGAGCCGCACTGGGTCGAAGACGACTACGGCCGAGTGGAGCTCGCGTCGATCGCGACCTACGGGGAGAACGTCCACACGTTCGTCAACCGTGACGATTACGCGGGGCCGTACCTACCCGGCTACGCCTCCCTCGTCGAGAACGGGGCGCCGGCGACGGGCATCGGCCTCCAGAACATCGACCACGTCGTCGGCAACGTCGAGCTCGGCCGCATGGAGCACTGGGTCGAGTACTACGAGCGCTGCTTCGGCATGACCGAGCTCATCCACTTCTCGGACGAGGCGATCTCGACCGAGTACTCGGCGCTGATGTCGAAGGTGATGATGGACGGCGAGGGCAAGATCAAGTTCCCGATCAACGAGCCCGCCGAGGGCAAGCGCAAGAGCCAGATCGAGGAGTACCTCGACTTCTACGGCGGCCCCGGCGTGCAGCACGTGGCGATGGCGACCGACGACATCGTCGCCACCGTCGAGGAGCTCGAGGAGCGCGGTCTCCGTTTCCTGAGAACGCCCACCGCCTACTACGACGACCTGGAGGAGCGGGTCGGCGAGATCGACGCCGACTACGACGACCTGCGGCGGCTCGGGATCCTCGCCGACCGCGACGAGGAGGGCTACCTGCTCCAGATCTTCACCAAGACCGCGCAGGACCGGCCGACGCTCTTCTTCGAGGTGATCGAGCGGCACGGCTCGCGCGGCTTCGGCGAGGGGAACTTCAAGGCGCTCTTCGAGGCGATCGAGCGCGAGCAAGCGCTGCGCGGGAACCTATAAAGGCGGCACCGCAAGCGGTGCCTTAAGCTCCTCACTTCGTCCTTTACGAGAGGAGAACCCAGTGGGAGTCGGCGCCGTTCTTGTCATCGTCGGAATCGTGTTGCTCTTCGTGAAATTCTGGCTGGGCCTGATCGTGATCCTTCTCGGCCTGCTCTTCGGCGGCTTTCGCCGCGGCCGCTGGTACTAAGCTCAGGTTCCCAACACTCCCGGCCCGGCGGAGGGCCCGCCGTGGCCTGACGCCGTAGCCTTCGGAGCATGAGCCCACAGCGGCGTACCGCGCTCGTGTCGGTCGTCGCCGCCTGCGTGCTGATCGGGCTCAAGCTCGTGACGGGCCTCGCGACGGACAGCCTCGGCCTCGTCTCCGAAGCCGCTCATTCCGGCACCGACCTCGTGGCCGCGCTCCTCACGCTCTTCGCCGTCGGAGTCGCTGTCCGGCCGGCCGACCGGGGGCACCCGTACGGACACGGGAAGGCCGAGCACCTAGCGGCTCTCGGCGAGGCGGGGCTCCTCGTGCTCGCCAGCCTCTACATCTCCTACCGGGCGCTCACCGTGCTCGTCGGCTCGGCCGAGCCGGGTGTCGACCCGGCCTGGTACGCGCTCGTCGTCGTCGGGCTCGTGATCGTCATCGATGCGAGCCGGACGACGGTCTCGCTGCGTGCGTCCCGCCGCTACGGAAGCGCGGCGCTCGCCGCCCAGGCGCTCCACTTCGGGAGTGATCTCGCAGGCTCGACGGCCGTGCTCGGCGGGCTCCTGCTCGCGCGCGCCGGCTGGCGGGAGGGCGACTCGGCGGCCGCGCTCTTCGTCGCGCTGCTCGTGCTGCTCGCGGCCGGCCGCCTCATGCGCACGAACATCGACGTGCTCATGGACCGGGTGCCCGCCGACGCCGAGCGGGCGGCGCGTGCCGCGATCGCTCGGGTCGAGCCGCGCGTGGAGCTGCGGCGCCTGCGGATGCGGCAGGCGGCCGGGCGCCACTTCGCGGACGTCGTCATCGGGGTTTCGCCGGACGACGCCGTGGGGCAGGGGCATGCCGCCGCGGATGCGGTGGAGGCGGCGGTTCAGAGCGCGCTACCGGAGAGCGACATCGTCGTCCACGTCGAGCCGAGCGAGAGCGAGGCTGCGGTGCGCGAGCGCGTGCACGCCGCCGCTCTGACCGTGCCTCGCGTCCGCGAGGTGCACAACCTGCGCCTCGTCGCCGTCGACGGCGGGCTCCAGGTCGCGCTGCATCTGAAGCTGCCGGGCGAGCTCACGCTCGAGGACGCACACGTCGTGGCCTCCCGGGTCGAGCAGGCGATCGGGCGCGCCGTGCCCGAGGTCGTCTCCGTGCAGACGCACCTCGAGCCGCTCCGCGAGCCCGGCCCGGGCAGCGCGCCCGCCGAGGCCGACGTCGAGGCCGACGCGGAAGCCGTCCTGCGGATCGTGCGCGACGCGACGGGCGCGCCGCCGCGTGAGCTGCGCTTCCTCCAGACCGAGGACGGGCTCGTCGTGTTGCTGACGCTCGCGCTCGACCCGGCGAGTGCCCTCGCCCAGGCGCACGCCCGCGCGAGCGAGGTGGAGGAGGAGATCCGCCGCGCCCTGCCCGGCATTGCTGATGTGATCGTTCACACAGAGCCGTGAAGTTGTGCATGTTCAGTCCGAAGGGCAGCAACCTCGACCGGGGCTGGCCGGGCCGCATCGAGGGCGACCGCGTGATCCAGCTTGCCGCGCAGACCCTCCAGTCGTTCTTCACCGGCGGAGGCAAAGCGCGCGAGCACGCGGAGTACCCGCTCGCCGAAGTCGATCTGCGACCGCCCGTCCTCCACCCGCCCTCGGTGCGCGACTTCTACGCCTTCGAGCAGCACGTGAAGACCGCTCGTGCTCTTCGGGGGCTCGAGATGGTGCCCGAGTGGTACGAGATCCCCGTCTTCTACTTCTCGAATCCGGCGGCGATCTACGGGCCCGAGGACGAGATTCCCTACCCGGAGGGGAGCGAGGAGCTCGACTACGAGCTCGAGGGCGCGGTGGTGATCGGGAAGGACGGCGAGATCGGCGGGTTCACGATCATGAACGACTGGTCGGCGCGCGACCTTCAGCGCCCGGAGATGAAGGTCGGCCTGGGCCCCTCGAAGGGAAAGGACTTCGCCACGAGCCTCGGGCCGGTCGTCGTCACGCCGGACGAGCTCAGGGATCTTCGCCTGGAGATGGTCGCGCGCGTGAACGGTGAGGAGCGCTCACGCGGAAACATGGGCGACATGCACCACTCGTGGGAAGCGATCGTCGCGCACGCAGCGCGCAACACGCGCCTCTATCCGGGCGACGTTCTTGGCTCGGGCACGGTCGGGACGGGCTGCATCCTCGAGCTCGGCGACGGCCGGTGGCTTCAGGCGGGCGACGTCGTCGAGCTAGAAGTAGAGAGGATCGGCGTGCTCCGGAACCGGGTTCGCGCCCGGAAGGCCTAGCCCGAAAGGCCAGCCGAGGCCGACGCTGAACGGTGCGAGCGGGGGTGCGAGCGATTCCTGCGCGCTCTCGCCGCTTGCCTCGCCCTGCCCGCGCAGGCCCTGTGGCGCCAGCGACGTCCGCGTGACCCGCACCCGGTAACCGCTCGCCCCAGATCCGAGCACCTTCACCGAGACTCCGGCGGAGGCGTTCTCGAAGCGGGCGACGTTGCCGCTCCCGGTGCTGAAGGGCGCGTTGTAGAGCGGCCCGCAGCGGTTGACGGAGTCGAGGCTCGTGTCCGCCTTGGCGGCATGCACCCGCACGGGCCCGTAGCCGCTGCGGACGGTCGAGTCGACCGAATAGACGAGGACCCCTTCCTTGCAGAGCCGGGAGTCCTGCCCGATCCGCCGGCGCGCCTCGACGACGTAGGCCGAGGAGGGCCCGGTCGGGAGGACGACCGCCTTCAGGCCGCCCGCGCGCTCGAGCGGGGTGAGCGTGGTCGTCAGCCGGCCGGGCCCGCTCAGGCAGGTGAGCTGGGCCGGATCGAGCCAGCCGAGCTTCCACTTCTCCCAGGCGAGGAAGTGGGCGCCGGGGTCGTTCCAGCTCATCATGTCCCAGCCGCCGGCGAAGCGGAAGAGCGTCCAGAAGACGGCGTTGGGAACGTCGTAGAGGTCCGGCAGCCCGAGCACGTGGCCGGTCTCGTGGACGAGCACGTGTGAGGCGTAGCGCGCGTCGCCGCGGATGTCCTCGCCGAAGGTGGCGCCGTAGCGCAGCTCGGTCCCGTCGGCGCGGACGCCGTCACCCGGATAGGTGTGGAAGGCCGGCGAGCGAGGCAGTGGGGAGCCCTTGGCGGCGACGACGTAGACCACCTGGTAGGGCGAGAAGTCGAAGTCGGCGTCCGCGGCGGCGACCGCGGCCGCGATGAAGCTTCGCTGCGCCTCGAAGCTCAGGCTTCCCCCGAGGCCGTAGTCCCGCGAGCCCCGAGGCAGCCGGTACCAGCGCTGCACGGGGGTGACCTCGAGATCGAGGTGGCCGTAGGAGACCTCCGAGAACCAGGCGCGCGAGGCCGGAACCAGCCGCTGGTAGAGCTGCGTGGTCGACTCGGAAGCGTGGAGATCGGGGAAGTCGACGAAGAGCATCACGGCCGAGACCCGCGGGCCCGGCCGGAGTGGCAGCGTCGAGTTCGTCGTTCCCTCGCTGTTGTCGGTGTAGGGCGCCGAGAAGAGCGACGGCGAGCACGGCGGCGTGGCGGGATCGGAAGGGCTCGTGTCCGCGACCGCGGAGCTGTTCGAGGACGAGCACCTCGCGACCGCGCGCCTCAGCGCTCCGAGCCTCTCACGCTGTGCCGCGACGAATGCTCTGCGTGCTCCGTGGCGTCTGTGCTTGCGGAAGAACGCCGCGCGAGCGGGCTTGATGCCGCTCTCGAAGTACCGCAGCGAGATGACGCGCGCAGAGCGCGTCTGGAAGCTGCAGGGCTTGCCTTTCGCAGCCGCGGCAGGGGTCGCCGAGAGCGACGCCGAGAGCGCGAGGGCGAGTCCGGTGACGAGCGCGACGCCTGCCAGGCGGCGACGCAGGAAGTGGGCCGCGTGATGCACCGGCCCTGTTCATCGGGACGACCCTGGAGTCCCTCGCGCGAGTTCCCTCGAAGTGTTGCCCCCGTTAGGAGTCCCCCGAATGAGGAGCGGGCTATCCTTCGGCCATGCCCACCTACCAGCAGCGCGGCGAGGTCCCCCGCAAGCGCCACATCCAGTTCCGCGACAACGGCTCGCTCCTGACCGAGGAGGTCATGGGGCTCGAAGGGTTCTCGGGGAACGAGTCGATCCTGTACCACCTCCTCTCGCCGTGCCGCGTGAAGGAGCTCGGCGACTTCGAGCCGATCGAGCGCGAGGAATGGGTGCCCGACGCGCACGCGCACCGCCACCTGAAGACCCACGGCATCGGGGAGGAGGGCGACGCCGTCTCGGGCCGCCGCCTCCTGATGTGGAACGACGACGTCGAGATCTCCCTCTGCCGCCCGGCCGAGGAGATGGAGACCTACTACCGCAACGGCGAGGGAGATGAGGTCATCTTCGTCCACGAAGGGTCGGGGACGCTCGAGACGATCTTCGGCGAGCTCTCGTACCGCGAGGGCGACTACGTCGTCATCCCGCGCGGGACGACGTACCGCTTCGCGCCCGAAGGCGCTCAGCGCTACCTCGTCTTCGAGTCACCGGGGTTGATCGAGATCCCGCGCCGCTACCGGAACGAGTACGGCCAGCTGCTGGAGCACGCGCCCTACTACCACCGGGACATCCATCCGCCGACCGAGCTGCGAACGCACCGCGACCGCGGCGAGCACGTCGTCAAGGTGCGGGTGCGCGACGGGCACCAGGCGTACGTTCTCGACTACCACCCGTTCGACGTCGTCGGCTGGGACGGCTACGTGTATCCGTGGACGTTCAACATCAACGACTTCGAGCCGATCACGGGGCGCATTCACATGCCGCCTCCCTCGCACCAGACCTTCCAGGGGAGGAACTTCGTCATCTGCTCGTTCTGCCCGCGCAAGCTCGACTTCGACCCGCTCGCGATCCCGATCCCGTATCACCACTCGAACCTGAACTCGGAGGAGATGATCTATTACGTCTCCGGGAACTTCGGCTCGCGGCGGGGGATCGAGGTCGGCTCGGTGACGCTGCATCCGTCGGGGATTCCGCACGGGCCGCACCCAGGGCTGGCTGAGAAGTCGATCGGGCAGACGGAGACGCACGAGCTGGCGGTGATGTGCGACACGTTCCATCCGCTGCGGCTGTCGGCGTTCGCGCAGGACCTGGACGACGGGACGTACGCATACTCGTGGTACGAGGAGCCCGCTGCGGCTGCGACGGCGGACGACGACCCGGCAGGGGTCACCTCCCACCTATAGGGCGCTCCGAGCTCGCGCGTTGGGGCGGCCTGGTTCGGGCTGATTTACTTCGCCGACCGGTGCTTCCTGAGGACCTCTGCGAGCTCACCTGGGTCGCCGACCCGCGGATCGCGCCCGACGGCCGCACGGCCGCCCTTGTCGTGTGGCGCGTTGACTGCGAGGCAAACGACTATGCGAGCGCGATCTGGCTCGTGCCCGTCGACGGCTCCGGCCCGGCCCGCCGGTTCACGTCCGGGGAGAAGCAGGACCTCGCCCCGCGCTGGTCGCCCGACGCGAGCAGGCTCGCTTTCGTCTCGAACCGCGAACGAAAGGCGAAGCAGCTGTACGTGATTCCGACGGCGGGTGGCGAGGGGCGGCGGCTGACCGACCTCGACGAGGACGTGACCGAGCCCGTCTGGTCGCCGGACGGGATGCAGCTTGCGTTCTCGGCGCGCGCCCGCGACCCGGCGTACGAGGAGGAGGACGAGAAGCGGCGGCGGCCGCGGAGGTTTGTCCGCTTGCAGTACAACCTCGACGATGTCGGCTGGACAGGGGATCGCCGTCGGCACATCTTCACGGTGCCCGCGGACGGGTCGGCGCCGCCCGCGCAGCTCACGCAGGGCGACTACGAGGACCAGTACCCAGCCTGGTCGCCGGACGGGAGGCGGATCGCCTTTGCCTCGGCGCGCCAGGAGGACTGGGACACCGAACTCTTCCGCGACGTCTACCTCGTCGACGTGCAAGGAGGCGAGCCGATGCGGCTGACCGGGGGTGACGGCTGGCACGAGGCTCCGGCCTGGTCGCCGGACGGGTCGCTGATCGCCTGCCGTTTCAGCGTCGGCGGGTTCGACTTCCCCCGCCACGGCCAGATCGCGGTGCTCGACGCCGCGACCGGTGAGCGGCGCATCCTCACCTCCTCGCTCGACCGCAACTGCGCTCCCTATCCGGAGATCCGCGAGCCGGTCTGGGAGGGCGAGACGCTGCTGTTCGTGCTCGAAGACCGGGGCAACAACCACCTGTACCGGGCGCGCGCCGATGGGGTCGGCGCTCCGGAGCCTGTCCTCGACGGCGAGCTATGGGTGACCGGCTTCGACTGCGTCGGCGGGCGGATCGTGCACAGCGTGATGACGCCGACGTCTCCAGCGGAGCTCTACTGCGGCGAGCGCCGGCTGAGCGAGGTGACGCGGGCGTTCAGGGACGCGCATGAGCTCGCCGAGCCAGAGCGCTTCACGGCCGGCTCGGCGGACGGCTCGGAGATCGAGGCGTGGCTGATGCGGCCGCTCGGCTTCGAGCCCGGACGCCGCTACCCGGTGCTGCTGAACGTTCACGGCGGGCCGTTCACCCAGTACGGGAACAGGTTCTTCGACGAGTTCCAGGTCTACGCAGGCGCTGGCTATGTCGTCCTCTATGCCAACCCGCGCGGCTCCTCCGGTTACAGCGAGCAGTGGGGGAGGGCGATCCGCGGGCCGGTCGCGGAGGGACCAGGATGGGGCTCTGTCGACTACGAGGATCTGATCGCGGTCGTCGACGAGGCTCTGCAGCGGTTTGACTTTTGCGACCCCGAGCGGCTCGGCGTGCTCGGCGGCTCCTACGGCGGCTACATGACCTCGTGGATCGTGGGCCACACCGACCGCTTCCGCGCCGCCTGCTCGGAGCGCGCGGTCAATAACTTCGTGCTCGAGGGCGGAGCGAGCGACACCGGATTCGGGTTCAAGAGCTACGTCGGCGCCCATTGGTTCGAAGCGCCAGACGTCTACCTCAAGCTCTCGCCGACAACCTACGCCGCGAGCATCACAACGCCCCTCTTGATCCTCCACTCCGAAGACGACTTGCGCTGCCCGATCGGCAACGCCGAAGATCTGTTCGCGATCCTGCGGCTGTTGAAGCGGGAGGTCGAGTTCGTGCGCTTCCCGGCCGAGTCGCACGAGCTCACCCGCTCGGGCTCGCCCGCGCACCGGGTGATGCGATTCGAGACGATCCTCGACTGGTTCAACCGCCACCTGCTCCCGGACGAAGTTCGGACGCTCGAGCCGCTGGCGGCGGGTGCCCCACGCGCGCGCTCGTAGGCGGCGCCTCCTTCGAACAAGCTGATCGCTCTTCCCGGGACTGGCTGACGGCGGTGACTAGCGCCAGGCGTTGGCGGCGACGTCGGAGAGCGAGCGACAACGCGCCTGCCGCTCCGAGCGCGCCCACGCTTGAAAGCGCGACGAGCGCCCACGGGAGCCCCGTGGCATGCCGTCGGGCCCCTGGTCCGGAAGGCGTCGAGAGGGACTCCCTGGGTGTGCTCGTACGGAAGGTTCGCGTGTCGACGATGACCACGGGCTGCCGGCCGTCGCTCACGGTGAGCGTGCTCGCCGCTTCGCTGAGGTGGAGGCGCAGCCGGGAGAGGTCGGTTCCAGCGAGCGTGTCCAGGTCGACGCAGCGCGCGCTGCGCGCCTGCGTGTCGAGTGCGTGGATGAATGGCGTCTGGCCAGCGCCGTCGTAGAGGGTGTATGCCCAGCGACCGTCCAGGCTGCTCGCACGGGTGAGCGGAGATCCGCGCATCTTCTCTCCCCGCTCGCGCGGGTCGGTGACAGGCGTGGCGAGCAGGCGGCCGGCGCGAAGGTCGTAGGTGCGGACGAGGTATCTGGTCGGATCGGTCGGTGAGACGTACTGGATCAGGTACAGCAAGGAACCGCCTGGCGAGATCGCGTCGAAGCTGAAGTCGCCGCGCAACCTCACGAGCTTGCGGGGGCGCAGTCGCCCGGCCTCGACGATCATGAGCGCCGTCTGGGCGCGCGGGAAGCTGACGCGCGGCTGGATCAGAGCCAGTGTCCGTCCGTCGCTCGAGAGGCCGCTCGCCGATCCGTCGTAGGCGACGGCCGGGATCGTGTATGCACCCGGGACGAGCGTCGAGGCAAGGATACGACCACTCCTGGGGTTCACGCGCGCCACGACCGTGTCCCGCCCGGCCGGGAGTGTCACATAACGAGCGTCGCCGGACGGCGCAACCACACCGACCCCGCCGACGTCGACGCCAAGCACGGGCAATCCCTCAGCCCGCGCGGTAGCGGCGCCAACACCCGCCGCCAGCAGCGCCGCCAATACGAACGCGACCCGGAGACCGGCTGCCTTCATCTCTGCCTCCCATCGGAAGTGGCTAACTCCCCGAACTACGCAGACGGCAGTCGAAAAGGTCCCGCCCCCCGGCGACGACAGTCTCCGGGAACTTCGGCTCGCGGCGGCGAATCAAGGGCGGCTCCGGTGACGCTGCACCCGTCGGGGATTCCGCACGGACCTCGCAGGGCCACCTCCACGCGCCTCCTAACCGCGGAGCGGGAGGAACCAGAGGCGCTGCGATCTTCCTCCGTTTTTGCAGTCGAATATGCCCCGGGCGTAGAGGATCCCGTCCGCGCCCCAGCTGGGCCCGACCTCGTCGTCGGTGTCGCGGGTCAGGCGGACTCGATGGCTGCCGTCGGCCTTGACCGTATACAGGTCGTAGTTTCCGCGGTCGTCTACGTTCGAGCTGAACACGATCTTTCTGCCGTTCGGGGACCAGGTCGGATGGCGCTCATCACTCGGAAGCGCGACAAGCGGGTGAGCGTTCCTACCGTCAGCGTTCACGATCCAGAGGTCGCCGGGGGCGCAGTCGTCGTCTGACTTTTTCCGAATGAAGGTGATGCGCGTCCCGTCGGGCGACCAAGCCGGAAGCAAGTCATCGGTCGTCAAACCATCCGAATCGCGGGTGAGCCGCTGAACGGCTCTGTCGTCCGGAGAGGCACCGATGGTGAACAGGTCGCGGTCTACACCGTTGTTCCGCTTCGAGCTGAACACCACCCTTGAGCCGTCCGGCGACCAGAAGGGGTGCGCGCTGTCGGGATCGTAGGTGAGCTGGCTCACGTGCTTGCGCTTCGCATCGGTCACCCAGATGCCGGATCTTGCCTCGTATGCGATGCGCCCGGTACTTGCCCAGCTCGGCCACGTGCCATCGGGGGCGAGCAAGGCTGACTCCCGGCCGGCGGGCTCACCCTTCGGGGACAGCCCGTCGACATCCGCGACGTACACCCCCGGGGCCCTCTCGTCATCGACGGTGAACGCGATCATCATGCCGCCGGGCTCCCAGGCTGGCTGCGAAGAGTTCCCAGGAGGCAAGTTCGCGATGATCGACGGGGCATTCGTCTCGGAAGGGCTACCGCCGTTGCCGAGGACTGTGGCAATGCCGACTGCAATCCCGGCGAGCGCGAGACAGACGGAGCCGAGAATTACACGTCGCCCGCGCAACCATTGACCGTGCTTCTTGCCTTGGGTCGTCCCGTTGGTGGCGGTCGGCTCGAGCCTGGGGCGCGCCGGCTGATCGGGTTCGTCGGGCCCGACCTCTACCTCGACCATCCCGGTACGCGCATCGGCCCGTGCTTCCATAGCCGGTTGTGGAGGCGGGATCTCCGGGCCCATCGGCGGCGGCTCTTCCGCGGCAGCGGCCTCCTCGGACAGGGCAACATCCGCGACGTCGAAGATCCTCCCGTCGTCGACGCGCATGAATAGAACCGGAGTGCCCCACTCAACACCATGGGGATCCGCGTCGGATAAGTCCTGGCGAGATTGAACGAGGGCGGAGTCGACGGGTTCCCCCCTTGCAATCGCTTCGTAGAAGCTCTTGGAGAAGAGGGCAGCCGCGTCGTCCGTGATCTCGAACTGCATCGCGATCACAGCCGGGATTTCGTTTCGCACGAGGCGCGCGGCGACGCCGGCAAAGGGCTCGTTCAACGGGTTCGCGGCGCGTGCGCCTTCGCAGGCGTTGAGCACGGCAAGGCGCAGGGAGTTGTGTTCGTAAAGCATCTGCCCGAGGTATTTGCCGTCGATGGGATCGCTGCGTTGATGAGCGTCCTCGAACAGGAGAAAACCCTCGCCGCGAGACTCTTCGAAGCTGCCGTGGCCGATGTAATGGAACACGTGGTAGGGAGCGCGGTCGGCCGCACGTCTGAGTTTCCGCCTGAGACCTTGGCGCGTCCCGTTTTCCAGCCAGTCGATCTCGACGAGCTTCCTGGAGACAAGTTCAGCGAGCGCGTCATTGAGAAGCTCCTTCTCGTGCTCGACGTTCAACTCGACGACGTCGCGCGGGCTCGAGACCATGGCGAGCATCCTCAGCGGCGGAGCGACTTCGAGCGGCCGCTGCCTGCTTGGCACGTCGAGGTAGCGGACGATCGGCGTCCTCAGGGAGAAGGCGAGGAAATGGCCCCTGTCCGGATCGTAGAGGTACTCCCAGGGGAGATCCATGAGCTCGGGCACGTCGCTTAGCTCGAGCGTGATTCGTAGCCCCTCTCCAACAGCGTCTGATTCTTTCCAGAGGAGTGCGCCGACGACGCCATGGAAGAGTGCCCCGTAGAGCCTCTCACCGATCTCCTGCGCCGCCGCGACACCCTCCGACCTTCGAGCCGCGCGGATGGCGCCCCGACGAGCTTGTGTCCTGAGAATAAGAAGCTCGAGACCTTCATCGGAGAAGGGGCGTTCGAATGTCCCCGAAATTGCCGCTCCCCGACAGGTCGCGCGAACGCTGTAGCGTTCGGGGCCGCTGCTGATCCTGATCCGGAAATCTTCGTAGCCCCCGGCGTCGTCAGGAGCCATCTCGGTCCCATCGCAGCGTGATCTTGAAGTTGGCCTCGCTGCTTCCTTTCGCGATCACGGCGCCGATACTCGCACTGAGCGCAAGACCGAACTCGATCTCGACCGAGTCGGGAGCGTGGGAGAGGCTCAGAAGCTTCTGCAGGAGCGCCTCCGCGGCCGGTTGGACGTGCCCGATAGCCGCCTCGAGCGTCTGATCGGCCCGGGAGAGCAGCTCGTCGGTCCCCAGCCCGCGCGCACCCCCTCCCCGCGTGACCGGTAGGCCCTCCTCGCCGGCCGCAACAACGATGGAGCCGCCGCCTTCGAGTGGAAACTCGATCAGCTGATCCATCTCACCCTCCTCGGGCCTCTTGAGTATCGCGCCGAGAGGTCGCTTACGGGTGCGGCCCTCTTCGCGCGGCGACGAACTGTCCCGCCTTGGCCCACGCCCAGGGAGGAATTGGCTCCTGCCCCTTCCCGCCGAAGGGGAGCTCGGGGCGATGCTTCATGTCGTGCGGTCCGAAGCGCTTGAATTCGCCTTCGCCGAGCCGCCAGCTGAGCCAGGTCGAGTACCACTGCGGAATCGGGCTCGGTGGCTTCATGGCCCCCGGGTCACGCTTTGGCGTTGAGGCGTGACCTTCCCCGGCGGCGATCTTCCGCGCGAGGGGGAGCAGCTTCGTCCATTGCAGCGCGCCGGGGTCCCAATGGCTGTTCTCGGGCACCTCGACGTGACCGAACCATCCGGCCGTCTTACCCCACTTGCCGGCACTGCGGCGGCTGAACGTGGCCGTCGCCCACGGGAGTGGCGGCATCTTCTCGGGGAACGGCCGCTTGAGCGGGATCTCAGCGGCACGCTTGAGCGTTGCGAGGAGGTCGGCGAGCGCCTCCGTCGTCGCAGGGTCGGGGAGCCATGACTTCGTCTTCGATTTGCCGGCAACCTCGATCTGCGCGCGCACGAGGCGGTTCGTCTCGACGCCACCGGGCTGGTTCTCGCACGCGCAGCCGATTACGCCGAGCGGGAGGAGCTGGATGATTCGGCGGCCGTCCAGCGCGAAGTGCGGTGCGAAGTGACTCTGGAAGACGCTCAGGCCGGACCCGAGGCTGCCCTCGATCGTGTGCAGGACACCTGCGGCGGGTGCGGTCAGGTCAACGGAGATGCCCGGATTCGGACAGGGGATGTGCTCGATCTTGCGACCGCCAACCGTGTTCTTCAGCCAGCCTTTCTGCATTGTCTCCTCCTCTCGGCGGCCAATCCATTCCTCGGGGAGTTGCGGGCCGCCGCAGGCCGAGGTGTGCAAGAAGTCTCTGACTTTTCCAGCAAAAGTTCAAGGCGGTACCCCGTTCGAGCCTTTCTGGGCCTCGCTAACGAAATCGTTACCGCGCACTCCCAGCCCGTTAACGACTGCCGACGACGGTGCGTTGCGGAGACAACGGAAAGGAGCACAGTGATCAAACGAACCGTTCCCCTCCTCCTGCTCGCGGCCCTCGCCCTTCCGATCGGGGCCGCGGCGCAGAAAGTCGACGTGACGGGCCCGGCCACCTTCGTCGGTGCCGGCCCGGTGCAAGGTGAGCTGACGGCGGCGGACGGGCCGAAGCGGATCCGCTTCCGGCTTGCCGGTGCGATGACGTTCACCGATCTGGCCGACGACATGCAGGTCGTCTGCCGCGGCAACGGCCAGATGCACGCCGGCAACAAGGACGGCAAGCTTGTCGTCCAGTGCCGGGGGCGCGTGCTTGCAGTGGTCAGCGCGAGCCACCTCGGCTTCGCCGGTCGGGGTCGCCGGTACGGCATCCAGATCCCCGAAGGCGTGAGCGGCACGATCGAGGGCCGCTTCCAGCGGCAGGGCGACCGCCCGGCTGAGCGGCCCGCCGCCCCCGCGGAGCCGGAGGCTCCAGCAGAGCGGTAGTCCATCCTGCGGCGGCGGCCTCGGTGAGGGCGAGGCCGCCGTCTAGGTTTCGGGCATGTCCCTCCTTCGCATGCCCGACCCTTACGACTTCGAGCTCTCGACCCGACGCTACCGGGCGTTCGGCCACGACCTCGCGAACCTCTGGCACGAAGGGGGCCTGCTCCGCGTGGTCGGCGGGCGCGAGGTGCGCATCGAGGCGCAGCCGGGCGGCGTGCAGGTCGAGCCGCTCGACGAGGCGAGCGAGCCCGTCGTCCGCAAGCTGCTCGGAACGGAGTTCGACCTCGACGCCTTCGGGCGGTTCGCGCAGAGCGACCCCGTGCTCGAGGGGCTCGCCGCAGACTTGCAGGGGCTGCGTCCGCCGATCGCGCCTGACCCCTTCGAGTCGCTCGTCACCTCGATCACGGCGCAGCAGGTCTCGCTTCAGGCCGCGTTCGCGATCCGCAACCGGTTGATCGAGCGCTTCGGCGTCCGCGGTGAGCATGCCTACGCCTTCCCGACGAGAGAGCGTCTCGCTCTGGCCGACGCGGACGAGCTCGCGGCGCTCGGTTTCTCGCGCCGCAAGGCCGAGTACACCGTGGGGCTCGCGCGCAGTGACCTCGACCTCGACTCGCTGGCCGCTCTGCCGGACGCGGAGGTGAAGAGCGCGCTGACCGCGCTGCCCGGGATCGGCGAGTGGACGGCCGACTGGTTCCTCTCGCGCCACTTGGTGCGGCCGGAGGCGTGGCCGGCGGGCGACCTCGGGTTGCGCAAGGCCGTCGCCCGGTTCTACGGCGGCGGGCATGACGTGCGCGCGCTCGGCGAGCGCTTCGCGCCCTTCCAGAACCTGACCGCCCACTACCTGCTCGCCGGCCTCCTCGGCGGAGCCTCGGCCGGATAGCATCGACCGAGTGCTGACGCTCTACGACGCCGACCGGTGCCCGTACTGCGCCCGCGTGCGCATCGTCCTCGCCGAGAAGGGCCTCGAGTACGAGACGGTCGTCGTCGACCTCGGCGACCGCCCGGCCTGGATCTACGAGAAGAACCCCCTCGGCAAGGTCCCGGTGCTCGAGGAGGACGCCTTCGTCCTCCCGGAGTCGGCGGTGATCATGGAGTACCTCGAGGATCGCTACCCGGAGCCTCCGCTCTGGCCGGTCGACCCCGCCGAGCGGGCTACGGGACGGCTCCTCGTGCAGCGGTTCGACCGGCTCGGCCGTCCTTACTACGCCCTCCGGCGCGGCGACGAAGATGCGCAGTCCCGGCTCGGCGAGCGGCTGGCCGAGCTCGACGCGCTGCTCGAGGCCCAGCCGTTCCTCTCGGGCCGCGTCTACGGGCTGGCCGACATCGCTTACGCGCCCTGGCTCCTCCGGATCGAGCTGGGCGACCACGACCGAATCTCCGAGTGGCTCGCAAGGCTCACCGAGCGGCCGGCCGTCGCGGCCGAGCTCGAGCTCCTCGCCGCGCCGTGACGATCCGCGAGGCGACGGAGGCGGACCTGACGGTCCTGCGCGACCTCGTCGAGGCCTACCGGGACGAGTTCTGGGCCCTCCCCGTTCCGCCGTCTCCGCTTTCCGACCTCTGGCTCCAGGAGGGACGCATCGTCGTCGCGGACCTGGACGGCCAGGTGGTCGGAATGGCGAAGGGCGAGCTTCGCTCAGGCCTGGGAGAAATCACGCTCGCCTACTTGCGGCCCGACGCGCGCGGGAAAGGAACCGGCAAGGCGATGCTCCGGGAGCTCGCAGCCTTCTTCCGCGAGCAGGGCGTCGAGCACGTGACGCTGGCAGTCGATCTCCCGAACGAGGGCGCGCTCGCCGTGTCGCGCCGCCTCGGCTTCGCCGAGTACCGCCGCGAGCTCGTGACCGAGCTGGGCGCGCTCGAGCAGCAGCTCGCAGAGGAGAGAGCCGACGCGTCGTTTGGCTCTGTGCACGCGCAGACGGACGACCAGGCGGCGATCGAGCGGGCCGTCGCGCGCTTCGTCCCGCGCCTCTTCGTCTCGAGCGCGACGGTCGTCTCCGCTCCGCGCAACGGGTGGGTCGCCGTCTACAACCCGGTCGCAAGCCACAAGCCGGACCTGCTGCGGCGGCTGGCCGCCGAGCTGTCGAACATCACCGGAGGAGTCGTGCTCTCGCTGGGGGCGGAGGCAGGAGCGGTCGTGCGCCTGGTCGCGTTCGACCGTGGGACGATGATGGACGAGTACCTCTCGGTTCCCGAGTACTACGGCCCCCTGCCTCCGGGCGACGCGACGGCGCTCCGCGCGAACCCGACGCTCCTCGCCCGCCTGACCGGCGCCGATGCCAGGTCCGTGCGGGCCGTCGCCCGAACTGCGGCCTCGCCCGGCGAGCTGCAGCCTCCCGCCGAGCTCCTCGACCGACTGGCCGAAGCGCTCGGGATCGAAGGCGCCGAGCTCGATTCAGAGAAGGCCGGAGGACTCGAAGGCGCTGTGACGGTGGAGCACTCCTGATGAAGGTCGTCCTGCTCCACGCCTTCCCGCTCGACGAGCGAATGTGGGAACCTCAGCTGCCTGCGCTCGCGGCCCACGAGGTCGTCGCGCCGAACCTCTACGACCTCGGCGGGAGCTCGATCGACGCCTGGGCCGGGCAGATCCTCAACGAAACCCCGGGCGATCTCGTCCCCATCGGCGCATCGATGGGCGGTTACGTCGGCCTCGCGATGGCCAGGCAGGCGCCCGAACGCGTCCAAGCGCTCCTGCTGGCCGGCTCGCGCGCGAGTGCGGATCCACCCGAGCGAAGAGCCGTTCGCGAGCAGATGATCGAGGTCGTCACCGAAGAGGGCATCGAGGGCTGGAACCGGGAGTTCTCTCCGCCCGGGCCGGCCGACCGCACGACCGACGAGCTCGTCCGCGGCATCGAAGCCCTCCGCGACCGGTCCGATGCGTCGGACGTCGTCGCCTCGTTCTCGAGACCGCTGACGGTCGTCGTCGGCGATCAGGACGAGCTCGTGCCCGTGCCCGAGGCGCGGAAGATCGTCGACTCGGCGCCGGACGGGTGGCTCGAGATCGTCGAAGGGGCGGGCCACCTCGTCAGCGTCGAGGAGCCCGAGCGCTTCAACCAGACTTTGCTCGAGCTCTTGCGCCGGGTCGGCTGACCGGCAGGCCCGCTTCGGCGAGCAGCTTCCGCAGCTGTTCCGCATTCGTCGGCGCCTGCGCAACCTCGCGGCCGCCGACCCGGCTGCGGTTGTTGTTGTTGAAAGCCACGTATGCCTCTTCGGCCTGGGCCGAGAGCTCACGCAGAGGATCGACCCACTCGGCGAGCTCCTCGTCCGAATAGAGGTAGTCGAACCGCTCGGCCGCGCTCTTGCCGCGCGAGTTCCAGGTCCCCGCGTTTCGCCCGTGCATGCGGACGTAGAGGATCGGCGTCGTCAGCGCGAGCACCGTCAGCGGGACGTTCTTCCCCTCCGAGCGCGGCGCATCGACGACGACGTGCGCCATCCGGTGCTCCTCGAGGAAGCGAAGCGTCTCCTCGCGATGCTCCTCGTCGAGCCAGCTCCGGTGGCGGAACTCGACCAGCATCTCGTCGTCGCCGACCTGCTCGCGGGCCCAGGCGAGGTAGTCGAGCGAGGCCTCCTTGGGGACGACGTACGGCGGAAACTGGAACAGAAGGCCCCCGAGCTTCCCGGCCGACCGCAGCGGCTCCAGAGCCGAGAGGAAGCGGCGGAAGACCTCGGCGCGGAACTCGCGCGGCGGGCGATCGACGCGGCCGCGCGCGTCCTTCGGCGCCTCGTCGCGCAGGTCGGGGGGCAGCTGCTCGACCTTCACGGGATGCCGCGTCATCACGCCGAAGGCCTTCACGTGCATGACGAAACCCTCGGGTGTCCGCTCGGCCCAGCGCTCGACCATCTCCTCGGCCGGCAGCCGGTAGTAGGTCGAGTCCACCTCGACCGTGTCGAAGTGCTGCGCGTAGTAGGGGAGGCGCTCGCCCCCCGGCGTCCCCTTCGGGTACCAGTACTTCGAGAGCGCCTCGTCGGCCCACGAGCACGTCCCGATCCGGATCTCCGCGGCCACGCCGCCAGGATAGGGGAGCGGGGCCCCCGAAGAGGCCCCGCTCGCTTCAATCGTTCGACTCGGCCTTACCTGCGGAAGCGCCCGCTAGCCCTGTTGCTGACCGCGATGAACGCGATCGTCGCGTTGACGCAGCCCGCCGGCGCGATCGCGGGCGCGACGCAGCCGCCGGGGCGGTCCCCGACGAAAGTCGCGAGCGCCCGAAACGCGGTCTTGCGCTTGATGCGCCTGCGTGTCGTGAACCGGCCGGAGCGGTTCGTGTGCAGGGTTCGCCCAACCTTCTTGTTGCCGATGTAGAGGTCGACGTCGGCGCCCGCGAAGGGAGAGCCCTGCACGAGCAGTCGGCCCGAGATCGTGATCCTCCCCCGCTTGCCGGAGACCACCTTGAGTTTGAGCGCGACGGCGCTCGGCACGAACGCCTGCGCCTCGACTGTGCCGGCCGGGTTCGGGTTCGGCGTGCCCGGAATGTACGGTGTGAAGGTGGACCGCCAGACCCTGTAGCCGCTGGTCGACGGGTTCGTGAAGACGCCGTTGATATCGAAGAAGGCGTCGAGCAGCTGTGCTCCGCCCGGCGTGCCGATCGGCCCCGCGAGGCAGAGCTGAATTTTCGCCGAGGCGAAGGCCGCTTCGGGCCCAGACGTGATCGTGTCGACGTAGAGGTAGACCGTGAGCGGCGACCCGGCGATGGTGACGTTCAGCGACCAGATTGCCTGGTGCAACCCCGGTGCACACGGGTCGGTGAGATGCGCTTGCGGGTTGTCGACCTTCACCTTGCCCTCGATCGGTGCGACCGCCCCGCCGAGGTCTCTCAGAATGACGTCCCCTGAGACGTCGCCGATGGTCGCCCCGACCGGCTGGGTGAGGTTCGCCAGATAGCCGAGGGGCGCGTAGACCTGGATCTTCAGGGTGGGGTCGTCGGCCGGAGTCTGCGCCACTCCGACCAGGACTGCCGTCTTCTTCGCCGGCGCCGGGTTCTGAGCGACGACGACGAGCGCCGGCTTATAGACGGCCCAGGCCGGGCCTGCGACCGCGAGGGCGACGAGGCCCGCGCAGGCGGCGACCGCCAGTCGGACTGACTTTCTCATGGAGACGTTCCTTTCCTCGGAGTTCATGAGCCGGGACGACGAGCGCAGCACTGAGTTAACAGCTACTCCGACCGCCGGGTCAAGAAAACCAGTCTCTATTTCGAGACCGGCCGCGCCAGCACCGGCAGCGAGAGCGTTGCCCGGCCGACGTCCAGTCGCGCCGAGCGCGGGACTCCCGAGAGGTAGAGGAGGTTCCCGGAGCTCTGGGCAGTTGAGGTCGCCGCGATCGTCAACCTGAGGTGTGAGCGGGGCGGAATCGCCGTCACCTGGCTGATCAGGCGGACCGTGATCGCTCTCGCCTTCCCTCGGAGTTGCGTCCGAGCCCCGCCGGCGCTGACGACGATCTCCTTGCCCTGAGGGGTCAGGGCGGAGAGGACAGCGACGACGTGCGGCCACCCGGTCGAGCTCGCGAGCGAGACGCGCAGGACCGGTGCGCCGAAGGTCTCGAGCCGGCGGCGCGTCCGCGGGCGGGTGCGCGCCACCTTCCCGCCCGATCCGATCGAGCTCGTGCCCGCGAATGTGAGCCTGAGGGTGCGCCGCGTGGGCAGGCCGCGGTACTGGAACGTTCGCCCGGTCCACGGGTCGGGAGCGAGCTCGACCGGCGGGCGCTTGTCGATCCCGTTCGGCATTCCTTTCAGGAAGCGGTCGAACCAGAGGCGCGCCTGGGGGAGGATGTGGTCGAGCTCGGCGCGTGGCTTCGAGGAGGGCGGGTGGCCGAAATCGCAGACGTAGAGGCGCTTGGCGACTCGTAGGCGACGGTAGGCCGATAGCGCCTGGTCGAGGTCGAACGCGAAGTCGCGCCTTCCCTGGATGAGGAAGGTCGGCATCCGTATCCGGCCGAGCAGCCCATGGCTGGATCGCTGCCGGGCGAAAGCGCGCACGGCGGCGAGGTTTCGCCCGGCGAGCAGGTCGCGGATGATGGGGTCGACCTCCGGCGCGGCCCGGGCGGCGATCGACTGCCAGAAGCCGAGGACGACTCCCGAGCGGGCGAAGCTCTGCGGGGCGAGCGCCTGGTAGAGGTCGGTCCAGGTCGCCGCGACCGCGATCGCCGCGAACGGCACGCCCTCTGCCGCGGCGCGCCAGATCGCCCCGCCGCCGTAGGAGTAGCCGAACGCGCCGATGCGCTCCGCGTTGACGGCTGCCCGCGAGGCGAGCCAGTCG
Organism: Gaiellaceae bacterium; assembly: GCA_036001625.1. Classification (GTDB taxonomy): domain Bacteria; phylum Actinomycetota; class Thermoleophilia; order Gaiellales; family Gaiellaceae; genus VAXT01. The sequence goes on from DASYUD010000041.1 coordinate 54,069, forward strand.
AAGAGCGCGCGCACGTCCTTGATCTCGCGCGGCCCGTCGACCGAGACGAGCCCGCCCGACTCGCCGTGCCCGCGGGCGTCGAAGGTGAGAACGGCGTACCCCCGCGGGACAACGTAGAGCTCGGCCATGTCGTTGATGGACATTCCAACCGCGTTGTCGGAGACGGTGCGCGACTCGCCGAGGCCGTGCAGCATCATCACCGTTGGCCAGCCGCCGATCGGCGACGCGCCGTCGGGCACGTAGTACGTCGCCGCGATGCGCACCGAGTCGTCCATGGGGATCGTCAGGTTGGTCTTCGTGAAGGCCGCCGCCGGGGCGGGCACGAGGAGGACGGCTGCCGCGGCGAGGAGAAGCCCCCTGCGCATGGCCTCAAGGGTACGACAAGGAGGGATTGGCGAAACGCAGCTGAGCCGTCGGGCCGCGCTGCTCGCCCCGAGGCCGCGTCCTCAGTCGCGCCGATAGCGAACTGCTATCGGCGCTCCCTGCGTCCTTGCCTCGGAACGACCATCGCACCCCGACGACGAGCGACGTTCCGCCAATCCCTCCTAGAATCGCTTCCGTGGATTCGCGGCCCGTCGGCGTCTTCGACTCGGGTACGGGCGGGCTGACCGTCCTTCACGAGTGTCTCGTGACGATGCCGCACGAGGACTTCCTCTACCTCGGCGACCTGGCCCGACTTCCGTACGGGCCCCGTCCGCTCGACGAGATCCGGCGCTTCGCAGGCGAGATCGCGGGCTACCTCGAGGGGCAAGGCGTGAAGCTGGTCGTCGTCGCCTGCAACGCCGCCACCTCGGCCGCGCTGCCGGAGCTCCAGGAGCGGCTCGAGGTGCCGATCGTCGGCGTGATCACGCCCGAGGCGCACGCGGCCATCCAGGCGACGCGCAACCGGCGGATCGGGCTGCTCGCGACGCAGGCAACGGTCACCGCCGGGCGCTACGCCGAGCTCGTGCGGACCCTCGACGCGGGCGCGCGGCTCTTCCCCGTCGCCTGCCCGCGGCTCGTGCCCCTCATCGAGAGCGACGAGCCCTTCGGCGCCGAGACAGTCGCCGCCGTCCGCGAGTACGCCGAGCCGCTGAAGCAGGCGGGCGTCGACACGGTCATCCTCGGCTGCACGCACTACCCGCTGATCCGGCCGATCTTCCAGCGCGTCTTCGGTCGCAGCGTCACGCTCGTCTTCTCGGCGGAGGAGACGGCGCGCGAGGTTGCAGAGACGCTCGAGCGCAAGGGGATCGGGAACGAGCAGGGCCGGGACGGCGCGTACCGCTTCCTGACGACGGGCGACCCGGCCCGCTTCCGCGCGATCGGGGAGCGCTTCCTCCAGCTGCCGCTCGGCGGGGTGGAGCAGGTGAGCATCGCGGAGCTCGAGGCGGCCGCCGCGTGATGCGCGCCGACGGCCGCCGTTCAGATGATCTGCGCATGCTCGAGATCGAGCCGGACTACCTCGAGCAGGCGCACGGCTCGGCGCTCATCTCGTGCGGCAGGACGCGAGTTCTCTGCACCGCCTCTCTCGAGGAGGGGGTGCCTCGGTGGCTCTCCGGCTCTGGCCGCGGCTGGCTGACCGCCGAGTACTCGATGCTCCCCGCCTCGACCGGCTCCCGAACGCCGCGCGAGGCGAGCATGGGTCGGCAGAAGGGGAGAACGGTCGAGATCCAGCGTCTGATCGGCCGGGCGATCCGTGCCGTCGGCGACCTCGAGGCACTCGGCGACCGGACGCTCTGGCTCGACTGCGACGTCCTCCAGGCCGACGGTGGAACTCGCTGCGCGGCGATCTCCGGCGCTTACGTCGCGGCCCGCCGGGCGCTCGACCACGTCGGCCTCGGGCGGGCGCTGGCGGACTCGGTCGCCGCAGTCTCGGTCGGCATGGTCGCCGGCGAGCCGCTCCTCGATCTCGACTACGAGGAGGACTCGGCGGCCGAGGTGGACGTCAACGTCGTCATGGCCGGGGACGGGCGCCTGATCGAGGTGCAGGCGACGGCCGAGCGGGCGCCGCTCGACCGGGCTCAGCTCGACGAGCTGCTCGACCTGGCGGCGGCCGGCATCGAGGAGATCGGGCTAGCGCAGCGCGGCGCGGTCGAGGCTGTTCGTGCCTGAGCTCTCCTGGGGGGAGGTCCTGCTGCGGGTCGTCCTCGCTGGCGTCCTCGGCGGGGCGATCGGCGCCGAGCGCGAGGTCCGCGAGCGGGAGGCGGGCCTCCGGACGCACATGCTCGTCGCGATCGGCGCTGCGCTCTTCACGCTCGTCTCCGCCTATGCCTGGGGCGACTTCCACTTCTCGCAGCAAAGCGGGATCACGTACGACCCGACGAGGATCGCCGCGCAGATCGTGACCGGAATCGGCTTTCTCGGCGCGGGCGCGATCATCCGCCAGGGCCTCTCAGTGCGAGGCCTGACGACGGCCGCGAGCCTGTGGGTCGTGGCTGCGATCGGCATTGCCGCCGGGGCGGGCTACTACAGCGCGGCGGTGATCACGACCGTGGTCGTCCTCGTCAGCCTCTGGCCGCTTCGCATTGTCGTCCAACGCGTCTTCATGCGTAGTCGGCCGGGCGAGCAGCGGCTGGAGGTGGAGCTTCGGGCCGGCGAGAGCCCGGCCGGGATTCTCGAGGCGCTCGAGCGCGTCGATGCCGCCGTGCGGGCCTTCGAGCTGGAGGACGCCCGCGACCGGCGGCGGGTCTCGCTCGACGTTCGTCTCGGTGACGCGCAGCCGCACGCGGTGACGGCGGAGCTGATGCGGCTCGAGCAGGTGCTCGGGGTGCGGTGGACCGACTAAGAGGCTCCAACACAATGAGCCTTGTGCCGCCGGGCCGCGCTGCTCGCCCCGAAGCTGTGTCCTCAGTCGCGTCCAGGCTGAGAACCAGCCTGGACGCTCCCTGCGTCCTTGCCTCGGAACGACCATCGCGCCCCGGCGACGAAGCGTCATTATGTTGGAGCCTCTAAGAGCGGTTCTCGCCTCCAAAAACGAGCACAAGCTCCGCGAGCTCCGACACGCGCTCCCGGGCTGGAAGCTCGAGCTGCTCGACGCTGATGAGCTCCCCACGGAGGAGGGGGAGAGCTACTACGAGAACGCGCGTGCAAAGGCGCGCTTCGGTCGGGCGCGCGCGGAGCCAGACCGGTGGGTGCTCGGCGAGGACTCGGGGATCGAGGTCGAGGGCCTGGGCGGCGGGCCGGGCGTACAGTCAGCTCGGTGGGCCGAGGGGGAGCACGTCGGCCGGCTGCTCGCCGAGCTGCGAGGCGTCGTGGGGGAGGGCCGCCGGGCTCGCTACGTCTGCGAGCTCGTGTGCCTCTTGCCGGAGCTCGAGGAGCTCCGCGGCACCGGCGTCCTCGAGGGGAGGATCGCCGAGCAGCCGCGCGGGTCGGAGGGCTTCGGCTTCGACCCGGTCTTCATTCCCGAGGGGGAGAAGCGGACGGTCGCCGAGCTCGGGAATGAATGGAAGGCCAAGAGTTCACATCGCGCCCGCGCCGCGCGCGCGCTGCGCGAGGCCCTGGCGACCCGTCAGGCGAGCCCTGCCGCCTCCTGAGCTTTCAGCGGCTCGTGCCGCCCCCGGGCGAGCCACCAGTTGACCTCGGCTCCGAAGACGATCACGTTCGCCATCACGTAGAGCCAGACGAGCAGGAGCGCGGGGGCGCCGAAGGCCTGGAGCGCGATCACGTTCTTCGAGAGCCGCAGGTAGAGCGGCAGCACCTGGAAGCTCGCCTCGAGCGCGACCGTGGCCACGATCGCGCCGGGGAGCACTTCGCGCACGCTCAGCTTCTCGTTCGTGAGCAGGTAGTAGACGGAGAAGAGGAAGACGAAGACAGAGACCGTCGAGATCACGACCGAGCTGGTGTAGCCAACGTAGGCGTTGCCGAAGACCTCACCGGCGAAGCGTTTCAGCACCTCGTAGCCAACCGAGCCGACGAGGAGGCCGACGAACAGCGTCACGAGCGAGCCAACGAGGAGGAGCACCGCGATCAGCTTCCCGTGCAGGAACGAGCGGTTCGGCTTCCCGTAGACGATGTTGAAGGCGGACTCGAGAACGCTGAAGAGCGAAAGCGAGGTCCAGCCGAGGAAGAGGCCCCCGACGATCCCGAGCGTGGCCGCGTTGCTCTGGATCGAGCGGACAACGCTGAGAATGCTCTCGACCGAGCTCGTCGGGAACGCCTTGTTCAGCTCGGTCACGAGGAAGCTCGACTCGTCGGCGCGGCCGGCGAGGCCGAGCAGCGCGAGCGCGAGGAAGAGGAGCGGCACGAACGAGAGCAGCGCGAAGTAGGCGATCATCGCCGCGAGGTGGGTGCCGCGGTCGGCGAAGAACTTCTCGAACAGCTGACGCACGCCCGTATTTTGGCCGGTGTTAGCGTTCCTGCTCGATGGAGCCGGCCGCCGAGGCACTCAGCCAGCTGACCGACATCTCCTCGCAGGTCGAGGCGGCGGTGCTCTTCGACCGGAGCGGAACCGTCGCCGGCGCGACGCTCCCCGACGAGCGGGCGGCCCGGCTCGCCTCGACTGCGCGAGCCCTGCTCGAGGCTGCTGAGCAGGTCCGCGAGGGCGAGATCGCCCAGCTCGAGGCCTCGACCGGGGAGGGAAGCCTCTTCGTCATCCGCGACGGAGAGCAGTTGATCGCGGCCGCTACCGGCCCCGAGCCGACGTCGGGCCTCGTCTTCTACGACCTCAAGAGCTGCCTGCGCAGAGCCACCGATCAGCCGAAGCCAAAACGCCGCACCTCGACGAAGCGCACGCGCCCGAAGAGCAGTGGGTCGTCGTAGGCTCTTCGCGCTCGTGCTCGCCGCCGGCTCGCTTCTGGGAGTCGGCCTCTACGCTAAGCGCGGCCGCAAGCGGGAGCAGGTCGACCTCTACTTCACGGACGGCTCGATGGTCTCGGTCGCCGGCGACTCGCCCGAGGGCGCGCGCCTCCTCACCCTCGCACGCGACGCTCTTCGGGCCGCCAAGTAGTGGTTCGCGACGAGCTGGCCGCCGCCATCCTCGAGCACGCGTACCTCCAGGGTGACTTCGTCCTCCGCTCGGGCCGCCGCTCCAGCTACTACCTCGACAAGTACCTCTTCGAGACGCGACCCGACCTGCTCGCCGCGCTCGGCGAGCACATTGCGGCCGCGGTCGCCGAGCACGAGCCCGAGGCCGCGCGGCTCGCGGGCCCCGAGCTCGGAGCCGTCGCGCTGACGGCGGCCGCCTCGCTCGCTTCGGGCCTGCCGTTCCTCATCGTCCGCAAGGAGGCGAAGGAGCACGGGACCGCGAACCGGCTCGAGGGCGCGTACGAGAAGGGCGAGCGGGTCTGCCTCGTCGAGGACGTCGTGACGTCGGGTGGAGCCGCCGTCAGCGCGCTCGACGCGCTCCGCGAGGCCGGTCTCGAATGCCGAATCGCCGTCTGTGTCGTCGATCGTGAGGAGGGCGGAGCGGACGCTCTCGCGCGCCGCGGAGTCCGTCTTGAGCCCCTTTTTCGGGCAGGAGACTTGCTCCAGGCGGACAAAACCGCCGCAAACCGCATGGTTGAGCGGAAAGGGGATGCCTGTTAGGGTCCGAGCCTCGATCAGCAAGCGTCAAAGGGAGGAATGCACGTGACAAAACAGGAGTTCGTCGAAAGGGTCGCCACGAAGGCCAATCTCTCGAAGCGCGATGCCGCTGAGGCCGTGGACGCGTTTCTCGATTCGATCACCGATGTCCTTCGTGGGGGCGGCGAGGTCGCCTTCACCGGTTTCGGGAAGTTCACGACGCAGAGGCGCGCAGCACGCCAGGGCGTCAATCCGCGGAACCCCACGCAGCGGGTACACATTCCCGAGACGACCGTGCCGAAGTTCTCCGCCGGCAGCCAGTTGAAGCAGGCGGTCAAGAGCGGCGCGGGGATGTAGCCACTTCTCGACTCAAGGTTTCAGACGAGGGCCGCCCGAGCGGCCCTCGTTGCGTTCCGGGCGCGTGGGTAGGCTTGGCCCTCGATGGCGCAGGATCTCGAGGCCGCACCGCGAGTGGGGGCGGCGACGTTCGGCGACCGGCTCGCCGAGGCCGTCGAGCGCAAGCGGAGCCAGCTCCTCGTCGGGCTCGATCCTCGCCCCGACCTCCTCCCTGTCGAGCTCGCCGGCGATGCCCACCTCGGGCGCGCGCAGGCTGCGGAGGCATGCGGCAGGTTCTGCCGCGGCGTGATCGACGTGGTCGCGCAGTACGCGGTCGGCGTCAAGCCGCAACTCGCGTTCTTCGAGGCGCTCGGCTTGGAGGGGATGCGCGCGCTCGAGGACGTGTGCGCCTACGCTCGTACCGCCGGCCTGCTCGTCGTCGCCGACGGGAAGCGCGGCGACATCGGCTCGACCTCGCGCGCGTACGCGGCCGCGTATCTCGAGCCCCGAGATGGGCAGGAGCCCCTCGCCGACGCGATGACCGTGAGCCCCTACCTCGGCCGCGACTCGGTCGAGCCGCTGCTCGCGGCCTGCCGGCGCGACGGGGCCGGCATCTTCTGCCTGGTCAAGACGTCGAACGAGGGCGTAGCCGACATCCAGAATCTCGTGCTCTCCGACGGACGCCCGCTATGGCAGCACGTCGCGCGGATCGTGGCCGAGTGGGGCGAGGACCTGGTCGGTGAGCGCGGCCTGTCGAGTGTCGGCGCGGTGGTCGGAGCGACGCACCCGCGAGCGGTCGGCGAGGCGCGCAAGCTGCTCCCGCGCGCGGTGTTGCTGCTCCCCGGGGTCGGGGAGCAGGGGGCAAGCCCGGCCGACGTGGCCCGCGCGTTCACCAGCGGGCCGGCGAGCGCTCTCGTCTCGGCCTCCCGCTCGGTGCTCTACGCCTACCGCTCGGTAGGGGACGACTGGCGCGCAGCCGCAGCGGCCGAGGCGGCCCGGCTGCAGAGCGAGATCTGGGCCGCCTCCGGCTGGTAGCGGAATGGACCGGGTCGACTGGCGAGCGGAGGCGCGGCGCTACGCGGCGCCGGTCGCGTTCCTCGCGCTCCTGACGGCTGCACTGCTCGTCGTCCGCGGAGCGCTCCGCGACGACATGTCCAGTCGGCCGGCGGCCAGGAGCGAGCAGTCTTCGGTGCGGATCGTGGTCCATCGTGGCCGCCCGGCGCCTCAACCGGGCCGGTTCTACGTCGTGCAGCGCGGCGACACGCTCGGCGAGATCGCCGGCCGGCGCCATCTGAGCGTCCAGCGCCTGGTCGAGCTGAACCCGGGCGTCGAGCCGACGGCGCTGCGGGTCGGGCAGCGCCTCCGCGTGGCCTGACTCGAAGGTAGCCTCCCCGCCGTGAAGCTCAGGCTTCTCGCCCTCGCCGCCGCCCTCTCGCTCGTTCCCCCGGCCCTCGCGACGGGACCCCGCGTTGACGCTGGCGCGTACCTCGTCGCGGACGGGCGGACCGGTGAGGTGCTCCTCGCCGGGAACCCTCGCCGCCAGGTGCCGATCGCGAGCATCACGAAGCTGATGACGGTCCTCCTCACCCTCGAGCATGCCCGGCTCGACGACGTCGTCTCGGTCTCGCCCGAGGCCGCCGCGGTCGGCGAGTCGACCGTCCACCTCCGCGCCGGCGAGCAGCTCACCGTCCGAGATCTCGTCGAGGCCGCGCTCATCCAGAGCGCGAATGACGCGGCGTGGGCGCTCGCGGTGCACGTGGGGCACGGGAGCGAGGCGCGCTTCGTCAGCATGATGAACCGGCGGGCCCGGCAACTCGGCCTGACGGACACGCACTACGTGCGGCCCGACGGCCTCGACGCCGCGGGCCACGTCTCGAGCGCGCGCGACGTGACGACGCTCGCTCGCATCCTCATGAAGAAGCCGCCGGTGCGCCGCATCGTGGCGATGCAAGACGCCACGATCGCGGGCGGCCGCCGGCTGCACACGTGGAACGACCTGCTCGGCAGCTTCCCCGGCATCGTCGGTGTGAAGACGGGCCATACGCGTGTGGCCGGCTGGTCGGAGGTCGCCGCCGCCCGGGGCCCCGGCGTCATCGTCTACGCGACGGTGCTCGACGGCCCCTCCCGCTCGGCGCGGAACGGCGACCTCGTCGAGCTTCTGCGCTGGGGCCTCTCCCGGTTCCGGGTCGTCCCGCTCGTTTCGGCGGGACGTGCGTACGCCCGCGCCGAGACGTCGTACGACCACGGGACGCTCGCGCTCGTTGCGCCCCGCCCGCTGCGCCGCGCGGTGCTCGTCAGCAGGCCGCTCGTGGAGCGCGTCGTGGCGCCGGCCGGCGTCCAGCTGCCCGTTCGCAAGGGTGAGCCTCTGGGAGAGGTTCGCGTCTACGACCGCGGACGGCTGCTCGCGAGATCACCGCTCGTCGCCTCGCGCTCGATCGGAGAGCCGGGAGCTCTCGGCCGTGCCCGCTGGTACCTCGGCGAGACGGCACACAACATGTGGAGCTGGGTCTCGTGAGCCGCCCGTGATCGTCACCGTCACGCTCAACGCCGCGCTCGATCGCACGCTCACCGTGCCGAACTTCCAGCGCGGCCAGCGCCACCGCGCCAGCAGTGGCCTCATGCTGGCGGGTGGCAAGGGGATCAACATCGCGCGCGCGCTCAAGCGGCTCGAGGTGCCCGTCGTGGCAACCGGGCTCGCCGGCGGCCGAACCGGCACGCGCATCGTCGAGGAGCTGACGGCCGAGGCGATCCTCAACGACTTCGTCCGCATCGGCGACGAGTCGCGGACGTCGACCGCCGTGGTCGACCCGACCGCGAGCTCGTACACGGAGATCAACGAGTGGGGCCCGCACGTCGAGCCCGAGGAGCTCGAGATCCTTCGCGAGAAGCTCCACTACCTCGCAAGCGGTGGCGGCATAGTGGTCTTCTCGGGCTCGCTGCCGCGGGGGGTCGAGGACGACTTCTACGGCGAGGCGATCCGCGACCTGAACCGCCGCGATGTCGAGACGGTCCTCGACTCGGAGGGCGAGCCGCTCCGCCTCGGCACCGGCGCCGAGCCCTTCCTCGTCTCGCCGAACCAGCGCGAGGCCGAGAGCCTCGTCGGCCAGGAGTTTCACGAGGAGCAGGACTTCATCCAGGCGCTCGACGCGGTTGCGGAGCGCGGCGCTCGAAACGTCCTCATCACGCAGGAGTCGGGCTGCTTCGCCCTGCTCCGGGAGGACCGCTTGGTGAAGCGGCTGCGCGCCGTTGCGCCGCGCATCGACCCGATCTCCACGGTCGGCTCGGGTGACGTCCTCCTCGCGGGGTTCCTCGCCGCCCGTTATGGGGGCAAGCCGATCGAGGACACCCTGCGAGCAGCAGTCGGGGCGGGCGCGGCCTCGACACTGGAGGTGGGCGCGGGCCGCTTCGACCCTCGCGAGGCGAGCCGCCTCGCGAGCGCGGTCGAGGTCGCCGAGCTCGAGCCGGTCGTTTCCTAAGGAGTCGGCAGGCAGCGGCTCAGGGCGTGCCTGTGCTTGCCGTTCGGGCGGACGACGAAGACCCGGTCTCCGCCGGCTTTGCAGGAGCCGAGATTGCTGTACGCGATCCAGCCGAGCTTCGACCATGCTGGATGGTCTCCGGCCGCGGCGATCACGCGCGGTGCAGACCCGTTGATCCGGCCGACGTAGATGTCCGCTGGCCGGGTCGATCTCGATCTGAACACGACTCGTGCACCGTTCGGCGCCCATCCGTACTCCCTGACAGAGGGGATCGTGGCCTGAGTTGCCCCTTGAGGCGTCACGATCCTGAGGCCGGTCGCAACGTCCTGGGTCGCGAGCCGGGCACCGGTGGGCGACCACGACACCTGCGCCTGGAAACGATCACCGAGCTCGACGGCCTGTCTGCTCCCGTCGGCGGGGACGATGACCACGCCGTGGTCCGTCCAGCACCCGATTGAGATGCCTTCGTAGTACGCGATCCGCGACGAGTCCGGAGTCCAGGCTGCGGCGAACTGCGCGGTGAAGGAGAACCGATCTGTCCCCAACTGGAGCCTTCCGGCACCGCTCGGGTCCACAGAGAAGAGCCGGTAGTCGTTGCTGCAGGCGGTATAGGTGCTAGCACTGAAGGCGATGCGAGCGCCGTTCGGAGACCAGAGGGCGCCGCCTCCTTGCACCAGGAATCGCTCCGCTCGGGTGGTGTTGTCCACGATGTAGGTCGAGCCGCCCTTCTGGAGAAGAAACTCGCGCGAGCCCGGCGACCAATCCGCGAAACGACCCTCGAAGCGGCGCACTCGACGGCCGTTCGCGGAGGAGATCAGCGCGTTGTCGCGGTTGGTCGAGTAGTCATACTCCCGGACGGCGAATCGTTTCGAGTCGGGTGCCCACCTGATCCAAAAAAGCTCGGCGGTCGGCGAGACCGTGACCACGTCGCGCTGCACGACTCGGTCGACTCGGACGACGCGGAGGATTTGCGCATGGATGGCCCCCGGGTCGGTGTCCACGAGGTATGCCAGCCACTTCCCGTCAGGAGACCAGGAAAGCTCCGTAATCTGCCCGGACGTGGAGCTCGCGGACGCGTCTGCCATGACGGTCCCACCGAGCCCTGCGACGAGTGCTGCCGCGAGTGCGGCGAGCGCTATCCTCATGTCGATTGCGACGTTCGAATCCGGGGCCTTGTTAGCGCCCGGGACGTCAGGGGAGGCTGATACGATCGACTGCCAGTTGAGAGTTGAGGCAAAACATGGTTTTTCTGGCCCAGGCGACAGGACGAGCCTGGGCTTTTTGCATCGAGAGGGGACGTCGTGGACGTAGAGATCGGGCGCGGGAAGAAGGCCCGTCACGCTTACGGCTTCGACGACATCGCAATCGTCCCGAGCCGTCGTACGCGGGACCCGCAGGACGTCGACATCGGCTGGAAGCTCGGGCCGCACCTGCTCGAGCTGCCCCTGATCGGCTCGGCGATGGACGCAGTCGTCTCGCCGCAGACCGCGATCCAGCTCGGCAATCTCGGCGGCCTCGCCGTCCTCAACCTCGAGGGGATCTACACGCGCTACGAGAACCCGGACGCGGAGCTCGAACGCATTGCGAAGCTTCCGAAGGACAGGGCGACGCGCGGGCTCCAGGAGATCTACGCGCGCCCGGTCGAGCCGAAGCTGATCGCCGCGCGGATCGAGGAGATCAAACGCGCGGGCGTTCTCGTCGCCGGCTCGCTCACGCCCCAGCGTGTGCGCGACCACTACGAGATCGCCCTCAAGGCAGGGCTCGACGTTCTCGTCATCCAGGGCACCGTCGTCTCCGCCGAGCATGTCTCGTCGAATGGGCAGGCTCTGAACCTGAAGGAGTTCATCGCGAGCCTGCCGATCCCGACGCTCGTCGGCGGCTGCGCCTCATACCAGACGGCGCTCCACCTGATGCGCACCGGCGCAGAGGGGGTGCTGGTCGGCGTCGGCCCCGGCCACGCGTGCACGACGCGCGGCGTTCTCGGAGTCGGCGTGCCGCAGGCGACCGCGATCTCCGATGCGGCCGCGGCGCGCGTGCAGCACCTGCTCGAGACCGGCAAGTACGTGAACGTCATCGCCGACGGCGGCATGCGCACCGGCGGCGACATCGCGAAGGCGATCGCCTGCGGAGCCGACGCGGTCATGGTCGGCTCGCCGCTCGCCCGCGCGAAGGAGGCGCCGGGGCGCGGCTTCCACTGGGGCATGGCGACCTTCCACCCGACCTTGCCGCGAGGCGCGCGGGTGGAGGTCGGCCGCGCGGCGACTCTCGACGAGATCGTCATCGGCCCCGCGCGCGAGAACGACGGGACGCTGAACCTGATGGGCGCGCTGCGGACGTCGATGGCGACCTGCGGCTACGAGTCGATCCATGACTTCCAGAAGGCCGAGATCATGCTCGCACCCTCGATCAAGACCGAAGGGAAGTCCTTGCAACAGGCCCAGCAGGTCGGCATGGGCTAGTGCCCCTCCCGGCAATGAACTCCGGCTTCTGGCCCGCGATCACGCGGCGCCAGAGCCCACCCTCGCCCTTGCCAAGGCTTCTAGCCTTGGCCGCGGACGAGTGCGGCCTCTGGCTTGGTGCTCGCGACCCAGAAGCTCGGGCTCATCACCGGGAGGGGCACTGACCAACGTCGTCCCTCTTCCGACCGCCGAGCCGGCCGCCGAAGAGCGGCCGGTGCTGGTTCTCGACCTCGGCGGCCAGTACTCGCAGCTGATCGCCCGGCGCGTGCGGGAGTGCCGCGTCTACTCGGAGCTCGTCGGACACGGCATCTCTCCCGAGGCGGTGCTGGCGCGCAACCCGCTCGCGCTCGTGCTCTCAGGCGGGCCCGCGTCGGTCTTCGCCGAGGGCGCGCCACGGGTCGACCGGCGCCTGTTCGAGCTCGGCGTGCCGACCCTCGGCATCTGCTACGGGATGCAGCTGATGGCACAGGAGCTCGGTGGCACTGTCGAGCGGACGGGCGTCTCGGAGTTCGGCAAGACGGAGCTCGAGGCCGTGCAGGGCGAGCTCTTCGCGAACCTCCCGACCGAGCAGGTCTGCTGGATGAGCCACCGCGACTCGGTCACCGCGCCGCCTGAGGGCGCGCGCGTCGTCGGCTCGTCGCGCTCGACGCCGATCGCCGCTTTCGAGCATCGCGAGCGGCGCCTCTACGGAGTCCAGTTCCACCCCGAGGTCGTGCACACGCCGTACGGCACCGACCTGCTGAAGAACTTCCTCTACGGCGTGGCGGACGCCCCCGCGACCTGGACCGCGGCGGCGGTGATCGAGGAGCAGGTTGAGCGGATCCGCGCCCAGGTCGGCCGCGAACGAGTGCTGTGCGCGCTCTCGGGCGGGGTCGACTCGGCGGTGGCGGCGCTGCTCGTCTACAAGGCCGTCGGCGACCAACTGACCTGCGTCTTCGTCGACCACGGCCTGCTGCGCAAGGACGAGGCGCTCCAGGTCGTGGAGACCTTCCAGAATCACTTTCGCGTCCCGCTCGTCCACGTCGAGGCGAAGGAGCGCTTCCTCGCCCGCCTCGCCGGCGTGAGCGACCCGGAGGAGAAGCGGCGCGCGCTCGGCGAGGAGTTCATCCGCGTCTTCGAGGAGGAGTCGCGCCGGCTCGGCGCAGTCAGGCACCTCGTCCAGGGCACGCTCTATTCGGACGTGATCGAGTCGGGCGGGACCGGCGACGTCGCCGCGACGATCAAGTCGCATCACAACGTTGCAGGCTTGCCCGAGACGATGGACCTCGAGCTCGTCGAGCCGCTCCGGATGCTCTTCAAGGACGAGGTGCGGCGGGTCGGTGAGGAGCTCGGCCTTCCGGAGCGGATGGTCTGGCGCCAGCCGTTCCCCGGGCCGGGGCTCGCGATCCGGATCATCGGCGAAGTGACCGAGGAGCGGCTCGAGATCCTGCGCGAGGCGGACTCCATCCTCCAGGAGGAGGTACGCCGCGCCGGGCTCTACCGCGACCTCTGGCAGAGCTTCGCGATTCTCCCTGCAATCCGGTCGGTCGGCGTGCAGGGCGACGAGCGGACGTACGCCTATCCGATCGTGATCCGCGCGGTCACGTCCGAAGACGCAATGACCGCCGACTGGGCGCGCCTCCCCTACGACCTGCTGGAGACGATCTCGAGCCGGATCATCAACGAGATCCCCGCGGTCAACCGCGTCGCGCTGGACATCTCGTCGAAGCCACCTTCGACCATCGAGTGGGAATAGAGGGCCCGCACGGCCGCGCACGCTCCAGAAGAGAAAAGCCTCGTCCATCGGGTTAGCTTCCCGCCATGGACTTCCGCGACGTCCTGAGACAACGACGCGCCGTCCGCACGTACGGCCCGCGGCCGGTGCCTCGCGACGTGCTCGAGCGGATCACGAACGCGGCCGTCGTGCGCGCGCCGAGCGCGGGGTTCAGCCAGGGGCTTCGGCTCGTCGTCGTCACCGATCCCGCGACGCGCAAAGAGATCGCCGTAGCTGCCGCCGAGGAGGAGCTCGCCGCGCAGGGCCACCCGCGCTGGAAGGCGGACGCGCCCGTCCACGTGGTCGTCCTCGTTCGCGAGGCCGACTACCACGCGCGGTACCGGCGAGCGGACAAGCTCCAGATCACCGGCGGCGCCGAGATCGAGTGGCCGGCGCCCTACTGGTACGTCGACGCGGGCGCGGCCGTGATGGCGTTGATGTTCGCGGCGATCGACGAGGGGCTGGCAACCGCGATCTTCGGGGTGACCGACGTGTCGGCGCTGAAGCGCACCCTCGTCATTCCGGAGGACGTCCACTTCGTCGCCGTCGTGACGATGGGCTACCCGGCAGGCGGCGACGTGTTCCCGGAGGAGGCAAAGAGCGCCTTCAACCAGCGGCGCAAGCCGCGCAGCGAGGTCGTGCACTGGGAGCGCTGGGCGGCCAGGAGGGTTTGACGAAATACAGTGCTGTGCCGCCGGGCAGTATTCCGCCAAACCCTCCTACCGGACGCTGACGAGGCCGCCGAATTGTCGCCAGCGGCCTGCGTGAAAGCGCAGCATCCGGGTCAGTTCCACCGGGAGGTAGTCATCGGGCCCCGTGCGGACCGCGATCCCCTTGACGATGAAGGGGTTCGAGCGCTCGTCGAGATGCGTCGCGGCGCGCAGTAGGCTCGCCCGGGTCGGCTGGGCGCCCGCCCGGCGTAGCGCGTCGACCATCGTGTAGGCCGCCGCCATCCCGTACAGGTGCGCGACCTCCTTCGGCTTCGCGCTCGGCAGGTAGCGGCGCAGGATCCGCTTGTAGAGGCGCACGCCCGGGTTGCGCGCGAGCGCCGGGTCGGTCGGGTCCTTTAGGAACGAGCTCGAGATCACGCTTTCGACGAGCCGCTTGCTCGTGCTGCGCTGGACGACCTCCATCACGAACGGGTCGATCGAGACCGAGTTGACGAAGATGTGCGGCCGCCAGCCGAGCTTGTGCACGGCGAGGAAGGCCTGGATCGTTTGCCGCGGCAGGGCGAAGATCATGATGGTGTCCGCGCGAGAGGCCTTCAGCCGCGTCACCTGAGAGCTGACGTCGACGTCGGTCGTCTCGTAGGTCTGGGCGGCGACGATGCGCGTCGAGAGGCGCCCGAGCCCGCGGCGCAGGCCCGCGAAGATGTCCTCGCCGTACTCCGAGTGCTCGTAGAGGACGGCGACGCGGGCGCGGGGCCGCGTGCGGGCGAGATAGCGGCCGTAGAGGGCGCCTTCGCCGGCGAACCGTGGCAGGTAGCCCATCGTCCATGGGTACTGCTTCCGCTCGAGCGCGAGTGCCGAGAGGCCGCTGCCGACAAAGAGCTGCGGGACCTCGACCTGATTCAGGTAGGGCCGCACGGCGAGCACGTGCTCCGTGCCGACGCTGTTGAAAATGGCGAAGACCTTCCTATCCTGGACGAGCTCCCGAGTCTTGCGCACCGTCTCCGCGGTGTTGTACGTGTCATCGAGGTAGAGGTACTGGATCTTGCGGCCGCGCACTCCGCCGCGGGCGTTCAGGTACTTGAAGTACGCCTCGGCTCCGCGCGCGACCGCCGCGTACGCGACCTCGTCGCCGGTCAGCGGCACGGTTGCGCCGAGGAGGATCGAGTCGTCGGTCAGCCCGGGGTCGCCGCCCGCGCGCCCGTAGGCTCCCGGCAGCCCGACGGCGAGCGCACCGGCAAGGAAGACGACGGCCAGTAGACGGAGCCGCACTCCTTCAAGCCTACAATCGCCGGAAGTGCACGCGTCCTCTTTCGTCGACCGGCTCGCGGAGGCGCGGATCGGGGTCACGTTCAATCAGTACACCGATGCCTGGCAGCTGCGCGAGCGGCTCGCCGCCTACCTCGAGGCGCGTAAAGGCGCAGCGTTCCTGCTCGTCGGCGAGGCTGCCGGCTACCGCGGCGCGCGGCGGAGGCGCCCACGACTTCCGCGCCGGGCTGGCGCGGCTTCTGCATGACTGATCTCCACATCCGCCGGAACACGGCGATTCTCGCCGCGGTCACGGCCGTCAATCTCGCCGTCCTCCAGCTCGTCGCCGCCGTCGCCTCGCTCACGTTCGTCCTCGTCACCGGCTTCGAGAGCCTGCTCGGGCTGGGACCGGCGATCTTCCTCAGCGCCGGTGCGCTGACCGCGCTTCCCGCCGGGCGGGCGATGGACCGCTTCGGCCGGGTGCCTGTGATCGCCACCGGCTTTGCCCTCGGCGCCGTCGGCTGCGCGCTCACCGCGGTTGCGACTCGCTGGGATTCGACCCTGGCGGTCGTCGCGGGCTTCGCCCTGATCGGCGCCCAGGGCGCGATCAGCCTCCTCATCCGCACGGCCGCCGGCGACATGTATCCGCCCGAGCGGCGCGCGCGGGGCATTTCCCTGGTGCTCTTCGGGGCGGTGTTCGGGGCGATCCTCGGGCCGGCCGTCTTCAGCCCGCTCTTCGCCGGAAAGCACGTCGAGGCGGACACGCTCACGATCCCCTGGCTCGCGGCCGGCGGCATCTCGCTCGTGGCGCTCGCGCTTGTACTGACCGTTCGCCCCGACCCGAAGCGGATCGCCGAGCAGATCTCCGCACGGCCGGAGGGGGAGGAGCCGGTCACGGCGGCCCCGCTGCTGGAGATCGTGCGCCGCCCGGGGGTCCTTCCGGCGATGCTCGCGGCGCTCGCGAGCTTCGCGGTCATGGTCTCGGTGATGAACCTCGCCGGCTACGTCGTCGTCGATCACCATCACCACGCCCAGCAGTCGGTCTTCCCGATCATCGGCGCGCACGTTCTCGGCATGTACGCGCTCGTGCTCGTCATCGGCACGGTGATCGACAGGATCGGGCGCGGCCCCGCCCTCGGCGGCGGCCTGCTCGTGATGGCGGTTTCTTGCATCGGCCTCATGTGGTTCGAAGGCGTTCCGATGACCGCCGTTCTGCTCTTCGGCCTCGGCCTCGGCTGGAACCTCTCCTTCGTCGCGGCGACGGCCACGCTCGCCGACCAGACTCGACCTGCCGAGCGCGGCAAGCTTCTCGGCCTGAACGACCAGCTCGCGGGGTTCGCCGGGGCAGCGCTGGCGCTCATCGGCGGTGTCGCGCTGAACGTGCTCGGCGTGGCCGCGCTCGCGATCGGAGCGACGCTGCTCGCAGTTGCGCCCGCGCTGCTCGTCTTCCGGCTTCGCGCGATAGCAGCCCGCGCCTGATGGCTGGTAGAATCGCGCGCCGGCGGACGAGGTCCGCCGCTTTCATGCAGAAGACCTGGAACGCAAAAACCGGCGAGGTCACGCGGCAGTGGTACGTCGTCGACGCCGAGGGAAAGATCCTCGGGCGGCTCGCCACGCAGATCGCCGAGACGCTGCGCGGCAAGGGCAAGCCACAGTACACGCCGCATGTCGACACGGGCGACTTCGTCGTCGTCGTGAATGCGGAGAAGATCGCGGTCACAGGCAAGAAGCTCGACGACAAGCTCTACTACCGTCACTCCGGCTACCCGGGCGGCCTCCGTAGCCGGCCGCTCCGCGAGGAGCTCGACCGCCGGCCGACCGAGGTGCTGCGAAGGGCGGTCAAGGGGATGCTGCCGCGCAACCGGCTCGGCCGTGCGCAGCTGAAGAAGCTGAAGATCTACGCGAGCCCCGAGCACCCGCACGAGGCGCAGGGGCCGGCGCCGCTGCCGCTGGAGAACGGGAATGGCTGAGCTGGCGCAGTACCAGGGGACGGGCAAGCGCAAGACTTCGGTTGCACGGGTCATCCTCCGGCCCGGCGACGGCGCTACCTGGATCAACGGCCGCACGCTCGAGGAGTACTTCCCGCGGGCGACGCACCGGACGACGGTCATGGCTCCATTGCGGCTCGCCGGCGCCGAGGGACGCTACGACCTCCGCGTCCGCGTCCAGGGCGGGGGGCCGACGGGCCAAGCGGGCGCCGTCCGCCACGGCATCGCCCGCGCGCTCGTCGAGGCCGACCCCGAGCTGCGCATCTCGCTGAAGCGGGAGGGGTACCTGACGCGCGACGCGCGCAAGGTGGAGCGCAAGAAGGCCGGCCTCCACAAGGCCCGCAAGGCCCCGCAGTTTTCTAAGCGCTAGGTCGCGCGCAATGGCGCGCCGCTACTTCGGGACGGACGGCGTCCGCGGCATCGTCGGCCGGGACTTGACCGCGGAGCTCGTCGAGCGGCTCGGGCGGGCGGCGGCGCTCTGGTCCGGCCGCGGCCGCGTCTTCGTCGGGCGTGACACACGCGGCTCGGGCCCCGAGCTCGAGGAGGCGTTTGCCCGCGGCGTCGCTTCGGCGGGCGGCAACGCCGTCCTCGCTGGCGTGCTGCCGACTCCCGCGGTCGCGCTGCTGGCCCTCGACCTCGGCGCGGTCATCTCCGCCTCGCACAACCCACCCGAGTACAACGGGGTCAAGCTCTTCGACGGAGAGGGCCGGAAGCTGACAGACGCCGCGGAGGAGGAGATCGAAGCCCTTCTCGACGCCCCTCCCAGCGAGGATCCGGGCCAGATCGACCACGTCGGCGTGGCGACCGACAGCTACTTCGAGCACATCGTCGAGCGGTTCGGGAGCGACCTCGGCGGCCTCACGATCGCGGTGGACTGCGCGAACGGGGCCTACTCGGGGATCGCGCCGCAGGCCTTCGAGCGGCTCGGCGCCGAGGTCGTCGCAGTCGGTGCCGAGCCCGACGGCGAGAACATCAACGTCGGCTGTGGAGCGACCGACCTCTCCCTCCTCCGCGAAGTCGTCGGCGGCGGCGGATTCGATCTGGGAATCGCCTTCGACGGCGACGGCGACCGCATGCTCGCCGTCGACGCAGAGGGCGAGCCCGTGGACGGCGACCAGATCCTCGCGATTCTCGCGCTAGATCTCAAGGCCGCCCTCGTCGCCGTGACGGTGATGACGAACCTGGGGTTCCACCGGCTGATGGGCGAGAGGGGGATTCGCGTCGTCACGACCGACGTCGGCGACCGGTACGTCTTGCAGGCGCTCCGCGAGAGCGGGGGCGTCCTCGGAGGCGAGCAGTCGGGTCACATCATCTATCTGCGCGACCACGTGACGGGTGACGGGCTGGCCGCCGCCCTGCTCCTCTGCGGCGCCCTGAAGGGCCGCACGTTGCACGAGGCTGCGCTGATTTTTCGCCGCTACCCCCAGGTGCAGGAGAACGTCGTCGTGGCGACGCAAGAACTGAGCCTCTCCCTCGTCGAGGAGATCGAGCGCCTCAATCGAGAGCTCGGGGGCAGAGGGCGGATCCTCGTCCGTCCGTCGGGAACGGAGCCCCTGATCCGCATCCTCGCCGAGGCCGAGGACTACGAGGAGGCGCGGGACCTCTGTGCTACCATTTCAGCTCTCGTTCGACGAGAGCTCGGTTGAGCGATCTCCAACGCGGGGGGTCGCCACTACCGGGCTTTTGTGCGCTCTGGGAGAGAATCGGGAAGAACGACCTGACGGCCATAGACCCGCAGGCGAAGGGAAGGAGCTCCCAGGGTGTGCGGAATCATCGGATACGTCGGGCCGAGGGCGTGCAAGCCGCTTCTCGTCCAGGGTCTCGAGCGCCTCGAATACCGCGGCTACGACTCCGCTGGGCTCGCGCTGCTCGAGGATGACGGACTCGACTACATCCGCGCGGTCGGCAATCTGAAGCAGCTGAAGAAGGCCGCGAAGGGCAACGGCTCCGCATCCTCGACAGGCCTCGGTCACACGCGGTGGGCGACGCACGGCCGGGTCTGCGAGGAGAACGCGCACCCCCTGACGGGCTGCGAGGAGCGAGAGGTCGCCGTCGTCCTGAACGGGATCGTCGAGAACTTCCGGGAGCTCAAGGAGTCGCTCCAGGCGGAGGGCCACGAGTTCAGCTCCGAGACCGACGCGGAGGTCGTCGTCCACCTCGTCGAGCGGCACTACCAGGGCGACCTCGTCGAGGCCGTCCGGGCCGTCTACAGGGACCTCGAGGGCCACTTCGCCTTCGTCATCGTCCACCACGACCATCCCGACCTTCTCGTCGGCGCGCGCTTCGAGTGTCCGCTCGTGGTCGGGGTCGGGGAAGGCGAGACGTTCCTCGCCTCGTCCCTCGTCGCCTTCCTCAGCGAGACCCACCGGATCCAGCTGGTCGAGAACGGGGAGGTCGTCGCGGTCACGCCACAGGGCGCGACCTTCTACGACGTCGAGAACGGGGTCGTCGAGAGGGACGAGATCGAGGCGCCCTGGGACCTCGAGGCCGCCGAGAAGCAGGGCTACGAGACCTTCATGCTGAAGGAGATCTACGAGCAGCCGGAGGGCGTCGCGGAGACGATCGGCGACCGCGTGCGCCACGGCCACCTCGTGCTGGAGGGCCTCGGGCTCACCGACGAGGAGCTCAAGAACCTCCGCCGCATCGTCATCCTCGCCTGCGGCACCGCCTACCACGCGGGAGTCGTGGGCCGCTACGTGATCGAGGAGTGGGCGCGAATTCCTGTCGAGCCCGACATCGCCAGCGAGTGGCGCTACCGGAACCCGGTGCTTTCGAAGGACACGCTCGTGATCGGCATCTCTCAGTCGGGTGAGACGGCAGACACGCTGGCGGCGATGCGCCTCGCCCGCGAGAAGGGCGCTCGCACCGTGGCGATCACGAACATGATGGGCTCGCAGATCACGCGCGAGGTCGATTCCGTCCTGTACACCCGCACCGGGCTCGAGGTCGGGGTCGCCGCATCGAAGACGTTCACTGCGCAGGCCGCGCTCATCTGCCTCGTCGCGCTCAAGCTTGCCGAGGTCCGGAAGACGCTACCTCCGGACGAGCTCACGTTCATCCTCGACGAGCTCTACGACCTGCCCACCAGAATGACCGCCTTCCTCGACGGCAACCACCCGATCGAGGAGATCGCCCAGCGCTACTACGACAAGCCGTTCTTCCTCTACCTGGGGCGGCACATCGGCCTGCCGGTCGCCCTCGAGGGCGCGTTGAAGCTGAAGGAGATCTCGTACATCCCGACCGAGGCGTACTCGGCGGGCGAGATGAAGCACGGCCCGATCGCGCTCCTCGACGAGGACACGCCCGTCGTCTGCGTCGCCACCGACTCGCACGTCTACGACAAGGTCATCTCCAACATCCAGGAGAGCCGCGCCCGCGGCGCCCATGTGATCGCAATCGCGACAGACGGGAATGAAGACATCCAGCACCATGCCGACGACGTCATCTTCGTTCCGAAGACGCCCGCGTTCCTGCAGGCCGTGCTGGCGATCCTCCCGCTCCAGCTCCTCGCCTACCGCATTGCGCGCTTGCGAGGCCTCAACGTCGACCAGCCGCGGAACCTGGCGAAGACCGTCACCGTCGAGTAGCGCGGGGCTCGCGCTCCTGCTCGTGGCTGCGGCGGTTGTCACCGCGTGCGGCGCCGCCAAGCCGTCGGCGTCGGACGATCGCGCGGGGCTCGCCTTCACGCGGTACGTAAGCGCCGAGGAGCAGGAGCCGTCGGTCTGGGTGGCGGACGCCGATGGGTCGAACGCGCGGCAGCTCGCTGCCGAAGGTCGGACCGGCGAGCTATCGCCGGACGGCCGGCGCGTTACGTACTACGTCGCGAGGAAGCCGGTGACAAACAGTGACTTCTCCAGCCTTTACGTCCAGGACGTCGAGGGCGGAAAGCCGCGGCTGATCGGTGAGGCGGCTTGGTCGCTCTGGTCACCAGACAGCTCGCTCCTGGTTGTCGACGCCCGGAAGGTGCTGTTCCTCGTCGATGTCGAATCGGGGAAGCGGCGCGAACTCGCGCGCGACATTGGATGGGGGAGGTCTGGCAGCTTCGCGCCAGACGGAGAGGCTCTGGCTTTCACCCGCGGCAATGGGAAAGTCCTGCCCGAATATCGGAGCGACATCTTCGTCCTGAGTCTGGCGGACGGCAAGATCCAGCAGCTGACGGACGATGGCCACAGCGATGCGCCGGTGTGGGGAGCGAAATGGATCGCCTATCGCCACTTCCGGTTCGAGGGCGATGCGTGGCCTCAACTGGGCGAGATCCGGCTGATACGGCCGGACGGAAGTGGCGACCGTCTATTCGCCCGGGGTGACGAGAGCCTGTCTCGGGCGCACTACGGCCTGGAGCCGCTCGATTTCTCGACCGACGGCAAGCGTCTGCTTGCCTGCAACTCACACGAGTTCTCCTGCGGGCCGGTGACGTTCACGGTCCCCGACGGCAAGCGGCACGAGATCTCCGTGGACGACGAGCCCGAGATGATCCCGTTCGGCTCGGATCTCGCGCGGGACGGAAGCGAGGTGCTCGTGGAGGTAGGGCCGTTCGATTCCCCCGGGGAGCGGGTCTATGCGGTCCCATTCGAGGGCGGCGCCGCCCGGCTGCTCGTGAAGCAGGCCGACGACGCGAGCTGGGCGCGCTGATCCCCCGAGCGAGGGACGACACCGTCTAGCGCCTCGGTGAAGGTCAGAGGGCGATGCCTGCGGCCCTCTCGCAACGCCTTCTGCTGTTTGCTGCCCCGGCTTCCTCGGGGCTGATCTTCGCCGCCTTTCTCGTCTACGAGCGGCCCGGGCTCGGGATTGGTCACTTCTACTACCTCTCGATCGCGCTCGCCGCCCTGGCAGGCGGTGCCAGGCTCGGGGCCTTTGCGGGGGTCATGGCGACAGGCCTCTACATCGCCGGCGTCCTCCTCAACACCCGTGTCCCCTCCGCTGAGCTCCTGACGGCCGGCACGATCACGCGCGGTTTCACGTACGTCACGATCGGCGCGCTGATCGGCTGGTTCGCATCCCGGCACCGAGCGCTGGTCGACGAGCTGCGGGTGCTCGCCGAGCGCGACGTGCTCACCGGCCTTCCGAACACGCGAGCCTTCGAGGCTGCGATCACGCGGCGCCTCGCGGCCGGCCGGCGGTTCGCGCTCCTGCTCGCCGATATGGATGCGCTCAGGGACTTCAACCGCGCCGAGGGTTTCGGCGCCGGCAACGAAGCGCTGCGGCGCCTTGCCGATCGTCTAGCCGGCTCGCTCGGTCCCGACGACGACGTCGCACGTGTGGGAAGCGACGAGTTCGCCGTCCTCGTGTCCGTGCAGCGTTCCGAGGAGGCGGCGAAGCTCGCGGCCAGGCTCGAGGGCATACTCGCCAAGGAGCGGACGAAAGCCACGATGGGATGGGCCGTCCACCCCCACGAGGGGGACAATGCGCTCGCTCTCTACCGCACAGCGAGCGAGCGGCTCTACGCGCGCAAGGTGATGCGGAGCTATCTCCGTCCTGTTCCCGCGCCGGTCGACCAGGCCGCCGGGTAGCACGCTAAGCGCCAGCGGCTAGGCTCGTCGCGGTGGTCGTGCTCGACCGGATCGGCGACGGCTTCTGGAACGCCTTCCAGATGGCGTGGGAGGTGGGCTGGGCGCTCGTGCTCGGCTTCGCCCTCTCGGGGATCGTCCAGGCCTGGATCCCGCGATCGCGGATGGAGCGCGCACTCGGCGGACGCGACCTGCGGACCGTCGCGCTTGCGACGGGGCTCGGCGCAGCTTCATCCTCCTGCAGCTACGCGGCGGTCGCGATTGCGAAGTCGATGTTCCAGAAGGGCGCGAGCCTCGCGACGGCGATGGCGTTCCAGTTCGCCTCGACGAACCTCGTCTTCGAGATCGGGATCGTGATGTGGATCTTCATCGGGTGGGAGTTCACGCTCGCGGAGTTCGTCGGCGGGATCCTGCTGATCGCTCTCATGTGGGCCGGCATCCGCCTGCTCGTAACGCGCAGGCTCGAGGAGGAGGCGCGGGCACACGCCATCCAAGCGCAGACCGGGCACGAGCACCACGCGGCCGGGTCGCAGGGGCTCTCCTGGCGCGAGCGGATGACCTCCGTCGAGGCCTGGTCGGACGTCGCCCACAACTTCCGGGGCGACTGGGAGATGCTCTGGAAGGAGATCACCGGCGGCTTCGTCATCGCGGGCTTCATCGCGCTGCTCCCGATGAGCTTCTTCAACGATC
The DNA here is from genome assembly GCA_036001625.1 of Gaiellaceae bacterium. Taxonomy (GTDB): domain Bacteria; phylum Actinomycetota; class Thermoleophilia; order Gaiellales; family Gaiellaceae; genus VAXT01. Next base: position 77,672 of record DASYUD010000041.1, read on the forward strand.
TCTTCATCACGGACGCCCCAGCGCCTTTGCGGCTCGCCGAGAACATCGTCGTCGGCCCGCTCGTGGCGGTGCTGTCGTTCGTCTGCTCGGTCGGCAACGTGCCGCTGGCGGCCGTGCTCTGGGCGGGCGGGATCTCGTTCTCGGGGACGATCGCGTTCATCTACGCCGACCTGATCGTGATCCCGATCCTGCTCATCTACCGGAAGTACTACGGGCTCCGGGCGGCGGCGGTGATCGCAGGGATCATGTTCGCGGCGATGGTGACGGCAGCGCTCGCCGTCGACGGCCTGTTCGACGCACTCGGGCTGATCCCGGAGAGCCGGCCCGAGATCGACTCGATCACGGGCCGCGGCATCACGTGGAACTACACGACGTTCCTGAACATCGTGTTCCTCGGCGTCGCCGCCTGGCTTGTTGGGCTGACGTTACGACGGGGTGCGCGTGACCCCGTCTGCGGGATGACCGTCGATCGAGACAAGACGGCCTTTCGCAGCGAGCATGCCGGCAGGACGGTCTATTTCTGCAGCGCCGGCTGCAAGGCGCGGTTCGACGCCGAGCCGGAGCGGTACGGCGAGGGCCAGGAGGCTGCGCCCCTTGCCCATGCAGGCGAGCACGGGCATCACTGACCCGGCGGGCGGCGCAGCCGCTTGAGCTTTGAACGGCGGCGCTTGCCCTCGAGGCGGCGCTCGATGGACGCCGCCGTCGGCTTCGTCGGCCGCCTCCGCCTCTCCACGCGTAGCGCTTCGCGCAGCGCCTCGGCGACCCGCTCGACCGCCAGCTCGCGGTTGCGCGCCTGGCTGCGCTCGTCCTGGGCGATCGCGCGCAGCAGGGGCCCCGCGCGCCGCACCACACGCCGCTTCTGACGAGCAGTCAGCGCCTCGGACGCCTCGACGTCGAAACGCGCCTCCACCCGCGTCTCGGACTTCTGAGCATGCTGGCCGCCGGGCCCGCTCGAACGCGAGAAGCGCAGCTCGATCTCGGAGAGAGGGATGGAGACAGAGCGTGTCACCCGAATAGACTCGCCTTCCATGGCTGCCATTCTCCTGGACGTGGACGGCGTCCTCCACGTCTCGGGTGAGCCGATCGAGGGAGGCGCCGAGGCGGTCAAAGAGCTTCGGAAGGCCGGCCACCGCATCCGCTTCGTCACGAACAACACCACTCGCTCGCGCGGGGTCCTCGCCGAAGAGCTGCGCGAGCTCGGCGTCGAGCTCGACGACGACGAGCTGGAGACGGCCCCTCACGCGGCTGCGGTCGCTCTGGCGGGCAGGCGGGTGTTCGCACTGACCATGGAGGCGATCCTCAAGGATCTCGAGGGCGTCGAGCTGGTCGGCGAGGACGCCGAGGTCGTGCTCCTCGGCGGAGCGGACGAGACCCAGGAGGCGAACCGCGTCTTCAGCTACATGAACCTCGCTCGCGCTTTCGCCGAGCTCGAGGGCGGCGCCGAGCTCTACTGCCTCCACAAGAACCGCTGGTGGCAGACCTCGCGGGGAGCGCTGCTCGACGCGGGCGCGTTCACCGCGGGCCTCGAGTACGCGGCGCAGATCGACGCGACCGTGCTGGGCAAGCCGAGCGCGACCTTCTTCGGCGCTGCGCTCGAGGCCCTCGACGCCGATCCGGAGCGAACGTGGATGGTCGGGGACGATCTCGAGGCCGACATCGGCGGCGCGAAGGCTTGCGGCCTGCGCGCGATCCTCGTCCGCACCGGGAAGTTCCGCCGGGAATCGCTCGCGCGCGCCGTCGTCCAGCCCGATGCGTTGCTCGACTCGATCGCCGACGTCCCCGGCTTCTTGGCCTCAGCCTCCTAGAATCGAGGCCAATGCGCATTGGCGTAGATCTGATCGAGATCGAGCGCGTCAGGCGCGCGCTCGAGCGCTACTCGGGCTTCGCGGCGCGCTGCTTCACGGAGGCCGAACGCGCGTACTGCGAAGGCCGCGTGAACCCGGCGCAGCACTACGCGGCGCGCTTCGCGGCCAAGGAGGCGGTCGGCAAGGCGCTCGGCTGCGGCGTCCGTTTCACGTGGCGCGAGATCGAGATCGCGGGGCGGCCGAAGCCGCAGGTTCACCTTTCCGGGCGGACGAAGGCCTGGGCGGAGAAGGTGCGGGCGGGCGCGATCGACCTCTCGATGTCGCATTCGAAAGGGCTCGCGACGGCCGTCTGCCTCGTCTCCGACCGGGATGCTTGAGCCGCTCTACACCGCTGCCGAGATGCGCGCGGCGGAGGAGGCTTACCCGGGCTCGGTCGAGGAGCTGATGGAGCGGGCCGGCCGGGCCGTCGCCCTACATGCCCTCGAGGACTTTGGGAACCCGGGCTCGTTCACGGTCGTGTGCGGATCGGGCTCGAACGGCGGCGACGGCCGTGTCGCGGCGCGCGCTCTCGAGGAGGAAGGCCGGGAGGTGATGGTCGTCGAGGCGAAGCCGGAGGACGAGGAGAAGGATCTCGGCGACCCCGACGTCCTCGTTGACGCGCTCTTCGGGACCGGCTTCGAGGGAGAGCCGCGTCCGGGCGCAGCGCGCCTGATCGAGCAGATGAACGCGCTCGGCTGTCCGATCATCGCCGTCGATCTTCCCTCGGGCGTCGATGCGTCGACGGGGGAGGTCGCCGGCGCGGCGATCGACGCGGACATGACCGTCACCTTCCACGGCGAGAAGGTCGGCCACCACGTCACGCCGGGGGCACACCTCGCCGGCTACCTCGAGACGGCCGACATCGGGCTCGATCCGGCGCAGACCCTGCATGCGCGCACGACCCGCGAGATCATCGACCTGGTTCCCCGGCGGGCGCCGGAGGACAACAAGTACACCGCCGGGCACGTCGTCGTCGTCGGCGGCTCGCCGGGGATGACGGGCGCGCCGTGCCTGTCGGCGCTCGCCGCCTTCCGTTCAGATGCCGGCTACGTGACCCTCGCCGGGCCCGAGCCGGCGGTGCCCGTCTTCGAGCGCTGGGTGCTCGAGGCGGTGAAGCGGCCCCTGCCCACGGACGACGGCGGCCTGCTGACGGGAGCCGCCGTCGAGCCGGTCCTCGAGCTCGTCGGGAAGGCGGGCGCACTCGCCGTCGGGCCCGGCCTCGGCCGCAGCGACGGGACGAAGGCGCTCGTCCGGAGACTCCTCGCGGAGGCCGAGCTTCCGGCCGTGGTCGACGGCGACGCGCTCTGGGAGCTCGAGCCCGAGGCCTGGCCGGCGCCCCGCGTGCTGACGCCTCACTCCGGCGAGCTCGCCCGCATTCTCGACGTCGAGTCGGCGTGGGTCGACGCGCACCGGCTCGAGGCGCTCAGCCGCGCGGTCGAGCGTTTCCGCTGCGTCGTCCTGCTGAAGGGAAGCGGCACCCTCGTCGGCGCGCCCGGGAAAGGCGCGATCGTCTGCGGCGGCTTTCCGACGCTCGCGACGGCCGGCACCGGAGACATCCTGACGGGGATCGTCGCCGCCTTCCTTGCCAAGGGCGTCGAGCCGCGCCTCGCGGCGGCGACGGCGGCGACCGCACAGCACTGGGCGGCGATCGAGGCCCCGCAGAAGGACGGCCTGATCGCGAGCGACCTACTCGACGCACTGCCCAGAGCGCTCTCGCGGTGAGCGTTGCATCGGTCTGAGATCACGATCGACCTCGGCGCCGTACGGCGGAACGTCCGTCGGCTGCGCGCGTCCCTGGGGAGGGCGCAGCTGTGGGCTGTCGTCAAGGCCGACGGCTACGGGCACGGGGCTGTCGACGTCGCGGGCGCGGCTCTCGGCGAGGGGGCGCTCGGGCTCTGCGTGGCGACGGTGGGAGAGGCGCTGCCCCTCCGGCACGAGTTCCCCGGAGTCCGGATCCTCGTCATGGGGCCCGCCTCGGGCCGCGAGATCGCCCACGCGCGGGAGGCAGACCTCGACCTGACGGTCATCGATGAGCCCGTGCCCGAGGGCGTGCGCGTCCACCTCAAGCTCGACACGGGCATGGGGCGGTGGGGGCTCTCCGAGCTCGCCGCGGCGCCGGTCGAAGTCGTCGGGCTGATGAGCCACTTGGCCACGGCCGACTCGGACCCCGAGTTCGCGCGCGCCCAGGTCGAGCGCTTTCGCGAGGCGACCACGGACTTCCCCAAGCTGATCCGGCACGTCGCGAACAGTGCGGCCGCGCTCAGGATCCCGGAGTCGCACTTCGACGCCGGCCGGTGCGGGATCGCCCTCTACGGGCTCTCGCCCTTCGGCGAGGATCCGGCCGCCGACGGCCTCGAGCCGGTGCTGCGCTGGGACAGCCACCTCGCCCAGGTACGGCAGCTCGCTCCCGGCGAGAGCACAGGCTACGGGCGGCGGTTCGTGGCGGAAGCGCCGACCTGGCTCGGGATCGTCCCGGTGGGCTATGCGGACGGGTTCCGGCGGAACATGACCGGGACGGAGGTACGGGTTGCAGGCGAGCAGCGACGCGTCGTGGGGACGGTGTCGATGGACGCGCTCGCCGTCGAGCTCGACCGCGAGCTGCCGGTCGGGACGCCGGTGACGCTCGTCGGCCACGGCGTTCTCCTCGAGGATCACGCCCGCATCGCGGAGACGATCAACTACGAGCTCGTCTGCGGGATCGACACGAGCCCGTCGCGCGCGCGGCGGGTTGTGATGGACGCATGATCGACAGGACGCGCAGTGCGTGAGCTCGCGCGCGAGCTCCTCGAAGGCGAGGAGGCATGGATCGTCGGCGGCGCCGTCCGGGACGAGCTGCTCGGGCGGGAGATCGTCGATCTGGACGTTGCCTGCCGCGACCCGCAGGCGGCGGCGCGCGCCTACGCGGGGCGCTCGGGCGGCGCGCCGTTCCCTCTCTCCGAGCGGCACGGGGCCTGGCGCGTGGCGCTTGAAGAGGGGCGGACCGTGGACTTCACACCGCTTCGCGACGGGATCGAGGACGACCTGGCGACGCGCGACTTCACGATCAACGCGATCGCCGTCCTGCTCGCCGGCGGCGAGCCCGTCGATCCGTACGGGGGTCGCGCCGACCTCGAGCGGGGCGTGCTGCGGGCGGTTGCCGAGCGGGTGTTCGAAGACGACCCGCTGCGGCTCCTCCGCGCCGCGCGGCTGGAGGACGAGCTCGGGTTCAGGCTCGATCCCGAGACGGAGCGGCTCGTTCGCGAGCACGCCGAGCTCGTCACCCGGCCGGCCGGCGAGCGAACCTACGCTGAGCTCGTGCGCCTGTCGGCGGACGGCTTCCGGCGGGCCGAGGAGCTCGGCCTGCTGGCGCCGCTCGGCGGCTCGACGGAGGGGCTCGGGCGCGCGAGCGCGGTCGACTCCCCCGAGTTCCGGCTCGTCGCGGTCTTCGGCGAGTCGCTCGCGCGGCTGCCCGTGCCGAACGACCTGCTGCGCTACGCGCGCACGCTCCTCCGGGCGAAGCCGCCTGCCGATGGATCGCCACGCGAGATCCACCGGTTCCGGCGGGCCACCGAGCCGTGGGCGCTCGACGCGCTCGCCTTCGCCGGGGCGCCCGGGCTCGCGGACGCCGTGCGCGCCGCGCGCGAGCGCGATCCGGGCGAGCCGCTGCTGCGCGGCGACGAGCTCGGCCTACCGCCGGGGCCGGAGATCGGCCGCCTGCTCGAGCTTGTCGAGGAGGAGCGTGCGGCGGGCACGATCTCGACGCACGAGGAGGCGCTCGAGCTGGTCAGGCGCGATCTCGAGGGAGGCGAGACGAGATGAGCGATTTCGTCGCACTCGCGTCACCCACATGCGCAGTTTTCGCCGGTAGGATCGACGCGGGGAGGAGGTTGGCGCTACCAATCTCAAGCGCGGTCGAGTGAATCGGCTCCCGCCTGCCCGTCAGGCTTTCCACTTGACCGAGCAGCCGACCGCCGGCGTCTCGGCCACGGGCGGCTCCTCGCCGGAGAGGACGGCCTCGATCGCGTCCCGCAGGTAGCGCTGCGTCACCGCACGCTCCTCGCGCGAGTCGTCGATCGCGCCGTGGTAGACAAGCCGGCGGTCGCGGTCGAAGAGGAACACCTCCGGTGTCCGCTCGGCGCCGTACGCGCGAAGGGCGGACTGATCTTCGTCGTGGAGGTAGTCGAAGTTGAAGCCCTGCTCGCGGGCGCGCTTCTGCATCGCGTCGAACGAGTCCTCGAGGTAGTTCTCCGCGTCGTTCGAGTTGATCGCGACGAGCCGGAAGCCCCGGTCGCCGTACCCGCGCTCGAGCTCGATCATCCGTCCCTCCCACGCCTGCACGTAGGGGCAGTGGTTGCACGACCAGACGATCGCCAGCGCGGGAACGTCCGAGTAGTCGTCGAGCGAGTGGTTGCGGCCGTCGACCCCGGGCAGGTCGAAGGGGGGCGCCTCGGTGGCGAGCGTGAGCGTCATGGCAGTGCGGCCTCCAGTTGTTCGCGAGCGGGCAGGGGCGAGACGCCGCCGCCGGGCTTCCGGTAGATGCGGCACGCCAGCGCGGGCCGGGCGGCCGCACCCTCCGGGTCGACGTCGCGGCCGTCGATCCTGATCGTGGGGGAGCCGGGAAAGGAAAGCTCTTCGGCCTCCATCTGGTTCCGCACCTCGCGCATCCGCACATCCGCCTCGATGCCGCGGTTCGCGAGCACGTCCCCGAGCAGCTGCCTCGCCTCCGGATAGGAGGGACATCCCTCCCAGTACAGGAGCTCGATGTCCACGCCTCTACGGTACCGAGCGGCCCCCGCGCCGCGCTTGCACGCGCGCGAAGGTTCCCGGCAGGAAAGCCTGCCCGAGTGATGCGAGGCGGTACCACCAGGGGACGAAGACCTCTACACGGTCGCGCTCCACTGCGCGCAGGATTCGCTCGGCGACATACTCGGGCCCGACGACGATGCGCCGCAGCTGCCCACGCATGAGCGCGTGCTGAGGAAAGCCCTCCGTGCGAACGAGGCCCGGGTTGACGGTGACGACACGGATCCCGCGCGGGCGCAGCTCCGCGGCGATCGATCGAGAGAAGGCGAGCTGCGCGTGCTTCGAGGCCGAGTAGGGCCCCAGCGCGACCGTGCCTGCGACGGAGACGATGTTGACGACCTGAGAAGGGGCTCCGGCCTCGAGAGCGGGCAGGAAGGCCCGGACGCACCAGAGCGAGCCGAGGTAGTTGATGCGGACGAGCTCCTCGATTCGCTCCGGCGGGAGGTCGAGAAAGCCGCCCTTGCCGGAGACGCCCGCATTGTTCACGAGCAGGCGAACCTCGGCGTGGCGCTCTCGCACGGAGGCGGCCGCCCGCTCGACCGCCTCGCGGTCGGCCACGTCGCAGACTTCGTACTCGCCGCCGACCTCGTCCGCGGCGGCTCTCAGGCGGTCCTCGCGCCGGCCGATCAGGACGCAGTGCCAGCCACGCGCCGCGAGCCCCCGAGCGAGGGCTGCGCCGATCCCCGAGGCGCCGCCCGTTACGACCGCTACCGACACACGCGGACGGTGCGCGACGCGACGGCCCCGCGGGCGCGCGAGGCGACGACGACCGCCTGCAGCCGGTGGCGGCGGTGCCGGGTGGTGCGGGCGCGCCAGCTCACCGAGTAGAGGCCGGCCACGCCTCGGCGGTCGGTCCCGACCCGGCGCGCGCCGTCGAGGAAGCGAACCGAGCGGATGCGCCCGGTCGAGCCGGCGACGACGAGCAGCGTCTGGCTGCCGCGCAGGCAGCGTCCGCCCGACGGGAGAAGCCAGGTCACCGTCGTGCCGCGGACGGCACGGATCCGCGCGCGCAGGAAGCGCGTGTTCGGCAGCAAGTTCCCGCCGAAGGTGTTGACGTTCTTCGCCTCCTGGAAGTCGGACGCGCCGAAGATCGCTCTCGTCCGGCCTTGCCGGAGCCGTGGCGCCAGGGACGGCAATGGGAAGAGAGCGACTCCGGAGGTCGGGTCGTAGACGGCGGCGCCGACGAGCACTCCGCGGTATGCAAGGACGAGTGAGTAGGGGTCGACTCCCGCGCCGCGGTCGAGTGCGCGGACGGCGATCGTCGGCCGCCCTGCGGCGACGCGGCGCGTGAGCAGCCGGACCGCGGGCGGCCGCAGGTCGTTGACCCAGTAGCGCAGGAGATAGCGGCCGCGCAGCGAGCGGCCGGTCAGGAGGTCCTGCGTCGAGTCGACCGAGACGTAGTAGCGCTTCAGGCGGGGGAAGACCACCCCGGCTGCGCCGACGGCAAGGCCGTAGTCGAGCGTAAGCGCGTTCACATCCGTGGGCGTCCCGGCCAGGCCCTGGACGTCGTTCTCGTCGAGCGAGCCGAGGAACCACGGATCGATCACAGCGCCGCGCGTGACGGGGACGACGCTCACGCCGAGGTTGATCACAGGTCGATCGAGATGGGGGACGAGGTAGGCGCGCTCGGCACCGTCCTCGACCATCGGCGGCCCGGTGAAGCTCGGTGGGTAGCCGAACGGCGCGGCGGGCCAGCGGTAGGCGTCGACGCGGGACGCTCCCGCGGCGGTCGTTCCCACCTGGAGCCTGCGCAGCCGCACGGGCTTCGCATCCTGCAGCCCCGGCCGCGTGACGAAGAAGGCGTACGGGACGCGCCGCGTCACGGTGCCCTTCCGCAGAACGAGGAACCCGTAATCGTCTCCGGCAGCCGCCTGGGCTCCCGCGCTCGCGGTGACCGGAAGCTCGATCCGCCCGCCGGGAGCGAGCAGGACGACGGCGGGGGCGTCGAGCAACGCCCCGGCGCTCGCCGACTGCGGTCGCACCTCGACGGTCCACATGCCTGAGCCCCCGCCCGCGTCCGTGAGCTCGAGCAGCAGCGATCGGCGCGCGGCGCCGCGGTTCACGTTCAGGTCGGCAAACGAGAGAGAGGACGGGTCGGTGAAGACCTTCGGGTCGTCGGCGCCGGGGACGCTGACGAGCCCGCCGCCCTCGAGCAGCACGGAGGCCTCCGTCGAGCGCGCCGTGTCGGCCCAGGCCGGCCCGGCCGTCGTGACGAGCGCCGAGCGGACCTCCGCCGGCGTCCAGGCCGGATGGCGCTGGAGCAGGAGGGCCGCGCTGCCGGCCACGTGCGGGGTCGCCATGCTTGTGCCGTCGAAGACGGCAAACGGCGCGCTCGCGAACTCGGGCAGCGTCGAGGAGAGGATCTCTCCGCCGGGGGCGGTTATGTCGGGCTTCAGCAGGTGGCCGAAATCCGTGGGGCCCGCCGACGAGAAGCTCGTGATGATGCCGCCCCTCGCCGTGTGCAGCTCGTGCGGGTCAAAGGAAAAGCGCACCGCACCGCGGCCGCCGATCGAGGCGAGGAAGTCGCGCAGGCGGGCACCGTCCAGGTCGGCGACCATCCCGCCGGGTACGGGAAGCGGGATCGGGATCGGGTTCGCCTCCCCGGCGCGGTTGTCGACGAGCACCATCCCCACGGCCCCGGCCGCCTCGGCGCGGAGCGCCTTCGTCACGATTGCGCAGTAGCCGCGGGAGACGAGCGCGATCGTGCCGGCGAGCGAGCGGCGGGGAAGGGTCGTGTCCAGCGCGTTCGGGTGCCTGATGCCGCAGAGCTTGCGGTCGACTGGTTGCCTGTCCGTGCCCACGATCGAGCCCACGTCGACGAGCGTCTGATTGCTTGTCTCCCAGCCGATGAAAGCGCGGCTCGCGATGGAGACCTCGAAGGGGAGGTTGCGGAGCGTCGAGGGGGCGCGCGGGTCCTGAACGGAGAGGGACGGCGTGAAGACGTGCAGGTTCGACGAGGCCGCGACGGAGATTGCGTCCGGAGCCGTCCCGGGCGAGCCGACCGAGCCGAGGCCGAACTCGTCGCGCGAGTTGCCGGCGGCGATGACCGGAACGACGCCCGCGGCGGCGACGTTGTGCACGGCCTCGATCAGCGCGTCGTTCACCGGGTCGGTCTCGGCGCCGCCGCCCGAGAAGTTGATGACGTCCATGCCGTCGCGAACCGCGGACTCGAACGCCGCGACGATCTCCGGAGTGTTCGCAAAGTAGCCGGCCGGGCTCGGGATGTTGAACACGCGGTAGTTCCCGATCCACGCGTTCGGCGCGATCCCGGAGAGCCCGCTGATGGGTGGGTGGTCGAAACCGCCTCCCGAGGACGTCCCGGCCCGTCCGGCGGCGATGCCCGCGACATGCGTGCCGTGGAAGGAGGCCCGGCGGTCGAGCGGGAGTCGCCCGCGCCGTCCCGACCCGGGCCCCGGGAAGGCGCGGGCCACGATCACCTTCGGTGTCGTCCAGCGCCGCGCTCCCTTCGGAAACCCGGGCGGGTACGACATTCCGGTGGGGAGGAAGAACCGATGCGACTGATCGACACCGTCGTCGACGACTCCTATCTTCATCCCCTCGCCGCGCGCGCCGGTGGCGGCCCAGAACGTCGTCGCGCCGATCAGGCCGGGGCTCTCGTTGAGCGCGAGCCGGTACGCGAGGCTGGGATAGAGGCGCGTGACGAAGGAGAGGGCAGCGAGCGCGGGCAGCCGGCGCGCGGCGAGCTCGACGGTCAGGCCGTTGAGGACGACCTGGAAGCCGCTGGTGACGACCGCGCCCGGGATCGCTCTGCGGATCTCGGCCGCCGCCCTCCTCTGCTGGCTCTCGAGGCGCTGGAGATACTCGCGCGAAGTGGCGCTCCGCACGTCCAGGTGGCGGGAGCTCTGGCTCACGGCGAAGTCGAGGCCGTACTCGGCGGCGAGCGGCGGGAGGCTGAGGCGGACGATCACCCGCACGCGGCCCCGCGAGTGCTGGGCTGGTATGTGCAGCGTGCCCCGGCGCACCCTGGGAAGCGTCTCGCCGCCGTGCGAACGCCGGATGGGCTGGAGGGCGGAGTCAGCGGCAGATGCGACTGTGAGCGCCGCGGCCGCGGCAACGAGTAGAGCGATGCGGCGCAAGAGAGTCAGACTAGCCGCTGGGAGGGCTTGGCGAAACGCAGCGCTGAGCCGTCGGGCCGCGCTGCTCGCTCCGAGGCGGCGTCCTCTGTCGCGCCGATAGCGAACTGCTATCGGCGCTCCCTGCGTCCTTGCCTCGGAACGACCATCGCACCCCGACGACGAGCGACGTTCCGCCAATCCCTCCTGGTCCCGCGGTCGCTGCCACTAGGATCGCGCCGTGGGGCGGTTCGACGGAAAGCGGGGCCTCGTGCTCGGCGTTGCGAACAAGCGCTCGATCGCGTGGGCGATAGCGCGGCGCCTCGCCGACGAGGGCGCTCAGCTTGCGTTCACGTTCCAGGGCGAGCGGATCGAGAAGGGGGTGCGGGAGCTCGCCGACAGCGTCTCGAGCCCGCTCGTGACAGGGTGCGACGTCCGTTCCGACGACGACGTCGAGCGTCTCTTCGGCGAGGTCGCGGAGACCTTCGGCGGCGAGCTCGATCTCCTCGTCCATTCCGTCGCGTTCGCCGCGGCCGAGGACCTCGAGGGGCGCTTCACCGACACCCCGCGCGACCGCTTCTGGCTCGCGCTCGACGTCAGCGCCTACTCGCTCGTCGCCTGCGCCCGCGCGGCGGAGCCGCTGATGGAGGCCGCCGGTGCCGGCTCGATGCTGACGATGACGTACCTCGGCGGGGTTCGAGCCGTGCCGCACTACAACGTGATGGGCGTGGCCAAGGCTGCGCTGGACGCGTCGGTCCGCTACCTGGCCTGGGACCTGGGCCAGAAGAACGTGCGCGTGAACGCGGTCTCGGCCGGCCCGGTGCGCACGCTCGCCGCGCGCTCGATCGCCGGCTTTCCGACGATGGAGGCGATCGTCGAAGAGCGCTCGCCGCTCCACAGGCACATCGCCGCCGACGACGTCGGCGGCGCGGCGGCTTACCTCCTCTCCGACGATGCGAGCAACGTCACCGGGACGACGCTCTACGTCGATTCCGGGTTCCACGCGATGGGTATGTAGAGATCGTCACGAGGTTCTGCGGGAATGCGCCGCAGGCTTTTGTTCAAGCCGTGGGAGCGGCGCCGCAAGGTGGTCTGTTACTCACGCTTGCGGCGTGATTGCCTGTTGATTCTCGAGGCGTCCGTAACGGGGTCGCGGCGACGCCAGGATCTTCCGGCGGCACTTCGACTATCGGTCTGTGTGGTCCCGGTGATGACGGGCTGCCGGCGAGACGGCGGTGCAGGAAGGGGACGGCAATTCACGCGCTCTCGGCGACGAGCGAGTCGACGAGCACGGCGTACACGTTGATTGGCTCGGTCTTCCCCTTCATCAGCACCTCGCCCTGTAGCTCGACGCCGATGCCGTCGTCGAGGCCGCGCCGCGTCTCCTCGTCGATGAGGATCGGCCGGTTGACGACCTTCGTGTGCGCTTCGAGCCGGGCCGCGATGTTGACGGTGTCGCCCACGCATGTGTAGGTCGCCCGGTGGACTGTCCCGGTGTAGCCGGCCACGACCCGTCCCGAGGCGATCCCGATGCCGATCTGTATCTGCATCTTGTCCCGCGCCGCCTGATCCTCGTTGAACAGGCGCACCAGGTCGATCATCTGGCGCGCGGCGAGCACCGCCGCGCGGCGATGATCTTCGCGCGGCAGGGGCGCCCCGAAGATCGCCATCAGGCCGTCACCGACCATCTGGTTGACGATCCCGCTCTCGCCGTTGATCGCGTCCATCATCAGGGTGTAGTAGTCGTTCAGCAGCTCGATCGTCTCCGCAGGCTCTCGGGCTTCCGTGATCGTGGTGAAGGAGCGGATGTCGCAGAACATCGCCGAGGCGTCGACGTACTTGCCGCCGAGCGAGAACCCCGACGTGAGCAGGTCCTCCGCCACTTCCTTGGTGGCGAACCTGCTGATCAGCTCGCGCTGTTGGTCGCGCAGGCGTTTCTTCTCGAGGCTCGCGTTGATCCGCGCCCTGAGCAAGACCGGGTTGACCGGCTTCGTCAGGTAGTCCTCGGCGCCCATCTCGAGGCACCTGACGACGCTGTCTAGCTCGTCGAGCGCCGACGTCACGACCACAGCGATGTCGCGGAGATGCGGGTCGTGCTTCAGTTCCTCGAGCACGCCGTAGCCGTCGAGCTCAGGCATCAGGACATCGAGCAGCATCAGGTCGAAGTGCTGCTGCCGCAGGAGCTCGAGCGCTTCGCCGCCGTGCTCGGCGAAGACGACGGTGTGGCCCTCCTGCTCGAGGCCGCGGCCGAGCAGGAGCTGATTGACGCGGTTGTCATCGGCGATCAGGATCGTGCCGGTCGGGGGAGCGGGAGCGCTCACGAGACCGGTTCCGACCGGAGGGAGTTGAGGGCGTCCCGGAGCGGCGGGAACTCCTGCTCGATCCGGTCCACGAGCTGCGAGAGGTCGTCGAGGCGGCCGGCCTTGACCTGCTGCTCGGCCGCGCGGCAGAGCTCCGCGAACTCCTCCGCCCCCAGCGTCGCGCCGTTCGACTTCAGCGTGTGGGCGGCCCGGCGGAGCTCTTCGCCGTTCTGCTGCTCGAGCGAGCTCCGGAGGCTTGCGATCAGCGCCGGGGCATCCGTGAGGAAGGCCTCGACGACCTCGCGGAGGAAGTCGTCGCCGCCGAGGTTGCGCAGGTTCTGGAGCGCGCCGGCGTCGAGGCTGGGCCGGGTCTCGGCCGAACCGGCGGCACCGTTCCGGAGCGGCCTCGCGCGCTTCAGCGCCACCGCTAGCTCGTCGGCTCGGATCGGCTTCGCCACGTAGTCGTTCATCCCGGCGGCGAAGCAGGCTTCGCGGTCCTCGGGTAGCGCGTTCGCGGTCATGGCGATGATGTGGGGGCGGCTGTCCAGCGGCCACCGCTCGCAGATCCGGCGGGTGGCGTCGAGGCCGTCGAGCTCCGGCATCTGCACGTCCATCAGGACGACGTCGTAGGGCTTCCGCTCGAGCGCTGCCAGCACCTCGAGCCCGTTCGCTGCGACATCGGCGCTGTAGCCGAGCCGTTCAAGGAAGCGGAGGGCGACCTTCTGGTTCATCGGGTTGTCCTCCGCGAGCAGGATCCGCAAGGGCGACGACGTCTTCGGCTTGCCGTCCGTCGTGGCCCCGGCCGTGTCTTCTCTTGCCTCGCCCGCGGTCAGCAGCTGTAGGAGCATGTTGTAGAGCTGCGAGGCCTTGAGCGGCTTGGCGAGCTGGGCCGAGAAGACGCCGGCCGACTGGACCTCCGGCAAGCGGCCGAGCGAGGTCAGCAGCAGGAGCGGCAGCTCCTGCTCGCTCCGCCGGCTACGGATCTCTCCGGCCAGGGCGAGCCCGTCCATCTCCGGCATCATCATGTCGAGCACGGCGACGTCGAAGAGCTCGCCGGCCGCGACGAGCGCGAGAGCCTCCGAGGGGAGCTCGACCGCGACCGGCTCCATTCCCCACGAACGCGCGTGCCGGGTCACGATCTCCCGGTTCGTCGCGTTGTCGTCGACGACGAGGATCCGCTTGCCGGCCAGCTGCGGCAGGCCCTCCTCGGCGAGGGGAATCGGGCTCGGCACCTCGGCCGCGGTGACCGGGAGCGAGATGCGGAAGGTGGAGCCGCTGCCCTGCTCGCTCTCGACCGAGATCGTGCCGCCCATCAGCTCCACGAGCCGCTTGGAAATGGCGAGGCCGAGCCCCGTACCGCCGAAACGGCGCGTCGTCGACGCGTCCACCTGGCTGAACGAGGTGAAGAGCCGGTCCATCTGGTCCGGCGGGATCCCGATCCCGGTGTCGCGCACCGAGAGCTCGAGCCGGTACGAGCCCGATCCCGTCGCCTCGGCGTTGACGAAGACGACGACCTCGCCCGCCTCGGTGAACTTGACGCCGTTCGAGAGCAGGTTCAGCAACACCTGGCGCAGGCGGGCCTCGTCGCCGAGGATGCCCGCCGGCGCGGCCTCGTCGATGAGGCAGCCGAGCTCGACCCCCTTCTCCCAGCCGCGCGGCGCCACGATGTCGAGCGCTCCCTCAACGCACTCGCGCAGGCTGAACGGCTCCCGTTCGAGGTCGAGCTTGCCGGCCTCGATCTTCGAGTAGTCGAGGATGTCGTCGATCACGTGCAGCAGCGCGTCGCCGCTCGAGTGGACGACCTCGGCGAACTCGCGTTGCTCGCCCGTCAGCTCGGTGCCCAGCAGGAGGTCGGTCATACCGATCACGGCGTTCATCGGCGTCCGGATCTCATGGCTCATCGTGGCGAGGAAGGCGCTCTTCGCCTGCGTCGCCGCCTCCGCCTCCTGGCGAGCGCGCTGGAGCTCGGTGACGTCGTGGTAGACGCCGAGGTAGCCG
>DASYUD010000042.1:0-42643 GCA_036001625.1 Gaiellaceae bacterium
ACGAACTCGCCGGGGTGGAGGCGCTGCTGGGCGAGGCGGAGCACAGGCTCGCGGAGACGGTCAGGCGGCTTACACGGGTGCGCCGCGACTACCAGGACGGCCACCTTGACCCCGAGGACTGGTCGCAGCAGCGCCTCGAACTGCTCGTTGAGCAGGAGGACGCGAGCGCGAGCGTCGAGCGGCTCCGGCTCCGGCGGAACGAGATCGTCGCCCAGGGTGCGCTCCACGACGCCGAGGAGGAGATGTTGCGCTTCCTGGCCGATGCGCGCGCCGCGATCGTGGGCGAGGTCAGGGAGGCGGCTGGAATCGAGGCGCTGCGCGCCGTCCTGCTGCGCCTGTTCGAGAGCTTCACCCTCCACCGGATCGACTCGGAGCATCTGCCCGAACATCCCGGCCTCTACAACGACCTGCTGCTCGTAGGCGGCTACGTGCTGGAGCCGCACGTCCGGCCCGAGGTCGTGGAGAGCTTCACCTGCGACGGCGTCGTGCCGGTGCTGCGCCGTCAGCCGCTTCACCTAGCCAAGAACAAAGATGGGATCGGTCGACCCTTCTACTACGACGAGCTGGTCGCCCGCATCCGTGCCGTCCTGCGGCGTGCCGCGCCGCCCTCGGCGCAGCGGCTCGAGGCGGGGGAGATCGAGATCGACCACGCGACGAGGCGCGTGACGGTCGCGGGCGAGCGGGTCACGCTGCCCGGGAAGGAGTACGAGCTGCTCGTGAAGCTCGCGGGCGACCCCCGCCGCGTGTTCACGAAGGAGGAGCTCCTGCGGGACGTCTGGGGCTTCCGCTCGCTCGGCCGGACGCGGACGCTCGATTCGCACGCCTCGCGCCTGCGCCGCCGCCTCGCGAGGCCCGGGCAACCGCCGTACGTCCGGAACGTCTGGGGCGTCGGCTACTGCTTGCTCGGGGACTAACTGATCAGGGAGCGGGCATCGAGCGGAAGCCAACGTCTCCGACCGAAATCTCCGAATCGCCGGGGAAGTCCTGACATTCAGGACCTTCGGGATCGGCCTCGGACGCGAGGTCTTCCCGGTTCGTTGTGAGGGGCTCGAAGAAATCGTGGCCGGCAGTCCCCGAGGTCACGTAGTCCGAATAGCCGCTGTCCGCCTCAGCGGCGGTGAACCCGCCCCAGGCTCTGGCCGGAATCTCCGGACACGGAGGGAAGATGTACCTCACGTCTTCGTCGCCGGGGTCTAGACAGCCGTGTGCACGCGCAACGAGGTACGGGTACATGCCGTCCTTCAGATCGCATGAAGCCCTCGGTTTGGGAAGCTTCCGTAGCTCGGGCGGAATCGAGCGCCGATGCTCGGCCGGACGATAGCCCGAGGCGTACGTGACCTGCTCGAACTGCCCCTCCAGCACCTTCTGCCATCTCGCCAGCGCCTCGCGGACGGTCTCGTCCGACTCCCTGGAGCGGGAGATCGCCCGGTAGGTCTCGAAGTCGAGCCCGTCGTTTCGCGTCGCCTCGGAAACATCGACTCCGAGTTGCTCTGCCAGTTGCTCGCGCAGACGGCGCTCGACGAGGTATCGAACGGCTTCGTCCCGCAAGTCGGCGTAATAGGGATCGCCTTCGGCGGGGAACAATCGTCCGCGAGCCCGAAAGCTCCGTCTCGCCTCGTCGAGGAGCGTTCCGATCTGCGTGGCGGTAACGACGTCCTCGCCGACCCTCGCCACGACCGGACCCGACCGCTCCGGATCCTGCGGGTTGCTCGCCGGCTCTGTTCGCGCGCCGCAGGCGCTAGCGAGAACCGTGACTGCGCTGAAGAGGGCGGCGTCTGAGGCCCACCGGGTCACTACTCAACTAGAACGCTTTCCGTGGCCGGAAGTTCCTGCAGGCGATCCGCGCCTCCGGCCTCACGCGCCTGCTCACTTAGCGGGGCAAGGCGGAGGCGGCGGCTCTGGCTCCATCTCGCCGCCGTAGGGCCCCCCAAAGTAGGCATACGGTGAGCATTCGACGAGGTCCGGACGCACCCAGTAGCCCGCGCCGGTGTCGAGGACTCGCCGGCCCTTCGCGGGCCGGAGGGCCTCGTCCGCTTCCGCGCGCGTGGAGGGAGCTTTCGAACGATCCGTCGAGAAGTCGAATCCGCCCGCTTGGTCGCCGTTGTCGCCGACGATGTCGCCGACGTACGCCACGGGCGGGAGGCCGAGCTCGAGAGACAGCCGACCGAACACGTCGCCGACGAGCCAGGCCTGCCAGTGTGTGTAAGCGTCACCTTCCGAGCCTTGGCATCGAATCCGACGGCGTCCGGAGGAGCACCCCACGCCTCCTCGACGTCGGACACGACCTCGACCGATTCCAGCCGAGTCGGGCCGAGGCCGGAGAGGATCTCCTGCAGGACAGCTCTCTGCTTCGGCGTCCCTCCGACGATCTCCGTCGTCACGTCCGAGGGCGCGACGGTCTCGACGTTGAAATCGACCTCGTCGGCCGGGCAGGGCGGACGCGGTGGTCTGTTCGGGGGCCCTCCGAAAGTGTGGATCGGATCGCAGCCCGCGAGCTCTGGTCGGTTGTATCCCCACGAAGTCTCTCCACCGTCTTCCGATACCGCGAGCGAATACGACCAGGCGAGCTTCCCCTTCGCGTCCACGACTTCGATGAAGAGCCCGTCGTAGCGGGCCGCGTCCGGCATCTGAACGGTCGAGAAGAAGACAGGCGCGCGGTGGTCGAGAAAGGACGCCGGATCGTCGACCTGGAGCTTGACGTAGACGGCGTAGTTGTTCGGGTGGAGAAGCTCGAGCTCGACCAGTCGCGCAAGGCTCTTCTTGGCGCCGGAGACGACCTCCTGCGAGAGCGCGTCGGCGCTGACCGGGTCGCGGGGCAAGACCGGATCGCCGACGTCGAGAGACGAATCGCCTTCGCCGTTGATGAACAGCGCCGTCACCCGCTGGAGATGGATCGCACGCGAACGGTCGGAGAAGGCGTTCCCCAGGAGCCAGGCCTCCCACGCTCCGCGGACAGCCTGGCCGGGCGCCACGTGCGGATCGACGGCCACGGAATCGGGATCTGAATCCCACTCCTTTCCCGCCGGTTTCACGTCCACGGACCGGATACGTGTGTCGCGCCCGAGCCCGGCGAGGATCTCGCGCAGAATCGTCCCCTGCTTCGGCGTGGCGCCGACGATCTTCGTCGTCACGTCCTCAAGCGAGATGGTCATCTCCCGCGGTTGGGCTTCGTCGGCTGCCGGGGCCGATTCCCTCGCGGGCCCGCAGGCGGCGACGAGGAGCGTGATCGGAACGAGTGCGACGACCGCGAGGCGCATCGGTCCTTAATACGTACCCGCTTTGCCGAAAAGCAACAAGCCCGGACCTCGACGATCCGGGCTTGCGCTACGTCTCCTACTTGCCGACCGTCTCGACGTAGTCCTGGAACACCGCCGGCCAGCCGCCGGAGTAATCGGCGTGGGCCTTCTCGGCGTCCTTGCCGAGGGCTTCGAAGCCGCGGTGCTCGAGGTCGACGCGCGTGCCATCGCCCTCGGGGGTGAAGCGCACCTCGATCTCGGTCGGTGCCACGGCGTCGGGGTTGACCTTCCACTCCAGCACGAGCCGGTGTGGAGGCTCCCACGCGATTACGTTCGCCCAGTGCGCCTCCTCGCCATTGGTCATCCGCTCGTACACCCGGCCGCCGGGCCCGGTCTCGAAGACGACCGTCTCCGGGGCTCCGGTGTCCTTGTCCATCGCCTGCACCGAATGCGTCTCGATCGGCCACCACGTCGCAATGCCCTCGGTGAAGACCCCGAAGGCCTTCTCCGGCGGCGCCGCGACGACGGCCGACTTCTGGATCACGAGCCCTGTCTCCTGCGTGCTCATCCCTTCTCCTCTCCGTTGCGTTCGACGGCCGCCTCGAAGCTTGCGAGCGCGGTCGTCCAGAACCTGTCGAAGTAGGCGCGAAGCTCGCCCAGCCCGTCCGGATCGAGCCGGTAGATGCGGCGCGTGCCTTCCCGCCGCTCCGTCACGAGCCCGGCTTCCTTCAACACCCGCAAGTGCTGCGAGACGGCAGGTCGGCTAACCGGGAGCTCGCCGGCGAGCTCGCCGACGGCCCGCGGCCCGGCCCGAAGAAGCTCGAAGATCCGACGTCTCGTCGGATCGCCGAGCGCGTCCATAGCACTTGCGTAAGCCATAGCTTACGGTAAGTCTAGGCTTACTCTTACTGAATGTCAATGCCGAGCGATCCTTCCAGTGAGAGAAGCTGGCGCTTGCGATCGAGCCCGCCGCCGTAGCCGACGAGCGCACCGTTTGCGCCGATGACGCGGTGACACGGCAGGACGATCGGGATCGGGTTGCGGTTCATGACCGTGCCGACCGCGCGGGCCGCGCGCGGGTTGCCCGCGGCGCGGGCGAGCGCGCCGTAGGTCGTCACCTCGCCGTGCGGGACACGCGCGAGCCGCTGGAGAACGCGACGACTGAACGGCGCCGACGGGCGGAGGTCGACAGGGAGCTCGAAGCGCGTCCGCTTCCCGTCGAAGTACTCGTCGAGCTGCCGGCGCACGCCGTCAACCGGCTTGCCCACCCTCAGCACCTTGGCGCCGAACATGCGGGCGAGCTCCTCGGCCTCCCGCTCGGGCTCGGGATCGAAGGAGATCCGGCAGAGCCCGTGATCGGTCGCAGCGACGAGGAGGGGCCCGACCGGAGAGTCGGCGACGTCGTAGGCGACGTCGAGCAGGCCTGCCGCGGCGGCGGCTTCGCGAAAACGGTGGTCAAGGGTGGTGGAGACGCTCATTGCATCCTCCTTAGACGGCGGACACCGGACGAGGTCGCCTGGCGCGCGGCCTGCTCGCTCGAGCCGAGCGCGGCGCCGATGGCGGAGTAGGAGAGGTCGTAGCCGTAGCGGAGCACGACCGCCGCGCGCTCCTTGCGCGGCAGGCCGTCGGCGAGCTCGCCGAGCTCGGCATAGGCGGGGCGTGAGTCATCTGAAGGCTCGGGCGCCGAAGGCGGCGCCTCTCGGCGACGGTGCTGGTCGACCGCCACCCGGCGCGCGATCGTCAGCACCCAGGCGCGCAGGTTTTCGGCGTGGCGGAGTCGCCCGTAGGCACGGAGGGCGCGCAGAAAGGTCTCCTGGTAGGCGTCGTCCGCCGCATCCCGCCCGAGACGCCGCCGCAGCTCGCGCAGGACGGCGTCGCGGTGCTCGTCGTAGAAGCGCTCAAACGGCGGCGGATGCACGAGGCCCATCATCTTCTCTAACGCGCGGGCGGCGCGAAGTGTGAGACTCGGCGCGTGCGGGCGGGAGTCGTCGGCCACGTCGAGTGGGTTCGCTTCGCCAAGGTCGAGCGCGTGCCGACGCAGGGCGAGATCGTCCATGCCTCGGCGAGCTGGCTCGAGCCGGCGGGCGGCGGCGCGGTCGCGGCTGTGCAGCTCCTGAAGCTCGCCGGGAAGGCCGACTTCTTCGTGGCGGTCGGAAACGACGAGGTCGGCCGCCTCGTCCGCGAAGGCCTGGAGCACCTCGACCTGAGCGTCCATTCGGTGGTGCGCGAGGAGCCGCAGCGGCAGGCGTTGACCTATCTCGACGCGGACGGCGAGCGGACGATCACGCTGCTCGGGCCGAAGCTCCACCCGTACCGCAGCGACCCTCTTCCCTGGGAGGAGCTGGCCGGCATCGACGCCGTCTACTTCAGCGCCGGCGACCCCGGGGCGCTGCGAGCCGCGCGGCAGGCCCGCGTTCTCGTCGCCACCGCGCGCGAGCTGCCGACGCTCGTCGAGGCCGGAGTCGAGCTCGACGCGCTCGTCCGCAGTGGACACGACCCGGAGGAGGCCTACGAGCCGGGCCAGATCGATCCGGAGCCAAGGCTGATCGTCTCGACGAGGGGGCAGGAGGGTGGGAGCTTCGTCTCGGGCGGGCGGACGGGCACCTACGCGCCGGCACCTCTCCCAGGCCCGATCGCCGACGCGTACGGGGCCGGAGACTCGTTTGCGGCCGGACTGGCGTTCGCGCTGGCGCGCGGCGACGAAGTCGAGGAAGCCCTCGCGCTCGCCTCACGCTGCGGAGCGGCCGCGATGACCGGCCGCGGCGCCTACGAGGGGCAGTTGCGGCTCTAGGACTAGGTCAATATGGTCCACTGGGCTTGCGTGGTGGACCACTGTGGTTTAGAGTGGGGGAAAGTGGAAACCCAGTCAGGCCCCGAAAATGCTCCTTGGCGAGTACGAGCACACACTCGATGACAAGAACCGCCTCACGCTCCCGGCAAAGTTCAGGGCGACGTTCGCAGGCGGTCTCGTCGTCACGCGCGGCCTCGAAGGCTGCCTCTACGCCTACCCGCGGCGGGACTGGGAGCAGCTGGTGGAGTCGTGGCTCGCCGGCCTCGGCCCCTTCAGCAAGGAGGCGAGGCGCGTGCAGCGGTTCTTCTTCGCCGGGGCCACCGAGGCCGAGCTCGACCGCCAGGGGCGCGTGATGATCCCGGCCGCCCTGATCCAGCACGGGGGGCTCAGCCGCAACGTCGTCGTTGCCGGGATGCGGGACCATCTCGAGATCTGGGACGGCGCCTCGTGGCGCACGGAGCTGAAAGAGGTCGAAGGGAGCGCAGAAGATGTTGCCGAACGTCTTGCAACGACACGACTCGACTGATCACGTTCCCGTCCTCGCCGAGGAGGTGCGGGAGCTGCTGGCGATCCGCCCCGGGGAGACCGTCGTCGACGCCACCTTCGGGGCCGGCGGCCACGCGGCGATCCTCGCCGCCGATCTCCGCGGCGAAGGACGCTTCATCGCGATCGACCGCGACCCGACCGTGCGGCCCTACTTCGAGGGCTTTCGGCGGCATGCGGGAGCTCAGGCGCGGTTCCTGCGCGGCGAGGCTTCGGTCGTCCTCGACAAGCTGGCCGAGAACGGCGTTCGCGCTGACGCGATCCTGCTCGATCTCGGCGTCTCCAGCATGCAGCTCGACCGGCCCGAGCGCGGCTTCTCGTACGCCGTCGACGCGCCGCTCGACATGCGGATGGACCCGACCGCCGACCTTTCCGCGAGCGACCTCGTCAATGACGCCGAGGAGCGCGAGCTGGCAACGATCTTCCAGCGCTACGGCGAGGAGCGCTACGCGAAGCAGATCGCGCGGGCGATCGTCAGGCAGCGGCGCAAACGGCCGATCGAGCGAACCGGCGAGCTCGTCGAGATCATCCGCTCGGCGATACCCGCCCCCGCGCGCTTCGGCGACGGGCATCCGGCAAGACGCGTCTTCCAGGCGCTTCGAATCGCCGTCAACGACGAGCTCGGCGAGCTCGAGGAAGCCTTGCCGGCCGCACTCGAGATGCTGCGGCCCGGCGGCCGCCTCGCCGTGATCGCCTTCCACTCGCTCGAGGACCGGATCGTCAAGCGCTTCTTCCAGAAGCTTGAGCGCGGCTGCGTCTGTCCTCCGGATTTCCCCATCTGCGTCTGCGGCCGCGAGCCCGAGCTGCGGCGCCTGAACCGGAAGGCGATCCGGCCCGCCCCGCGCGAGCTCGCCCTCAACCCGCGTGCCGCCTCGGCGAGGCTGCGCGCAGCGGTCAAGAGCTAGCCCCATGGGCCGCGCCGCCACTGCCCGGGCCCAGCCTGCCCCGGTCCGGGCGCGCCCGCGCCCGAAGGCGAAGCCCAAGCCCAAGCCCGCCCCTCGCCCAGCGCCGCGCAGGCGGATCGCCGGCGGCGTCTTCTGGATCGGCGCGGTCGCGGTCTTGCTCGCGGGCGTCGTCGCCCTGAACGTCGCCGTCCTACGGCTCAACGTTCGCCTGGACGGTCTCGGCAGCGAGCGCACGCAGCTGCGCGCCGACAACGCCGAGCTCTCCTCGGAGATCGCGGCGCGGGCCGCCTCGGGTCGGATCGCGACGCTCGCAAGCGGCCGGCTCGGGCTGACTCCCGCGGGGCCCGAGGACTCGACGTACCTCGACCTGCGGCGATGAAGCTGGCAAACCGCCGAATCAGGCTGGTTCTGGCCGTCTTCGCGGTCGCGTTCGCGGCGATGTTCGCCCGAGCCGCCTGGCTCCAGGGAGTGCGTGCGGGGAGCTTCGAGCGCCTCGCCGACGGCCAGCACAGGGCGACGCTCGTCGACCCGGGCGGCCGCGGGGGGATCTACGACCGCACCGGCGTTCAGCTCGCTGTCGGCCGACAGGCGACGTCGGTCTACGCGAACCCGCGACAGGTCCGTGACCCGGAGGCCCTGGCGGCCGTCGTCGGCCACGCGCTCCGCGTCGACCCGGCGGAGATGCAGCAGCTTCTCTCTGACCGCTCGCGCGGCTTCGTCTACCTCGTGCGCAAGGCGGATCCCACGCGGGCGGCAGCCCTGAAGCGGATGGGCATCGTCGGCCTCGGCTTCATCCCGGAGGAGCAGCGCGTCTACCCGCTCAACCACGTGGCCGCGCAGGTCGTCGGCTACGCCGGTACGGACAACCACGGCCTCGCCGGACTGGAGCTGGGGCTCGAGCGAAAGCTCTCAGGGAAGCCGGGGAGCGAGACCGTCGTCCGTGACCCCTCCGGGCGCGCGATCAGCGTCCTCGAGTCGACCGCTGCGCACGAGGGGCAGGACGTCTACCTCACGATCGACCACACGATCCAGGCTCAGGCCGAGGCCGTCCTGCGGAGCACTCTCGACCGATGGCACGCGAAGAGCGCCTCGGCGATCGTGCTCGACCCGCGCACCGGGGACATCCTGGCCATGGCCGTCGAGCGCGGCTACGACGCGAACCAGTTCCCGATCATCCCGCGCGACCTGCAGCGCAACCGGGCTGTGACGGACACGTACGAACCGGGTTCGACCTTCAAGATCGTGACCGTGAGCGCCGTGCTCTCGGAAGGGCTCGTCACGCCGCGCACGGCGTTCACGCTCCCGTACGAGATCCACGTCGCCGACCGGGTCATCCGCGACGCGCACCCGCGCGGCACCGAGCGGCTGACCGTGGACGAGATCCTATCGCAATCGTCGAACGTGGGCACGATCACGCTCGCCGAGAAGCTTGGCTCGCAGCGTCTCTCGGACTGGATCGGGCGCTTCGGCTTCGGGCACCGGACTGGCATCGACTTCCCCGGCGAGAGCCCGGGCATCATCCCGTCGCTTGCGCGCTGGTCGGGCTCGACGATCGGGACGCTGCCGATCGGTCACGGCGTGGCGGTGACGCCTGTGCAGATGGCCGCGGCGTACGCGACCGTCGCGAACGAGGGCGTCTGGCTCCGACCGCATTTCGTCGACCGGATCGGAGCGGGCGGGCGGCCGACGGTTCCCTCGCGGCGTGTCCTCGCGCCGCGGGTCGCCGGGCAGGTGCTCAGCATGATGCGCGACGTCGTGCTGGAGGGCACGGGCCAGGAGGCGAAGCTGCCCGGCTACGAGGTCGCCGGCAAGACGGGCACCGCGGCGAAGCCGGACCCGAGCGGCGGCTACTCGACCTCGCGCTATGTCGCCTCGTTCGTCGGCATCGTGCCCGCGACGCGGCCGCGCGTCGTCATCCTCGTCACCATCGACGAGCCGCAAGCCTCGATCTGGGGCGGAGTCGTCGCAGCCCCCGCCTTCCAGGAGATCGCCCGCTTCGATCTCCAATATTTGGAAATACCCCCGGACTCTCCGCTTCCCTGACCGGCGGCCCTCCCGCCCGGCGGAGCCGGGCTCCGGGCCGCCTCGCGCCGCCGGCGGCGCTCCAGCCGGCGGGCCGTGTGTCGAACACTGTCCCCCCGGCCTGCGCACCGTCGGCAACGCGTCAGGAAACCGGGGAACTCCGCTTCCCTGACCAGACACCGAGGGCCAGCAGGGCACATTGGTACGCTCGCGGCGGTCCCGTGGACCTCTCACGCCTCGCACAGACTCTCTCGCCGAGCCAGATCGTGGGGGACGCCCAGGTCGAGATCGAGGATCTCGCATACGACACCCGCGCCGTCCGGCCGGGGGCGCTCTTCTTCTGCGTTCGGGGCGAGCGCTTCGACGGCCACGAGCTCGCCGAGCGGGCGGTCGAGGGGGGCGCGAGCGCGCTCGTCGTCGAGCGTCCGGTCGCCTCGCGCGTGCCCCAGCTCGTCGTCGCCGATACGAGGGAGGCGATGTCCATCGCGGCCGGGGAGTTCTTCCGGCACCCGACCCACGAGCTCCAGGTCGCCGGCGTCACAGGCACGAACGGGAAGACGACGACCGCGTTCCTGCTCCATTCGATACTCGAGGCGGCCGGCAGGCGACCCGGCCTGCTCGGCACGATCGAGTGCCGCGTCGGCGGCGAGCGGCGGCCCGCGATTCGCACGACGCCTGCGGTGATCGACCTCCAGCGCACCTTTCGGGAGATGCTCGACGCGGGCCACCTCAGCTGTGCGATGGAAGCGACCTCGCACGGCTCGCACCTGAGACGACTCGACGGCACCCGCTTCGCCTGCCTCGTCTTCACGAACCTGAGCCAGGACCACCTCGACCTCCACGGCACGATGGAGGCGTACTTCGAGGCCAAGCGGCGCCTCTTCCTCGAAGGCCGCCCGCCGGCCGCGATCAACGTCGGCGATCCCTGGGGCCGCCGTCTGGCCGCCGACCGGCCCGACGCATTGACGTACGGCTCGGCTGAGGACGCCGCCCTGCGCCCTGCGGCGCTCGAGGGCATCGACCTGAAGCTCCCGGGCCGCTTCAACGTCGAGAACGCACTCGCCGCGATGGCGGGGGCGAGGCTTCTCGGCATCGACGACGAGGCGATCGCCCGCGGAATCGCGGCGCTCGAAGGAGTGCCGGGGCGCTTCGAGGCCGTCGACGAGGGGCAGCCGTTCGTCGTGCTCGTCGACTACGCCCATACGCCCGACTCGCTCGAGAATGCCCTCACCGCGGCGCGCGAGCTCGATTCGGGGCGACTCATCTGCGTCTTCGGCTGCGGCGGCGACCGTGACCGCGAGAAGCGGCCGGTCATGGGGCGGATTGCCGGGGAGCTCGCCGATCTCGCGATCGTCACCTCCGACAACCCTCGCAGAGAGGACCCGCGGGCGATCATCGACGCGATCGTCGCGGGCGCCGAGGCAGAGCTCGAGGTCGTGCCGGACCGGCGCGGTGCGATCGCGCGCGCGATCGAGGAGGCGCGGCCGGGCGACGTCGTCCTCATCGCCGGCAAGGGTCACGAGCAGGGCCAGGAGTTCCGAGACCGGACCGTGCCCTTCGACGACCGAGCGGTGGCTCGGGAAGCCCTCCGCAGGCTCGGAGCCGCGGCGTGATACCCCTCGCCGTCGACGAGATCGCCGTCCTCTGCCCCGGCAAGCTCGACGCGGCGCCGTGGGCGGACGAGGTGACCGGCGTGCAGATCGACTCGCGGCTGATTGACGAGGGAGACCTCTTCTTCGCGATCGGCGACGGCGCCAATTACACCCGGCACGCGTTTGCGCGCGGAGCCGCGGCGATCCTCGTCCCCGAAGACGCGTTCTCGGAGCTTGCCGCGCTGGGGAGCGCGGTTCGGGCGCGATGCTCGGCGCGCGTGGTCGGCATCACCGGCTCGACGGGCAAGACCTCGACCAAGGACATCCTCGCCGCCCTCTGCCGCCCGCATGCCAGGACGGTCGCCGCAGAGGGCGGGCACAACAACGAGATCGGGCTCCCGTTGACGCTGACGCGGATCGAGCCGGACACGGAGATCGTCGTCTGCGAGATGGGCATGCGCGGTGTAGGCCAGATCGCCGAGCTCTGCGCGGTCGCGCGGCCGGACATCGGCGTGATCACGACCATCGGCCTCGTGCACCTCGAGCTGCTCGGCACCCTCGAGCGAGTCGCGGAGGCCAAGGCCGAGGTCGTGGTGTCGCTGCCGAAGGGCGGGGTCGCGATCGTCCCGGACGAGCCGTTGCTCGAGCCATATCTGGCGCGAGACGACATTGAGATCCGTCGCTTCTATCCGGACGAGGTTGTGGCGTTCGAACCGGCGGCCCTTGGCGCTCGCGTCCGTTTTGCGGTCGGTGACGGCGAAGTCGACTTGGAGTTCCCCTTCACCGCTCGTTATCAGGCGCAGAACGCTCTCGTCGCTCTGCACACCTACAGGGCACTGGGATTTCCGTTCGACAAGGCTCAGGCAGGCGCGAGTCAAGTGACTCTCTCCCGCTGGCGCGGCGAGGAGACCGAGTTGCCTGGCGGGGGACTGTTGATCAACGACGCGTACAACGCAAACCCTGACTCGATGATCGCCGCCCTGGCCCATCTGTCCGAGCGCGCGGGCGATCGACGTCGCGTCGCGATCCTCGGCGATAT
The DNA here is from genome assembly GCA_036001625.1 of Gaiellaceae bacterium. Taxonomy (GTDB): domain Bacteria; phylum Actinomycetota; class Thermoleophilia; order Gaiellales; family Gaiellaceae; genus VAXT01. The sequence goes on from DASYUD010000042.1 coordinate 12,129, forward strand.
GGCCGAGCTCGGCCCCGAGGGGCCTGCCCTCCACTCACGTGTCGCTTCGAGCTCCCAAACAGTCGCTGGAATCGACGCACTCCTGGCGGTCGGCGAGCTCGCGCGCGGTTATCTCATGGGCCCAGTGCCGATCAAGAGGTGGGCGGCTAATGCGGAGGATGCGATCGTCGCCGCCAAGGAGCTCGTTCAGCCGGGCGACGTCGTCCTCGTGAAGGGCTCGCGGACCGTCGGGCTCGAGGTGGTTGCGGAAGCGCTGACGGCGGTGCGCGCCTAGTGGAACGAGTCCTCGCGGCCGGGATCCTGGCAATGGCTATCTCGATCCTCGCAGGGCCGAAGTTCATCGAGTTCCTGCGGCGCAACGAGTTCGGGCAGCACATTCGGGAGGAAGGGCCCGCCGGGCACGCCTTCAAGCAGGGAACGCCGACCATGGGCGGGCTGCTGATGGTGCTCGCGATGGTGATCCCCTTCCTCGCCCTCAGCCGCTACACCGAGGCGGGGCTCACGATCTTCTTCGTGACTCTCGCCTGCGCGGCGATCGGCTTCCTCGACGACTACATCAAGGTCACGCACCGCCGCTCACTCGGCCTGGCCGGGCGCTGGAAGCTCCTTCTCCTCGCGGCGATCACGGCCGGGGTCGGCTGGGTCGTGCACGACCTCGGCCTGGCCACGGCGGTCTACGTGCCGGTCCTCGACTGGCGGATCGGGCTCTCGTTCGGCTTCTTCGTCCTCCTCTTCCTCGTTATCGCCGGCGCCGCGAACGGCGCGAACCTCACCGACGGCATCGACGGGCTCGCGATCGGGGTCGGGATGATCGCGCTGATCACGTTCACGGCCATCAACGTCGTCACCTGGATCCGGTCTGGCCCCACCCCCGACGTGAGGGATGCGGCGGCGCTCGACCAGGCGCTCGTCGGCGCGGCGTTGATCGGCGGCGCGATCGGCTTCCTCTGGTACAACGCCTTTCCCGCCGAGGTCTTCATGGGCGACACGGGCTCGATGGCGATCGGCGGCGCGCTCGGCGCCTTCGCCGTGATGACGAAGACCGAGCTCTTGCTGCTTCTGATCGGCGGCATCTTCGTCCTCGAGGCGCTCTCGGTGATCCTCCAGGTCTTCAGCTTCCGCTACTGGGGACGGCGGATCTTCCTGATGGCCCCGATTCACCATCACTTCGAGATGAAGGCCTGGTCCGAGACGAAGATCATGGTCCGCTTCTGGATCCTCGCCGCGATCCTCTGCGCGACCGCGTTCGCCCTCTACTACCGCTACTACCTCAGCTTTCGAGAGTTGACGTGAGCGTTCGCCGTCGCGAGCTGAGGCCGCCGAGCTGACCCTCCCGTCGCGCACCCTCGTCCTCGGCCTCGCCCGCTCGGGGCACGCGGCCGCCCTCGCCCTGCGGCGGCGCGGGGTGGAGGTGGTCGGCGTCGACTCGTCCGCGGAGGTCGACGCGGGCAGGCTTGCCGAGGCCGGCGTCGAAGTTCACCTGGGGACCGAGGAGGAGCGTTTGCTCGATGCTGTCGAGATCGTCGTCAAGAGCCCAGGCGTGCCCGCCGAGGCGCCGCTCGTCGGGGCTGCGCGGGGCCGGGGCATCCCCGTCTGGAGCGAGCTCGAGCTCGGCTCGCGGCTGCTGCCGAATCCGATCCTCGGCGTGACCGGGACGAACGGGAAGACGACGACGAGCGAGCTGCTGGGGGTCATGCTCGGCGCGCCGGTCGCCGGCAACGTCGGCCGCGCGCTCTGCGATCTCGACGGAGAGGAACGGGCAGACGCCGGCTGGGTGGTCTGCGAGGTTTCGAGCTTCCAGCTCGAGGACGTGCACGAGTTCCGGCCGCGGATCGCGGTGCTCCTCAATCTCGAGCCCGACCACCTCGACCGGCACCGCTCCTTCGACGCCTACCGCGAGGCGAAGCTGCGGATCTTTGAGAACCAGCGCGGCGAGGACACCGCCGTCCTGCCGCGCGGCTTCGGCGAAGTGCCGGGTGAGGGCGTGCGGGTCGAGTTCGACGCGGGCGATCCGCTGCCGGCCGAGCCGCGCATCCCGGGCGCTCACAACCGCGAGAACGCAGCTGCGGCCACGGCCGCCGCGCGGGCTGCCGGGGCCGACGAGGCCCGCATCGGATTGGCGCTCGAGACATTCCCCGGGGTGGCTCACCGGCTCGAGCTCGTCGGCGAGGTCGGGGGCGTCCGCTATGTGAACGACTCGAAGGCGACAAACACTGCGGCCGCGCTCCGAGCGATCGCCACCTACGACGAGCCTTTGCACGTCATCCTCGGCGGCCGAGGCAAGGGAGAGAGCTACACAGAGCTCGCCCTCGCCCTCGTCGGCCGGGCGAGGCGGGTGTACTTGATCGGTGAGGCCGCTGGCGAGATCGCCGTGGCGCTCGAGCTTGCGGGAGTCGACCACGAGCGGAGCGCCGACCTCGAAGCCGCAGTGAGGTCGGCCGCCGAGAACGCGAAGCCCGGCGAGGTGGTGCTGCTCTCGCCGGCGTGCGCGAGCTACGACCAGTTCCGCGACTTCGAGGAGCGCGGAGACGCCTTCCGGCGGATCGTAAGAGAGGTGGCTCTGTGAGGAAGGGGCAGCTCGACTCCCACATCCTCGTCCTCGTCACGCTCGGCCTGACCGCCTTCGGGCTCGTGATGGTCTACAGCGCAACGTCGGCCTCTGCCGCGCTCGGCGGCCGCGATCCCGGCTTCTACCTCAAACGGGAGTCGATCTACGCGCTCATCGGCATCGTCCTGCTGCTGGTCGCCTCACGCACGGACTACCGTGTTCTGCGCTACCTCGCGCCGCCCTTGCTCCTCGTGAGCATCGGCTCCTGCTTCGCGGTGCTCGTCGTCGGCCAGGAGGTGAACGGCGCCCGCCGCTGGCTCGGGGTCGGGGCGCTCACCTTCCAGCCTTCGGAGCTCGCCAAGCTCGCGCTCGCGATCTGGGCCGCCTCCTATCTCGCCCGCCGGCCCGCGCCCCGTAGCCTCGGCGAGCTCGTCAAGCCGATCGGCCTGGTGGCCGGCGCCTTCTGTGCGCTCATCCTCGCCGAGCCGGACCTGGGGACGGTGATCGCGATCTCGATAGTTCTCGGCGCGATCCTGCTCGTCTCCGGCACGCCGCTGCGCGTGCTCGCCGGCGGAGGCTCGATCGCGGCTTCGCTCGCGTTCGCGGCGATCTGGCTCGAGCCTTACCGGCGCGCGCGCCTCTTCAGTTTCATCGATCCCTGGCACGACGCCCAGGGAGCAGGTTTCCAGACGGTGCAGGCGCTGATCGGGCTCGGCTCGGGCGGGCTTCTCGGCGTCGGGCTCGGTCAAGGCGTCGGCAAGGTGAACTACCTCCCGGAGGCGCACACGGACATGATCTTCGCGGTCATCGGCGAGGAGCTCGGCCTGCTCGGCGCGAGCCTCGTGATCGCCGCGTACGCGGTCTTCGCCTACGCCGGCCTGCGCGTCGCGCTTCGTTCCCGCGACCCCTTCGGCAAGCGGCTCGCGGCCGGCTTGACGACCCTCGTCTGCGGGCAGGCGCTGATCAACCTCGCGGCCGTCGTCGGCCTCGCTCCGCTGACCGGAATCACCCTTCCGTTCGTCTCGTACGGCGGCTCGAGCCTCATCGTCTCGCTCGCGTCGGTGGGCGTCCTCCTTAACATCGCAGGGCATGGCGGACGAGCGAAGGCTCAGGTGCCTGATCGCGGCCGGGGGGACCGCAGGCCACGTGCTGCCGTCGCTCGCCGTCGCGGAGGCGCTCGCGGAGCACGGCGTGACGACGACCTTCGCCGGGTCGCCGGATCGCGTCGAGGCGCGGCTCGTTCCTGAGGCCGGCTTCGAGCTCGACACGTTCCGGATCTCAGGGCTGCCGCGCCGGCCGGGCCCCGCGCTCGCACGCGCGCTCGCCCGAGGGCTGCGGGCGCCGCGGGCCTGCCGCCGGATCCTTCGCCGGCGAGAGCCGGACATCGTCCTCGGCGGCGGGGGCTTCGTCGCGGGGCCGATGGTGTACGCCGCGTCCAGGCTGGAGATCCCGGCGGCGCTGATGGAGGCCGACGCCCACCTCGGCCTCGCGAACCGGCTCGCGGCCCCGTTCGCGCAGCGCGTGTTCCTGGCCTTCCCGATCGAAGGCCGCGGCGGGCCCAAGTACCGCGTGACCGGAAGGCCGATCCCCGCGCGCTCGCGCCCAACCGCCCGAGCGGAGGCGCGCCGGGCCTTCGGCCTGCCGCCGCGCGCCCGCGTCCTGCTCGTCTTCGGCGGCAGCCAGGGCGCGGCGAGCATCAACGACATCGCAGTCGAGAGCTTCGGCGCGACGGGCCCCGCGGTGCTTCATCTCTGCGGCGAGCGTGACTACGCGCGTCTGCGCTCGCGCGTCGGGCGGGACGAGTACCGGCTCCTCGCCTTCACCGACGAGTTCGGCGCGGCGCTCGCGGCCGCCGACCTGGTGTTCGCCCGTGCGGGCGGGTCGGTCTGGGAGGTCGCCGCGGCCGGCAGGCCGGCGATCCTCGTCCCCTACCCGTTCGCGACGGCCGACCACCAGACGGCGAACGCTCGCTTCTTCGAGCGGGCGGGCGGAGCGATCGCCGTGCCGGAGTCAGAGCTCGGCCGCGTGCCCGACCTTGCGCGATCGCTGCTCGGCGACGCTTACCGGTTGAAGGAGATGGGAGAGGCGATGCGGCGCGTCGCACGACCCGACGCGGCCGAGGAGATTGCTCGGGAGCTGATCGAGCTTGCCGCTTCTTGAGGGACGTCGCATCTGGTTCGTCGGCATCGGGGGCGCCGGGCTTTCGGGCTACGCCGTCGTCGCGAAGGCGTGGGGGGCGGACGTCGCAGGCTGGGACCGCGTCGAGACGCCCTACCTCGAGCACGTGCGGGCTGCGGGCATCCCCGTCACGGTCGAGGCGGAGCCTGTGGGCGCGCCGGAGAGCTGGGAATGCGTCGTCTCGACCGCCTTTGCCGGCCGCGTCGCTGGGCGGAGCCGCGCCGAGCTTCTCGCCGAGCTCGTCTCGCTTCAGGACGCGATCGTCGTCGCCGGCGCGCACGGAAAGACGACGACGGCGGGCATGATCGCTTTCTGCCTCGACGGCCTCGGGCTCGATCCGGCGTTCCTGATCGGCGGCGAGATACCCCAGCTCGGCGGCAACGCACGTGCAGGCTCCGGGTGGCTCGTCGTCGAAGGGGACGAGTCGGACCGGACGATCGAGCACCTGCGGCCGAAGATCGCGGTCGTCACGAATGTCGACCTCGACCACCATTCGGAGTTCGCGTCGCGGGCTGAGGTCGAAGACCTCTTCGAGCGCTGGCTGGCCAACGTTCCGGAGGTCGTGCGCGGCGACGAGCTCGAGCCGGTCGACTTCGAGCTCGCCGCGCCGGGCGAGCACAACCGCCGCAACGCGGCCGCCGCGCTCGCTGCGCTCGAGCTGGCGGGAGTGGCGGCGGAAGAGGCGCGCCCCCATCTCGCCGAGTTCACGGGCGCCGGGCGGAGGCTCGAGCACCGGGGCGAAGCGGGGGGCGTCGAGGTGCTCGACGACTACGCGCACCATCCGGCCGAGATCGCCGCCACGATCGCAGCCGTGCGCGAAGGCCGCGAGGACGGCCGCGTGCTCGTCCTCTTCCAGCCGCATCTCTATTCACGCACGCGTCATCTTGCACACGGGCTCGCCAAGGCCCTGGCCTCGGCCGACGTCGTTGCGGTGACGGAGATCTACCGAGCTCGCGAAGAGCCGGTCGAGGGGGTGACCGGCAAGCTCGTGGTGGACGCGCTCGCAGAGGTCCGGCCCGGGATGCCCGTCGGCTGGACTCCCACCGTGGAGGAGGGGGCGGAGTTCCTGGCGCGTCGCGCAAGGCCCGGCGACGTCGCGCTGACCGTCGGAGCCGGCGATGTCGACCGGGGCGTTTCGCTTCTGCTCGAGGACCTCGGATGAGCCTGGCCCTGGCAATCGAGGAGAACGTCGCACTCGCGCGCTTCACGACGGTCGGGATCGGCGGTCCGGCGCGCCATTTCGCCCGGCCGCGATCGCTCGCCGAGCTCGAAGAGGCGCTGCGCTTCGCACGCGAGCGCGGCCTCGCCGTCGTCACAATCGGCCTCGGTTCGAACCTCCTCGCCGCCGACGAGGGGGTCGACGCGCTCGTCCTCCGGCTAGACCGGGAGCTTGCCGAGGCCGCGACGGAGGGCGAGCTGCTCGTCGCCGGCGGCGGCGCCGCGAACGCGGTTTGCCTGCACCGCGCGCGTGCGGCCGGGCTCGGGGGCTTCGAGTTCGCCTGCGCCATCCCCGGTACCGCCGGCGGGGGTGTGAAGATGAACGCGGGGGCCTACGGCGGCGACTGGCGCCGGATCCTCGAGCGCGCTCTCGTCGTGTCCGCCGAGGGAACGGAGTGGCGGACCCCGAGCGAGCTAGGGCTCGAGTACAGGCGCTCGGGCCTACGTGACGGCGAGGTCGTCGCGCTGGTCGAGTTCCGGCTCGGGCCGAGGCCGCCGGCGGAGGTCAAGGCGATCGTCGCGGAGCTCCAGGCACAGCGGAAAGCCGCGCAGCCGACAAACAAGCGCACCTTCGGCAGCGTCTTCAAGAATCCGGAGCACGAGCTCTCTGCGGGTCGGATGCTCGAGGCCTGCGGGCTCAAAGGCCATCGGATCGGCGGCGCTCAGATCTCCCCGCGGCACGCGAACTTCATCGAGAACGCGGGCGGCGCCGGTGCGCTCGATGCCCTCGCGCTGATGGCCGAGGCTCGCCGCCGCGCTCTCGAGCAGTTCGGCGTCGAGCTCGAGCATGAGGTCCGCCTCCTCGGCGGCCTAGAGCTGCCTGCCGCCGGCCAGACGCTGTAGGGCTTCCCACCGCCACGCCGAACTGAGGCTCGTGCCAGCGACTCGCAAGCGGTCCGCCGCCCGGTCCGGGCAGCCGTTGCTGCCTGCCCTGCTCGTCCGGATGCTTCCTCCCGGCCGTTGGCTCCTCGTCGGCTTCGGTCTCCTCGCGCTCGCGGCGGGCGGTTACTTCGGTGCGCGCCAGTCATCGCTTTTCGCGATCAAGCGCGTCGAGGCGACGGGTGCGCGACCGGCGGTCGTCCGGCGCGTGGACCGAGCACTCGCTCCGCTCGCCGGCGAGAGCCTCCTCTCCGTGGACGTCGAGGCTGTCGACCGGCGGCTGGCGGCGCTGCCGGATGTCCGGCTCGTAGCGTACGACCGCGCCTTTCCGCACACGGCTCGCATCGTCGTCGCCGCGGAACGCCCGGTGGCCGTCCTGCGCTCGGGGTCTAAGGCATGGCTCGTCTCCGAGCGTGGCCGGGTTCTTCGCCGTCTCGTGGACGAGTCGCGCTCGACGCTGCCGCGGATCTGGGTTGCCGGAGCCGAAGTCCCTGCCGACGGAGGCTTGCTCTCCGAGGAGGAGGCTCTGCTTCCCGCGCTCGCGCTCGGACAAGTCCTCACCGCAGACGCCCGCTTCCTCGGAAGCGTGCGGGCCGCCCGCGCCCAGGACGGGCAGCTGGTGCTCGTGCTGCGAACGGGCACCGAGATCCGGCTCGGCATGCTGGAGGACATGGCGGTCAAGCTTTCCGTCGCACGCCGCATCATGCGCCTCCTCGCACCCGGCGCCCGCTATGTGGACGTCAGCCTGCCTGAGCGTCCGGTTGCCTTGGAGTAACCCTCAAGTCGATGGTTGACCTTTAGAGTTAGGAACGCAAATCCCGGTTGACATGCGGTTTTGGTCGGCGTACTCTGGTGCGGTCTTCTGTCCGAGCCCTGCCCTATGCTCCACTACAGGTTGAGGTCTAGCCAACGATGAGCACACGCGATCCCTCCCAGAAGTTCCTCGCCGTCCTGAAGGTCGCCGGCGTCGGTGGAGGCGGCTCGAACGCCGTCAACCGCATGGTCGACGCAGGGCTCACGGGCTGCGAGTTCATCGCCGTTAACACCGACGCGCAGGCTCTCCTGATGACGGACGCCGACGTGAAGCTCCAGATCGGAGCGGAGACGACGCGCGGTCTTGGCGCCGGCGCGAACCCCCAGGTCGGGAAGGAAGCCGCGGAGGAGAGCAAGGACGAGCTGAAGGAGGCGCTGAAGGGCGCGGACATGGTCTTCGTCACCGCCGGCGAGGGCGGGGGCACCGGGACCGGCGCTGCGCCGACGCTCGGCCGGCTTGCGCAGGAGCTCGACGCGATCACCGTCGGGGTCGTCACACGGCCGTTCTCGTTCGAGGGCCGCAGGCGCGCCGAGCAGGCCGAGGTCGGCATTCGCGACCTGCGCGAGACCGTCGACACCCTGATCGTGATCGAGAACGACCGCCTGCTCCAAGTGGTCGAGAAGGAGACCTCGATCGTCGACGCGTTCCGGATGGCCGACGACGTGCTCCGTCAGGGCGTCCAGGGGATCACCGACCTGATCACGATTCCGGGCCTCGTCAACCTCGACTTCGCCGACGTGCGCACGATCATGCGCGACGCCGGCTCGGCCCTGATGGGCATCGGAGTGGCGGCAGGCGAGAACCGCGCCGCCGAGGCGGCTCGCTCCGCCGTCTCCTCGCCGCTGCTCGAGGCCTCGATCGAGGGCGCGACCGGGATTCTCCTGAACATCACGGGCGGTCCGGAGATGGGCCTCTTCGAGGTGAACGAGGCCGCCGAGGTGGTGACCGGCGCCGCCGACCAGAACGCGAACGTGATCTTCGGCGCGGTCATCGACCACGGGCTGAAGGACGAGGTGCGCGTAACCGTCATCGCGACGGGCTTCGGTCCGGAGCGGTACCGGCGCCGCCGCCGCGAGGAGCGGCCCGCGGAGGAGCCGGCTGCGGTACGGCCCTCGGCGGAGGATGCCTTCGAGCTTCCCGACGACGTGCTCGAAGTGCCCTCGTTCCTTCGCGACTGACCCAGACACCTCTGTCCCGGCCGGCGCGGTTTGGGAATCGCGCGCCGCGGTAGAGAAAGCCTGCCCTCCCGGCGGGTCCTCATCGAGGCCCGCCAAGTGGCCTGGCCAGCCGCTCCGTCGTCGACAGGGTGATCGAGCGGCTGGCCGGGATTTTCCGGGCAGCTCTCGCTCGGGCCGGCCCTCCGGGCGTTGATTAGCATCCGCGTCGCATGCAGACACTTCTCCGCACCCCGCTCTACGAGCGCCATCTCGCGCTCGGAGCCCGGATGGTGCCCTTCGCCGGCTGGGAGATGCCGGTGCAGTACGAAGGCGTCATTCCGGAGCATCGCGCCGTGCGAGGGGACTGCGGGATCTTCGACGTCTCTCACATGGGGGAGCTCGAGGTCGGGGGTCCGCGGGCGCAGGAGCTGCTCCAGTCGCTGCTCGCGAACGACCTCGACCGCGTCGAGGTGGGAGGCGCCCAGTACACGCTCCTGACGAACGAGCGCGGCGGCATAGTCGACGACCTGATCGCGTACCGGCTCGAGCCGGGTCGCTACCTCCTCGTCGTGAACGCTGCGAACAAGGGGGTCGACTACGAGTGGCTCAAGGAGCGAGAGCACCGGGGAGCGGACGTTCGCGACGTCTCGGACGAGTACGCGCTGCTCGCAGTCCAGGGGTCCCGCTCGCTCGAGCGACTCGGCCTTGAGGACGCGCCGGCGTTCACCTTCGCGATGGGAGAGATCGGCGGCGTCGAGTGCATGGTCAATCGGACCGGCTACACCGGCGAGGCCGGGGTGGAGCTGGCCGTCATGGCCGATGACGCCGAGGCTCTCTGGGACATCGTGCTCGAGCGCGGGGCGAAGCCCTGCGGGCTGGGCGCGCGTGACACCCTCCGCCTCGAGGTCTGCTACCCGCTCCACGGAAACGACATCGGGCCGGACACGGATGCGATCTCGGCCGGGCTCGCCTGGGTCTGCGCGCTAGACAAGGAGTTCACCGGGGTCGAGGAGCTGCGCCGGATCAAGGCCGAGGGGCCGAGCCGCAAGCTGGTGCCCTTCGTGATGACCGAGCCCGGGATCCCGCGTCAGGGGATGACGATCGCCGAGGGAGGCGAGATCACCTCCGGCTCGCATTCGCCGATGCTCGACCGCGGGATCGGCATGGGCTACGTCGCCGCGGAGCACGCCGCGCCCGGCACTACGCTGACGATCGACGTTCGAGGGCGCGCCAGGCGGGCCGAGGTCGTGAAGAAGCCCATCTACCGGCAAGAGGCGAAGGAGCGCTAGTGGTCGCGGCCGAGAGCTACCCCGACGAGCTCCGTTACCACTCCGAGCACGACTGGGCCCGCCTCGAGGACGGACAGGCGACGCTCGGGATCACCTGGTTCGCCCAGGACGCGCTGGGCGAGCTCGTCCACTACGAGCCCCCCGAGGAGGGCGCCGAGATCGCCACGGGCTTGTCATACGGCGAGGTCGAGTCTGTCAAGGCCGTCTCCGATCTGATCGCGCCTCTCTCGGGCACGGTGGTCGAGGTCAACCAGAAGGCCGTCGAAGAGCCCGAGACCGTGAACGAGGATCCCTACGGCGCAGGGTGGCTCGTCCGCATCCGGCTCAGCGATCCAGCCGAGGCTGACGGGCTCATGGACGCCCAGGCCTACCAGAGCTTCGTCGCCGAGCAGTGAACGCCGCGTGAGCTTCCTCTCGCTCACGGAGCGGGACCGCGAGCAGATGCTTGCGACGATCGGCGTGGAGTCGGTCGACGAGCTCTTCCGGGACGTCCCCGAGGGCGTGCGCTTCCGGCGCGAGCTCGAGCTCGAGGCGGCCCTGTCCGAGCCCGAGCTCGTCGCCCACCTCGAGCAGCTCGCCGCTCGGAACGTCGACACGGGCCGTGAGCTCTCGTTCCTCGGCGCAGGCATCTACGACCACTACGTGCCGGCGGTCGTCGACGCCGTCCTAGCGCGCGGCGAGCTGCTTACCGCCTACACGCCCTACCAGCCGGAGATGAGCCAGGGCGTCCTCCAGGCGATCTTCGAGTACCAGACGGCGATCTGCGAGCTGACCGGGATGGACGTGTCGAATGCGTCCGGCTACGACGGGGCGACCGTGGCCGCCGACGCATGCTATGTCGCGAAGCACGTGACCGGACGGTCGCGCGTCGTCCTCGCCGAGACGGTGAGCCCACAGGTACGTCAGGTCGTGAAGACGTACGCGCCGGGCTTCGGGCTCGAGGTGGTCGACGTGCCGCACCGCAACGGGGTCACCGACCCGGACGAGCTCGGCGAGGCAGCTCGCGATGCGGCCTGTGCCATCTTCCAGCAGCCGAACTTCTTCGGCTGCCTCGAGCCGGCGCCCGACCTGGCCGCGGCCGCCAACGAAGCCGGTGCCTTATCCGTCGCGCACGTCGACCCGGTCTCGCTCGGCGTGCTCGAGGCGCCGGGCGCGTACGGGTGCGCGCTCGCGATCGGCGAAGGGCAGGGGGCAGGCAACTACCAGGCCTACGGCGGCCCTCACTACGGCTTCATCGCCGCGCGCTCGGACTATGTACGGCGCATGCCGGGCCGGATCGTCGGCGAGACGACCGACGTCGACGGCCGGCGAGCCTATGTGCTGACGCTGCAGACCCGGGAGCAGCACATCCGCCGCGAGAAGGCGACCTCGAACATCACGACGAACCAGACGCTGCTCGCGCTCGCCGGGCTCGTCCACCTCTCGTGGCTGGGCCCGCAGGGGCTCAGGGAGCTGGGGGAGACCTGCATGGCACTCGCCGCCTATGCGAAGGAGCGGCTCGCCCTACCACTTCTGTTTCCCGAACAGGCAACATTCAAGGAGTTTGCCGTTCGGGTCGGACGGCCTGCCGAGGAGGCGATCCGAGCCGCCAGGGCGCGCGGCGTCCACCCCGGCTACGCCCTCAAGCGCGACTACCCCGGCATGGAAGACTCCTTGCTCGTGTGCGTGACCGAGAAGCGGACGCCTGCCGACATCGACAGGCTCGCGGAGGCACTCGCCGCTTGAAGTTGATCTATGAGCGTTCGCAACCCGAACGGCGGGCCTCGACGCTCCCGCGGATCGACCTACCGGTGCCGCAGGTTCCCGAGGAGCTCCGCCGCTCTCGCCCGCCGCGGCTTGCCGAGCTCTCCGAGCCCGAGCTCGTCCGCCACTTCAGCGAGCTGGCGACCCGGACGTTCGGCATCGACACGGGGTTCTATCCGCTCGGCTCCTGCACGATGAAGCACAACCCGCGGGTGAACGAGCGGGTGGTCAACCTGCCCGGCTTTCGCGATCTGCACCCGCTCCAGGAGGAGGAAGCCGCCCAGGGAGCCCTCGAGCTGATGTGGCGCCTTCAAGAAATCCTGGCCGAGATCGCCGGCCTGCCCGCGGTCTCCCTCCAGCCGGCGGCGGGCTCGCAGGGCGAGCTGACCGGGCTGATGCTGATGCGCGCCTACTTCGCCGACCGGGGCGAGCAGCGGCGCAAGGTGGTCGTCGCCGACACGGCGCACGGCACGAACCCCGCGAGCGTGACCATGGCGGGGTACGAGCTGCAGAAGGTCGCCACCGACGTGCGCGGCAACGTCGACGTCGCCCAGCTGCGCGAGCTGGTCGACGGCGAGACAGCCGGGCTCATGCTCACGAACCCCTCGACGCTCGGCCTCTTCGACGAGCACATCGAGGAGATTGCCGCCATCTTCCACGAGGTCGGCGGCCTTCTTTACTACGACGGCGCGAACCTCAACGCCGTCTGCGGCATCTCGCGACCGGGCGACATGGGCTTCGACATCGTCCACTTCAACCTCCACAAGACCTTTTCGCAGCCGCACGGCGGCGGTGGGCCGGGCGGGGGGCCGATCGCCGTCCGCGAGCGGCTCGAGCCGTTCCTGCCCGTGCCGGCTGTCGTCCCCGACGGCGATGCGTTCCGCCTCGACTACGACCGGCCGAAGACGATCGGCAAGGTACGGGGCTTCTACGGTCCGTTCGGCGTCTTCGTGCGCTCCTACGCGTACATCCGCTCGTATGGGCCCGCGCTGCGGGAGATGTCCGAGGTGGCCGTCCTGAACGCGAACTACCTGCTCGCTCTCCTGAAGAACGCCTACGAGCTTCCCTTCGACCGCCTCTGCATGCACGAGTTCGTGCTCTCGGCGCGGCACCTGAAGCGCGAGCAAGGGATCACCGCCCTCGACGTCGCCAAGCGCCTCATGGACTACGGCTTCCACCCGCCCACGATCTACTTCCCGCTGATCGTCCGGGAGGCCTTGATGATCGAGCCGACCGAGACCGAGCCGAAGGAGACCCTCGACGCCTTCGCCGACGCGATGCTCGAGATCGCACGCGATGCGGCGGAGCACCCTGACCTGCTCAAGGAGGCGCCTCACAACCGGCCGGTGCGACGAGTCGACGAGGTGAAGGCGGCGAAGCGCGCGGTCGTCCGTTACGGCTTCGAGGAGCACCCGGACCTGTCCGAGGAGCCAAGCGAGGCGAGGGAGCTCGAGGCCCAGAAGGGGGCGTAGAACTAACTACAACAGGTCGAGATCGTCTTCGCGCTGCTCGAACCAGCCGCGACGCTCCCGCTGCCGTCGAAGCCACCAGATCATCGCCGCGATCAGGGGAATGACGAGCAGGATGCGCACGTCAGCCCAGGCGATCGCGAACCAGACGGCGACGACCGATGCGTAGGCAGCCCAGCGAGCCAGGCGGTCCTGCTCGACTAACTGCCACAAGGATGCGGCGATCTTCATGCGGCCCTCACTTGTCGGGTTCGGACAAGAGATCGGCGTCGCCGTTGCAACACGCCATCCCTCTCCCGGGTTTCCCGGTTAGGATCGCGCAACGTGAGCGAGCAACCCCCGCCGACCGCACCGGTTCCTGAGGGGCCGGAGCGCCATCCCATCCGGCTTGTCGTGAACGACGATCTCGAGCGCTCGCGGCTGACCGTCTTCTTCAGGCTGCTCCTTGTCATCCCGCACGCGCTCTGGCTTCTCCTCTGGGGAATCGTCATCGAGCTGGCGGCGATCGTCGCCTGGTTCGCCACGCTCTTCGGAGGCCGCTGTCCGGCGGGGCTCCACGATTTCATCGCCCGCTACCTGACCTACATGACGCACGTGAGCGCCTACGTGTTCCTGATCGCAGATCCGTATCCGAGTTTCAGCGGCCGCACGGGCTACCCCGTCGACCTCGAGGTCGACCCGCCCGAGCCGCAGAACCGGTGGCTGACCGGGCTCCGCCTGATCCTGGCGATCCCCGCCCTGCTCATCGCCAACGCCCTCCAAGGGGTGGCGCAGATCATCGCGATCCTCGGCTGGTTCGTCTGTCTCGCAACCGGCAGGATGCCGAGGGGAATGCGCGATCTCTCGGCGTACTGCCTGCGATACCAGGCGCAGGCGTACGGCTACGTCTTGTTGCTGACCTCGCGGTACCCGAGCTTCTCCGGCAGCCCCGTGTCCTGAACGCGGCAAGGTCGTGATCGAAGAGCCGCAGCCGCCCGAGCAGAGCGCCGGGCTCCCGCCGGAGCCGCCCAAGCCCCATCCGGTCCGGCTCGTATTGAACGACGACCTCCGGCGCTCGCGCCTGACCGTCCTCGTTCGCCTGCTGCTCGCATTCCCGCACCTGATCTGGCTCAACCTCTACACGGCCGTGGCGATCGTCGTCGTGATCGTGAACTGGTTTGCGACCCTGATCAGGGGGCGCTCGTCCGAGCGCAGGCACCGCTGGCTCACCAGGTTCTTGCGGTACTGGACGTACGTCACGGCCTACCTGAACCTGCTCGGGAACCCGTACCCGCCGTTCCACGGCTCCGAGGGGCACTACCCGGTCGACCTCCACGTCGATGAGCGGCAGCCCCAACGCCGGCTCGTGACCGGGTTCCGCATCGTGCTCGCGATCCCGGCGGCGATCCTGGCCTGGGTCTTCAGCCAGGTCATGCAGATCGTCTCCATCCTCGGCTGGTTCGTGGCGATCGTGATCGGGCGAATGCCTCGCGGGATGGAGAATCTCGGCACCTACTGCCTGCGCTACCAGGCGCAAACAGGCGCCTACCTGATGCTCCTCACGGACCGGTACCCGAGCCTTGCCGGCCCGGCGGCGTGATCGACCTCCGCTCCGACACCGCCACGAAGCCGACGCCCGCGATGCGGGAAGCCATCGCAAGCGCCGAGGTGGGCGACGAGCAGGCGCGCGAGGACCCAACCGTGAACGAGCTCGAGCGGCGCTCTGCCGAGCTGCTCGGGCAGGAGGAGGCGGTTTTCGTCCCGACCGCGACGATGGCGAACGAGATCGCGCTGCGCGTCCTTTCCGAGCCGGGCGACGAGCTCATCGCCGAGGAGAACTCGCACGTCCTCTTTGCCGAGCTCGGCGGCCCGGCCGTCCACGCAGGGCTGATGACACGGCCTCTGCCCGGGCGGGGCGGACGCTTTACGCCGGAGCAGGTTCGACGGACAGCTCGGCGCGGTGACCACAGGCATGTGCCGGCGACTCGCCTCGTCGCGATCGAGAACACGCACAACAGCTCCGGCGGCCGGGTCTGGCCGCTCGCGGAGATCGCGGCGATGGCAGAGACCTGCCGCGAGCTCGAGCTCGCCCTTCACCTCGACGGTGCGCGGCTCTTCAACGCCGCCGTCGCGAGCGGGGAGGAGCCCGCGGCCATCGCCGGTCCCGCCGACACGGTCACGATCTGCTTCTCGAAGGGCCTCGGCTGCCCGCTCGGCGCGGTCGTCGCGGGCTCGTCCGAGCGGATGCTCCGCGCGCGCCGCTACAAGCACCAATTCGGCGGCGCGATGCGGCAGGCCGGCATCGTCGCGGCCGCGTGCGTCTACGCGCTCGACCACCACGTCGAGCGGCTCGCCGAGGACCACGCGCGGGCGCGACGGCTCGGCGAGTCGCTCCACGAGGCCGGAGTGCCGGTCGAACTCGAGCAGGTGGAGACGAACTTCGTGCAGATCGACGTCGGCGCGCTCGGCCTCGACGAGCCCGAGGCGCTCGAGCGGCTGCTCGGCGAGGGCGTCCGCCTGTCGTCGACGGTGCTGCCAGGGCGCCTGCGGGCAGTGACGCACCTCGGCCTGACCGACGACGACATAGGGCGCGCGATCGAGGGGATTCCCCGCGCGCTCGGCGTCCGGGCGCGCTCCTAGCGATCCCCCGCTGCCAGGAAGGCGAGCGCGACTGCGACGTAGAGCGCGATCAGGGCGACGCCGCGCCACCGATCCGACCGACCGGGCCAGAGGAGGGCCGAGGCGATGACGGCGGAGCCGCCGACCGCCAGCAACTCGACCGGGCGGAAGGAAAGCGCGAGCGGCTCGATCGCCCAGGCGAGCAGCGCCACGGCCGGGATCAGGAAGACGGCGACCTGCGCGCTCGAGGAGAGCGCGATCTCAGCGGCGAGCCTCACCTTTCCGCGGTAGGCGACGACGACGGCGCCGCCGTGCTCGGCGGCGTTGCCGACGATCGCCACGATGACCGCGGCGACGAAGAAGTCCGAGAGATGGGCGCGGTCGGCGAAAGTCTCGATCGAGCCGACGAGAATCTCGGCGACCCAGGCGGTCACCGCGGTCGCCACGGCAAGCACGACAATCGCGCGCGAGAGGGGCCAGACGGCCTCCGAGAGCTCCTCGGCGACGTGCAGCCGCCGATGCCTCCTGAGCTGCCACCACGTGACGCCTAGGTAGAGGAGGAGGAGGACGATCGCGACCGGCAGCGAGAGGACGGCGAGAAAGTGGCGCTCGTGGTCCCCGTGCCAGCCGGGCACCGCCGGCACGAGGAAGGCGAGCGTCGCGGCGAGGACGAGCGCCAGCCAGATGAAGCTCGACTCACGGTCGAGTGACGGGTCTCCCCGACCGAAGAGCAGCGAGAACCCGAGGACGAGCAGGAGGTTCCCGACGACGCTGCCCGTCAGCGAGCCGCGGACGACCTCGGTCAGGCCTCTGTCGACGGCGAAGAGAGAGATGATCAGCTCGGGGGCGTTGCCGAACGTGGCGTTCAGGAAGCCGCCGATTCCGGGGCCGGTGTGGTACGACGCGTGCTCGGTCGCCTCGCCGATCAGCCAGGCGAGCGGGACGAGAGCGAGCGCGGCGAGGAGGAAGAGCGCGACGTCGCCCCAGTGGAGGGCGTAGTCGGCGACGAAGGTCAGTGGCGCGAGGGCGAGCGTGCCCCAGAGGATCTTGCGCCCCACGCCGCTAGCGTACCCCGGGTGCTACGGGCGGTCCTCTTCGACTGGGGCGACACGCTGATGGAGTTCGCCTACGACGAGGCGCTCGTCGAGGCGGGGCACCGCGCCGGGCTCGAAGCGCTCGGGCGCGACGGCCTGCCCGCAGCCGATGCGATCACGACGCACTTCAGGGAGCATTACGAGCGCCTCTTCTGGCTCCCCGGCACGGTCGAGGAGATCGAGTACCCGGGGCTCGTGCGCGAGCTGCTCGGAGACTTCGGGGTCGAGATCTCGGACGAGGAGCTCGGCAGCTTCCTCGAGGCCGAGCACGCCGCGTGGGAGCCGGCCCGCGTTCTCGGCTCGACGACTCATGCGCTGCTCGAGTCGCTCCGTGGGCGCGGCCTCGCGCTGGGGGTCGTCTCGAACGCGTTCGATCCGGGCTGGCTCCTGCACCGCGACCTCGAGCAGATGGGGATCGCCGAGCGGATCGACTTCGCCGTCTTCTCGTCCGAGGTCGGCAAGCGGAAGCCGCACGCGGCGATCTTCGAGCGCGCGCTCGGGGCGCTCGGCGTCGCGCCCGACGAAGCGATGTTCGTCGGCGACCGGCTCTACGAGGACATCCGCGGGGCGAACGAGGTGGGGATGACGAGCGTCCAGGCGGTCTGGTTCCGCGCCGACGAGCACTCAGGGGGAGGCGAGCCCGACCACCAGGCGTTCACTCAGATGGACGTCCTGAACGTCGTCGACCGGGCGCTCGCTTCGGCCTGACCAAGCATTTTCGCGCGCGCTTGTCAAGTCTTGCGAAGGCGGTTCGCGGTGCCGACAATGTGCGGTGATGCAGCGCCTCGAAGTCGTCCGGCAGGGGCTCCCTCTCCACCCACAGGACGAGGTCGAGTGCCGGCGCTGCGGGGTCCACTGCGACAAGGTCGTCTATCCGTCGGCCTGCGTCGAGCGAGGCTGTCCCTTCCTGTACTCGTTTGAGGAGCTCGGACGGACGTACGTGGGCTGCATGCAGAAGGTGTTCGGCGTCGAGATCGACCTCGAGCTCCTGATGGAGGCGGAGGAGCGCGGGGAGTTCGGGGCGGTGCGCGCGAACCGAAGGCCGCTGCCGATGTGCCGGGCCGAAGTGGAGAGCTGCTACGAGGCCCGCGGCGACGAGCTCACCTGCGTGAACCCGGAGTTCTACGAGCTGCCGCTCGACGAGCCGAGCTTCCGCATCTTCGCCCAGGTCAAGCCGAGCGCCTGAGGGCGAGGAGTCCATGAAGCCGGTCGCCGAGAGATTGGCGGCCGCTCTCCTGCTCCTGACGGCCTGCGCTTGCAACGGCGACGAGAAGCCGCACCGGTCATTCGTCATCCGCGTGAATGCGAATATCCAGCAGTTCGGCGGCTGGGACATCAATCGCAGCCCGACCTTCGAGGCCGCTATCGCCGCCTTCGGCGAGCCGAGCAGATGCAGACTCCGCTACGGGACGACGAGTTGGTCGGAGGCGGAGTGGCGCCCACTTGGCGTCCGGGCCGTCTTCACGAGTCTCGCGGGATTCCCGAAGGGGAAGGACGCGTGCTCCGAAAAGGACAAGGTCGTCGTCGATCTCTTATTCGTCACCGGACGAAGGTGGCGTTCCAGTACCGGTCTGCGGATCGGCCACTCGACGACGAGGCTCCGAGCGCTGTACGCGAGCGCGACCCACCACGCGGTGTTCTCCGGTCCATTCGAGAAAATCCGTGGAAGCTACTGGTCGATTGCTGAGACTCGCTACTCCGCGTTGATGGCGAGGATGCGAAATGGCAAGGTCGGTTCGTTCGTGGCGCGACCTGCCGCTGAAGGCGACTAACGATCTAGGAGCTGACCCTCGCGGCCCAGCGGGCGTGAAGCTCCTTCGTCTTCTCGATCTGGCTCGCATCCGGGCCGTGCCCCTCCGGCCCGGGAACCTCGAGCAGCGCGGGTAGCCCCTGGAGCCGCGGGTGGCCGAGAAAGACGCCGAGCTTCTCGCCCATCAGGCCCTCGCCGACGTTGTCGTGCCGGTCGAGGTTCGAGCCAAGCGGCGCCTTCGAGTCGTTCACGTGGATCGCCCGCAGTCGGTCGAGCCCGATCGACCCGTCGAGCTCGTCGAGCGTTGAATCCAGCGCGGCCTCGTCCGTGACGTCGCAGCCGGACACGTACAGGTGGCAGGAATCGAGACACACCCCCAGCCGCGGGTGCCCATCGAGGCGGTCGTACACGAGCGCCAGTTCCTCGACCGAGCGTCCGATCGTCCCACCGGCTCCGGCCGAGTTCTCCATCAGCAGCCACGTCGTCTCCGAGCAGCAATCGAGCACCTTCTTCATCGCTTCGACCACGCGCTCGAGCCCCTCCTCCATGCCGGCCCCGAGGTGCGAGCCGATGTGGAAGACGACTCCATCGGCCTCGATCGCGCACCCGACGTCGACGGTATTGCACATCGCCGCGACCGACTTCTCGTAGAAGTCGTCCTTCGGGCTCGCGAGGTTGACGAGATATAGGGCGTGGCAGAGGACCCCCTCGATGCCGGCCTCGGCCCGCCGTTCCTTGAAGCGCTCGAAGTTCTCCGGCGGATGGTTCGTCGGCCGCCAGGCGCGCGGGCTCTGCGTGAAGACCTGGACGGAGTCGGCTCCGATCGCGTCGGCCCGGTCGATCGCCGTGTGGATGCCGCCGGACGACGAGACGTGAGCGCCGACAAACACGACTCGTACGATACGTTCGACCATGGCCCCTATCGTCCGCTTCGCCCCGAGCCCGACCGGCTTCCTTCACATCGGCGGCGTCCACACGGCCCTCTTCAACTGGCTCTATGCCCGCCACGAGGGCGGCGAATTCCGCCTCCGGATCGAGAACACCGACACGAGCCGCGAGGTGGCCGAGGCGACGGAGCAGATCCAGGAGTCGCTCCGCTGGCTCGGGCTCGACTGGGACGGCGAGGTCACCTTCCAGCTCGACCGGCTGGAGCGCTGCCAGGAGGAGGCGCAGCGCCTCGTCGCCGAGGGCAAGGCGTATGAGGACGACGGCGCGATCCGGATCCGGATGCCCAACGAGGGGACGACCTCCTGGGACGACCTCGTCCGCGGCCGGATCGAATGGCCCAACGACAAGCTCGACGACCTCGTCGCCGTTCGCGCCGATGGTCGCCCGACCTACAACTTCGCCTCGCCGGTCGAGGACTGGCTGGACGGGATCACGCACGTCATCAGGGGCGACGACCACGTCTCGAATACGCCGAGGCAGATCCGCATCCTCGAGGCGCTCGGCGCCCCGGCGCCGCAGTACGGCCACCTCGGCCTCATCTTCGGGCCTGACGGAAAGAGGCTCTCGAAGCGACACGGCGCCGTCTCCGTCCAGGAGTTCCGCGAGCAGGGCTACCTGCCCGAGGCGCTCGTCAACTTTCTCGCGCTCATCGGCTGGAGCTACGACGACCGCACCGAGATCATGAGCGTGGCCGAGCTCATCGAGCGCTTCACACTCGAGCGCGTCGGAGCGAGCCCCGGTGTCTTCGACTACCAGAAGCTCGAGCACCTGAACGGCGTCTACCTCCGGGCACTCCCGACGGAGGAGTACGCCGAGCGCCTAGTCGTCTACCTGCGCAAGCAGGGCTACGACTGGGACGAGGAGCTCATCCGCCGCGCCGCGCCGCTCGTCCAGGAGAAGGTCACAACGCTCGGCGAGTTCCCGGCCTTTGCGGGCTTCCTCTTCCAGGACGTGGAGCCGGACCCCGCGCTGCTCGACGGGGCCGTGCTCGGCGAGGCCGAGAGCGCGCTCGCAGACGTCGAGCCGTTCACAGCCGAGGCGATCGAGCAGTCATTGCGCACGCTCGCGGAGCGCCTCGAGCTGAAGCCGCGCGAGGCGTTCCAGCCGATCCGTGTCGCGGTCACCGGCTCACGAATCTCGCCGGGGCTGTTCGAGAGCCTCGAGCTTCTCGGCCGCGACCGCGCCCTAGCCCGGATCAGGAGCGCGCGGGGAGCAGACTGAGGCAGGCAGTGCCTTGGGAGGGCCGAGCGGGTCAAGCGCGCGCTCGAACTCGCGCCAGGCTCGGCGGCGGAAACTCGGCTTGGGCCGCGGGCGCGAAGACGACGCCCGGAGGAGCGCCTCGACCTGTTCGGGTGACCCCTCTTCCCGTACCACTTCCAAGCCATAAACGTCTCATCCCTCGAACGAGGTACGCGTCGAGCGACACAAATACCCGCAAAGAGCGGACTTTTGCGCACGCGTGAAGGCAAGCTCAGTCCGGTTTTGCCGTCTGGTAGTCGAAAGCATGCAGCGTATGGGGATGAACTCGCAGCCGCTGAGTGCGAGTGCCGGGGCGGCGACAGTGCTGGTCGTGGAGGACGATCCGTCCCTGCGCATGCTCTGCCGGGTCAACCTCGAGCTCGAGGACTACGTCGTGCTCGACGCGGAGACCCTCGGGCGCGCCGAGGAGCTCCTTCGCAGCGAGCCGGTCGATGTCATCCTTCTCGATCTCCACGTCGGCGATCGCAACGGCGCTGAGCTCCTCCCGTTCCTCCGCAACGAACGGCCGGAGGTCGCGGTCTGCCTCCTGAGCGGCACCTCGGAGACCGACCCGCCGCTCCAGCCCGGGGTCCACGCCTTCGTTCGAAAGCCGTTCGAGCTCGACGACCTGATCGGCACCGTCAAGCGTCTCCTCGCGAGGGAACCGGCGCGACGCTGAGCTCCGAGGCGCGTGGGCCTGCCCGTGCGCCCGGCTGAAAAACCGGTCGGTCCGTTCCGAATCAACAATGACGCCGCGTGTAGATTCTCCGCGATGAGCGTCGCCGTCGTTCGGACGCCTGCGGAGTACGAGGACCGCCTCCGCAACTACCTCTACGAGCGCGCGGAGGAGGCGAGGGCGGTCCGCGTCGGCGAGAAGGAGGTGTCCGAGCGCGCCGCGATCGTAGCCCGCTTCGCCGACCTCTTCAGCCGCGAGCAGCTCGAGGTGCTCCGCACAGCCGAAGGGGAGGCCGAGGGCGACGAGTGGGAGCGGCTCTACCGCCTGCGCAAGGAGTGCGAGGCCGGAGTCGCCGCCTCCGAGCTCTCCGTGCGGCACGATCAGCTCGAGAACGCGATCCTGGCGGAGCGGATCGTCTTCGAGGGCGAGGAGCTCCCGCTGCGAACCGCGCAGGCCATGCTCGCCGTGCTCCCCGCCTACCGCGACCGGGAGGCGCTCGGCCAGCTCCACGGGGACGCCTCGGCCGGCTTCAACGACGAGCGGCTCGACCTCATCCGGGCCGAGGACGAGCTCGCGGCGGAGCTCTCCGGCATCGCGGATCCGGTCGAGCGGAACGAGGAGGAGAAGGGCGTCTCCCTGAGCGAGCTCGCGGATGCCCTGGAAGCGGCGAGCGAGGCTGCCGGCGCGGCCTACCGGAAGCTCCGCGAGCGCTGGTTCGAAAAGCTCCTCGGCCCCGAGCGCGAAGCGACGCCGTCCTCGTATCACGTCGGCTGGCTCCGCCGGCTCTCCCCGCTCGAGCAGACGTACACGAAGGAGCGCGGCGTGGAGGTCTGCCTGGACACCCTGGGACGCCTCGGCTTCGACGTCGCGAACGACCCGAAGATCCAGCTCGACCTCGACGACCGGCCCCAGAAGTCTCCCCGGGCCTGCGTGATCGCCTCCGACGCGCCCCATGTCGTCCACCTGATCACCCGCGCCCAGGGCGGCCTGCACGACTACCAGGCATTTCTCCACGAGGCGGGCCACGCGCTCCACTACGCGGGCTGCGACCCGGACCTCTCCTACACGTTCCGCAACCTCTCGCGCGACCACGCGCTGACCGAGATCTACTCGTACATCTTCGAGGCGATCTCACGCGAGCCCGGCTGGCACGCGGAGTATTTCGGGCTCTCCGAGGACGAGGCCGCGACGAATGCCGAGGCGACGACGTTCCTCGAGGCTCTTCTCTTCCGCCGCTACGCCGCGAAGCTTCGCTTCGAGCTCGGGTTCTGGAACCGCTTCCCGGAGGATGGGGGCACTCCGGAGGGCTACTCGGAGCTCCTGACCGGGGCGACGGGGGTCGCCTACCGCCGCGACGCGTACATCGCCGACATGGATGCGGGCTTCTACTCGGCCGATTACCTGCGCGCGTGGATTCGCTCGGCCCAGTTGCGCGAGCACCTCGTGCGAGAGATCGGGCCCGAGTGGTGGCGCTCGCCCGAGACCGGCGAGCGGCTTCGCGCGCTCTTCAGCGAGGGGACGCGGCCGTCGAGCGAGGAGATCGCCGCGCGGCTCGGCTACGAGCCGCTCGACACGGCCTCGCTCCGCACAGAGCTCGGAGCGTAGTTGCCCGGGGTCGCTTTCGACCGCTTCTACCGCTACGACGAGCTGACACAAATCCTCCAGAGCTGGGCGGAGGAGTCGCCCGGCCTCTACCGCCTGGAGAGCATCGGACGCTCCTACGAGGACCGCGACATCTGGCTGGCGACGGTCACGAATTTCGAGACCGGCGCCGACCTCGACAAGCCCGCGTTCCTGATCGAGGCGAACATCCATGCCCTCGAGGTGACCGGCTGCAGCGCGGCGCTGCACCTGATCGACAAGCTGCTGCGCGGCTACGGGAGCGACGCGAAGGTGACGCGCTGCCTCGACACGCGCTGCTTCTACATCATCCCTCGGCTCAATCCCGACGGCGCCGAGCTCGCGCTCGCCGATCGGCCGCGCTTCGTCCGCTCGAGCGTCCGGCCGTACCCGCGGCTCGACGAGCAGGACGGCCTTCACGAAGAGGACATCGACGGCGACGGGCGCATCCTGATGATGCGGCTCAAGGACGCGAACGGGGCCTGGAAGCCGCACCAGGACGAGCCGCGCTTGATGGTTCGGCGTGAGCCGGACGAGGGGGCCGAGGACGGGGAGTTCTACCGGCTCCTCTGGGAGGGGACGATCAGGAACTTCGACGGCGTCACGATCAAGATCGCGCCGCCGGTGGAGGGCCTCGACCTCAACCGCAACTTCCCGATGGAGTGGGCCCCCGAGGGCGACCAGCGCGGCGCGGGGCCGTTCCCGGTCTCCGAGCCGGAAACGCGCGCGATGGTGCAGGCAATCGTCGACCGGCCGAACGTCACCGGCCACGTTGCCTACCACACGTTCAGCGGCGTCCACCTGCGGCCGTACGGCGGCTACGACGACGAGCACTTCCCGACCGGCGATCTGCGCGCGTACAAGCTCATCGGCGCCGAGGCGACGAAGCTCACCGGCTATCCCGCCGTCTCCGTCTTTCACGAGTTCAAGTACGAGCCGAAGGAGTCGATCAAGGGCTCCGCGCACGACTGGCTATACGACCACCTCGGCGTCTTCTCGTGGACAACCGAGTTCTGGAGCCCGCAGCGCGAGGCCGGGATCGAGGATTTCCAGTACATCGAATGGCTGCGCGACCACGATCCCGAGGACGACCTCAAGCTCCTGCGCTGGAACGACAGTGAGCTCGACGGGCGCGGCTACGTCGACTGGTATCCGTTCGAGCATCCGCAGCTCGGCGAGCTCGAGCTTGGCGGTTGGGATGTCATGAACTACTGGGGCAATGTTCCCCTGCACCTCCTCGAGCGGGAGATCGCGCCTCACTCGGACTTCGCCCTTTTCCACCTGCTCGTCTCACCGCGGCTCGAGGTGCACTCGCTGAACGTCGAGCCCCTGGCGGAGGGCGCCTACAAGGTGCGGCTCGTCCTCCAGAACACGGGCTGGCTGCCGACGAACGTCACCGAGAAGGCGGTCGAGCGAAGGGCGGTACGCCCGCTCGAGGTCGAGCTGACATTGCCCGAGGGAGCCAAGCTCGTCGCCGGCGAGCAGAAGGTCGAGGCGGGCCAGCTCGCCGGGCGTGTGCACAAGCGCAGCGCGCTCTTCTGGGGTACGGACGACTCGACGGCGGACCTGATGAAGCTCGAGTGGGTGATCGAGGCGCCCAAGGGCGGCGAGCTCGGCATCGAGGCCCGCCACCAGCGCGCCGGTACGATCCGGCAGGTCGTGAAGCTCGGACCCGGAGGCGAATAGACCGTGACACCGAAGCCACCCGCTCCCTCAAAGCCCGATACCGGAACCTGGGAAACCCGGGGCGGCCCTTCCTAAGGCTCCTCGCCTAAGTAGGACGCTTCAGAGGCGCGCCCCGGCGCGCCGCGCCGATTCAAGGCGCATACGGGATTCGAACCCGTGCCGCCGCCGTGAGAGGGCGGTGTCCTAGGCCACTAGACGAATGCGCCGCGGGTTCAAGTGTAGCCGGGTGGGGGGGCTCGTCCCCGCGCCGAGCGCGGCTGGAGCCGGCGTGTTAGGTGCTCGGAGGCGGCGCCGTCGGGGCAGGCGCGGCCGCGCTCGGGGTCGGTCCCGTGGGCCTGAGATAGAGCTCGTCGTAGAGGATCGCCGCGATCGCGCCGCCGGCGAGCGGGCCGACGTACCAGATCCAGAAGTCGCTCCACGAGTTCCCCACCAGCTGCGGCCCGAAGGCTCGGGCCGGGTTCACCGCGGCTCCGGTGAGCGGGTACCCCATGAGGTTGTCGAACACGATCGTCAGGCCGATCGCGAGGCCCGCGATCGCCGTGTACGTGCCGCGCGGGTCGGCGAGCACGGCGAAGACGACCCAGACGAGGAAGAAGGTGAGCATCGCCTCGACGACGAGAGCGGGGCCGAGGTCGATGCCCGTTCGCGAAGGAGCGCCGAGAGCGCCCCTGCTTCCCGCCGGGAAGATCCACTTGAGCAGGAGGGCCGCGAGCGCCGCCGCGCCGAGTTGCGCGATCCAGTAGGCGAGGCCGAGCAGGACCGAGATCCGGCGCGTGACGAGGAAACCGAACGTGATCGCTGGGTTGAAGTGCCCGCCGGAGATGTGGCCGAGGGATGAAACCATCACTGCGATCACGAACCCGGACGCGAGCGCGACCTCGAGCGTTCCTGCGTTGGCCTCCGGCCCGACGGCGAGGATCGTCCCGGCCGCGACGAAGACGAGCGCGAACGTGCCGACGAACTCGGCGAACACGCGGCGCCAGGTCTCCGCGAGGGGTGGGAGTGGGCCGAGGACAGGCGTACCGGGGAGACGCATTGGGGCGGAACCCTATACCGATCGGAGGGGCACGCTCAAGACCCTTCGTTGCGCCTTCGACGAAAACGATGTAAAAGTCATGGAAAGTTGTTACCGCGTTGCCGCTCGAACTAGGAGGGTCTGCGGCAGATGAATGGTCCGAATCACGGAACGCTGAGGGGAGCGGCACCCCGCCTGCTCCTCGGCGCCGCCCTGCTTCTCGGCGGGGGCCTACTCGCCGTCACGACCGGCGCGCGGGGCGTTCCGCAGGCCCGGGCGGCGGCCGCCGCGGCGGCCATCAACCTCACCCAGACGTGCTCGACGCGGGTGAAGCCGCGCGCGCTGGTCGAGGTCTCCACAACTGTTGCCAACACGGGCGACGTCCCTTTCACGACGCTTGTGGTCGACGGGGACGCGGGCACTCCCAACGACGAGAGCGATGACTTCCTGCTCGCATACCAGAGCGGCGACACCGGACCCCCCACCCTCGACCCGGGCGAGACCTGGACCTACACCGGCGGGTACCAGGCTCAGGCCGAGGACACGACCAATGTCGTCGGCGCCGATGCGACCACGGTGGTCGGCGAGATCGTCAGCGACCTCGACCCGTGCACGACGGACGTCATCCAGGTGCCGCAGCCCGGCGAAATCGCCGGCGTCGCTCCGGTTAGCGGCCACGTCCTCTTCAAAACCCCGGACTCGAACAAGTTCGTCGAGCTGACCGGCGCGACCGAGATTCCGGTCGGCTCGCAGCTGAACACCTTGAACGGGACGGTTCACCTGACAGCGGGCCTCGGCGGCGGGCGGACGAACTCGGCCAACTTCTACGACGGCCTCTTCACGATCCTCCAACACCACGCAGCGAATGCTTTCATGACGCTTCGCCTCGACGGTGGCAACTTCCGCATCTGCCGACGGGGCGGCTCCGCGCGGTCGCTCAGCGCCGTGGGCAGGAAAAGGCGGCCGGTGCGACGCGTGTGGGGCAGCGGCAAAGGACGCTTCACGACGCGCGGCCGGTACAGCTCAGCGACCGTGCGAGGCACGAGGTGGCTGACGCAGGACCAGTGCGACGGGACGCTGACCCGCGTCCGTCGGGGCGTTGTCCGCGTCCGCGACTTCCGCCGCCACCGAAACGTGATCGTCCGCGCCGGCCAGAGCTATCTCGCCCGCGCGCCCGGGGCGTAGGCACCACCGAGTACTAGGACGGCGCTGCGGCTGCGGCGCGCCGGGCCTCGAAGGCCGCGTCGCTCGCCGCCTCGATCGACCAGATCTTCACCTTCTCCTGACGGCCGCGGACCTCGAACTCGTCCACGAAGACGAGGTCGTCGACCTCTGCCGTCAGCGCCTCCCGAGTCGAGTCGGCCATGTAGCAGAGGTACTCCTGCCCCTTCGTCATGCCCTGGAGGCGCGAGGCCGTGTTCGTCGAATCTCCGATCACCGTGTACTCCAGGCGTCGTTCCGAGCCGACGTTGCCCGACATGAACGGGCCGGTGTTCAGTCCGATACCCATCTTGAAGCCCTCGCTGAGCTCATGCTCGCGCAGCCAGGCGTTGAAGCTGGGGAGCCGCTCGAGCAGCATCTCGCGCGAGGTTGCGACTGCCCGGTCGGCGTGGTCCTCCTGCTCGATCGGCGCACCGAAGACCGCCATGATGCCGTCGCCCTCGTAGGAGACGAGCGTGCCGCCGTGCGCGAGGATTGCGTCGGTCATCTCGCTCAAGTAGACGTTCACCGCCTCGATCACCCGATCGGCCGGGAGCGATTCCGAGAAGGTCGTGAAGCCGCGAAGGTCGGTGAACATGATCGTGCCCACTAGCGAGACGCCGCCCAGGCGCAGGTCACTATCGGTGCGCGCGAGCACCTGATCGACAACGGTCTCCGGGACGAAGCGCGAGAAGACGTCGCGCACGCGTTCGCGCTCGAAGGCGGCGAGCAGGTAGTGCGCGGCGAGTGAGCCGACCGACGAGGCGACGAGCGCGCCGAAGGGGTAGACGAACGACAGAACCCGGCCCTGGTTGAAGGCGACCTGCGTCGCAACGAGGTAGACAACAGCCGCGGAGATCGCTACCACGAGCGTCCAGAGGAGGTTGAGCCGGAGGCTGGCAAGGGGCGCCAGGAGGCCGAGGACGACGATCAGCGCGAGGTTCAGGCTGCTCGAGACCTTCTCGAGCGGCAGGCCCTCGAGGATCGTCGCCATCGCATCGGCCTGAATCTCGGGGCCCGGCATCAGGTCGTCGCCGAACGAGACGGGGTGGAGGTCTTGCTGCGAGGGGGCCGTCACCCCAACGACGACGATCTTGTCCCGGAAGAGGTCCTTGGGAAACTGGCCCTGGAGGACGTCCGAATACGAGGCCGAGCGGACAGTTCCAGCCGGCCCCGGGAAGTCGATCAGCGTCTTGTCACCCGAGAAGGGCGCGACCTTCCTGCCCGTCCGCTCGACCGCGACGACCGCGAAGCTCTTGATCTCGTCGACCTTGTACTGGAGTCGCCGGATTACGCCTCCGGGGTCGTCGTCGAAGTTTCCGTTGCCCACCCGGGTGCGGGCGTAGCGGATCCCTCTGTCCCCGCCCAGAAAGTTCGGCTTGTTCTGCTTGTTCACCCCGGTCGTGGAGAAGACGACATTGCCTACTGCGTGGGCCGTGTCCATGAACACGTTGTCTTGCTCGATGCCTTCCTGGCCTGGCGACGGCTCGCTGAACTGCACGTCGAACGCGGTCACCTTCGCGCCTTCGCGCTTGAGCGTTCGCATGACTCGCGCATGGAGCGACCGTGGAAACGGCCAGCGCTGGTGCAGCTCGGAGAACGTGATGTCGTCGATCTGGACGACGACGAGGTCGGGCGGCGGCTCGCGCTCGCCGCGGATCGAGAAACGGACGTCGACCGAGCCGAGCTCGAGCCCGCGGAAGAGGCTCGTGCCGTACGCCAGGAGCGCGAGCCCGGTCATGGCGGCCCCGACTCCCAGGAAGAGAGCGGTGGTCAGGCGTTGCTTGCTCCCAGCACGAGCCACAGTCGGACCAACTCTGTACGAGAAGGTGCACCTCGCACAAGGTGTAACTGCGGGTTCCGGCTGGGAGCTCTAGCGCTTCGTGGGGACGTTCGGGAAGCCCCAGAGGAGCACGAGCACGCTGAGCGCGAGCAGGATGGATCCGAGTGTTATCGCGGTCATCTCTGTCATAGATGCCGTTTCCGCCGTTTTCATTCGGAAACGTGGCCTCCGATATCGGTCTCGGAAGGGCCTTCGCCACCCCCCAATAGGGGTACCCGCTAAATCTGAGCCATGCCGCGTGCCACCGCCCGCGTCACGTCCTGCATAACGGTGGTGCGGCTGTTCTCGAACCGAAAGTAATACTCGCCGAATCCGGCAACACCAATCCGGGCCCGTTCCGCGATGTAGCGATTGCGCCAGCGATTCACCTCGGCCCGGGAGAGGCCGGCGACGTTCCCGCCGAGCCCGACCCCGAGCCGATAGCCCGGCGTCATGCCGGCGAGGTACTTGCGGGCGAGTGATTGCCGCACCGGACCACCCTCAGCGAGAGCGCGCTCGCCGTCCGACCAGGTCCGCGCCGCCCGTGCCGGGTCGCCGACGAAGTCGGGGTACTCCTCGCCGACGAGGCGGAAGCAGGCTTGGTCGAGCTGGCGCCAGAACGCCGCTAGCTCCCGGTCGACCGGAAGAGAGGCCAGTCGAAGCGCCTGCCGCGCCGCCCAGACAAATCCCTTGCCCTCGGTGTCGCCGAGCACGGCGCGGCCGAACGTCAGCCCCTGGAGGATGCCTCGGACGAACTCGCGGTACAGCCGGCCCTGAGCGCCGGCCAGCTCCGTCCCGAGCTCGTCGAGCTGCCAGGAATCGACGTAGAAGCCGGCCTGCCGGGCGTGGCGCATCGAGTCGCGGTAGCGGCGCCCGACCTCTACGCCCCAGCCGGTCCGCTGTGCAGGCGAGAGGCGCAGCAGCGCCCGCTCACTCGGCACGCGCCCCGAGAAGCGGCGGCTCACGCGCCGCTCCTCGTCGGGGGTCAGACGGCGGCCCTCCCACGCCTCGGTCGCGTGCGTCTTGAACAAGGGCGAGTAGCGACCGCCCTCGTACGAGCGCACGAGCCCGCTCGCCTCGAAGTTGACGCCGTAGCTGCCGACGTGGACGAGGGTTCCAGGGCGCATGCCCGAGCGGGCGAGCGCCTCGAGCAGTCGCGGGAGGTCTTCGAGCTCGAAGTAGGAGAGGAGGGCGGCTCTGATTGGAGTAAAACCCCGCTGAGTGCAGGGCTTTTAGAAGGCTGCGGGGCTAGGATTCGAACCTAGACTACCTGGTCCAGAGCCAGGCGTCCTACCATTAGACGACCCCGCAACGGGCCCCGGATTCTAGCGGCTGAGCGCTTCAGGCGACCTCGGCCCAGTCCCCGTAGAGCGATGTGTAGAGGCCGCGGCGCGCCATCAGCTCGGCGTGCGTGCCCTGCTCGACGATCCCCCCGTGCTCGAGGACGACGATCAGGTCGGCGTCGCGGATCGTCGAGAGCCGGTGCGCGATGACGAACGCTGTCCGGTCGGCGAGCAGCGTGCGGAGCGCGCTCTCGATGCGGCGCTCCGTGCCGATGTCGACCGAGGAGGT
>DASYUD010000043.1:0-6360 GCA_036001625.1 Gaiellaceae bacterium
TGACGCCGCACTGGCCGGCCGCTCCGCGGCCGGCGTCGCCTTCGGCTTTTCGAGAGCCCTTGACCCCGCGCCGGCTGCTCGGGGCCGGGGGAAGCCCGCTCCGTGCTCCCACGATCTACAACGCCAACCATCCGGCCGCGAAGCGGCCGCAAGTGCGGCCTTCCAGCTGCGTGCGTTTCGGGTCGAACGTTATGAGAGGCCGCACTAGCTCAGTCCCACTTGCGGCCGACCCGGTCCCAGTCCACGTCGCTCGGGAGCCATTCGGTGCTGATCTGCGAGATGAGGCGCGTCACCTTGTGCGAGCCACACTCTGGACACGGAGGCGCGGGCCTCTCCGAGGTCGCGAGGTACTCCTCGAACCGCTTCTCGCACCCCTCGCAGCGGTACTCGTAGATCGGCATGCACACTGAGTCTAGTTCCCTCGACTTCCTGCGCGAACTGATGGCGTGCCAGGGCGTCGAGCCGAGCGGCGAAGATCTCCGGGCCGTCCTCGCGTTCCTCGAGGCGGTTCTCCCGGACCTCGAACGGCTCGAGGCTCTGCTCCCGCCCGAGACGGCTCTGTGAGCGTCGCGCGACTCGCCGGGCGGCTGCGGGCAGGGGAGCTCTCGCCGCGGGAGGCCGTCGAGTCGTACCTCGAGCGGATCGACGCTTGTCGCGAGCTGAACGCCTACATCAGCGTTCGCGCCGAGCGGGCGCTCGCGGAGGCGGCCTCGCCGCCGCCCGGGCCGCTCCATGGGGTTCCGATCGCAGTCAAGGACGTCGTCGACGTGGCGGGCGAGCGGACGACCGCCGCCTCCAGGATCCTCGCGGACGCAAAGCCCGCCGCTCGGGACGCGGCCGTCGTCGAGCGGCTCAGAGCGGCCGGCGCGATCGTGCTCGGCAAGCTCAACCTCCACGAGTTCGCCTACGGCCCGCTGACGACGAGCCCGCACTTCGGGCCGGCGCGGAATCCGTGGTCGCCGGATCGCAGCTGCGGGGGCTCGAGCGGAGGCAGCGGCGCCGCGGCCGCCGCCGACCTGGCGGCGGGCACCCTCGGTACCGATACCGCCGGCTCGATCCGGATCCCCGCCTGCCTCTGCGGAGTCACGGGCGTACGGCCCTCGATCGGCCTCGTCTCGAACCTCGGCGTCCTCCCGGTCTCCTGGACGTTCGACACCGTCGGCCCGATCGCGCGCAGCGCCGAGGACTGCTCGCTCCTGCTGGAGGCGATCGCCCCGGAGTACCGATCTGGGCTCGGCGAGGGTGCCCGCGGCCTGCGCGTCGGCGCCGTCGAGCACCTGTTCGCCCGGGCCGACGCGCGGGTGGCGGCGGTGGTGGAGGCGGCCTTGCGCGACCTGCCGGCGACGGTCGAACGGGTCGACGGGAGCGCATTCGACCACGCAGGGATCGTCCAGCAGCTCGTGATGCTCCCCGAGGCGAGCGCCTTTCACCTGCCCTGGCTGCGAACGCGCCTTGCCGACTACGGAGCCGACGTCCGCGCGCGCCTGCTCGCCGGGCTCGCGCTGCCCGCGACCGCGTACCCGACCGGCCTTCGCGCCCGTCGCTGGCTCGAGGAGAAGGTGCGCCCGCTCTTCGAGCGGTACGACGTCCTGGCGGCGCCGACGATGCCGGTCGTCGCGCCACGGATCGGGGAGGAAGCGGTCGAGCTGAACGGCCGCTCGGTCCCGTTCCGGCAGGCGTTGATCGCGTTCAACTCGCCGTGGAGCTGCCTCGGCCTGCCCGTCGTCAGCGTCCCGTGCGGGTTCGTCGACGGCCTCCCCGTCGGGCTCGCCCTCGTCGGGCGCCGCTTCGAGGACGCAACCGCTCTCCGCGCCGCCCATGCGTTCCAGGTCGCGACGGATTGGCACGAGCGCCGCCCCGAGCGCGACGCGCCTGGATTTGCGGTGGAGGCGCCGAAGTCGTATACAAAGGACACTTCTCCGACGAGGGAGTGAGCCCATGTCCGTTCTCATCAAGGGCGGCCGGATCGTGACCGCCGCCGACGACTACGTCGGCGACATCTTCATCGACAACGGGACCGTTTCGCTGATCGGCGAGTCTCTCGACGTCGCTGCCGACAAGACGATCGACGCGACGGGCAAGTACGTCATTCCGGGCGCGATCGACCCACACACGCACATCGAGCTTCCGTTCGGCGGCACGGTCACGTGCGACGACTTCACGTCGGGCACCGTGTCTGCCGCCTTCGGCGGCACGACCTCGCTCATCGACTTCTGCTTCCAGATGCCCGGCCAGACCTTCGCGCAGGCGCTCGAGACCTGGCACGAGAAGATCGAGCGCTGCAAGCCGGTGATCGACGTCGGCTTCCACATGGCGATCACCGATCTCCGGGAGGGCGGGACGCTCGAGGATCTCGCCCGGGTCCCGGACGAGGGCGTCACGAGCTACAAGCTCTTCATGGCCTACAAGGGCGCCGTCATGGTCGACGACGAGACGCTCTTCAGGTCGATGGAGGTCGCCGCCGAGACGGGCGCGCTCGTGATGGTTCACGCCGAGAACGGCGACGCGATCGACGTGCTCGTGAAGCGGGCGCTCGCCGAGGGCCACACCGAGCCGATCTGGCACGCGCGGACGCGACCGCCCGAGACCGAGGGCGAGGCGACCAACCGCGCGATCCAGCTCGCGCACGTCGCCGGTGCGCCTCTCTACGTCGTCCACGTCTCCTGCAAGGAGTCCATCGAGCCGATCGCGCTGGCACGCGAGAAGGGGTGGCAGACGTGGGGCGAGACCTGCACGCAGTACCTCTTCATCGACGAGAGCCACCTCGACCAGCCGGATTTCGAGGGCGGCAAGTACGTCTACACGCCGCCGCCCCGCCCGAAGGAGAACCAGGAGCACCTCTGGAAGGCGATCGAGAGCGACGTCCTCTCGGCGGTCTCGACCGACCACTGCCCCTTCAACTGGGACGGCCAGAAGACGCTGGGCAAGGACGACTTCTCGAAGATCCCGAACGGCGGGCCGGGGATCGAGAACCGCCTGCACATGCTGTACACGTTCGGTGTCCGCCCGGGCCGCCTCTCGCTGAACCGCTTCGTCGAGCTGACGTCGACGAACGTCGCGAAGCTCTTCGGCCTCTATCCGCGGAAAGGGACGATCGCGCCCGGCTCCGACGCCGACATCGTCGTCTGGGACCCGGACAAGAAGCTGACGATCTCAGCGAAGACGCACCACTCGAACGTCGACTACAACCTGTTCGAGGGGACCGATGTGACGGGCGCACCCGCGGTCGTGCTCGTGCGCGGCCAGGTGATCGTCGAGAACGACGAGCTCGTGGCGCAGCCCGGCGCGGGCCGGTTCGTGAAGCGTGCGCGTTCCGGCGAGGAGCTCGCGCCTTCGGCGAGGGAGGCGACGCCGGTATGAGCGACGAGGAAGCCCGCGAGGTCTACGCAAGGGCGCGGCTCGGCGAGAGCGTCACCCTCGGCTCTCGCCCGGCCGTGCTTGTCGTCGACTTCAGCTGCGGTTTCACCGACCCCGCGTGCGCGCTCGGCTCCGACCTGACCGCGGAGGTCGAGGCGACGAAGCGCTTGCTCGACGAGGCCCGGGCAAAGGGGCTGCCGGTCGTGTTCACGACGATCGGCTTCGAGCCCAGCCTCAAGGACGGCGGCCTCTGGCTGCAGAAGGTGCCGACCCTGGGCGAGCTCCAGATCGGCGGCCCCTGGGTCGAGATCGACCCGCGGCTCGAGCCGCGCGAGGACGAGACGGTCGTGCTCAAGAAGGGAGCGTCCGCGTTCTTCGGCACGAACCTCACCGCGATCCTCGTCTCGCAGGACGTCGACTCGGTCATCCTCTGCGGCGCGACGACGAGCGGCTGTGTTCGCGCGACGGCGATCGACCTCCTCCAGTACGGCTGGCCGACGCTCGTTCCGCGCGAGTGCGTCGGCGACCGGGCGAAGGCGCCGCACGAGGCGAATCTGTTCGACATCCAGGCCAAGTACGCCGACGTCGTGCCGCTCGCGGAGGCGCTCGCGTACGTGGAGAGCGTCCCGGGCCGCGTCGGCGCGACGGCTTGACGACATACCGCGTCGCCCTGCTGCCGGGAGACGGCGTGGGGCCAGAGGCGATCGCGGAGGCCCGGAAGGCGGTCGACGCCCTGGCTCTCCCGATCGCCTGGACCGAGCTGCCCTGGGGCTCCGCCCACTACCACGAGCACGGCGCGATGATGCCGGAGGACGGCATCGAGATCCTGCGCGCTTTCGACGCCGTGCTCATGGGGGCGATCGGAGATCCCTCGATCCCCGACCACGTGTCGCTCTGGGGCGTCATCCTCGAGATTCGTCAGAAGCTCGACCTGTGGGCGAACCTGCGGCCGTGCCGGCTGCTCGAGGGGATACCGACGCCGCTCGCCGGCAAGACGCCGGCGGACGTCGACATGCTGTTCGTCCGCGAGAACACCGAAGGAGAGTATGCGGGCGTCGGGGGCATCGCTCATCGCGGTCTCGAGTCGGAGCTCGGGATCGAGACCGGGGTGTTCACCCGAGCCGGGATCGAGCGCATCGTGCGCCACGCCTTCGAGCTGGCCTCGTCGCGTCGGGGCTTGCTGACGAGCGCGACGAAGTCCAATGCCTCGCGGTTCGGCTATGTCCTGTGGGACGAGATCTGCGAGGAGGAATCCCGCCGGTTTCCCGGCGTCCGCTACGAGCGTGTGCTGGTCGACGCCCTGGCGGCGCGCCTGGTGCGTTCGCCCGAGTCGCTCGACGTCGTCGTCGCCTCGAACCTGTTCGCCGACATCCTCACCGACCTCGCAGCGGCGATCCAGGGCGGGATGGGGATGGCGGCGAGCGCGAACCTCGCACCGGGCGCCGTGCGTGGCCTCGGCGTCTTCGAGCCGGTGCACGGCTCGGCGCCCGACATCGCGGGTCGGGGCATCGCGAATCCGGCGGGCGCGATCTGGAGCGCAGCGCTGATGCTCGAGCACCTCGGCGAGCAGGAGGCGGGCCGCGCACTCCTGGCCGGGCTCGAGGACGTCTGCCGTGAGGGGCCGCGGACGCGGGACGTCGGCGGGACGGCGACGACGCGCCAGGTCGGAGACGCGGTGGCCGAGCGGGTCGCGACCGCGACCGCCGGGCGCTGATCAGCGCAGCGGCCACGGCAAGATTACGCTCTGCCCGTGGGAGCGCCGCTCACCCTGACCGAGAAGATCGTCGCCGATCATCTCGTCAAGGGCGACGCGGCCGAGATCGAGCTGAGAGTCGACCAGATTCTGCTCGAGGACGCGACCGGCACGATGGCGTGCCTCCAGTTCGAGCGGCTCGGCCTCGACCGAGTCGCCGTGCAGACGGTCTCGTACGTCGACCACAACGTCCTCCAGTTCGACAACAAGAACCCCGAGGACCATGCGTATCTCCGCAGCTTCGCGACCCGCTACGGCCTTCTCTACTCGCGGCCCGGCAACGGCATCTCGCACTATCTCCACCTCGAGCGCTTCGCCCGGCCGGGCCTGTTCCTGCTCGGCGCGGACAGCCACACGACGATGGCCGGGGCACTCGGCATGCTGGCGATCGGCGCCGGGGCGACCGAGGTGGCGGTCGCCATGGCCGGCCGCCCGTACCCGGTCGAGCGCCCGCTCGTCGTCGGCGTCGAGCTCAGAGGGCGGCTGCAACCGTGGGTGCAATCGAAGGACGTGATCCTCGAGCTGCTCCGGCGGCGGGGCGTGCGCGGCGGGCGCGGGCGGATCTTCGAATTCCACGGCGACGGCGTCGCCGGCCTGACCGCGACCGACCGCGGGACGATCTGCAACATGGTGATGGAGACCGGCGCGACCACCGGGATCTTCCCGAGCGACGGCCAGACGCGCCGCTGGCTCGCGGCGCAGGGCCGCGAGGAGCATTTCGTCGAGCTCGCAGCCGACGCGGGCGCCCGCTTCGACGAGGTGGAGGTGATCGACCTGGACGAGCTCGAGCCGCTGATCGCTCTACCCTCCTCGCCGGGCAACGTCGTGCCGGTGCGGGAGGTTCGGGGAACGCCGACCCGTCAGGTCTGTGTCGGGAGCTCGGTCAACTCTTCCTACGAGGACGTCGCGATCGTCTCAGCCGTCCTGCACGGGCGGACTGTCCCGCCCGAGCTCGATCTGACGGTCAGCCCAGGCTCGAGACAGATCCTCGACATGCTGGTCCGCAGCGGCGTCTACTCGGAGCTGCTCGCAGCGGGGGCGCGGATCCTCGAGCCGGCGTGCGGGCCGTGCATCGGGATGGGGCAGGCGCCGGCCGCCGGGGCGGTCTCGGTGCGGACGTTCAACCGGAACTTCCCGGGCCGGAGCGGCACCCCCGGCGACCGCGTCTACCTCTGCTCTCCGGCGACCGCCGCGGCGACCGCCCTGCGGGGGGAGATCTCCGATCCGCGCGAGCTGGGGGAGCCACCTGC
>DASYUD010000044.1:0-31355 GCA_036001625.1 Gaiellaceae bacterium
ATCCGCGGCGTCCATCGCTCACGCCGCTGGCGCCGCTGTACACGTGGCTCGAGCTCGGGCGCCGCCGCCGCGAAGCGTTCGCGCGCCTCCGCGCTTGGGCGATCGTCCTCACCCACCGTGAGCCGCTCGGCATCACGATCGACGGCGGGCCGGTGGAGACGAGACTCGTGCTCGTCGCGAACAACGAGTACGCGCTCGAGCTGCCCACGATCGGCGCACGCGAACGGCTCGACGAGGGGAAGCTTCACCTCTACGTCCCGGGCGGCGATCCGCCCGAACGCGCCGGCGAGCAATTCCGCGTCGACGCAGCCGCGGGCCGACTCGAAGCAGCCGTCGACGGCGAGCCCGACGTCCTCGACACGCTGATCGAGTTCCGGATCGAGCCGCAAGCGCTACGCGTGCTCGTGCCGACCTGAGGCACCGCTTGCGGTGCCGACCTCAGGACGCTCGGGCCGCGGCTGCGCTTGCGCTGCCGCCTCGAGGGGTCGCGGGCTTTGCCCGCGGCCCCTCCTGCTTCCGCGTGCGTCCGTCTGAAATGACCGGTCGACCCAATCGGATGCATAACGAACGATCTGCGGTGAAGAGCCTACTTCGTGCCGTACAGCCGGTCGCCTGCGTCGCCGAGGCCGGGGACGATGTAGCCGCGCTC
Source organism: Gaiellaceae bacterium (assembly GCA_036001625.1). Taxonomy (GTDB): domain Bacteria; phylum Actinomycetota; class Thermoleophilia; order Gaiellales; family Gaiellaceae; genus VAXT01. The sequence continues at coordinate 650 of DASYUD010000044.1, forward strand.
GTTCAGCTCGCGATCGATCGAGGCGCAGTAGATCGGCACGTCGGGGTGCTCACCCTGGAGGCGTTCGATTCCTTCGGGTGCGGCGACCAGTGAGATCAGGCGAACAGACCGCGCGCCTGCGTCCTTGACGGCGGTGATCGCCGCCGTCGCCGAGTTGCCGGTCGCCAGCATCGGGTCGAGCACGATCGCGTCGCGGACGCCGATGTCGCCTGGAAGCTTCATGTAGTACTCGACCGGCTCGAGGGTCGCCTCGTCGCGGAAGAGCCCGATGAAACCGACCCGGGCGCCGGAGACGAGCCCGAGGAAGCCGTCGAGCATCCCGAGGCCCGCGCGCAATACGGGGCACACGGCCACCTTCTTGCCCTCGATCCGCTCGACCTCGGTCCACTCGAGCGGTGTCTCGACGCGAACCGTCTCGGTCGGGAGGTCCTTCGTCGCCTCGTAGGTGAGGAGCGTCGTCAGCTCCCGGACGATCCGGCGGAAGTCGCCGGTGGACGTACGCCTGTCGCGGAGATAGGAGAGCTTGTGCCGGACGAGCGGGTGGTCTACCTCGACGACGGTCACGCCACTAAGGCGCCGCTTGCCGCGCCGACCTCAGGACGCGCGGGCCGCGGCTGCGCTTGCGCTGCCGCCTCGAGGGGTGGGGGGTTTGGCCCGCGACCCCGCCCGCTTCCGCGTGCGTCCGTCTGAAATGACCGGTCGACGCAATCGGATTCACCACTAACGCTCATAGGTCGGGAAGCCGCGGAAGCCCGGATAGAGGGGGCGCTTCGCGCAGAGAGCCTCGCTGCGCGCGGCGAGCCCTGCGAGGTCGGGCGAGTCGCCGAGCGCCGCGACGATGATGCTGCCGACCTCCCGAAAGTCCTCCTCGTCGAAGCCGCGCATCGTCACGGCGGGGGTTCCGATCCGGACGCCCGAGGCTACCGTCGGCGGGCGCTCGTCGAAGGGCACCGTGTTCCGGTTGACCGTGATCTTCACCTCGGCCAGGCGCTCCTCCGCGTCCTTTCCCGTCCAGTCCGTGCCCCTGAGATCGAGCTGGAGGAGATGCGTGTCGGTGCCGCCCGTGAGAACGTCGAGGCCGCCCTCCTGAAGCGTCTCGGCAAGCGCGTCCGCGTTCACGCGGATCTGGCCCTGGTAGTCGCGGAAGGCCTCGGTCGCCGCGATCTTGAAGCAGGCCGCCTTGGCCGCGATCGCGTGGCAGAGGGGGCCGCCCTGCATGCCGGGGAAGACCGCGCGATCGACGGCTTGCGCGTGCTCCTCCTTGCAGAGGATGAAGCCCGCGCGTGGGCCGGCGAGGGTCTTGTGCGTCGTCGAGGTGACGAAGTCGCAATGCGGGACCGGGCTCGGGTGGAGACCGGCGGCGACGAGCCCGGCGAAGTGGGCCATGTCGCACAGGAGCAATGCGCCGACCTCGTCCGCGATCTCGCGAAAGCGGTCGGCCTCGACGGTCCGCGGGTACGCCGAGCCGCCGCAGACGATCAGCTTCGGCTTGTGCTGCTTCGCCAGTCGCAGAACGGCGTCGTAGTCGACGACGTTGGTCTCGCGGCTGACCCCGTAGTGGACGATCGTGTAGAGCCGGCCCGAGAAGTTGACCTTGAGACCGTGCGTCAGGTGGCCGCCGTGCGAGAGCTCGAGCGAGAGGATCGTCTCGCCCGGCTCGAGCGCCGCCATGTAGACGGCCATGTTCGTCTGCGCGCCCGCGTGGGGCTGAACGTTCGCGTGGTCACCGCCGAAGAGGGCCAGGGCGCGGTCAATCGCGGTCTGCTCGATCTCGTCGATGACCTCGCAGCCGCCGTAGTAGCGCTTCCCGGGATACCCCTCCGCATACTTGTTCGTCGGCACCGAGCCCACGGCCTCGAGGATGCTCGGCCAGGTGAAGTTCTCGGAGGCGATGAGCTCGATCTGGCCGCGCTGCCGCTCGAGCTCGCGGCCGAGCAGCCCGGCGATCTCGGGGTCGATCTCGGCCAGGCCCGCGCTGCGTAGCTGCTGGAGGGTTTCCTGGGCTACGGCCATGCGGAGATCGTACTCCGCCGGCCGTACGGCCCGGCCCGAGCCGTTATCCTCCGGCCGTGGCCGCCGGGTCGGTCTGCGAGCCGTCTCCGCGCGGGCTCGTCGCGCTCGTCGCCGGACTCGTTCTCGCGGGGCTCGGCGCGCCGCCGGCGCACTCGAGCCCGAATCCCCTGCGCTTCGACGACGCCGACTACCGCTGGGTCGGCTCGAACCCCGACTCGGTCGCCATCGGCGACGTCACGGGCGACGGCCGCAATGACGTCGTGCTCAGCACGTCGTACTACTTCGACCCGCAGAACGACTACAAGCTCTTTCTGTTCCGCCAGCTCCCCGACGGGACCCTCGGCTCGGCCCAGCGATTCGACAGCCATCCCTACGGCGGCAGAGGGCTCGCTGTCGGCGATCTGAACCGTGACGGCGCGGCGGACGTCGCTCTGGCGACCGAGGCCGGGGTCGACCTCTACTACGGGGTCGCGGGATCGCTCCAGGGCCCGGCGCTGATTCCGGGCACCGGGCCGGCGAGAGACGTCGAGATCGCCGACACGAACCGCGACCGGAGAAACGACGTTGTCGTCGGCACGCCCAACGCTGCGCTGCTTGCGCGCAACACCGGCTCGGGGCTCGCGATCTCGAGGATCTCGCGCCAGGCCTCTGACGAGATCGAGGTCGGCGACGTGACCGGCGACGGGCGGCTGGATGTCGTCGGGTTCGCGGGCCGCTACGTCCACGTCTTTCCGCAGATGCGGGTGGGCGGCTTCTCTGCGGCGGCCTACTACGAGGGCGCGGGCGGGTACGGCGAGGGGATCGCGGTCGCCGACCTCACGGGCGACGGTCTCGACGACGTAGCGCTGACGATCGGGGCGAATTGGCCCAGCGCGCAGATCCGCGTCTTTCCTCAGAGCGAGAGGGGCGGCCGCCTCGAAGGCCGCATCGTCTACCGCGCGTGGGACATTCCCGAGCCCGCCGAAGCCCTCGACATGAGTGGCGACGGCCTCCCCGACCTCGTCGCGGTGCACGGCAGCTGGATCCAGGTCGGCGTCTTCATTCAAGGCTCCGACGGCTCGCTCCTGACCGAGGACCTCTACGAGATCCCGGACGGCGGATACGGGCCGAAAGCAATCGCCCTCGGCGACTTCAGCGGTGACGGGCTTCCCGACATCGCGCTCGCGAGCTTCCCCTACGTAAGCGGGCTCGTGTTCCTGCGACAACTGCCGCGCCTGCCTCCTCCGGCACCTCCCCCTCCTCCGCCCGGGACGCTCTACGACCAGTACGACCGCCAGTCAGTGGATGCCGAGGAGATCATCTCCCAGGATTTCCTTCCCGACGGCGACAGGTACGACAGCGAGGGCGCCGACGATTTCATCGTTCCCGGCGGGTCGACCTGGACGGCGACGGGAGTAGACGCCGACGGATACGACGGCATCTTCGGGGCGGCCGAGTCCTTCAACGTCCGCTTCTACGCACATGAGGCGAACCTGCCCGGCGCGCTCGTCGCGGCGCGCCTCGGCCAGGCCTTCACCGACGTGAACGGCGACGTCCAGATCGCGGTCGGCCCCGGGGTCGGACTGCTCCCGGGCCATTACTGGTTGTCCGTGCAGGCCGTCGAGTCCTTCAGGAGCACGGCCTGGTACTGGCAGCACCGGGCGCTCCAGGCGTACGCGCCCGCCGCCTGGCGCAACCCGCAGCAGGGCTACACCGCCCGCTGCCCGGGGTGGGGCGAGCGTCAGAACTGCGTCCGGAGCCGGCCGAGCGACGCGGATCAGGTCTGGCGCCTGCGCGGCACCTCGGCCGTGGGACCTCCACCGCCCGGTCCCCCGCCGCCTCCGCTTCCTCCGCCTCCTCCTCCGCCGCCGGCGCCGCGCGGGGTCTGCCGGGTGCCGAACGTGGTAGGGAAGAAGATCGGGGGCGCACGCGTGGCAATCCGCAAGGCACGCTGCTCGCTCGGGCGAGTCCGCCGCTCTAGATCGCGCCGCGCCCGGGGACGGGTCGTCCGGCAGAGCCCTCGCGCCGGGACTCGCCAGCGCGCCGGCGGCCGCGTCAACCTCGTAGTCAGCCGAGGGCGAAGCTAGCTTCGCCCTCCTAGCGAACTAGTGCGCCGAGGCGCGCGAGCGCTTCGGCGGCCGGCACCGCTCCCTCGCGGAGAACGCGCGGCTCCCCGCCGGTGAGATCGAGCACCGTAGAGGGCGTCCCGGGCAGCTCTCCTCCGTCGACGAGGGCCGCGCAGCCGGAGCTGATCTCCTCGGGCACGTCGTCGAGCCGCCTGGGGTCGGGCCCGCCCGCGAGGTTCGCGCTCGTCGCGGCCACTGCCCCGACGCGCCCGACGATCGCGCGCGCGTCGCCTTCGAGCTCCGGCACGCGCACGCCGATCGCCTCCGGATTTGTCCCGGTCAGCCAGGGGTAGCGGCGCGCCGGGTTCGGCAAGACGAGCGTGAGCGGCCCCGGCAGCAGCGCGCGGGCGAGCGTGCCTGTCCGACCGCGCAGCTCGGGCACGCACTCGAAGAGCATGTCGAGATCGGCGGCGAGGAGCGCAGTCGGCAGACTCTCTTCGCGCCCCTTCAGCCGGCACATGCGGAGCACCGGGTCGGCCTGGTACGGCGAGGCGCAGAGCCCGTAAACGGTGTCGGTCGGCAAGACGACCGGCCTGCCGGCACGGATCGCCTCGACGGCGTCGTCAATGAGGCGCGCGTCCATCGACTACTCGCTCACGTCCGGCGAGATCTTCGACGATCGAGACCTCCCCGTACTCGAGACGCGTCAGGAGGGCCGCCACTTCCCCCGCTTTGCCGTCGGCGGTCTCGAGGACGAGCGTGCCACCGGGCCGAAGCCGCGTGAGGGCTCCCTCCGCGATCGCCTCGGTCACGCCCGAGGCGACGAGCGCCTGGCGCGGCTCGTAGCGCGCTACCTCGGGCTGGAGCCGGTCGACCTCGGCCGGGTCGACGTAGGGCGGGTTCGAGACGACCAGGTCGAACGGTCCCTCCAGTCCGGCAAAGAGCTCTCCCTGGACGAGCTCGACGCGATCCGCGAGCCCGGTTCGCGCCCGGTTCTCATCGGCCACGGCCAGAGCGCCCTCCGAGGACTCCGTGGCGACGACGCGCGCCCCCGGATGCTCATCCGCGATGGAGAGCGCGATCGCGCCCGAGCCGACGCCGACGTCGAGGACGCGCGGCTCAGCCACATCGGCGAGGAGCTCGAGGCAGCGCTCGACGACCGCCTCGGTCTCCGGCCGGGGGATGAGCACGCGCGTATCGACTCGAAGGCTGAGCCGGCGGAAACCCCACTCGCCCAGGAGGTAGGCGAGCGGCTCGCGCCGCGCGCGCCGCTCGACGAGCTCGCGGAAGCGCTGCTCCTCCTCCCGCGTTGGCGTTCGGCTTCCGTTCGCGTAGAGCTCAGTTCGCGTGGCGCCGAGCACGTGCGCCATCAGCCACTCCGCATCGACTTTCGGCGAGGGGCAACCCGCGCGACTCAGGTCTTCCGCCGCGGAGCTGAGCAGCTCTCGCGAGGTCATGTCTCGAGCGCGCGGCGGCGCTCCTCGGCGGCCAGCGCCTCGGTGAACTCGTCGAGCTCCCCGTCGAGGATCTCGTCGAGCTGATGCTTCGTCAGCTTGATCCGATGGTCGGTGAGCCGGTTCTCGGGGAAGTTGTACGTCCGGATCTTCTCGGCCCGCTCGCCGGAGCCGATCTGTGAGCGCCGTGCCGCCGACTGCTCCGCGCGCTGCTTCTGCCGTTCGAGCTCGTAGAGGCGCGCACGCAGCACGCGCAGCGCCTTGGCCTTGTTCTGGAGCTGCGACTTCTCGTCCTGCATAGCGACGACGAGCCCGGTCGGGACGTGTGTGATGCGGACCGCCGAGTCGGTCGTGTTCACGCTCTGCCCGCCGGGCCCGGTCGATCGGTAGACGTCGATCTTCAGCTCGTTCGGGTCGATCTCGACCTCGACCTCCTCGGCCTCCGGCATCACCGCCACAGTCGCGGTCGACGTGTGGATGCGGCCCTGAGACTCGGTCTGCGGCACGCGCTGAACACGGTGCGTCCCGCCCTCCCACTTGAAGACCGAGTAGGCGCCGTCGCCTTTCACAGCGAACGTGACCTCCTTGAATCCGCCCGGCTCGCTTGGGCTCGACGAGAGCACTTCGGTCTTGAACCCGCGGCGCTCGGCGTAGCGCGTGAGCATCCGGTAGAGGTCGCCGGCCCAGAGCCCGGCCTCGTCCCCGCCGACCCCCTGCCGGATCTCGACGAGGACGTCCTTGCTGTCGGCCGGGTCGATTTCGACGAGCGAGAGCTTCAGCTCCTCCTCGAGCTCGTCGAGGCGCTCCTCGTACTCGGGCACGAGCTCGCGCAGGTCGCCGTCGTCCCGGGCCGTGTCGAGATCGGCACGCACCTTCCGCCACTCCTCGGCGAGCTTGTGCGGGCCCTCGAGCTCCTTCAGCCGCCGCCCGACCTCGGCCGCCTCGCGGTGGTCGTTGTAGACGGCGGGGTCGGAAAGGCGATCCTGCGTCTCTCGGTACGAGCGGTCGAGCTCCTCGACGAGGTTCTCGATCGCAGCCATTTCCGGAAGGGTAGCGGCAGCCGAGAGCGGCTTGGGCAAATGGCCAGGAGGGATTGGCGGAACGTCGCTCGTCGTCGGGGTGCGATGCTCGTTCCGAGGCAAGGACGCAGGGAGCGCCGATAGCAGTTCGCTATCGGCGCGACGGAGGACGCCGCCTCGGGACGAGCAGCGCGGCCCGACGGCACAGCGCGCGTTTCGCCAAGCCCTGCATGAGCGGATAGGGATTTCCCCGAAGCGACCGAGATCCGGCGGCTCTACCGTCGGAGGCATGACTACTAAGCCTTTGCTGCTCGTCTGCGGGGTCGTCCTTCTGTTCGCGACGGCCGGCTGCGGCGGTAGCGAGGTCAAGCCGGTCCCGGACGTGGCCGGTGAGCGGCTCGACGTCGCACAGGACGAGCTGGACGACCTCGGCCTCGGCTACGAGGTGATCGGCGGCGGTGTGTTCGGCGTCGTCGTCCGATCGCACTGGCAGGTCTGCGAGCAGCATCCGGGCCCCGGCGGCCGCGCGAAGTCGGTTCATCTCGTCATCGCGCGCTCGTGCGGAGAGCCCCAGCCGGCGGGCGGGGTCCCCGACGTGACGGGGCTCAGGCTCGACGTGGCCGAGCGGGAGCTTGGAGAACGGGGCCTCGAGTACTACGTTTACGCGGGCGACGAAGTGATCATCCGCTCGAACTGGACGGTGTGCGGCCAGTACCCGGAGCCTGGCGGGCGTCCGGCCGAGGTCGACCTCTACGTCGAGCATTTCTTCTGCGACGACGATGACTGAGCACTCGACCAGCGGAGACGGCAACCTCGCGACGGCGCTCATCGTCCACTACGGCGTCGGCTTCTTCTGGCTCTTCGCTCTCGGCGGGATCGGCGCTGACCTCCTGAGCCCGGCCGTCGGCATCATCTGGGCCCTCTGCGCGGTTCCGCTCTGGATCGCCGACTCGGTCCGGATGATCAGAGCGAAGACAGACCGTGGGCGCGTCTGGACCCAGACCTTCGGCTGGTGGCTGAAGAGCTTCGTCGCTCCCATGATCCTTTTGTTCGAGGTCCTTTCACTCGGGAAGCCAAAAGTCCCGTACGACCCGGTGGTCAGGCCGGCCCCGGCTCCTGCTGCCCCGCCTCCGCCGGCACCGCCGTGGAGCCCGGACCCGCCGCAGCCGCCGAATCCCGGGCCGCACGGGCTCGACCGGAAGCTCGAGGACTTCGCTCATCGGCTGGAAACCCTCGAGCGCGAGCTCGCCGACCTTCGCCGCGCCGCAGCGGCGATGCCGGCGGCGCCGCCCGTTCCTCCGCCGCCGCTCGTGCCGCCTACCCCGACCGTCCCCACGCCTGCGCCGGTCCCCGTGCTTCCGGTCGCTCCCACGCCGGTGGCCCGCCCCCAACCGCCCAAGCCGCCTCCACCTCCTGCCCCGCCTCTCCAGCCGCCGTGGTGGAGCGGACTCACGTTCGCCGACCTCTTCACCGCCAAGGTGCTTGCCTGGGCCGGCGGCGTCGTGACCCTCCTCGGCGTCCTCTTCTTCTTCGTCCTCGCCGTCAACCGAGGTTGGATCAGCCCAGTCGCGCGCGTCAGCCTCGGGGCACTCGCCTCGGCGATCGTCTTTTCCGCGGGCCTCTACGTCCGCCGGCGGTACGGCCACCTCTACTACTCGGCCTACGCGGCCGCGGGCGCGGGCATCGGCGGCGGCTACGGGACTCTGGTCGCCGCCAGGCTCCAGTACGACCTCGTGTCGGACTGGTCTGCTTTGATCATTGCGGCCGCGATTGCCTCGATCGGCGTCGCGACCGCTCTCGCCTGGTCGTCGGAGCTCATCGCCGGCCTCGGCCTGATCGGCGCGACAGTCGCGCCGGCGGCGGTCGGCCTCCAGAACGGTGAGCTCAGCTCCGCCGGAACGGCGTTCGCTGCGCTCGTCTTCGCCGGCACGGCGATCGTCGCATTCCGGGAGCGCTGGCAGGTGCTGCTCGCAATCGGCGTCGCGGCGACGCTCCCGCAGGTCGCCGTGCTCGTCGCCCAAGCCGAGCCGACCGAATGGGACGTTGTCGCCGTCGCGGCGGCCTTCTGGCTCCTCTACCTCGCCTCGGCGATCGGTCTGCAAGTGCGGTTCAGGTCGCCGGATCTCGCCTCGCTGCCGGCCTCGCTCATCCTCGTCAGCGCCGTCTTCGGCGGCGGTGCGACGGCGGCACAGCTCACCGGCAGCGGCGAAGGCTGGGTACTGCTCGCCGTCGCAGCGGTCTACGGCGCAATCGCCGCGGTCCTCTTCCCCAAGCGAGTCAACCGCGATCTCAGCGCGCTCCTCGCGGCCGTCGGGCTCGGCATCGTCGCCGTCGCGCTTGCCGACCTCGTCTCGGGGCCGACGCTCGCGATCGCCTGGGCCGCAGAGGCCGCAGTCCTGGCCTGGCTCGCGCGGCGGGTCGACGAGCTTCGCTACCAGCTCGCCTCGACCGTCTACCTCGCGGCCGCGGTCGTCCACGCCGCCTTCCTCGACGCCCCGCTCCGCCAGCTCTACCAGGCGAGCCAGCATCCGGCGGCCGGCGGGCTGGCCCTCGTCGGCATCGCTCTCGCCGGCTCGATCGTTGCCTACTACTGCCGCCCGTGGGAGACCGCCCAGGTCTCGGCCGGAATCCTCGCGCCGCTGCAGCCCGCCCTCGACGCCTTTCGCGTCAGCCAGTCGCTCTGGCGCACGCTCGTCGGCTGGACCTCTGCCCTCGCCGCTCTCTACTTCGCATCCCTGGGCGTGCTCGGCGTCGCCGAGTGGATCTCCGACGGCGACGCGCAGCCCGCCTTCGAATGGGGCCACGTCGCGGTGATCGCGTTGTGGGGCGCGGTCGCGCTCGGCGTGCTCGCCTCGGGCATCCGCTGGTCGCGCCGCCAGCTTCGCGCCGGGGGCCTGATCTGGCTCGGCGCGATCGCGGCCCAGGTCGTCCTCTACCTTGCGCCCACTTTCGAGTCCGAACGGCGCGGGATCGCGTTTCTGATCGCCGCCGCCGCGCTCCTCGCCGGAGCGCTGCTCGACCGCCTTGCTCTGCCTGCGGCGACGGACGAGACGCCGGCCGACAGCGACGTGCTCCCCGGCATCGGGCTCGCCGCCGTGGGTCTCACGATCGCCGCCTTCGGGCTGGCGGATCTGCTCTCGGGAACCGCCTTGGCGATCGCCTGGGCCGCAGGCGCGGCTGCTCTCGCTGTGCTCGCGCGACGGGTCGGCGAGGCCCGCTACGAGGCGGGCTCGTTCGCCTACCTCGCGGCGGCGCTCGCCCATGCCCTCGCCTTCGACGCGCCGATCCGTCAGCTCTACGAGGCGAGCCCACGCCCGGCCGCCGGCGTCCTCGCCTTCGTCGGCGTCGCCCTGGCCGGCTCGATCGTCGCCTACTGCTGCCGCTCGTGGACGGCAACGCGTCCACCTGAGGCCCTCGTCGAGCTCGAGCCGATCCTCGACGCCTTCCGGCGCCGTCAGCAACTGTGGCGCTCGCTCGTCGGCTGGACGTCTGCGCTCGCAGCCCTCTACGTCGCATCCCTGGGAGTGCTCGGCCTCGCCGAGTCGATCTCCGAAGGCGGCCTGCAGCCCGCCTTCGAATGGGGCCACGTCGCGGTCATCGCCCTGTGGGGCGCCGTCGCGCTCGCCGTTCTCTCCGCGGGCCACCGCTGGTCGCTCCGCCAGTTGCGCGCCGGCGGCCTCGTCTGGCTCGGCGTGATGCTCGCGCAGATGCTCGCCTACTTCTCGAGCTCGTTCGCGGACGACCCGCGCGACATCGGCTCCCTCGTCGTGGCCGCTGCGCTGCTGGCCGGCTCGCTGATCGACCGGCTCCGGCGGCCGGAGCGGCGGGTCTTCCCGGTGATCGTCGTCTACACGCTCTTCAGCCTGAGCCTCGCCCTCGGAGGAGCGACGGGGCTCGTGAACGGAGACACCGCAGAGGGCACGCTCGCGCTCGGCATCGCCGCCTTCTACTGCGCACTCGCGACCGCGGTCTTCTTGCGCGACCGGAACTTCTCCACACTGCTCTGGGCGCCCGCGCTGCTCGTCGCCATCGCGGCGACGAACATCCTCCTGTCGGGAACGTGGCTGGTGCTCGTGTGGGCCGCCTTCGCAGCGGCGCTCGTCCTGGTCGCCGACCGCGCGGGCGAGAAGCGTCTCCAGCTCGCGTCGTTCGCATACCTGGCGCTCGCCGCCGGCCATGCGCTGGTCCTCGACGGCCCGCCGAGGGACTTCTTCGAGTCGAACCGGCACCCGGAGGGAGGCGTGTTGAGCCTCATCTTCGTCGCCCTCGCCGCCGCCGCCTTCGGCTGGTACTGCGGCAGGGCCGCCGAGAGGCCGCCGGCCCTGGGGGATAGCCGGTGGAGAGCGGAGCTCGACCGCCGGCAGCCGTTGTGGCAGCGATCGACGATTGCCGTGACGACGGTGCTCTTGATGTACGCCGCCTCGTTGTCGATCCTCGGTCTTGCGGAGGCAATCGGCAACGGGAGCGTGCCGTCGAAGTTCCACGGCGGGCACTCCGCGGTCAGCGCGGTGTGGGGCCTAGTCGGCCTGGTCGCCCTTTACATCGGCCTCAGCAGGCGAATCGTGTGGCTCCAGGCGGTCGGCTTCGGCCTCTTCGCCGTCAGCCTGGCGAAGATCTTCCTCTACGACCTCAGGTTCCTGAGCTCGGTCACGCGCGCGCTCTCGTTCCTCGCGGTCGGCGCGGTGCTCCTCCTCGGCGGGTTCTTCGTGCAGCGGCTCGGCTCCGACCGCCGCAACGCCCCCGCGGGCTAAAGAGCTCTAAGCCATCACTTCGACGCGCTGCTCGGGAGCGGCCCTGCCCTCGAGCTGGAGCACCTCCTTCAGGGCCCGGATCGAGACCTCGAGCTGGTCGAGCGAGGGCTCGCGCGTCGTCAGCCGCTGGAGCCAGAGGCCCGGAGCGAGCAGGGCCATCAGCACCCGGTTGCCGGTGTGCCGCCCTGAGAAGCGGATCAGCTCGTAGGCGAGCCCGGCGATGAAAGGCAGCAGCAGGATGCGGCTCGTGATCAGCCAGTACCAGTGCGGGCGGCCGAAGAAGGCGAAGACGAAGATCGCGATCACCATCACCCAGAGCAGGAAGGCCGTGCCGCAGCGGGGGTGAATCAGGCTGAACCGCTGTACCCGCTCGGGCACGAGCTCCTCGTCCGCCTCGTAGGCGTTGATCACCTTGTGCTCGGCCGCGTGGTACTGGAAGACGCGGCGGAGGTCGGGCAGGAGCGAGATGAGGAGCAGGTAGAGGATGAAGATCGTCACGCGGATGAGCCCTTCGACAATCACGAACCAGCCGGTCGTCTCGATCGGGAGCCAGCTTGTGATCAGCGCCGGCGTGACCTTGAAGAGCATGAGCGCGAAGCCGATCGCGATCGCGAACGCGAAGATGAGGCTGCCGCGCGAAAGCTCGGTCGACACCTCGCCGTCGTCGCCTTCCTCCTGAGCCGCGTAGTTCGCGGAGATGGCGAGCGCGCGGAAGCCGATCGCGAGCGACTCGCCCAGCGCGATGATCCCGCGGATGATCGGCAGCCGGAAGAACCAGTGCCGGGCCATCACCGAGCGGATCGGCCGGTCGACCGCGGCAATCTCGCCGTCCGGCTTGCGCACTGCGAGCGCCCAGTTCGAGGGGCCGCGCATCATCACGCCCTCGAGGACGGCCTGGCCCCCAATGGGCGCATTGCTCATGGAAGGTGTCTAGTCGTCCTTGCGGGCGCGGCCGGCCTTCTCGAGGCGCCGCTGGAAGCGCTCGACGCGGCCGCCCGTGTCGACGAGCTTCTGCTTGCCCGTGTAGAACGGGTGGCAGGCCGAGCAGATCTCGACGTGCAGCTCGGGCTTCGTCGACCGCGTCTGGAACTCGTTGCCGCAGGAGCAGCGAACGGTCGCGAGCACGTACTCAGGATGGATGCCAGCCCTCATCTCGACTCAGGATACCAGAGGCGATTTCGGGCACTACGTTGCCCCCCGAGACAACTGCAACCGTTGTCTCACGCTCGTTCAGCGCGACCTTGCCGGCGAGCAGAGCTGCGACAGCGGCCGCGCCCGCGGGCTCGCAGGCGAGCTTTGCTCGGCCGTACAGGAAGCGCATCCCCTCTGCGAGCTCCTCCTCGGAGACGAGCACGCTCTCGACCGCGAGGGCTCGGCAGATCCGGATCGGATGCTCGCCGGCGAATGGCGCGCTCAGCCCGTCCGCCAGCGACCGCGGCTCGATAGGCACCGGGCGCCCGGCAGCGAGCCCGCGATGCAGCGCGTCCGAGCCCTCCGGCTCGACCGCGATCACCCGCCGGCCCCCGGCCGCCGCCGCGATTCCCGAGACCAGCCCGCCCCCGCCCACGGGCACGACGATCACCGCCACGTCGGGCACGTCCTCGAGGATCTCGAGGCCGACCGTGCCCTGGCCGGCGATCACGAGCGGGTCGTCGAAGGGATGGACGAGCGCGCGGCCGGTCTCCTCGAGCAGCTCCGCGAGCCGGTCGAACGCGCCGCCCGGCCCGTCGGCATCGAGGTCGACGTCGGCGCCGTAGGCGCGAGTCGCCTCAACCTTCTGGGCGCTCGCACCGGTCCACATGACGACGAGCGCGCTCACGCCCTCGAGCGCCGCGCAGTAGGCGAGCGCCTGCGCGTGGTTGCCCGCGGAGATGCCGATCACGCCGCGGCGCTTCTCCTCCTCCGAGAGGGAGGCGAGCTTCGTCAGCACTCCACGGGGCTTGAAGGAGCCTGTCCGCTGGAAGAGCTCCGCCTTCAGGTGTACGGGTGCTCCCGTCCGCTCGCCGAGAGTCGCAGAGGAGAAGACCGGCGTCCGGTGCAGGCGGCCCGCGATCGCCTCGCGGGCAGCGACGACCGCGTCTCGCCCGAGCTCAGCCGCCATGGAACGCCTCGGCCGAGCACGCTTTCGGGTGAACCGCGGCGGCCGCGCGCAAAGGCGCTCGCGCCCGCACCCTGAGCAGGGTCTTGACGGAAGCCTCGCCGATCGCGCTTCGTATGAGCATCAGAGCGCCACGGCTAGGTCAGCGTGTACTCGGGCCCCGCTCCACCTTCGGGCGGGGTCAGCCGGCCGCCCTTCGCGGTGATCGCACCGCACTGCACGCAGTTCGACGGCGTGACCTCGACGCTTCCGTCGCTCGCCTCGTAGACCTGGGCGGGGCACATTCGCTCCCACAGCAAGCCCAGCTCCTCAGGGACCTGCGTCTGCACACGGAGGTGATTGGGCGCGTCGTCGCGCGTCCGGTTGCCGGAGAGGTAGACGCTCGAGAGCTTGTCGAAGGTGAGCTTCCCGTCGGGCGCGGGGTAGCGCTTCGCCCGGTCGGTGCGGATGATGGGCTGGTCGGCGTCGTGCTCGGTACGGGCGTTGCCGGGTGGGAAGGCACCACGGCTCGCGGTCATCGCCCCCGCCATCATCCCGCCCAGGAAGAAGCCGCGCCCGAACGCCTGCCGCATGTTCCGCACTTGCTTGAGGTCGCTCCAGATGAAGCTCGTCTGCACGGCCTCGTCGTAGGCGGCGAGCGCTCCCGGCGTCCAGGGCGTGCGGCCGGGCTGGAGCGAGCCAACCGCGGCCTCCGCGGCGAGCCGGCCGGACTCGATCGCGTAGTGGATGCCCTTCAGCGCCGGCACGTTGACCATGCCCGCCCCGTCCCCGCAGAGGAGGAGGCCGGGCGCGTGCAGCGGCTGCGGCAGGGCAACGAAGCCGCCCTCGGGGATCGTCTTCGCGCCCCAGGCGATCCGCTCGCCGCCCTCGAGGATCCGGCGCACGAGCCGATGGGTCTTCAGCTCCTGGAGGAGGTCGTGCACGGAGAGCTCCGCGTCGCGGTAATCGAGCCCCACGACCATCCCCAGCGTCACCATGTCGTCGCCCATCGGGTAGATGAAGGAGCCTCCGAACTCGCGATAACGGGCGGCCGCGCGGAGCGGCCAGCCCATGGTGTGGATGACGCGCCGCAGCGGCCGGCCGACCCGCCAGACCTCCTTCACCCCGAGCGCCCACACCTGCGGGTGCTCGCCTTGGAGCCCGAACCGTTCGAGCGCGATCCCGGTCAGGTGGCCCTGCGTCCCTTCGCAGAGAATTGTGACGCGGGCGACGATGTCCGAGCCGGGCTCGAAGGTGCCGAGCTGCTCGCCCCGGCGCCCGCGGCCCTTGTCGCCCGTCCGGGCGCCGAGGACGCGCCCGTCGGCGACGAGGAGCTTCTCGGCAGCCGTCTCGGGAAGGATCGTCGCGCCCGCTTCCTCAGCCCGCTCCGCGAGCCAGCGAACGAGCTGCGAGAGCGACGCGACGTGGTTGCCCTCGTTCCGCATCGTCGGCGGCGCCGGAATCCGCAGCGCGGTCTTCGGGCGCAGGACGTAGACCGACTCGGCCTCGACCGGCCCGTAGAACGGCACGTCCTCGATCCGCCTTCGCCCGCGGAAGAGCCGCCGCAGGCCGCGCGGGTTCACGACGGCGCCGGAAACCGTGTGCGAGCCGGGCTGCTTCCCTTTCTCGAGCACCGCGACAGGAACGTCCCCCAGGCGCTCGGCGAGCTCGGGCGACTCCTCGATCAGCTGCCCGACGCGGATCGCGCACGCGAGGCCCGCGGGCCCGGCGCCGACGATCAGGATCCCGACCTCGATCCGGTCGTCGGGCGGGTCACTCGGCTCGGCCACGAACTCCCGCGCCGAGAACGGCGGTGGGTAGTCCAGCGGCCGTATGGTCATGCCGCCTTGCGCTGCTGGACGAGCTCGGCCAGCTTCGGGACGATCTCGTGCAGGTCGCCGACGACTCCGAGGTCGCAGAACTCGAAGATCGGCGCGTTCGGGTCCTTGTTGATCGCGATCACCGTCCCCGAGCCCTGCATCCCGACCTTGTGCTGGATCGCGCCGGAGATGCCGCACGCGATGTAGAGCTTCGGCGAGACGGTCTTCCCGGTCTGGCCGACCTGCGCGGCGTAGGGATACCAGCCGGCGTCGACGACCGCGCGCGTCGCGGCGACCGCCCCGCCGAGCGCCTTCGCCAGCGACTCGACCAGCGCGAAGTTCTCCGGCCCGCCGAGTCCGCGACCGCCGGCGACGATCACGTCGGCGTCCTCGATCGACGGGCCCGCGGACTCCTCGTGCGCCTGCTCGAGCATCGTCGCCAGCATCGAGAAGTCCTCGAACGCGGGCGAGAGCTCTTCGACCTCGGCCTGCCCGCCGATCTCGGCGGGATCGAAGGCTCCCGGCCGGAAGAGGGCGAGCCGCGGCGCGGCCGTCCAGCCGACGTCGACGTAGACCGCGTCCTCGAGCGCGGGTCGCTTCCCGACGAGCGCGCCGTCCTGCGCAGCGAGATCGACGAGGTCCCAGTTCAGGCCGGCGTCCAGGCGCGCCGCGAGACCGGCCGCGACGTCGGACGCGAGGACGGACGCAGCGAAGAGGACCGTGTCGATCTCCTGCTCGCCCAGGAGCTGAGCGAGCGCGTCGACGCGCGGCTGCGGGAGCGGAGCTTCGAGCTCGGGCGCGTCGGCGACGTAGACCTTCGCCGCCCCGTAGCGGCCCGCGCCCGCGGCGAGCTCCTTCACCCCCGAGCCCAGGACGACGCCGGCGACCTCGCCCTGCCCAAGGCTCACGGCCTTCGCGAGCACGCCCAGCGAGCCCTTCTGCAGCTCTCCTTCGTGATGCTCGAGGAAGACGGCGATCACAGCAGCTTCTTCTCTGCGAGGAAGTCGACGATCTTCTCCGCGGCGGAGCCGTCGTCGTCGATCTTCCTCGCCTCACCGCGCGGCGGTGGGTCGCCGAGCGCGAGAACGCTCGTGCGCGAGCCCTGCTCGCCGAGAGTGCCGGAGTCGAGGCCGAGGTCGGCTGCCGAAAGCGTTTCCTGAGGCTTCTTCTTCGCGCCCATGATCCCCTTCAGGGAGGGGTACCGCGGCTCGTTGATCGCGTCCGAGACGGCGACGACGGCCGGCAGCGGCGCCTCGATCACGTCGTACCCGAACTCTGTCTGCCGCTTGCCACGCACCTTGCCGTTCGCGATCGTCAGCTCGGCCACCTGCGAGATGACCGGGTACCGAAGGCGGTCGGCGACTGCCGCCCAGAGCACCGCGCCATCCGAATCGTTCGCCTGCTGTCCGAAGAGCACGAGGTCGGCGCCCTCACGCTCGAGCGCGGCCCCCAGCGCGCGCGACGTGGCGACGAGGTCGGAACCCGCCGCCGCCTCGTCGCTGACGAGGAGTGCCCGGTCGGCGCCCATTGCAAGCGCCTTGCGGAGCGAGTCGAGCGCGCGCTGGGGCCCAAGCGAGACGAGCACCACTTCGCCCTCGCCCTGCGCCTCCTTGAGGCGAAGGGCCTCCTCGACCGCCTGCACGTCGAAGTGGTTCAGCGCGCCCTCGCCCGAGCGGTCGAGCCTCTTCGTCTGCGGGTTGATGCGCTTCTGGACGGAGGCGTCGGGCACCTCTTTCACGCAGACCGCGATCTTCACGGGCAGGACTCTAGCTTCGGGCGCGAAAACCGATTGGCGCACAGGCGCTGCTAGGGTCCCGCCCTTCGAGCTCGCCCTCGGCCCCCATGGTCAGCCACCGGACGACAGCCCGAGCCATTCTCCTGCTCGCCCTTTTCGGCCTCGCCGCAGGGACGGCTGCGGCGCGCCCGGACCCGGGGCCTCCGGCCCCGCCGAGGGGCAAGCCGCCGGCCGGCAAGCGGATCGTCTTTCCGGTGCTCGGCAGCGTGCAGTTCGCCGACGACTTCGGCGCGCCCCGCGCTCAGGGCCCGCACCAGGGGATCGACATTCTCGCGCCGAGGCGGGCGCTCGCGCTCGCCGCCGAGTCCGGCCGAGTCCGCTTCTACACCGGCTCCCGGAGGGCCGGTTGCATGCTCTACCTCGACGGGCGGAGCAAGACGACCTACCTCTACATCCACCTGAACAACGACCTCACGCAACGGAACGACAACCGCGGGGGCTGTGTGAACGGCGTCGCCTTCCCGCGCGGCCTCCGCAGCGGGGCGCAGGTCGAGGCGGGCCAGCCGGTCGGGTTCGTCGGCGACTCAGGCAACGCGAACGGGCTCAATCCGCACCTCCACTTCGAGCTGCACCCCGGCGGAGGCGCGGCGAAGAACCCCTACCCCTACCTCCTCGCCGCGCGCCGGCTTCTCTTCTACGCACCTGCCGACACCGTCGTCACGCTCACGCTCTCGGGGACGGTCGTCTTCGCCACCGACGGCTCCCTCCGACTCCGAGTGAGCACCCTGCGCGCCGCACCGACGGGCATAGCCCTCCGCGATCTCAGCCGCTCGCTGACACTGACAGTCCCGGCCTACGCAACCGTCGAACGCGGCGCGTATGGCGCGACCGCCCGCCTGACGGGCGCGAGGAGGGGTGAGCACGTCACCGTCTGGACGGAGCCCGTCACGGTGACGCCCGAGGCTCGGGCCGGCAAGGACGGCGTCATCAGCGCCGAGCGCATCCTGCTGCCGGCGCCCTAGTCGGCGACGGTCACGCCCGGGATGGCGCGCTAGCGCCCTGCGAACCGTGGCTCGCGCTTCTCGACGAAGGCCGCCATGCCCTCCTTCGCGTCCTCGCTGGCAAAGAGGTCGCCGAAGCGCTCGGCCTCCGAGATCAGGTTCTCGAGGTGGTCGCCCTGGAGGGCGTGGTTCGTCGCCGCCTTCGCGGCTGCGAGAGCGAGCGGGCCCTTCGCCGTCAGCAAGCGTGCCGTCTCCATCGTCTTCTCCATCAGCTCGCCCGGGGCGAAGACGGCGTTTACGAGCCCGATGCGAAGCGCCTCTTCGGCGTCGACCGTGCGGCCGGTGAGGATCAGCTCCTTCGCAACGCCGACCCCGCACACCCGCGCGAGCCTCTGCGTCCCGCCCCAGCCCGGGATGATCCCGAGGTTCACCTCCGGCTGGCCGAGCTTCGCCGTCGAGGCCGCGTACCGGAAGTCGCACGCGAGCGCGAGCTCGCAGCCGCCCCCGAGCGCGAAGCCGTTGACGGCCGCGATCGACGGCTTCGGGATCGTCTCGAGCAGCTGGCCGACGTTCTGACCGAGCTCACCCCATTCCTTCGCCTCCTCGACTGTGAGCCCGCTCATGTACTTGATGTCCGCGCCCGCGGCGAACGCGCGCTCGCCGGCTCCGGTGAGGACGACGACCCGCATCTCGTCGTCCTCGCGGAGCTCGAGCAACCTGTCGCGGAGCCCGGTGAGCGTCGCGACGTCGAGCGCGTTCAGCGCCTCCTGGCGGTCGATCGTCAGGACGGCGACGCCGTCTTCGCGTGCGAGCTCGAGGCTCAGACGGGGACCTTCTCCTTCAGAAAGTCGACGATCTCGGACGTCGGCGCGCCCGGGGTGAAGACCTCCGCGACCCCTTGAGCCTTCAGCTCCTCGGCGTCCTCGTCCGGGATCGTCCCGCCGAGCACGACGAGCACGTCCTCGGCGCCGTTCTCCTTGAGCCCCTCGAGAATCCGTGGCACGAGCGTCATGTGCGCTCCAGAGAGGATCGAGATGCCGACCGCGTCGGCGTCCTCCTGGATCGCGGTCTCGACGATCTGCTCGGGCGTCTGGTGGAGGCCGGTGTAGATGACCTCCATGCCCGCGTCGCGGAGGGCGCGGGCGATGATCTTTGCGCCGCGGTCGTGACCGTCAAGGCCGGGCTTCGCTATGACAACGCGTATCTTTCCCGCCACGGGGGGAGTATAGGAACCCCCGAATAGGGAAGATTTGCCCAGCTCCGAGCGTCAAGCTATTGGCAACACTGTGTCTATGAAGCTGACCGTCGTGGGGTGCTCGCCCGCGTGGCCGAACCCCGGCGGCGCCCAGTCGGGCTACCTGCTCGAGGGGCCCGGGCGCCTGCTTCTCGACTGCGGGCCGGGGGTACTAGCGAAAATGCGCAGCGACGACTCGGAGAACGGGTGGCCGCGCGTCGACGCGATCGCGATCACGCACTTCCACCTCGACCACTGGGGCGATCTCGTGCCGTGGGTCTGGGGGACGATGTGGGGCCTCGGCCGCGGTTACGAGAAGACCGAGCTCTGGCTCCCGCCCGGCGGGCGCGAGGAGCTCGCCGCTTTCGGCACGCGCTTCGGCACGCCGGACATGTTCGTCCGCGTCTTCGAGCCGCGGGAGTACGAGGAAGGCCGGCCGTTCAAGGCCGCCGGGCTCGAGGTCACAGCCTTCCGGCTCCCCCACTACGCGGTCAAGACCTATGGCTTCCGCGTCTCGAACAGCCGGCGAACGCTTGCCTACTCGGGCGACTCCGGGCCGAGCGAGCGGCTCGCGGAGCTCGCCGACGGCGTCGACCTCTTCCTCTGCGAGGCCACGCTCGAGCGCGGCGAGCTCGACGGCGAGCCCCGCGGCCACCTCTCCGCCGAGGAGGCGGTCGAGGCCTTCGACGCCTCGGGCGCCCAGCGGCTGCTGCTCACTCATCGCCCGCACGAGCTGCCGCTCGACGGCGGGCTCGAGCAGGCCCACGACGGGCTCGAAGTCGAAATCTAGACCCGGCGGGCGCTGAACTCACGCTCGGCGCGGCGCACGCGCACCATGTAGGCGATGCCGAGCCCGAGCGGCAGGAGGAGAACGAGGCCGAGGATGCCGACCGGCACGAGGATCCAGCCGGTGCCGAGGCGACCGGATCCGGTCCGCTTACCGGGACCGAGGTTCGGAAAGCCCCCCGCGCTCCTCGGCGCCACGCTCGTCGTGATGTTGGACGCGCCCGCCGGCCCGAAGTTCTCGACGAGCCAACGGCGGTGCTTGCCTTTGCCGACCGCGGCGAGATCGATATTGAAGACGGTCGCGCGGACCTCGCTGCCCCGGGGCGGGAACAGCGCCACCTGAAGGCCTACCTCGTTCTTGAAGGAGTAGTCCTCACGCCATCGCGCCTTGTCGACGGGAAACGGCTGGACCGGGATGGTGCCCTTCGCCCAGGTCTTCTTCGTGAACCCTTCTACGCCGGGATAGGTCGGCGCGATGAGCTTCCAGGATTCCCCGGTGTGCTTGCGCGCGACGGCGGTCGCGACGAACTGCGCCGCCACGTCGAGCGGCCCGCGGAGCTCGCGGCGCGTTCGCTTGACAGTGTGCTCCTGTTTCGGGGGCGCCTGGCCGCGCCCGCTCGGTGCCTCGAAAGGCTCGTGCCGGTCGGGCAAGAGCATCACCAAGCCCGCGAGCCCTGCGGCGACCACCAGCATTCCGACGAGCCACGCCGCGCGCCTACGCTTGCGGGGCGAGGCGAGAAGCTTCATCGGCCGGCCCGCACCTTCCGATCTCCGTCTCTACTGATCCGGAATTGCCCGAATGGGTGGCGTGTAAGCCGCGTTCCAGTAGTCGACGAGCCAGCGCTGGTTCGAGCCCGTTCCGCGGCGATGCAAGCCGAGCTTGAAGACCTCCGCCTGGGCGCTGCTTCCCTTCTTGGGAATGAATGCCACGTCGATCGTCAGCTCGTTGGGAAAGCGCTCGGCGACGTGGAAGCGCGTCTCCGCGATGCTCGAGACCTTGTACGGGACGACCGGGATGTAGCCCTTCGCCCACGTCTTCTTCGTGAACTCCGCTTTGCCGGGGAAGGATGGGTCGAGGAGCTCCCACGACGCGCCGGTGTTCTTGCGGGCGACGGCGGTCAGGATGAACTTCCCGGCGACCTGCCGCGCCTGCTTGTCGATCTTCTGGTCGATCGGCGTCGCCGGGGGGGTCTCGGGCATAGCCGGGAGCGGCTTGTTGCTGGCGGCAGGATCGCCGTAGTGCGCGATCAGAAAGACGATAGTGCCGGCGACGAGCACGACCGGGCCGAGCGCCCACAGGGCGCCCCGCCCCCAGGAAGGTCGAGGCAAATGAATTCGGGTTTCCACGTTCCGAAGACTAGACGAGATTCTGGGCGGGAAGTTAGACGGTCTGCGTCGAAGGCTCAGAAGACGGGCGTCTCGGTCCACACGCCCCACGTTTCCCGGAGCGCGTCGCACATCTCCCCCATCGTCACGTAGGCCCGCGAGGCCTCGACGATGAGCGGCATCAGGTTGACTCCGTCCTTTGCCGCAGCCTCCTTCAGCTGCGCGAGCGCCGCCTGCACCGCAGCCGAGTCCCGCCGCGCACGCGCAGCCTGCACGCTCTCGATCTGCTTGCGCTCGAGGGCGGGGTCGACTCGGAGCAGCTCGATCGGCGGCTCCTCGCCGGCCTGGTAGCGGTTGACGCCGACGACGATCCGCTGCTTCGCCTCGACTTCGGACTGGTAGCGGAACGACGCATCGGCGATCTCGCGCTGGAAGAAGTTCTCCTCGATCGCCGGGACGACGCCGCCGACCTGCCGGATGCGCTCGAAGTAGTCGTACGCCTCGGCCTCGAGCCGCTTCGTCAGGTCCTCGACATACCAGGAGCCTCCGAGCGGGTCGATCGTGTTCACGACGCCCGTCTCGTGCGCGATCACCTGCTGGGTGCGCAGCGCGATCCTGGCTGCGTTCTCGCTCGGTAGGGCAAGCGCCTCGTCGAACGAGTTCGTGTGCAGCGACTGCGTCCCGCCGAGCACCGCGGCGAGCGCCTCGAGCGCCGTCCGCACGATGTTCAGCTCCGGCTGCTGGGCAGTCAGCGAGACCCCGGCCGTCTGCGTGTGGAAGCGCATGAGCCACGAGCGCGGGCTCCGCGCCCCGTACCGCTCGCGCAGCTCGCGCGCCCAGATCCGCCGCGCGGCGCGGTACTTCGCGATCTCCTCGAAGAAGTCGATGTGCGCGTTGAAGAAGAACGAAAGCCGCGGCGCAAAGTCGTCCACCTCGAGCCCGCGTTCGACGGCCGCCTCGACGTAGGCGAAGCCGTTCGCGAGCGTGAAGGCGAGCTCCTGGGCCGCATTCGAGCCCGCCTCGCGGATGTGATAGCCGGAGATCGAGATCGGATGCCAGCGGGGCATCTCCTGAGCGCAGAACTCGATCATGTCCACGACGAGCCGCATCGAGGGCTCAGGCGGGAAGATCCACTCCTTCTGCGCGATGTACTCCTTGAGGATGTCCGTCTGGATCGTCCCGCGGAGCTCGGAGCGCGGGACTCCCTGCTGCTCTCCGACACAGACGTAGAAGGCGAGGAGCATCGCCGCCGGCGAGTTGATCGTCATCGAGGTCGAGACCTCGCCGAGGGGGATGCCCGCGAAGAGCGTCTCCATGTCGGCCAGCGAGTCGACCGCGACCCCCTCGCGGCCCACCTCGCCCAGCGAGCGCGGGTGGTCTGAGTCGTACCCCATCAGCGTGGGCATGTCGAAGGCGGTCGAGAGTCCCGTCTGGCCGTGCTCGAGCAGGTAGCGGAAACGCTCGTTCGTCTCCTCGGCCGTGCCGAAGCCCGCGAACTGGCGCATCGTCCAGAGCTTTCCCCGGTACATCGACGGGTAGACGCCGCGCGTGTAGGGGTAGACCCCCGGGTAGCCGAGGTCGCGGTCGTAGTCGATCTCGACGTTCTCGGGGCTGTACAGCGGCTCGTTCGCGAGGCCAGAGATCGTCGAGTTGAGCTCGCCCTCGCGCTCCGGCGTCGCCTCGAAGAGCTCGCGGCGCCATTCATCGGCGCCGCCGCCGATCTCGGGCCGGTCCTCGGTCGTCGCCATGCGCCGCATTGTAGGCGCACCCCTATCCCTCAACGTGAGGCCCCCGTTTGCCGATGAAGTCGGCGCGTGCGAGGTCCTCGCGCGCGCGAGAACACCAATATGGCGAGCAAACCTCCCCGGCTGACATTTCGAATTGCGGCCTATACAGCGGCTGCGTTACTCGTCGCGGCCGGCGCGATCCTCTGGTTCGTCAATGAGAGGGCGACTGCGCAGGCCGAAAGCCAGGCTGCAGAGCAGACGCAGTTCATCGCGGACGTGCTGCTGCGCGACGAGCTCACGTCCACCGACTTCGCGAAACCCGTGACGGGGGCGCGCCGGAGACAGCTCGACGAAGTCTTCGACACGGCCGTTCGGGGCGAGGGCATCGTGCGGATGAGCCTGATCGCGGCGAGCGGTCTCATCACGTACTCGACCGATCCCCCTCTGATCGGGCAGGCCCCGGCCCTCGAAGGACGTCACGCCGAGAAGGCGCTCCGCGGCGGCGGCCTGCGGGAGGTCGGCGAGGTCCGGGTAGGCGACCGGAGGGTCAAGGTCCTCGAGACGTACCTCCCGGTCAACGCACGCGGGGCGGGGCGCCCGCTCGGCGTGTTCGAGCTCTTCGAGGACTACAACAGTGGAATTGTGGGGAACGCCCGTAAGACGGTGCTGCCGGTGGCCGGGTTCCTGCTGGTGGCGCTTCTCCTCCTCCTTGCCGTACTCGTGCCGATCCTCCGCCGGGTGACTGCGGCAGTCGAGGTGCGCAACCGCCGTCTCGTCGAGCAGGCGGCCACCCTCGAGCGCTCGCTGGCGGTGGCGCAGGAGGCGCGCACCGAGGCCGAGTCGGCCCGGCGCGCCCTCACCGAGCAGAACAAGCGGCTGCGTGAGCTCGACCGGCTGAAGGACGAGTTCCTCTCGCTGGTGTCCCACGAGCTACGGACGCCGTTGACGTCGATCCGCGGCTACCTCGACCTCGTCCTCGACGAGGAGGCGGGCGAGCTCAATCCCGAGCAGCGACGTTTCCTCGACGCCGTCGAGCGGAACTCCGGACGGCTGCTCCGCCTCGTCGGCGACCTGCTCTTCGTCGCCCAGGCCGATGCGGGCCGCCTTTCTCTCGAGCAGGCCAAAGTCGACGTCGCCGGTCTGGCCGCGGAGTGCGTCGAGGGCGCACAGCCGGCCGCGACCGAGAAGGCGATCACCCTCTCACTCTCCGCCTCTCCCGTACCGGCCCTCGTCGGCGACCGCGGCCGGCTCGCCCAGGTGCTCGACAACCTGGTGTCGAACGCGCTGAAGTTCACGCGAGAAGGCGGCGCCGTGACCGTACGGACGTCCTCCGCAGGCGAGCACGTCGCCGTCGAAGTCTCCGACACGGGTATTGGGATTGCACTCGAGGATCAGCCAAAGCTGTTCGAGCGCTTCTTCCGTTCCACGGCCGCCGCCGAGGAGGCCATTCCGGGCACGGGCCTGGGGCTCGCGATCGTCAAGGCCATCGTCGAGGCGCACGGGGGCCGGATCACGGTCGACAGCAAGGAGGGCAGGGGGACGACCTTCCGCGTCGAGCTGCCGCTACTGGCCAGGACCGAGCCGGTCGAGGCGATGGAGGCGGCGGCGTGATCCGGCCGCAGCCGAACAGCCGCCCGTCCGTTCTCGTCGCCGACGACGACGAAGACATCCTCTCCCTCGTCGCCGTCCTGCTCGAGCTCGACGGCTACGAGGTCGTCAAGGCGAGGAGCGGCGACGAGGCGCTCCGGCTCGTGCTCGAGCTAGGCCCGGCGCTCGCGGTCCTCGACGTGTCGATGCCCGGGTTGGACGGCTACGAGGTCACGCGAGCACTGCGCCGCCTCGCAGGCACGAGCGCGATGCCGATCATCCTGCTCACCGCGCGGGCGCAGCAGTCGGACATCGCGCGCGGGATCGCGGCCGGGGCCGACGACTATGTGAGGAAGCCCTTCGACGCGCGCAATCTCAGGGAACGCGTCAAGCGCCTGCTCGGCCCAGAGCTCGTCGGCTAGTAGTCCTAGCTCAGGGCGTCGACGATCGGGTATGCGGTGCGGGAGTCGAGACAGTCGGCCGCGTAGAGCGCGACGCCCATATCGCCGGTCCAGAGGGAGTAGCGGCCGCGGCCTCTTGCGGCGCGCCCACGCCGCACCTGGGCGAGTGCGTGAACGGCGAATCTCCTCGCACGCTCGAGCCAGCGCTCGTCGCCGGTGCGCTCGAACGCCTTGAGGAACGCGTGCCGTTCCCGGCCGTGCCGTGGCAGAGGCACGGTCCCGCCGACATAGAGATTCTTCAGGGGTAGCGGTGACGTCCAGGCGTCCCACTCGTCGGCCGGCCAGAGCTGCTCAGGATGACAGGCTCTGTCCGCGTCCGCGACGATCTCGCGGATCTCGGCACGGATTCGTCGCCCGTCCCAGGGCACGTCCACGAGCGGCTCGAACGCCTCGGGCCGGTAGAGCACGATCGCGGTCTAGCCTCCGCGGCCCACGGGCCGGAACCGGTAGCCGAAGCCGCGGATCGTCTCGATCGGCGAGGTGTCACCTCCACCGAGCTTCTTGCGGAGGTAGCCGACGTAGAGCTTCACCTGGTCGCGCGCGACCGCGTCCGGCTCCTCCCAGGTGAGCTCCAGCAGTTGGTCGTGGCTCAGGACCTGGTTCGGATGGCGGACGAAAGCTTCGAGAAGGTTGTACTCGAGCGGGGTGAGCGAGACGGCGCGGCCCTCGACGGAGACGGTCCGCTGGACGAAGTCGACCTGCATGAACGAGTCGGAATACGAGACCGGTTCGTCGTCGCGGGGAGCGCGCCGAAGGAGGCCCTCGATCCTGGCGATCAGCTCTTCGCGGTCGAAGGGCTTCGCCACGTAGTCGTCGGCCCCGGCGCGCAGCCCGCGGACGCGATCGGTCTCCGAGTCGTGCGCGGTGAGCATGAGGACCGGCACCTCGCTCAGGTCGCGAATCCGGTCGAGGACCTCCCATCCGTCGAGGTCGGGCATCGTCACGTCGAGGACGACGAGGTCGTGGCGCCCGGTGTGAAACGCCCGGAGTGCGGCACGTCCATCGGACTGTTCGTCGACGTCGTAGCCGCCGCGTTCGAGGATCAAGCGCAGAAGCGCCCGGATGTCCTCGTCGTCGTCCACGACGAGCACCCGAGGCTTTGTATGAGGCGAACTCATCCGAACGGGGTCACTCGCGCGAGTGATTTCGACGCTTCATACGGAATTCATACCTACCCGCCGTCCCCATTCCTACGCGTGAGGGCGACAACTCGCCTGAGGATTGATGGCGAGCCTTCAAGATCTGCGGCCAGTGAACCGAGGCCGGTCGTCTATGCGGCAGACGACCGGCCTCGGCCTGCTTGCCATCGTTCTCGCCGCTGTCGCCATGGGCACCTTCCAGGCCGGGCAGAACGCTTCCTCGCCGATCTTGCTCGGCCACCCGCTCCACCTCGACGCCCTCGGCGCCCCGAAGCCGGATGCCCCGCTCGCCAGGCGGCCCGCTCGGGGCGTCGAGGTGCGGATCGACCGCGGCGGGTTCGAAGTCGCCGGCCCGAAGACGCTCGTCTGGCTCAGCGGCCTCGACACCGGCAGAGCCGCCTGGGCGCGGTTCGCCCGGGGCGCCTCTCGCCGGACGCCGTTCGGCCGCGAAACGATCGTCGTGGCTCCGGACAAGACCGAGCAGTTCCTGACGGTCGACCGCCCGCAGGGCAAGCGCACGTGGCGCTGGCGGCTCGCCTCGCCGGGGATCGCACCGAGGGTCGGCGCCGACGGCGCGATCTCGTTCGTCCGCGGCCACCGGCTCGCCCCGGTGCACATCGCCCCGGTTCAGATCCTCGACGCCAAGGGCGCAGACGTCACTCCGTCAGATCTGCGCTGGTCGCTCCGGCACACCCGGAAGGCCTGGTCGCTCGAGCTCCGGCTCGACGACTCACGCCTACCGACTCCGTACCTGATCGACCCGGCGATCACGCTCCGGAGCGCCGCCACCTTTGCCGACAACAACGGCGGAGCGGCGAGCCTCACGATCTATAAGCCCATCGGCGTCGTCGTGAACGACTTCCTGCTCGCCGGGATCCAGGTGCGCGGCAACCGGACGATCACCCCGCCCGCGGGGTGGTTGCAGGTCCGCCGCGACCAGCAGGGGTCGAACCTGACTCAGGCGATCTACTACAAGGTCGCCGGCGCCAACGAGCCCGGCTCGTACCAGTTCAGCTTCAGCGCCTCGGACAAGGCGACCGGCGGCATCCTCCCCTACGTCGGCGTCGACAATTCGAACCCGATCGACGCATCGAGCGGCAACCCGAGCTCGAGCAACTCGGCCAACGTCACCGCGCTCTCCGTCAACACGAGCGCGGCGAACCACGTCGTCGCCGGCTTCTTCGGCATCAACCGAGGCGCCACCTTCACGCCGCCGGGCGGCATGACGGAGGAATGGGACACCCAGACCACCGGGGGCGGATCGGTGGCCAGCGAGGCGGCGGACTACACAGCACCGGCAGGCGCGACCGGAAACAAGACCGCGGTCGCCTCGGGCAGCCAGGCGTGGATCGGACAGCTCGTCGTGCTCAAGCTGGACACGGCGGCACCGACGCAGTCGCTGTCGGTCACCGAGGGGGCGAGTCCCGACCTCCAGTACTTCAACTCCGGGACGGGCACGATGTACTACAACCCGGCGGCTGCGGGCGACTTCACCGTGAACAGCACGATCACGGACGCGGGCGCCACTCAGGTGACCTTCCCGGCGACCTCTGCGACCGGCTTCACCCACACGGCGGCCTACCGCACGCAGGTGCTCGCCGACGAGCCGCTCGCCTACTGGCGCCTCGGCGAGTCGAGCGGCACGAGCGCAGCCGACGCGAGCGGCAACGCCAACACCGGCACGTACGCGGGCAGCCCTGCGCTCGGCGCAACCGGCGCGCTCGCCGGCAACAGTGACACGGCGGTGAGCTTCGACGGCGTGGACGACAACGTGAGCGTCGCGCACAACGCCGTGCTGAACCTGAACGGCAGCTTCTCGCTCGAGTTCTGGGCGAAGCAGACCGCCTTTGCCAACACCTCCCCGGGCATCATCAACAAGGGCACGTCCAGCACGGCCGACGGCTACCTGATCTGGGCCAACTCCTCCGGGACGCTGAGCTTCAAGCGGAACAACGTCAATGCGGCATCCGCGGCCGGCGCTCTCACCTCGAGCTACAAGCACTTCGTCGTCACCTACGACGGCGTCACGCTTCGCTGGTACGTGAACGGCGCCCTCAGCACGAGCACGGCGCTCAGCTATCCGTCGAACGCCTCGTCGGCCGCGCTGACGCTCGGCCTGGGCGACGCGGGCCAGTACGGCAAGAACGTTCTCGACGACTTCGCCGTCTACCAGACCGCACTCTCGGCGACGAGGATCGCCGAGCACTACAACGTCGGTACCTCCGCCTCCAGGGACGAGGTTGACACGCAGAGCCCCTTCGCCTCGGCGACGTACAGCTTCGACCAGACGAACACGACGGCGCCGGGCGCTCAGACGATCACCGGGCTGGACGGGGCCGGCAGCTCGGTGACGACGACGCTGACGTTCGTCCGCGACGTCTCGCCACCGACCGCCATGTCCGCTTCGGTCACGGCCGGCTACTACACGTCGCTCTCGGTGCCGGTGGCGCTGAGCAACGGCAACGACACCGAGTCGGGCCTCGACTCCACGACGGGCATCGTCGAGCGGGACGAGGTCGGGCTCTCAGCCGACTCCTGCGGCGCGTTCCCCGGCTCGTGGGCAGCGGTCACGCTCTCAGGCGGCAGCGACACGACCGTCGTCTCCGGCAAGTGCTACCGCTACCGCTACAAGATCTCCGACCGCGTCGCGAACCAGGGCACGCAGGCCGGCACGAGCGCGACGGCCAAGATCGACACCTCAGCCCCGGCGCCGGCGCCCAGCCTCAGCTACGGCTCGTTCTCGAACGCCGCCCTCGCGAGCGGGGTCGTCTACTACCGGCCGGGCGCGGCGAGCGGCCAGTTCGCGGTCACCGCCTCCGGCTCGAGCGACCCCGAGTCCGGGATCGCAAGCTACGGCTTCCCCGCCGCGGCCGGCGGCTGGAGCCGGTCGGTCGTCGGCGCAACCGCGACGTACAGCCATACCGGCGGCCCGACGGACCCGGCCGAGCCGAATGACGTCACCGCGCAGAACAACGCGGGGCTCGGCTCCGGGGCAACGAGCTTCACCGTCACGCCCGACGGGACCCCTCCGGCGAGCGCGGTCCAGTGCGACGGCGCGGCCTGTTCGGCCGGCTGGTATTCGGTCTCGGTCTCGGTCTCGCTCTCGGCAACCGACTCGGCCTCCGGCCTCGACCTCATCCGCTACACGACGGACGGCTCCGACCCCAGCCCGACCAACGGCACGACCTACAGCGCGCCGTTCGGCGTCTCGACGACCACGACGGTCCGCTTCCGCGCCTACGACCGGGTCGGCAACGAGGAGGCGGTCGGAGGCCTGCTGGTCCAGGTGGACACGAGCGCGCCCGGGTCACCGGGCCTCACCCTGACTGAGGCGCCGGCCGACCCCGAGCAGCACGTGGCCGGCGCGACCCTCTACTACAACCCGCAGGGCTCGAACGCGGGCAGCTTCTCGGTCGACGCGGCGACGAGCGACCCCGAGTCGGGCATCGAGAAGGTCACCTTCCCGGCGGTCACGGGCATGAGCGGGGGCGGCGACGATCCTGCGAGTCCCTACCAGGGCGCCTATTCGTGGACGGCATCGACGAGCGCTTCCGGCGCGCAAACGGTCACGGCGCGCAACAACGCAGGGCTGACCAGCACGGCGACGTTCACGGTCACGCCTGACACGACTGCGCCGAGCGGCGGCTCGATCGACTACGCCGACGGTCTCGACGACGACGGCTCGATCCCGATCACCACGGCCGACGGCTCCGACTCGGGCGCCGGCGTCAACCCGGCGTCCGGGCTGATCGAACGCCAGACCGCGATCTTCGACGGCGTCACGTGCGGCGGCTTCGGCGGCTGGAGCGGCCCGATCGCGAGCCCGGACACGCTCGCCGCGGGGACGTGCGCGAAGTACCGCTACAGCGTCTCCGACAACGTCGGCAACGCGGTCACATACACGAGCCCGAACGTCGCCAAGACCTCGCCGGCCGACTCGACGCCGCCGACCGCGCCGGTCCTCTCGTTCTCGGCGTTCACGAACGCGAGCGCGACCGGCTCGACCGTCTATTTCCGTCCCGGCGCGGCCGGCGGCTTCTCCGTCGCGGGCACTTCCTCCGATCCCGAGTCGGCCATCTCATACCTCACGTTCCCCGCGCTCGGCTCCGACTGGGCAGGAGGCGGCGCTGACGCCTCCCCGCCGTACGAGGGCGTGTACACGTTCACGGCGACCGCGGTCGATCCGGCCGAGCCGAACGACGTGACCGCGACGAACGGGGTCGACCTGACCTCCTCGCCGACCTCGTTCACGGTGACGTCCGACGCGACACCCCCCGTGAGTGCGATCCAGTGCGACGGCGCGGCGTGCTCGGGCGGCTGGTATTCGGGCCCGGTCTCGGTCTCGCTCTCGGCGAGCGACCCGGCCTCAGGGGTCGACCTGATCCGCTATACAACCGACGGTTCCGACCCCAGCCCGCTCAACGGGACGACCTACAGCGCTCCGTTCAGCGTCGCGGTGACGGCGACCGTCCGCTTCCGGGCCTACGACCGGGTCGGCAACGAGGAGACGGTCGGCTCGGAGCTCGTCCGG
>DASYUD010000045.1:0-33752 GCA_036001625.1 Gaiellaceae bacterium
CTCTTCCCGGCGCTCTCGCGCTTCGCGGCTCGTCGCGACACGGCGGGCTTCTCGAGGACCGTGTCGCTCGGTCTGCGCCAGATCGGATTCATGCTCCTCCCGGCGAGCGTCATCTCGGCGCTCCTCGCCGAGCCGATCGTCCGTCTCCTGTACGAGCGCGGCGCCTTCGACGCGCGGGAGACCGAGGTCGTGGCCGCGTCGCTCGCGGCGTTCTCGGTTGGGCTGGCGTTCAACGGGACGATGCTGATGCTGAACCGGGCCTTCTTCAGCCTCCAGCTGCCGTGGATCGCCACCGCCGTCGCGCTCGCGAACCTGGCGCTCAACGTCGCCCTGAACGCCGCGCTCTACCGCGTCGGCATCTGGGGGATCCCGCTCGCGACCTCGCTCGTGAACCTGGCCGGCACCGCCGCGCTCCTCTGGATCTTCCGGCGAAGGGTCGGCCCGTTGGGCGGTGCGGGCATCATCGACGCGTACGTCCGGGTCGCGATCGCGTCCGCGGTCGCGGGCGGCGCCGCGTTCGTCGTCTGGTGGGCGCTCGACGCCGCACTCGGCCGCTCGCTCGGCGCGCAGGTCGTCTCGGTCGGCCTCGCGCTCGCCGCGTCGGTGGGCGTCTACCTCCTCGCCGCCCGCGTCCTGCGCGTGCGCGAGCTGGAAACGCTTCTCGGCCTTCTCCGCCGTTCGGGTAGAACGAGACCAGCATGAGCGTCCCAACCGAGCTCGACCACATCCGTAACTTCTCGATCGTGGCGCACATCGACCACGGCAAGTCGACGCTCGCCGACCGGATCCTCGAGGTGACGGACGCCCTCTCCGAGCGCGAGATGCGGGAGCAGGTGCTCGACTCGATGGAGCTCGAGCGCGAGCGCGGGATCACGATCAAGGCCCAGGCCGTGCGCGTGCAGTGGAAGGGGTACCAGCTGAACCTGATCGACACCCCGGGTCACGTCGACTTCACGTACGAGGTGTCGCGCTCGCTGCAGGCGTGCGAGGGCGCCGTGCTCGTCGTCGACGCGGCGCAGGGCATCGAGGCGCAGACGCTCGCGAACGCCTACCTCGCGATCGAGAACGACCTCGACATCGTCCCCGTCGTCAACAAGATCGACCTGCCGCAGGCGGATCCCGACGCCGTCGCCGCCGAGGTGGCCGACCTGATCGGGGACGACGCCGAGCACGTACTGCGCATCTCGGCGAAGACGGGCGTCGGCGTCGGGGCGGTCCTCGACGCGGTCGTGGAGCGGATCAAGGCGCCGACCGGCGACCCGGCCGCGCCCCCGCGCGCGCTCGTCTTCGACTCCTCCTACGACCAGTACCGCGGTGTCGTCGCCTTCGTCCGCGTCGTCGACGGCGAGTTCCGCGCGCGCGAGGAGCTGCGGGCGATGGCGCAGGGGACGCGCTTCGAGCCGGAGGAGGTCGGCTTCTTCTCGCCGACCATGCGCGCCGCCGAGGCGCTCGGCGCCGGAGAGGTCGGCTACGTCATCACGGGCCTCAAGGACGTCTCCCGTCTCCGCGTCGGCGACACACTCACCTCGCAGGCGCGGCCCGCGGCCGAGCCGCTTCCCGGCTACAAGGACGTGAAGCCGATGGTCTTCGCGGCGCTCTTCCCGACCGACTCGGACGAGTACCCGCAACTGCGCGACGCGCTCGAGAGGCTGAAGCTGAACGACGGCTCTCTCTCGTACGACCCAGAGACGTCGCAGGCGCTCGGCTTCGGCTTTCGCTGTGGCTTCCTCGGCCTGCTGCACATGGAGATCGTCCGCGAGCGGCTCGAGCGCGAGTTCGACCTCGACCTGCTCGTGACCGCGCCGACGGTCGCCTACCAGGTGGAGACTCCGGCGGGCGAGCGTCTCGAGGTGCACAACCCGGCGGATATGCCCGAGGAGCGAGAGCGCGTCGAGGAGCCGTACGTCCGTGCCTCGATCGTCGTCCCGAAGGACGGGGTCGGCCAGGTGATGGAGCTCTGCAACGAGCGTCGCGGCCGCTTCGACCACATGGAGTACCCCTCGACCGAGCGCGTCCTGCTCGTCTACGAGCTGCCGCTGGCAGAGATCGTCTTCGACTTCTACGACCAGCTGAAGTCGAGGACGCGGGGCTACGCGAGCTTCGACTACGACTTCGCCGGCTTTCGCGAGGGCGAGCTCGTCCGGCTCGACGTTCTCGTCGGCGGGGAGCCCGTGGACGCGCTCTCACTCGTCCTCCATCGCGACGAGGCGTACGCGCGGGGGCGCGCGCTCGTCGATCGGCTGCGCGAGGAGATCCCGCGTCAGCTCTTCGACGTGGCGGTGCAGGCGGCGATCGGCTCACGGGTGATTGCGCGCGAGACGATCAAGGCGAAGCGCAAGGACGTGCTCGCGAAGTGCTACGGCGGTGACATCACGCGCAAGCGGAAGCTGCTCGAGCGGCAGAAGGCGGGCAAGCGGCGGATGAAGCAGGTCGGGGCCGTCGAAGTCCCTCAGGAGGCGTTCCTGGCGGTCCTCAACCTCGAAGGGGGCAAGCGGTGAGCGGGGCGGTCCGCCACCTCTACGTCCACCTGCCCTTCTGCGCGCACCGCTGCGGCTACTGCGACTTCGTCACCGTCGTCGGGCGGCACGGCCTCCACGGACGCTACGTGGACGCGCTGCTCGCGGAGCTCGAGCTCGAGCTCGAGGGTGACGTGCTCGCCCTCCCGCTGGAGACCGTCTTCGTCGGCGGCGGCACTCCCACCTTCACCGAGCCGGGGGTGCTCCGGCGCCTGCTGGCGGCGCTGCCCGCGGCCGGCGAGGTGACGGTCGAGGCGAATCCCGAGACGGTCACGCCGCCGCTCGCACGGCTCTTGCTCCAGGCGGGGGTGACGCGGGTCTCGCTCGGCGCGCAGAGCTTTCAGCCCCACCTTCTGGCCGTGCTCGAGCGCCGCGCGGGGCCGGACGCTGTCCGAGGCGCCTTCTACCATCTCCGCGATGCCAGTTTTGACAACATCTCTCTCGACCTTCTGTACGGCGTCCCCGGCCAGAGCGCCTCCGACCTGGAGCGCGACATCGATGAAGCGCTCAGGCTCGAGCCGCAGCACCTCTCGTTCTACGAGCTCGAGGCGAAGCCCGGCACACGGTTCGCCCATGCGCACGGGTCGGAGCTCTCCCGCCAGGCCGAGGCGATGGAGGGCTACTTCGAGGTCGTCGTCGAGCGGCTGAGCGCGGCCGGCTACCGCTGGTACGAGACGGCGAACTTCTGCCTCCGACCCGGGCTCGCGGGGGGGCGCGACTTGCGCGCCCGGCACAACCTCGCCTACTGGCTGGGGCGGGACTACCTCGGGCTCGGCATCGGCGCGGTTTCGACGCTCGGCGCCCAGCGTCGGCGGAACACGCCGCGCCTGCCGGCCTACCTCGCCGCACTCGAGCGGGTCGAGGCGCCGCCGCGGGAGGTCGAGGTCCTGGACGAGGGCGTGCGGGCGCAGGAGCGGGTGATGCTCGGGTTGCGGCTCGACGAGGGCCTTCCCTTCGCGGCGGCCGAGGGCGCGCTCGATCTCGCGGCGCTCGCGCGCCTCGAACGGCTCGGGCTGGCGATGCGCCGTGCCTGCAGGGACGGGCCCGAGGACCTGGTCCTGACCGCGCGCGGCCGCCGCCTCGGTGGGGGAGTCACGGCCGAGCTGCTCGCGTGAACGACGACAGCTAACGTAAAATTCCTGCACAGAGCATGACTGACGCCTTGAACGTCGATCTCAGCGAGCGGCAGCGGGAGATCCTGCGGCGTATCGTCGAGGAGTTTGTCGAGAGCCGCCAGGCTGTCGGCTCGAAGAGACTCGTCGAGCGCACCGGGATGACCGTCTCGCCGTCGACCGTGCGGAGCGAGCTCGCCGAGCTCGAGCGGCTCGGCCTGCTCACCCACCGGCACACTTCGGCGGGTCGCGTGCCGACCGAGGCCGGCTACCGGTTCTACGCCGACTCGCTGCTCGAGCAGCTGGAACCGCGGCCGAGCCCCTTCCCCCTCGAGCTCGCCGCAGCGCGGAGCGAGGTGGAAGCCGCGCTCGAGGCGACGACCGAGAGGCTCTCGCAGGTCACCCGCCTGCTCGCGCTCGTCTCGGCGCCGCCGTTGCAGACGGCCACCGTCCGGCATGTCGAGGTGCTCCTCCTTCAGCGGCAGGTGGTGATGGTCGTGGTCATCACCTCCACGGGCGGCGTCTCGAAACGAGTGTTCGCGCTCTCCGAGCCGATCGACACCGGCCTCGCTCTCTGGGCCGGCGAGTACTTGAACGAGCGGCTCGCGGGGCTCGAGCTCGGGAGCGCTCTGCTGCGCCGCCGCTTCGAGGATCCGAGCCTCTCGCCGCGGGAGGTCGAGTTCCTGGAGCTGCTCCGGCCGGCGTTCACCGACCTCGTCGCGGGCCAGGAACAGCGGCTGTTCGTGGGCGGAGCGGCAAGCCTGCTCGGCGATGTGCGGGCGGACGAGCTCGAAGCCTGCCACCGCCTGCTGGAGGCGCTCGAGAAGCGTGCGGCGATCCTCGAGATCCTCGGAGAGGCGCTCGGCTCCCGGCTGCCGTTCGTCCTCGTCGGCGGCGAGCTCGAGAACGTCGCCCTCCGCGACGTCTCGCTCGTCGGCGCCTCGTACGGGCTCACGAACCGCACTCTCGGCGCCGTCAGCCTCGTCGGCCCGCTGCGCATGGACTACGAGAAGGCGATTCGTTCCGTCCGGGCCGCCGCGCACGAGCTGTCGCGGTTCGTCGAGGCGGTGTACGAAGACAACTAACCGCGTCGCTAGGCTTCGATGATGGCGACCACCAGG
Source organism: Gaiellaceae bacterium (assembly GCA_036001625.1). Lineage (GTDB taxonomy): Bacteria > Actinomycetota > Thermoleophilia > Gaiellales > Gaiellaceae > VAXT01. Next base: position 4,750 of record DASYUD010000045.1, read on the forward strand.
CGCGACTACTACGAGATTCTCGGCGTCGAGCGCTCCGCGGGCGAGGCCGAGATCAAGCGCGCTTTCCGTCGGCTGGCCCGCGAGCACCATCCCGACGTCTCCGACGCGCCCGACGGGGAAGCGCAGTTCCGCGAGGTCGTCGAAGCCTACGAGGTGCTCTCGAAGTCGGAAACGCGCGCGCTCTACGACCGCTTCGGGCATGCCGGGCTGCGCAGCGGCGGCTTCCGCCCGACGCCGTTCGACTTCGCCAGCCTCGCCGACATCTTCTCCGCGTTCTTCGGCGACGACGTCTTCGGCGTCGCGACGGGGGCACGGCGCGCGCGCGGCGCGGACATCGCGGCCGAGCTCGAGATCGAGCTCGAGGAAGCGGCGAGCGGCGTCAGGCGGGAAGTTCCCTTCCAGGTCGCGCTCGTGTGCGAGGAGTGCGGCGGTGACGGCGTCGAGCCCGGAAAGACGGCGGCCACGTGTCCCACGTGCGGGGGGTCGGGGCGCATCCAGCATGTCTCGCGGACGGCCTTCGGCGAGTTCATCCGCAGCCAGACGTGCGGACGCTGCGGAGGCGCGGGTCGGATCGTCGAGCACCCCTGCCACGGCTGTGGCGGCAGTGGGCGGGTGGTCGAGGAGCGGGAGCTCGAGGTCGAGATCCCACCCGGCATTCACGACGGCCAGCGCATCAGGCTCTCCGGCGAGGGCCACGCTGGCCTCCTCGGCGGGCACGCGGGCGACCTGTACGTGCTCGTCCGCATCAAGCCACATCCCCGGCTTGTCCGGGAAGGCGACGACGTCTACTCGACGGTCGACCTGACGATGACGCAGGCCGCGCTCGGCGCGCGCATCTCCGCGCCGACGCTCGAAGGGGAGGTCGAGCTCGACTTCGCCCCGGGCACACAGCCCGGAGAGATCCGCGTCTTGCGAGGCCGGGGAATGCCGGTGCTCCAGGGCTTCGGCCGAGGCGACCAGCGCGTGCTCGTGAACGTCGCCGTGCCGCTGCAGGTCGACGAAGAGCAGCGGCGCCTGCTCGAGGAGTTCGAGCGCCGCGCGAACGAGGAGACGTACCGCGCGGACGAGAGCTTCTTCGACAAGCTGAAGAGCGCCTTCCGCTGAGCCTCGTCCGCGTTGCGGTCTCGGTCCCCGTCGACCGGGTCGAGGAGGCCACCGCGCGGATGCTCGATCTCTTCCCAGAGGGTTTCGCCGAGGAACGGGACGGTGACCGGGTCGAGCTCGTTGCCTTCACAGACGAGGCGGGCGAGCGGCGCGCTCGGGCCGCCTTCGGCGACGTCGGCGTGTCTCCATTCGCTTCGGGCTGGGAGGACGAGTGGAAGCGCTTCCACGTCCCGTCGGTCGTGGGCGGGCTGTGGGTCGGGCCCCCGTGGGCAGAGCCGCGGGAGGGACTGACGCCGATCGTGATCGACCCGGGGCGCGCGTTCGGCACCGGCGGGCACGCGACCACGCGGCTCTGCCTCGAGCTCCTGTGCGACCTCGAGCGTGGCAGCGTGCTCGATGTCGGCTGCGGTTCGGGCGTGCTCGCAATCTCCGCGGCGAAGCTCGGCTTTGCGCCCGTTGCGGCGCTGGACGCGGAGGAGACGGCGGTCGAGGCGACGCGCTCGAACGCGAGGCTGAACCACGTCACGGTCGACGTTCGCCGGGGAGACGCGCTCGTGGAGCCGCTCCCGAAAGCCGACGTGGTGCTAGCGAACCTCGATCTCGCCACGGTGAGGGCGCTGGCGTCGAGGCTCGAGTGCCGGCTCGCGGTGACCTCGGGCTACGACGAGGGCGAGCGGCCTCACCTGGCTGGTCTTCGCCACCTCGAGCGACGTCACAGGGAGGGCTGGGCTGCCGACCTCTACGCACGCGAGTAGCATCCCGCTGCCGATGACCTCCTTTTCGGTTCGCTTTCTGGGCTGCAAGGTCTCGCACGCCGACGCGCACGCGATTCGCGAGGCGCTGCTACGCGACGGTCATGCTGAGCGCGACCACGCCGAGATCGCCGTCGTCAACACCTGCTGCGTGACCAACGAGGCGGTGCGCAAGTCTCGACAGGCCGCAGCCCGCGCGGCCCGCACACATCGCCGCGTCTACCTCACGGGCTGCGCCGCCAACCTCACCGGGGACGCCCTCGCCGGGCTTCCCGAGAACGTCGTCGTCGTCCGACAGCGCAGTGAGCAGGCGCCCGCGTTCGTCGCCGGCGACGTGGGCGCAATCGGCTGCGTCCAGGCCGACGCGCGGCTCGACCGAGTGCGCGCGTTTGTCAGGGTGCAGGACGGCTGCAGCTTCTCTTGCAACTTCTGCGTGATCCCGCTCGTCCGCGGCCCCTCGCGGAGCCGAAGCGCAGCGGCCGTCCTCGCCGAGGTCCGCAGGCGCGTTCGGCAGGGCCACCGCGAGGTCGTCCTCACCGGCATCAACCTCGGCTGCTTCCGCGACCGCGACGCGGGCTACACGCTCGCCCGGCTCGTGCGGGAGACGGGCGCGACGACTGGGCTGCGCCGCCTGCGCCTCTCCTCGATCGAGGTGAACCACGTGAGCGAGGAGCTCGTCGACGCGCTTCGGGAGACGCCGACCGTCTCGCGCCACCTGCACGTGCCTCTCCAGTCGGGCGACGACAGCGTGCTGGCTGCGATGGGTCGCCGCTACACGGCCTCGACCTACCTGCGCCGACTGGCTCCCCTCGCCGACTTCAACCTCACCACCGACGTCATCGTCGGCTTTCCGGCCGAAGACGACCAGGCGTTCGAGCGCACCCGGGGCGTGCTGAGCGAGGCGGGCATCACGAAGGTGCACGTCTTCCCGTACTCGCCGCGGCCGGGAACCGCGACCGCCTCGGTGGATTCCATTCCGCCCGAGGTGAAGAAGCGGCGGAGCGCTCGCCTGCGCGCGGACTCGCACGAGGCATGTCTGCGCCGCTGGCGCGGGAAGCTCGGCGATGAGGACGAGGTGCTCGTCGACCGGCCGGGCCGGGGCTACGGGGACGACTATTCGCCCTGGCTCCTCGACCGCGCCGCGCCGGTGGGCGAGCTCGTCCGGGCCCGGGCGACAGCCGTTGGCGAGGAAGGGATCGTCGGTGTCCTCTGATTGCCTCTTCTGCCGGCTCTTCCGCGAGGGCGACCACGTTCGGAGCGGCGACGGCTTCGTTGCGGTCGAGGACATCGACCCGCGCGCCGAGACGCATCTGCTCGTGATCCCCGAGCGGCACGTCCCCAGCTTCCGGGAGATCGGCGAGTTCCCGCCGGAGGAGGCGAAGCGGATGGTCGAGTTCGTCGCGGAGACGGCGCGCGACGCCGGCCTCGAGGACTACCGCGTGGTCGTCAACGTCGGCGAGGGGGGCGGCCAGACCATCTTCCACCTCCACTGGCACGTGCTCGGCGGGAGCATGCGAGGGTTGCCCGGATGAGCCTGATCGTACGGATCGAGGGCGAGCTCGCCGCCGCAATGCGCGCGCGGGACGCGGAGCGGCGCGATGCGCTGCGGCTGATCCTCTCCAACCTGCGATCCGCCGAGAAGGAGCTTCAGCGGCCGCTGCACGACGAGGAGGAGCTGCAGGTGCTCCAGCGGGAGCGGAAGCGGCGGATCGAAGCGGCGGAGGCGTTTCGCACGGGCGGGCGGGAGGAGAAGGCCGAGAGTGAGGAGCGCGAGCTCGCCGTGCTCGAGGAGTTCATGCCCGAGCCCCTCTCGGAGGAGGAGATCGAGGCGATCATCGACGACGCGATCGCCGAGTGCGGGGCGACGAACATCCGCGACCTCGGCCGGGTGATGGCGGACGTGATGCCCCAGGTCGCCGGCCGCGCCGACGGCTCGTCCGTGAGCCAACTCGTCCGCGAGAAGCTCGCCTGAGCCGAGCCGCCGCCGTTAGATCGGTAGCCCCAACCTCCTCCCCAAGGCGATCGTAGCGGGCAAAAGTGCGCGCGTGGGTGACGCATTCGCGCCGGAAGCGTTGTGATCCCTCCACACCTACACTGAGGCCGTGCAGCAGGTGCTGTCGGTCTCAAACGACGTTGCCGCCGAGCTCGCGGCGATCGGCGACGGCGTCCTCGACGCTCTCCGCGACCGCCTCCGCTGCACGATCCGCCTCCGCGGTAACCGGCTCACCATCGAGGGCGACGACGCGCTCGTGAACGAGGCCCGCGCGGTCGTCGACGAGCTCGTCGAGCTCGTCGAGGGAGGACACGAGATCGGCCCGTCGACGGTAGACGCCGTGATCGGCGCTCTCGACCAGGTCGACGACGTGCGCGAGGTCTTCGAGGACGTGGTCTGGCGCCACCGCGGCAAGAAGATCGCGCCGAAGACGGTCACGCAGAAGCGCTACGTGGATGCGATCCGCCGCTGCACGGTCACGTTCGGCATCGGCCCGGCCGGAACGGGCAAGACGTACCTTGCCATGGCGCTCGCCGTCTCGGCCCTCGCCGACCGGCAGGTCGGCCGGATCATCCTCACTCGGCCCGCGGTCGAGGCCGGCGAGCGGCTCGGCTTCCTCCCGGGAACGCTGCTGGAGAAGGTTGACCCCTACCTGCGGCCGCTCTTCGACGCCCTCTACGACATGCTCGACGCCGACCGGCTCGCCTCGTACATGGAGAAGGGCATCGTCGAGGTCGCCCCGCTCGCCTTCATGCGCGGCCGGACCCTGAACGACTCGTTCATCATCCTCGACGAGGCGCAGAACACGAGCCCGGAGCAGATGCAGATGTTCCTGACGCGGCTGGGCTTCGGCTCGAAGGTCGTCGTCACGGGCGACGTCACCCAGGTCGATCTCCCGCGCGAGCAGGCCTCCGGCCTCATCCAGGTACAGGACATCCTTGGCTCGCTCGACGGCGTGGCTTTCGTCCGCTTCGGTCACGAGGACGTCGTCCGCCACAAACTCGTCCAGCGGATCGTCGAGGCCTACCGCATGCATGCGGAGGAGACCGGCACGCAGCGTCGCAAGTGACGGTCACGGTCGAGATTGCAAACCGGAGCGGGGCGGAGGTCGAAGAGGAGGCCGCGGTCGAGCTCGCCCGCCGCGTGCTGGCGGCGGAAGGAGTCGAGGACGGCGACCTCGGCCTCGCCTTCGTCGACCGGGAGGAGATCCGAGCGCTGAAGCGCGAGCACCTCGGCGAGGACGAGGCGACCGACGTGCTCGCCTTCCCGATCGACCACCGCGAGGAGCTGTCCGCCGGAATGCCGCGGCAGCTCGGCGACGCCGTCCTCTGCCCGCAGGTCGCCGGCGAGGCCTGGCGAGGATCGCTGGTCCACGCGCTCCTGCACCTGCTCGGCTACGAGCACGGAGCCCAGATGGAAGCCCGCGAGGCTCTGCTCACCCCATGAACGCCCCGCGCCGCCGGGCTCCCGGAATCCTCGAGAGCTTCAACTACGCCTTCGAGGGCATCATCCACGTCCTCCGCACGCAGCGGAACCTGCGGATCCATTTCGCGATCGCTGCGGCGGTGCTGATCGCCGCGGTCGCGATCGGTGTCGGCCGGATCGAGCTGGTCGCGCTCATGATCACCATCTCCTTCGTCCTGATCGCCGAGATGATCAACTCGGCCCTCGAGGCGGGGATCGACGTCGCGACGACCTCTTTCGACCCGCTCGCCAAGCTTGCGAAGGACATTGCGGCAGGAGCGGTCCTGATCGCAACGGTGAACGCGGTCGCGGTCGGCTACCTCGTCTTCTCCGACAGGATCGTCAACCGGAGCTCGCGCCTCATCGAGCGCCTCCGCGACGCACCTGCCGAGCTGACGCTGATTGCCCTCGTGCTGACGATCATCCTCGTCCTCGGCACGAAGGCCTACACCGGGCGCGGAACCCCGCTCCGCGGTGGCCTTCCTTCCGGGCACGCGGCGATTGCCTTCGGCGGCTGGATGGCGATCACGAACGTCATCGGCGACTCGCGCCACTGGTTCCTCGTCTCCTCGCTGACGTTCCTGATGGCGATGCTCGTCGCGCAGACCCGCGTGGAGTCCGGCGTCCACTCGTTCCTCGAGGTCGCGTACGGGGGCCTGCTCGGCTCACTCGCCGTGCTCGTGATGTTCCAGGTCTTCGCGTGAGTGGCAGCCTGTACGAGCGGGCGGTCGCGGTCGCCGAGCGGGCCTATGCGCCTTACTCGCGCTATCTCGTCGGCGCCGCCGTCCGCGCGCGCGACGGTCGGATCTTCGAGGGCGTGAACGTCGAGAACGCCTCGTACCCGCTCGGGATCTGCGCCGAGCGCGCCGCGATCGCCCGTGCCGTCGTCGAGGGCTGCCGGCCCGGCGACCTCGAGGAGATCGCCGTCACAGCCTCGCCCTGCGGGGGCTGCCGGCAGTGGCTCTTCGAGTTCGGCCTCGACCGTGTGACCTTCAGGAACGCAGAGGGGGAAGTCGTCACACGGACACCCGTAGAGCTCCTGCCGGAAACCTTCGAGCTGTGAAATCCGGCTTCGTCGCGGTCGCCGGCCGCCCGAATGTCGGCAAGTCGACGCTCGTGAACGCGCTCTGCGGCGGCAAGGTCGCGATCGTCTCGGACAAGCCGCAGACCACGAGGCGGCGCATCGCCGGCGTCGCGAACGGCGACGGCTACCAGCTCGTACTCCTCGATCTGCCCGGCTTCCAGCGGCCGCTCGACCCGCTGACCGAGCGTATGCAGCGCACGGTCGAGCGCGCGTTCGAGGACGTCGACGGCGTTCTCTTCGTCCTCTCGGCGCGGGAGCGGATCGGCGGCGGCGACCGCTTCATCGCACAGCGCGTCTTCGCGCTCGGCGTACCCGTCGTGATCGCCCTCAACAAGGTCGACCGGCTCAAGCCCGGACACATCGCGACCCAGATGGATACCGCCTCGAAGCTCGGTGACTTCCACGCGCTCCACCCGGTGAGCGCGAAGACCGGCGACGGAGTCGCCGACCTCGAGGCTGAGCTCGTCGAGCTGCTGCCCGAAGGACCGCCGTACTTTCCACCCGAGCAGCGGACCGACCTTCCGCTCGAGGCCCAGGTTGCGGAGCTCGTTCGCGAGAAGGCGCTCGAGCTGACCCGGGAGGAGGTGCCGCACGCGATCTCGGTCGAGGTCGAGGAGCTCGGCGACAAGGTCGTCCGCGCAAGCCTCTACGTCGAGACCGACTCGCAGAAGCAGATCGTCGTCGGCCGCGGGGGCTCGGTCGTCAAGCAGATCGGTGTCCGCGCACGGCCGGAGATCGAGCCCCTGCTCGGCCACCCGATCTTCCTCGAGCTTCAGGTGAAGGTGCGCCCGAAGTGGCGCCGCGACGAGCAGCTGCTCGAGCGCCTCGGCCTCTAGTGCCTCTGCTCGCCCTCTTCGACGTTGACGGCACGCTCTTCCTGACCCACGACGAGCTCAGCGGGAAGGCGATGGTCGCGTCGCTCCGCGAGGTCTACGGCGTCTCGCTCGCGGATGACGCGGTCGACCGCGTCGAACACCTGGGCCTCGCGGCGAAGCGGATCGCGCGGGAGGTCCTGTCGGCCGCGGGCCTCGAAGACGAGGCGATCGACGAGCGGCTCGATCGCTGGTGCCGGCGTTTCTCCGAGGCCTACCTCGAGCTGCTCGCCGGGGCCGATACGAGCGGCTGGAAGGCGAGGCCGGGAGCGGTGGATGCACTCGCGAGCCTGGAACGGGCGGGCGTGCGGCTTGCGCTCCTCACGGGTAACCCAGAGCCGGTTGCGCGGGCGCGAATGGAACGGCTCGGGCTCGCGCGCTTCTTCCCTGAGCGCGAAGGCGCCTTCGGCTGCGAGGCCGAGGAGCGCCGCGACCTGCTCGGGCTCGCGCGCCGCCGGGCCGGTGGTTGGCCTGCGGAGTGGACCATTGAGATCGGCGACACGCCGCTCGATGTGACGAGCGCGCACGAGGCCGGCCTGCGCTCGATCGTGATCCGCTCGCCGCGCTCGGAGCGCGAGTCCTTCGCCAATGCGGACGCGGTCGTCGAGGACATGGATTCCCTCGCGCGCACGCTCGTCGCCTGGGCGGCTTTGCTTCCGTTCCGCGAGTCAGGCGGCCCGCCCGGCGGGGGCTAGACTGATTTCATGGCCAAGGCGCCTGCGCTTCCGGCCGGATTCGAGCTTCCGCTCGAGCCGCGCCTCCCGCGGATCGGCTCTGTCGACGCCGTCGCGGTCGAGGAGCGCGCGGCGACGCTCGCGCGCCGGTCGATCAAGCGCGAGTCGAAGCTCTTCGCGCTCGACCTCGCCGTGCGAATGATGGACCTGACGACGCTCGAGGGCGCTGACACGCCGGGCAAGATCGCCGCACTGGCAACCAAGGGAATCCGCCCGGACCCTGCCGACCTGACGGTGCCCTCGGTCGCCGCGATCTGCATCTATCCGAACCTCGTCCCGACAGCCGTCGAGCGGACGCGCGGGACGAGCGTCAAGGTCGCCTCGGTGGCGACGGCGTTCCCCTCGGGACAGACGCCGACGCAGGTGAAGGTGGCGGAGGTCCGGGAGGTGGTCGAGATGGGCGCGGACGAGGTCGACATGGTGATCGACCGCGGGGCCTTCCTGTCCGGTCGCTACGCGAAGGTCTACGACGAGATCGTCCAGGTCAAGGAGGCCTGCGGTGAGGCCCACCTCAAGGTGATCGTGGAAACCGGCGAGCTCGGCAGCTACGACAACGTCCGGAGGGCGAGCCTGCTCGCGATGGCCGCGGGGGCCGACTTCGTCAAGACCTCGACCGGCAAGCTCCCCTCCGCGGCGACCCTTCCCGTCACCCTCGTCATGCTCGAAGCGATCCGTGACGTCTTCGAGGAGACCGGGCGGCGCGTCGGGATGAAGCCCGCGGGCGGCATCCGCACCGCGAAGCAGGCTGTTCAGTACCTCGTCCAGCTGCACGAGACACTCGGGCCGGAGTGGTTGACGCCGGACCTCTACCGGCTGGGAGCGTCGAGCTTGTTGAACGACGTCCTCATGCAGATCCGGAAGGAGAAGACCGGGCGCTACCAAAGCCCGGACTACTTCACCGTTGACTGATATGGCACGAATTCGACACGAAGGCGTCGCAGGTGAATCGCTACCGTTCACCCCACCCGGGTGGGGGGTGGGAGGTGGGACCCGCCTGCCGGACCGAGCCGCCCCATGACCGAGCTCGAGCGAAAGCAGGACCGCGCGCCGGTACCGTCGGGTTGGGACTACGCACCGGCTCCAGAGGGGCGCGACATCGTTCACCTCGAGGAGCGCTACGGACACTTCATCGGCGGTGAGTGGATCGAGCCGGCCGAGACGTACACGACGATCGACCCTTCGCGCGAGGAGCCGCTCGCGGCCGTCGGCCAGGCGACCAAGGAGGAGGTCGGCGTCGCCGTGCACGCGGCGCGGGACGCGTTCGAGAACGGCTGGTCGGCGGTGTCGTCCGCGGAGCGCGCGAAGTACCTCTTCCGCATCGCCCGCATCCTCCAGGAGCGCTCGCGCGAGTTCGCGGTCCTCGAGTCGCTGAACGGCGGCAAGCCGATCCGAGAATCGCGCGACGTCGACCTGCCGCTCTCGGCCGCGCACTTCTTCTACTACGCGGGCTGGGCCGACAAGCTCGAGTACGCCTTCCCAAACCGGAAGCCGCGGCCGATCGGCGTCGCGGGCCAGATCATCCCCTGGAACTTCCCGCTCCTGATGCTCGCGTGGAAGATCGCGCCCGCGCTCGCAGCCGGGAACACAGTCGTGCTGAAGCCGGCCGAGACGACCCCGCTCTCGGCGCTCCTCTTCTGCGACGTCCTTCGCCAGGCAGAGCTGCCGCCCGGCGTCGTCAACATCGTCACCGGCGACGGCCGCACGGGTGCCGAGCTCGTGAAGCACGAGGGCGTAGACAAGATCGCCTTCACGGGCTCGACCGAGGTCGGCAAGGCGATCCAGCGCGAGCTCGCCGGCACAGGCAAGCGGCTCACGCTCGAGCTGGGCGGCAAAGCCGCGAATGTCATCTTCGACGATGCGGCGCTCGACCAGGCGGTCGAGGGAATCATCAACGGCATCTACTTCAACCAGGGGCACGTCTGCTGCGCCGGCTCGCGGCTGCTCGTCCAGGAGTCGATCGCGGAGCCGGTCATCGGCAGGCTCAAGCGACGTCTCACGACGCTCCGCGTGGGCGACCCGCTCGACAAGAACACCGACGTCGGTGCGATCAACTCGCGCCAGCAGCTCGAGAAGATCGAGGAGCTCGTCGCCGCGGGCAAGGAGGAGGGAGCCGAGATCTACCAGCCGCCGTGCCGCCTGCCCGAGAAGGGGTACTGGTTCGCGCCGACTGTCTTCACGAACGTCGCGCAGAGCTACCGGATCGCGCAGGAGGAGATCTTCGGGCCGGTGCTCTCCGTGTTGACCTTCCGCACGCCAGACGAGGCGGTCGAGAAGGCGAACAACACTCCATACGGGCTCTCCGCGGGGGTGTGGACCGAGAAGGGCTCTCGGATCCTGGCCATGGCGCAGCGACTCCGTGCGGGCGTCATCTGGGCGAACACGTACAACCGCTTCGACCCCTCGTCGCCGTTCGGCGGCTACCGGGAGTCCGGCTTCGGCCGCGAGGGCGGCCGGCACGGCCTCGAGCCCTACCTGGAGTTCGACTGATGGCGCGGCTCCCAGTCCGGAAGACGTACAAGCTCTACATCGGTGGCGCGTTCCCGCGCTCGGAGTCGGGCCGCACGTACGAGGCGCAGGGCGCGAACGTTGCCTGGGGGTCGAGGAAGGACGTCCGCGACGCCGTCCGCGCCGCGCGCGAGGCATTCCCGAAGTGGGCGGCGATGACCGCGTACAACCGGGGCCAGGTCGTCTACCGCATCGCCGAGATGCTCGAGGCGCGCCAGGCCGAGTTCGCCGAGCTCTGCTCGGGGCCGGACGAGGTGGAGCGTGCGATCGACCGCCTCGTCTGGTACGCCGGCTGGGCGGACAAGCTCTCGCAGGTACTCGGCTCGTCGAACCCCGTCGCGGGGCCGTACTTCAACTTCACGGTGCCGGAGCCGACAGGGGTCGTCGGCATCCTCGCGCCCGAGGAGCCCTCGCTCGCGGGGCTCGTCTCGCGGCTCGCGCCGGCGATCGTGGGCGGGAACGCGGTCGTCGTCGTCGTCTCCGAGGGCTCGCCGCTGGCCGCCGTCGAGCTCGCCGAGGTGCTCGCCACCTCTGACGTGCCCGGGGGTGTCGTCAACCTGCTGACCGGCCACCGCGAAGAGCTTGCTCCCGTGCTCGCCGGCCACATGGATGTGAACGCGCTCGACCTGGCGGGCGCGGACGGGCAGGTCGAGGAGCTCGAGCGGCTCGCGGCTGACAACGTCAAGCGCGTCGTGCGCGGTGCGCCGGACGCGCAGAGCCCCTGGGAGATCGCGGCGTTCCTCGAGCTGAAGACCGTCTGGCACCCGGTCGGCCTCTAGCCAACCCGTCTTCAGGTACCTCCGACCTCCTCCCCGATTCGATCGTACTGAGGAATTTCGGGCCCGTGTGTGCCGGGAGGGTGACGAAACCGTGAACCCGGGGCGCGCATGACAGTCGATCTGCGCCCGCTACGATCCCCGCGCCTATGACGGGGTCTCGCAGCTTGAGCCAGGCAATCTCCGAGGGCGACGGGATCTCCCTGATCGCGCCCGCCACGGACCTGGAATCGGTGCAAGTGGCCGAGGCACAGGGCGCAGAGGGAGTCGTCGTCGATCGCGACCTCGCCGGCCTTCGGGAAGCGACGATGCTGCCCATCCTCTGGCGCGGCACGGGGTCTCCCGCGGAGGCGCTCCGCCTCGGGGCGGATGCGTGCCTCGTCGTCGGCGAGTCGCTAGACGAAGACGCCGAGCAGGTCGAGCGGCGTTACGGGGAGGCGCTGGACCTCGGGCTCGAATGCGTCGTCCAGGTCAGCGATCCCGAAGAGCTCGAGCTCGCGCTCGAGCGGCTCGACCCCGAGATCTTCCTCCTTTCGCCGCGGCGCGACGATGGCGGCGACGATCCGCTCGCACTCGTGCTCGACCTCCTCCCCGACGTCCCCGCCGGCAAGCTCGCGATCGCCGATCTCGACGTTACGAGCCGCGACGAGGTCGCGGAGCTCGAGCGCGCGGGGGTCGACGCCGTGATGGTCGGCACTCCCGACGTCGCCGGCCTGGTCGGTGCAGCGCCACCGGAGGTCTGACCGCCGCGCACCAGCCGGGGTCTGAGGGACCGAAGAGCCGCTGGGGCGGCCCCCCGGTCGCGTTTGCGGCGCTGCTCGCGCTCGCCGGCGCGCTCCGTCTCGTGGGGATCCAGTACGGGCTCCCCTTCCCGCTCCTGAACCCGGACGAGCGGACCATCGTCCCGCGCGCATGGGCGATGGTGCACGGGGGTGGGCTCGACCCCCACTCGTTCGAGTCCCCGAGCCTGGTCCTCTACGTGCTCGCCCCTTTCCAGGCGTGGGCGGACGCACCGTCATACCTCGTTGCGCGGCTGACGATGGTCGTGCTCGCGCTCGCCGGCGTTGCCGCCGCCTGGTGGCTCGGGCACCGCGCCTACGGGCTCGTCGGGGCCTTGGTCGCCGCCGCGGCGACTGCGGTCGAGACGACCCACGTCGCTTACTCGCGGATGGGGGTCACCGACGTCCCGCTCACGCTCGGAGTCACCGTCGCGCTGGCGCTCATGGTCTCCGGCCGGATCGAGCTCGCCGGCCTCGCCGTGGGCCTCGCAGCGAGCGCGAAGTACCCGGGGCTGCTCCTGCTCGCCCCGCTCGTCGCAGTTGCTTGGGGCCGGTGGCGCCGGCTAGCGGTCGGGACGGCGCTCGCCGTCCTCTCATTTGCCGCCACCAGTCCGTACGCCGTCCTCCATCTCGACCAGGCGGCGGGCGACGCCTGGCGCGCCGAGGAGGCCGTGCGCGGGGGCTGGCTCGGCTTCGAGCACGATCACGCCGCGCCGGCCGCGTTCGTCGAGCGCCTCTGGGACGGGCTCGGCCCCGCTCTCATCCTCGCCGCTGCGGGACTCGTCGTCGCGCTGGCGCGCCACCACCGAGCCGATCTCGCTCTCGCCGTCTTCGTCCTCGCCTATTTCGCCGGCCTCCTCATGCTCGACGCCCACTTCGACCGCTATGTGCTGCCCCTCGTCCCCGCCCTCGGCGCCCTCGCCGGCCGGCTGCGCTCACTCGCGCCGGTGACCCTTCTCCTGCTCGTTGTCCCACTGACCTGGGCGATCCGCGACGCGCACGACCTGACGAGGACTGACGGACGGATCGTCGCGCACCGCTGGGTCGAGCGGAACCTGCCGCGGGGAACGGCTCTCGCCGCCGATCCTTCGACGCCCGACTTCGACGGCTTCCGCGTCCTCCACCTTCGGCTGCCGAGGCCCGGAGAGCCGCGGGACCCGAACCGTGACGTCGACCGCCTTCGAGACCAAGGGATCGGCTACGTCGTCGTCACCGGCGAGGTCGAGGAGCGCGTGCTCGCGGCCGCCGACGACTATCCGCGCGAGACGCGCTTCTACAGCGACCTTCGGCGCCTGGAGCGCGTGTATTCGGTGCACCCGCACCGTAAGCTGGCAGGCCCGTGGGTCGAGATTTACCGGCTGTAATCTTGGTTTCGCCATGACGAGATCCGCGAGCCTGCTCGCTCTGCTCGCAGCGGCCCTCCTCGCCGGCGGCTGCTCCGGCGACGATGCCGACAAGCCGGCCGCAGCGGCGGCCCCGACCGCTCGCTCCTGCCCGGCGACCTGGAGGGCGGGCTGGCAGCGCCTCGCCAACAGAATTCAGGCCGAGGTCTACTGCCCGACCTGGATGCCGAACCCGCTCGATGCCAAGTTCGGCGGTCAGTGGTGGAACGGCCTGTCTGTCAAGCCCGACCGGAGCTACCTCGTCAGCTTCCTCTCGCACGACCAGAGCGGGGACGTCCATGTCAACTTTCGGGGCTATCCGGGTAGGACGACGATTCCCAGCTGCATCTCGGTCAAGACCGTCGCCGGCGTGACGCGCCGTAAGCCGATTCCCTGCTTCGCGGACCAGAGCGGCCACCGCCATGTCCCCGGAATCGACGCCGACGTCTACACCGTCAATCAGGACGTGGACCAGTGGCACGTTCTCTACCTATGGCGGCGCGACGGCTCGCTGTACACCCTCAGCGAGCACATCATCCGCCCGTACACATACCGGCAGATCGTGCACAACCTGGACCTGATGCTCCGCGGGCTCGTGCGCGTGCAACCGCGTCGCGGCTGACGTGGGCCTGACGCGACGAGAGGTGCTCGCCGGCGCCGCGGCGGGCGCGCTCGGAGCCGCCGGCGTGTACGAGCTCGTCGACCGCCTGACCTCTGGGCCGGCCCGCCCGGGTGTTGCGCGGCGCGCTCCGGAGCAGCACGTGCTCGAGGGGCTGCGCGTCGTCCGCGACGAGGGCGTCGAGGTGGTCGTGCCCCCGCTCCACCATCAGGTCGTGACGGCGCGACTGCGGGTGTCCGACGACAGCCGCGCGCTCCGATCGGCCCGCGAGGGGCTCGAGGAGGTGCTGGCCGGCCTCGAGGGGGAGCTCGAGGCGACCCCGGCCGGGCTGGGCGTCACCGTCGCGTGGGGGCTGCCGTACTTTCGCCGCTACGTCCCGGCGCTCGCTGAGCGCGAGCTCCCTCTCGACCTGCGCGCTTCACGCGCGCGAGGGCATGAGGTCGGTGTTCTCATCGACGCGATTCGCTTCCCGAGCGACCCGTCGGAGACGCTGCTCGAGGAGAACGACGTCGCCGTGATGCTGCGCAGCGACCGTCAGGAGCATGTCGCCCGCGCCGCGAAGGAGATCTTCACGCCGCTCGGCGACGTCTTCGAGATGACGAGCGTACGCAAGGGTTTCGCCGGTGGCGGCTTCGACGGGCAGGCGAGCCTGCCCAAGCGGATGGCGATGGCCGCGGGCATCTCGGGCGCCGAGCTGATTCCCGAGACCGCCGAGCTCTTCCTCGGATTCACCTCGACGCAGCAGGCCGCGCTTGGCCCCTCGCGGATCGCGAACATGGAGACGCTCCATTACTCGAAGGGCGGGTACTTCCGCCGCGGCACGCACATGCACCTCTCGCACGTGTTCGAGGACGTCGAGGCGTGGTACCTGAACTTCGACTTCCGCGAGCGGGTGGACACGCTCTTCCGCCCCAATCAGCCCGCCCGGGCAGGGGCGCGGACCCTGCGCCAGGCGCCACAGAACGCGGTCACCAGCGCCTCGGTGCGGCGCGACTTCCGCCGCTTCGGCGCGATCGGGCACAGCGCCGCGATCCAGCCGACCTCACGTCTGCAGGAGGACGTCGTCGGTGCGGACGGGACCATTTATCCGAAGGGGACGGCGGTTCCCCAGCGGGCCGACTTCAACACGCTCGACAACCCGTTCTTCTGGAGCGCGCGCCCCGACGCCGACGGCTGGAGCGAGGAGCCTTCGGCCGGCGTCCACTTCGTCGTCTTCAACCCCACGAGCGACGACTTCCACCGCAACCGGCTCGCGATGGACGGCGTGCTCCCCGATGGGACTCGCCTTCCGTTTCAGCCGCGCGACCGCGGTCAGGGGATCAACTCGGTTCTCCGCACCACGCATCGCCAGAACTTCATCGTCCCGCCTCGACGGCACCGCTCCTTCCCGCTTGCCGACCTGATTGCCTAGCCGAAGAAGGCGCGGGCAACCTCGTACCACTCCTCCGGCACGGTCTTCAGCTCTGCGGTCGCCTCCTCGAGCGCGACGTCGACGATGCTGTCACCGTGGAGTGCGGCCATGCGGCCGAAGCGCCTCTCGTGGACGAGGTCGGCCGCCTTGAGGCCGTAGCGCGTAGCGAGGACGCGGTCACGCGGGGTAGGGGAGCCGCCGCGCTGCACGTGACCGAGCACGGTGACGCGCGTCTCGAAGCCGGTGCGCGACTCGATCTCGCGCGCGAGCGCCTCGCCGACCCCCCGCTGCGAAAGCCGCACGTGCCCGAACTCGTCAACTTCGCTCTCCTCGGGGAGGCCGCTGAGCTCGTAGCCCTCGGAGACGACGACGATCGAGAAATCCTTGCCGCGCTCGTGCCGACGCCGGATGTCGGCACAGGCCTCTTCGATGTCGATCGGGTGCTCGGGGATGAAGATCACGTCGGCGCCGCCGGCGATGCCGCTCATGACGGCGATCCAGCCGGTCTGCCGTCCCATCACCTCGACCACGATCACCCGGTTGTGCGACTCGGCCGTCGTGTGCAGCCGATCGATCGCCTCGGTGCAGATGGAGACGGCGGTGTCGAAGCCGAAGGTGTAGTCGGTCGCCGAGAGGTCGTTGTCGATCGTCTTCGGGACGCCGACGACCGGGAAGTCGTGTTCGCGGTGCAGCCGCGCCGCCACCCCGAGCGTGTCCTCGCCACCGATGGCTACGAGAGCGTCGAGCCGCTCGTCCCGGAAGTTCCCGAGCACGCGCTCGACTCCGTCCTCGAGCTTGAACGGGTTCGTGCGAGTCGTGCCGAGGATCGTCCCTCCACGTGGGAGAAGGCCGGAGATCTCGCGCGGCCCGAGCGGCTCGAACCTGCCGTCCACGAGCCCCCGCCAACCCTCCAGGACTCCGACGACCTCGGATCCGCGATCGAGCGACCGCCGGGCCACCGCGCGAATGACTGCGTTCAACCCGGGGCAATCGCCTCCACCCGTGAGGAGCCCGACCCGTGCGCTCACGGGCGCAGTCTTTCACGCACCCGGCCGGGCTTCCGTGGGTATGCCGAAGGTGGGAATCGAACCCACACGGAGCTCGCGCTCCACTGGATTTTGAGTCCAGCGCGTCTGCCAGTTCCGCCACTTCGGCGCGATGCGATGCGATGATAGCCGCGCCTTCTAGGTTGAAAGCGGGCGCGGTTAGGCCGATACTTGCGCCTCGCATGTGGAACTTCGTCGCCGGAAGGGCGACGGGGCTCCTCTCATGGGCGGACGACGGAGGAGGAAGAGTGAAGAGAGGCGTAGGGATTGGAGTTCTCCTCGTCGCTACCGGTGCGCTCGCGCTTGCTGCGGCCGGCTGCGGCGGCGGAGACAACGACGGCGGCGGAGGCGGCAAGTTGACCGCCCTCCCGACGTCCGCGTGCGGTGCGATTCAGGGTGCGAGTGATGCGGACTACCTCGTGGCGTCCGATCTCCCGCTCCAGGGAGCGGGCCGGGCGCAGACCGAAGAGATGGTCAAGGGAATGCAATTCGTCTTGAAGCAGCAGGACTACAAGGCCGGCAAGTACACGGTCGCCTACCAGTCGTGTGACGACTCGACTGCCCAAACTGGTGGCTGGGACTCGGCCAAGTGCGCGTCCAACGCGCGCAGCTATGCGGACAACGAATCCGTGATCGGCGTGGTCGGCACGTTCAACTCCGGCTGCGCGAAGATCGAGATACCGGTGCTGAACCGGGTGCAGCCTGGTCCCCTCGCAATGGTCAGTCCCGCGAACACGGCTATCGGCATCACCCACGGTGGGGCGGGAGCCGAGCCGGGCGAGCCGGACAAGTACTACCCGACAGGAACGAGGAACTACGCCCGCGTCGTCGCCGCGGACGACTTCCAGGGCGCGGCCGACGCGCTCTATGCGAAGTCGCTCGGGCTGAAGAGCGTCTTCGTGCTGAACGACAAGCAGACCTACGGCTTCGGCGTCGCCTTCGCGATGAGGAAGTCTCTGCAGAAGCTCGGCCTCGACGTCCCCGGCTTCCAGGGCTGGGACAAGAACGCGTCGAGCTACGAAGCGCTCGTCGGCAAGATCAACGAGTCGGGCGCAGACGCCGTCTTCCTGGGAGGAATCATCTGCAACAACGGCGCGAAGCTGATCCAGGACCTGAAGGCCGGCTTCAAGGGAACGATCCTGATGCCGGACGGCTTCAGCGATCCGAAGTCGAACGGTCCGGCCGCCGAGGGCTCCTATATCAGCGTCGCGGGCCAGCCCCCGAGCAAGCTGACCGGCGTGGGCGAGACCTTCGTGAAGGACTTCGGGGACACGATCGGCGCCACGCCGAACCCGTACACGGCCTATGCGGCTCAGGCGATGCTCGTGATGCTCGATGCAATCGGGAAATCCGACGGCACTCGGGAGTCGGTGACCACGAACCTGTTGCAGACGAAGGTCACGGACGGCATTCTCGGCACGTTCGCCATCGACGAGAACGGCGACACGAGCCTGAATCCAGTGACGGTCTACCAGCAGGTGGCCGGCGTGCTCAAGCCGGTCAAGACCATCGTGCCGCCCCTCAGCCTGGTCAAGGCAGCGTAGGGCGGAAGCGAATCGCGAAGAGTCTGGGGGAGGGCAGCCTCCCCCAGACTCGCCAGAGGAGAGCGATTGGTTACTGAGGCGCGCCCGGGACCCCTCCTCCGGGGCCTTCCGAGACCGAGCGTGGTCGCGGCGCTCGGCACTGTGCTCGTGGTCCTGCTGCTCCTCTGGCTCGGTATCAATCTCAGCAAGAACCCCTCGGCCTTCCTGAGCGCCTCGCTGATCGGCCTCACGATCGGCGCCGTCTACGCGCTAGTCGCCCTCGGCTACACGCTCGTCTACGGGATCCTCGAGCTGATCAATTTCGCCCACGGCGACGTCTTCATGCTCGGCGGGATGATCTCGGCCACCTTCCTGATCGGCGTCTTCGGCATCGAGGGCGGCGAGGGCGCCATGACGCTGTGGCCGGCGGTTCTCGCCTCGCTTTTGGCCGCAATGGTGATCTGCGGGGTGCTCAACGCCACGATCGAGCTCGTCGCCTACCGCCCTCTGCGCGGCGCTCCTCGCCTCGCGCCGCTGATCACGGCGATCGGGATGTCGTTCATCCTCCAGAACGTCGGGCTCGCCTGGAAGGGGGCCGAGTACGTGAGGGTCCAGACCCCAACCGGGGGGACGCTGCTGCCCCACGGGCAGGTGTTTTCGCTCGGCGGCGTGAGCTACAGCTGGAACAAGCTCATCGTCGTCCTCCTGACGGTCCCGGTCCTGGTCGTGCTGATCTGGCTCGTCCAGAGCACGCGGCAGGGCAAGGCGATGCGCGCGACGGCCCAGGACAAGGACGCCGCCGCGATGATGGGGATCAACGTCAACCGCACGATCTCGTTCACGTTCCTCATCGCCGGCGGGCTGGCGGGAGCGGCCGGCCTCCTCTACGTCCTCTACTTCACGCAGGTGCGGTTCGACCAGGGGTTCCAGCTGGGCCTGATCGCCTTCACGGCCGCCGTGCTCGGTGGCATCGGCAATCTGCCCGGCGCCGTTCTCGGCGCTCTCCTGATCGGCTTCATCCAGGCGTTCAACGAGCGGCTCGTCTGGCATTCGCCAGGCAGCGACTGGACGCAGTCGATCGTCTTCAGCATCCTGATCATGATCCTCGTCTTCCGTCCCGAGGGGCTGCTTGGTGAACGGACGCCTGAAGGAGGCTAGATGGCTCGACCCCGTCTAACCCGGGACACGTTGTGGGCTGCGCTGGGTACCCTCGGGCTCGATCGCAGCCGCTGGAACGCGCAAGATCCGATCGTCCGCCGCGCCACCGCCGTCGCGCTCTGGCTTGCAGGTGGGATCGTTCTGATCGGAGCGTTCGGGAGCTTCAACTGGACGGTGTTCGCCGCCGCCGCGATCGTCTTCGCGCTCATCGTCCCGCCGTACGCACAGCTGCCGCTCGGCCGCTTCGTCCTCCCTCTCGCCGTGCTCACCGTCGCCGTGACCTACCCCTTCTATCTCGACGAGCTCTTCGGCTGGCCCATCTTCGGGCCGTTCCCCGCCATGAACACGATGGTCGTGATGATGGTCTTCGTGATGATGGCGCTGGGGCTGAACGTCGTCGTCGGGTACGCCGGGCTGCTCGACCTCGGCTACGTCGCGTTCTATGCGGTGGGCGCGTACACCGTCGGCTGGTTTGCCTCGGACCAGTTCTCCCAGCGCGACTTCCGTTTCGGCTCTGTCGGCGTTTCGCCGCAAGTGACGGGAATTCACCTTTCGATCTGGTTCTGCCTCGTCATCGCAGCGATCATCACGGCGGTCATCGGCGTCATCATCGGGCTGCCGACCCTCCGCCTGCGCGGCGACTACCTCGCGATCGTCACGCTCGGCTTCGGCGAGATCATGCCCCAGATCGCACGGAACGGGAACGAGCTCTTCGGTACCAACTTCAACCTGACAGGCGGGACGCAGGGAATCACGCCGGTCGACGCGCCGGGATTCGGCAGCTGGATCAACACCAACGTCGGCTTGCCCGACAACTACCTCGCGCCCTCGTCGCAGACGATCGGGTTCCTGTCGGACACGGTCAACGTCTTCTTCTGGAGTGCGCTCGTGCTCGTCATCTTCACCGTCTTCTGCAGCGTGCGGCTGCGCGACTCACGGCTGGGGCGCGCCTGGATCGCGATCCGAGAGGACGAGGTCGCCGCCGCCGCCATGGGAGTGCCGCTGATGCGGACGAAGACGTGGGCGTACGCGACCGGCGCGTTCTTCGGTGGCATCGCCGGCGCCTTCTTCGCCAGCTACAAGAGTGCGGTCTTCCCGGACGACTTCTTCTTCAACATCTCCGTCTTCATCCTCTGCATGGTGATCCTGGGCGGCATGGGCAACATCTGGGGCGTAATCCTCGGTGCCTGCTTCCTCTCGTACCTCGACCGTGAGGGGCTCGCCAACATCGGGGCCTGGATGAACGAGAAGTTCAGCCTCACCCTCGACGTGCCGAAGTACGAGTTCGGGATCTTCGGGGTCATCCTGCTGGTGGTGATGCTCTTCCGGCCCGAAGGCCTCATCCCGAATGAGAGACGCCGCGCCGAGTTCGAGACCGGCGTGCACGACCAGCCGCTCTACGACGTCGAGGCCTGATGGCGGACCTGCTGAGAGCCGAGGGCATGCGCAAGCAGTTCGGCGGGCTCGTTGCCGTGAACGACGTCGACTTCACCGTCCCCGAAGGCTCGATCGTGAGCCTGATCGGGCCGAACGGCGCCGGCAAGACGACCTTCTTCAACATGCTCACGGGCGTCTACAAGCCGACGGCGGGCCGGGTCTTCTTCGACGGCTCCAACATCACGGGCAAGCCCCCGCACGCGGTGACCGAGCGCGGGATCGGACGCACCTTCCAGAACATCCGCCTCTTCCAGACGATGACGTCGCTCGAAAACGTGCTCGTCGGCATGCACACGCGCCTGACGGGTGGGATCCTCCGCAGCATTCTCCGTACTCCTGGCCTGAAAGAGGAGGAGCGCCAGGCCGGCAAGCGCGCTGCGGAGCTGCTCGATTTCAGCGGCCTGCGCGGACGTGACGAGGAGCTCGCCCGCAACCTCTCTTACGGCGATCAGCGACGCCTCGAGGTCGCCCGGGCGCTCGCCACGAAGCCCAAGCTCCTCCTCCTCGACGAGCCGACCGCCGGCATGAACCCGCAGGAAACGAGGGAATTCACCGCCTTCGTCGCCAGGCTGCGCAGCGAGGAAAAGCTGACGGTGCTCCTGATCGAGCACGATATGCGGGTCGTCATGGGCGTCTCCGACCGTGTCACCGTCCTCGACTACGGCGAGAAGATCGCCGAGGGCACGCCGCAGGAGGTGCAGCGCGACGAGCGCGTGATCGAGGCGTATCTCGGCTCGGGAGCGCTCGCCGGGTGAGCACGCAGCCGACCCCGATCCTCGAGCTCAGGGACGTTCACACCTTCTACGGGAAGATCGAGGCGCTGAAGGGCATCTCGATCGACGTTCGCGAGGGAGAGATCGTGACGCTGATCGGCGCGAACGGTGCAGGCAAGTCGACGACGCTCCGCTCGATCAACGGCCTGAATCATCCACGCGACGGCACGATCCACTTCCAGGGGCGCGACATCACCGACGAGGCGCCCCACGAGGTCGTCAAGATGGGGATCAGCCAGTCGCCCGAGGGGCGGCGCCTCTTCTCACGAATGAGCGTGCTCGAGAACCTCCAGATGGGCGCGTTCCAGCGGTCCGACCGCGCCGGCATCCGCGAGAGTCTCGACCGCGTCTTCTCTCTCTTCCCGCGGCTGGCGGAGCGGCGCAACCAGAAGGCAGGCACGCTCTCGGGCGGCGAGCAGCAGATGTGCGCAATCGGCCGCGCCCTGATGGCTCAGCCGAAGCTGCTCATGCTCGACGAGCCCTCGATGGGCCTTGCGCCGATCTTCGTCGAGAAGATCTTCGAGATCGTCCGCGAGATCGACGAGCAGGGAACGCCGATCCTGCTCGTCGAGCAGAACGCGCTGATGGCGCTCGACGTCGCCGATCGCGGCTATGTCATGGAGACCGGGACGGTTGTCCTCGCCGACAATGCCAAGGCGCTGCGCGAGAACGAGCAGGTCAAGAAGACGTACCTCGGCGTCGAGTAGCCGACTCCTCGGCCACTCGTACCGGGAAGTACGGGGGGGAGAGCAGGAAGCCGATCCGGGGCGCCTGCCCGGCGCGGCCGTGCGCCATCGCGAGCGCCGCGCCGATACCGTGCGTCGGCACGAAGCCGAGCTGCCGTGCCACGGCCGCGTCGCGGCAGCCGGCGACGAGCACGGCGCCGAGCCTGCCGATCGCGGGCTGGCAAGCGGCCCACTCGGCGAAGGGAAGAAGCGGGTGGCAGGAGCGGCCCGACCGGTAGGCCTCCACCGCTCGGGTGTCTCCAGCGGCCTCCTGCTCGGCCTGCGCCAGCTCGTCCGGCTCGCGGGCGCCGACGGCGCGCAGCGCCTGGAAGAGGGCCCGGTAGGGCTGCTGAGTGGGGTGGGAGAACCGGCGGCGGAAGCGGCTGAGCAGGATCGCCGTACCGCCTTCGACGAGCGGGAAGCCGTCGCGCCAGAGCCGTAGCGCGAGGCCCAGCCCGAGGTACGCGGCGAGCGCCGGATTGGGCGCTTCGCGAGGAAGGTGCGGCGTTGTGTGCGGCACCCCGATGCAGATCGCGTCGAGCGGCTCGGCAAGCTCCGCCGACCGCGATTCCACGCCCAGCAGGAGCGCCTCCGCATGGGCGACCGACGGCGGCCCGGCGAAGACGGCGAACGCCGAGAGCTCGTTCGGCAGCCGCCGGAGGACACCGCGGCGGAGGGGCCCGGGGAGCAGGCCGAAAAGGCCTCGCAGCGGGAAGTTGGCGATCCGGTCGACGGCCTGTCGGTCGTACGGATAGCCCTGGAGGACGCCCCCGAGCGCCGGCGTGTTCAGCGTCAGCGAGACGCCGGTGACGGGCACCCGCCGCGCGAGCTCTCGCTCGAGCTCGACGGCGAGCTTCCAGCCCCCCGACCCGGCGGTCTCGAGCAGCGAGAGCGCGCCGGCCGCGCGCGCCGCTTCAGGTCCTGCCGCCGCCAGGAGCGCCCCCGGTCCCCCATTGACGACCGTCTCGGCGGCAGTCACGCTGACGACGAGATCCGTTTGCACGAGCGCGGGGTGCACACGGGCATGGCCCAGCTCGACGAGGTCCGGATGCTCGACATCATGCACCTCGACTCGCCCGTGGAAGCGCCGGGCGAACTCCGGAGGGACGAGGAGCTCCAGCTCACGGTGGCCAGGCCGGCGGGAGAGGCCGCCGGCGACGAGGAGCGTCTGCCGCTCGAACGGCGCGCCGGCGCGGTCGAGCTCCGTCATCGTCGCCGCGATCGCCACCCTTCTCGGGTCGCTCGGGGAGCCGGGCACCGGCAGCGCGGGCGGTTCGACCAGCACGGTCGCGCGCCCGCCGCGGGAAACCAGCGCCTCCAGCGGCTCGCCGGCGAGAGGGAAGCGGAGCGCGTCGCGGACGGCGGCGCCGACGTCGGCAATCGGCTCGACGGGCGGCGGCGGGGCGATCGTGACCCCTCCTTCCTCGCCCGCCTCGACGACGACGAGGCGGGTGCCCGAGAGGAGGGGGACGCGCGGCACTAGAGCGGGAGGGCGTAGAAGCGGCCGCCGTGGATGAAGCCGTAGGCCTCGTAGAGCTGGTGAGCCGCCGCGCGCTCGTGGCCCGACTCGAGGACGAGGCGGTGGCAGCCACGGCCGCGGGCGGCCGCAGCACATGCGTCGAGGAGGGCGCGGGCGGCTCTCCGCCGCCGGTGAGCCGGGTCGACGTAGAGGTCCGGGATCCACGCTTCGAGCGTCGTCCAGTTCAGTCGTGGCCGGAACCAGAGGCTCGCCGCTCCGACGACGCCTCCCTGGAGCTCTGCGACGAAGACCACGGCGTCCGGGTGACCGAGGTGGTCGAGGAAGACGTTGCCTTGCGGGTCGGCGTCGGGCGCGATCGCCGGACGGCCGAGCCCGGCCATCAGCGCGAGGACAGCCTCGGCGTCCTCGGGACGGGCTTCGCGGACGGCGACCACTAGGGGATCGAGCGGTAGAGGCGGAGGAAGGTGCGCCGGAAGCCGCGACGCGGCCAGAAGCGCGACGAGAGGAGGTTCGTCTCGCGCCAGTCGACGACGACGGTCTCGTACCCCTGTTCGCGTGCCCAAGCGAAGCCGGCCTCCGTCAGCGCGAGGCCCGCTCCGGACCCACGTACCTCCGGAACCGTGGCCGCGAAGCCGAGGATGCAGGCGCGCTCCGGGCGGGCCAGGCCGGTGTGCATCCCCGACCGCTCGACCGGCGCCATCGTCAGCAGCCCGACGGCCTTGCCGTCTTGCTCCGCCAGAAGGATCGCCTCGTCCTCGCTCGAGAGCGCCTCGCGGTACTCCGCGAGGAGGTTGTCCGCGTCGGGAAGCCCGCCGCCGGAGAAGCCCGGCGACCGCTGTTGGTACTCCGGGAGCAGAGCGTCGATCCTGGCGGCCACCTGTGCATCGCCGGGCTCTGCCCGCCGGACGAGGAATCCGGTCGAGGACGAGTGCGGCTCGGCCGGCACCTCCTGGATTCCGAACGCGTGCTGCGCCCCGAAGCTGAGGCGGAACCAGGCATCGACGAGCTCGCGGTCGCTCACCGGGACGACTGCGTAGTGGCGGGTGCGACCCTGCTCGACCCAGCCTGCCGCTGCGACCGCATACAGGTCCCGGACGAGGTCGGGCTCGCGGACGGCGTGGCCGGCCAGCTCGACCCAGACGTTCGGCCCCCAGACGGTGTCGTCGCGGCGGACGCCGAGCAGGTAGCCGGCGAACTCTCCATTCCGCAGCGCGACCGCGCCCGACGGCTCTTCGCTGTTCCACACGGCCTCGACCTCGGCTCGAAAGTCGAGGTTCCCCGACAGCAGGGGCTCGGACTCCCGGTGTCTCGCGTGTCGCTGTGCGAGTAGCCCGGCGACGTCGTCCAGGTGCTCGTCGGCGAAGGGTCGAATCTCGATCCGCAGCATGGTTCAGGACGATAGCGTTGAGGGTGATGCCCAAGACGCTGACCGGCGCCGAGCTCCAGCTCGACGACGCGCCTGCGCGCGGGGCCGAGCTCTTCCTCGTCGACGGCAACAACCTCGCCTACCGCGCCTTCTTCGCGCTGCCCGAGGAGCTGGCGACGAGCGAGGGCTTCTCGACGAACGCCCTTCTCGGGTTCACGAACATGCTCTTCAAGCTGCTTGCCGACTACAAGCCGAAGGGCGTCGCCGTCGCGTGGGACACGCACGCCGTCCACCGAGCGGCGATCTCGGAGGAGTACAAGGCCGAGCGGCGGCCCATGCCCGACCTCCTGCGGGAGCAGTTCCCCTACTTCCGCCCGATCGTCGAGGCTTTCGGCTACCGCAATCTCGAGTTCGAGGGCTGGGAGGCCGACGACGTCATCGCGACCCTCGCTACGCGCGCCGACGAGGCGGGCATCAAGACGTGCGTCGTCTCGACCGATCGAGACGCCTTCCAGCTCGTCTCCGAGAACGTCTGCCTGATGATGACCCCGCGCGGGGTCTCGGACGTCCACGTCTACACCCCTGAGCGCGTCGAGGCCCGCTACGGGATCCGTCCGGAACAGGTGCCTGACTTCATCGGCCTGAAAGGCGACACCTCGGACAACATCCCCGGCGTTCCCGGGATCGGCGACAAGACCGCGGGGCAGCTGATCGCGCAGCACGGCTCGCTCGAAGGCGTGCTCGAGCACGCCGAGGAGCTCTCGCCCGCCCGCCGCAAGAACGTCCAGGAGCACGCCGACCAGGCGCGCCAGTCGAAGGAGCTGGCCACGATGCGCCGCGACCTCGAGGTCGACTGGGACCCCGGCGAGCTCGTGCTCGCGCCGCCCGACCGCTCGCAGCTGAAGGAGATGTTCCGCCGCTTCGAGTTCCGCAACCTGCTGCGACGGGTGGACGAGCTGGACGTCGCGGTGCCGGCGGCGCCGATGAAGCTCGAGGGCGTTCCCGTCCCGTGGCGTGAGGCCGACCTCCCCCAGGTGACCGGGCGCGCCGCGCTCCGAGTCGAGGAGGGCCGCTTCGCTCTCGCGCAGGACGGCGAGGTCCTCGTCGGAGCATGGGAGCCGGCGCTCGCCGGGCGCCTGCGCAAGGCCGAGCTCGTGGCCCACGACTTCAAGGCGCTTCCCCGCGATCTCCTGCATGAGGGGATCGCTCCGGCGGATGACACGCTGCTCGCCGCCTACCTCGTCGAGCCGGGCCGACCCGAGTATCCGCTCGACGACCTCGCCGCAGAGTACGGGCTCGAGCTCCAGCCCTCGCCCGAGACCGAAGAGGAGACGGCCGCGCTCGTCCGCCGCGCCGCGGCCGCGCTCCGGCTCGCGGATCCGCTTGCCGAGCGCATCCGCGAGCGCGGCGCGGAGTCTCTGTACCGCGAGGTCGAGCTGCCGCTCTCAGCCGTGCTCGCGGCGATGGAGGACGCCGGCGTCAAGATCGACACCTACCGCATGGGCGAGATCACCGCGCGCCTCGCCGAGCGCGTCGAGGAGCTCGAGGCGCGGGCGCAGCAGCTCGCCGGCGAGGAGTTCATGCTCGGCTCGACGCAGCAGGTCGGCCGCATCCTCTTCGAGAAGCTCGGCCTCACGCCGGGCCGCAAGGGCAAGACCGGCTACTCGACGGACACGCGCGTCCTGCGCTCGATCCGCGGCGAGCACGAGATCGTGGCCGTGGTCGAGGAGTGGCGCGAGTACTCGAAGCTCCTCAACACCTATCTCGGCCCGTTGCCGACGCTCATCTCGGAGGCGGACGGGCGGCTGCACACGACCTTCAACCAGCATGTCGCCGCGACGGGCCGCCTGTCGACCTCGAATCCGAACCTCCAGGCGATCCCGATTCGAACCGAGCTCGGGCGCGAGATCCGGTCGGCCTTCGTCGCCGAGCCGGGTCACAAGCTGCTCTCGGCCGACTACTCGCAGATCGAGCTGCGCATCCTCGCGCACGTCTCCGGGGAGCCGAAGCTGCGCGAGGCCTTCGCGCGCGGCGACGACATCCATCGCGCGACCGCGGCCGAGGTGCTCGGCAAGGACCCCGGCGAGCTGACGAAGGACGAGCGCAACGTGGCGAAGATGATCAACTTCGGGATCATCTACGGGATCTCCGCCTTCGGGCTCTCCGAGAACCTCGAGATCCCACGCGAGGAGGCGCAGGCCTACATCGACGCCTACCTCGCGCGATTCCCGCTCGTTCAGGACTTCATCCGGCGGACGATCGAGCAGGCCGAGCGCGACGGCTACGTGACGAGCCTGCTCGGGCGGCGGCGGCCCGTGCCCGAGCTGCGAGCCTCGAACCGGCAGACGCGCTCGCTCGGCGAGCGGCTCGCGGTCAACTTCGTCATGCAGGGCTCGAACGCCGACATCATCAAGGTGGCGATGGTGCGCATCCACGAGCGGCTGCGGGAGGAGGGCCGCCTCGCGCGGCTCGTCCTGCAGGTGCACGACGAGCTCCTGTTCGAGGTGCCGGAGGCGGAGATCTCGGCCGTGCGCGAGCTCGCACGCGAGGAGATGTGCGCCGCCTACGAGCTCGACCCGCCGCTCGCGGTCGACATCGGCCTCGGGGACGACTGGCACGAGGCGAAAAGCTGAGCGAAGACAACGCAGAATTGCCACGGCCGCTCAGTGATCGGGAGCGGGAAGTCCTCGATCACATGCTGTCGCGTGACTTCCCAGGTCGTGATGCTCTTCGTGAACAAGCGCGCTTCGCAGTCGTCACCGCGTCGCCCAACTTTGAGCCGACTATTGATTTCGGCATCACGTCGAACGAGGCTCCCCGAGCGCAGGTGAACAGCCAGACCCCAGTTGGAGCGAGAACTCGGGAACTCGATGATGACGAGAGGTTCTTCACGTTGAACCTGTGGGTCGATGTCGATACGGGGTTGCTCTCGAGCCTCGAGATCGACTGGTATAGCGACGAGCCACCGCGAGAGTTTCCGCCAGCCCATCAGCTCGAGCTTCCCGTCCCTAAGGAGCTCGAGCCGGCCAGTCAGTTTTCAATGGACCAGCACACCAGCCCCCTCGCCGACGGGACGTGGATCCACACGGTGCATCTGAAGCCGTGGGAAGCGAAGGGCCGCAGATTGCCCTTGATCGTGCTGCACGGTGGGCCGGGGCTCGACCATCGAACGTTTCGTCCCTATCTCGATCCACTCGCCGAAGAGGTCGACCTGATTTACGTCGACCTTCGGGGTCAGGGCCAGAGTCAACGGGTCGACCCGGCGACTCTCTCGCTCGAGGTCTTCGCCCGCGACGTCGACCTGCTCGCCGAGGCGCTCGGACTCGACCGCTTCGCGCTGCTCGGCCACTCCTTCGGCGCGATCGTGGCGACGAAGCACGCGATCGAGCTGGGAACCGCGACCGCCTACGTCATCTCGGGCGGCGCCGACTCGAGCGAGAAGCTGATGACCGACGTCGAGGCCTCCCTCGAGGCGATGGGCGAGGCCGGTGCTGAGATTGCCGAGTCGTGGCAGCAGGAGAAGAGCGTCGAGACGGAGGAGGAGCTGAGGGAGCTTCTCCGGGTGCAGATGCCGTTCCATTTCGCCGGCGAGCCGCCGCTTGGATTCGGTGAGGAGACAGTCGGCAGCCCGCAGGTCCTGCGGCAACTCGCCAACGTCGGCTACGGGGACTTCGACTACGCGCCCGAGCTCGGCGGCGTGAGCAAGCCCGCGCTCGTGATCGTCGGCGAGCAGGACCGGACGACGACGCCGCGCGCAGCCCGCGTCCTGCACGAGGGCATCCCCGGCAGCGAGCTCGTCGTCCTCCGCGGTGCCGGCCACATGAGCTTCGTGGAGGCGCAGGGCGCATATCTCGACGCGGTGCGCCGATTTCTCCGCAGCCACCTGGGGGACGGCGGATGATTGAGGACCTCGTCTTCCGCCTGCGGACGATGGGTCGGAAGGCGCGGTTCGTCGCAGGCGCGATCGTCGCCGTCGCCGTGCTCGCGCTTGCGGTGGCTGTGCACGCAGCAACCCGCAAC
>DASYUD010000046.1:0-6232 GCA_036001625.1 Gaiellaceae bacterium
ATAGGCCAGGATCAGGTTGTTCGAGACCGGCGCGATCGAGTAGAGACGCGTCTCGCGGAACTTGCGCTCGACGTCGTACTCCTCGGCAAAGCCGAAACCGCCGTGCGTGTCGAGACAGGTGTTCGCCGCCTGCCACGAGGCCTCCGACCCGAGGAGCTTCGCCAGGTTGGCCTCGGCGCCGCACGGCAGTCCCTGCTCGAACAGCCAGGCAGCCTTGTAGCGCACGAGGTCGGCCGCCTCGATCGCGGCGTGGGCGCGCGCGATCGGAAACTGGACGCCCTGGTTCTGCCCGATCGGCCGCGCGAAGACGGTCCGCTCGGAGGCGTAGCGCGAGGCCTTCTCGACGAACCAGCGGCCGTCGCCGATGCACTCGGCGGCGATCAGGATCCGCTCGGCGTTCATTCCGTCGAGGATGTAACGGAAGCCCTTCCCCTCTTCGCCGACGAGCGCATCGGTGGGGACCTCGACGCCGTCGAGGAAGACCTCGGTCGTGGCGTGGTTCATCATCGTCCTGATCGGGCGGATCTGGAGAGTCTCACCCGCCGCCTTCATGTCGACGATGAAGGTCGAGAGGCCCTCGGTCTTCCTCTCGACCTGTTCCGGCGGCGTCGTCCGGGCAAGCAGGAGCATCAGATCCGAGTGGAGGGCGCGCGACGTCCAGATCTTCTGGCCGCGGATGACGTAACCGCCATCCACCCGCTCTGCGGTCGTCTGGATGCTCGTCGTATCCGAACCGACGGTGGGCTCGGTGACGCCGAACGCCTGCAGGCGCAGCTCCCCCGCTGCGATCTTCGGGAGATAGCGGTCCTTCTGCTCCTCGGAGCCGTGCCGGAGGATCGTCCCCATCGTGTACATCTGGGCGTGGCAGGCGCCGGCGTTCCCACCCGACGCGTTGATCTCCTCGAGGATGACGCTCGCGGCCGTGAGGCCCAGGCCGGCCCCGCCGTACTCCTCCGGGATCAGCGCCGCGAGCCACCCGTGCTCGGTCAGGCCGGCGACGAACTCCTCGGGGTAGCGGTCCGGCTCGAGGCTGCGCCAGTACTCGCCGGGGAAGCCCTCGCAGAGCTCGCGCACGGCCGCGCGGATCTCCTTCAGCTCCTCCGGGACGGAGAAGTCCATCTCAGCTTCCGTAGCGCTCGAGCAGGCGCCGCGCGATCACGAGCTGCTGGATCTCGTTCGAGCCCTCGCCCAGGATCAGCACGGGCGCGTCGCGGTAGAGCCGCTCGACGACGAACTCCTGCGAGTAGCCGTATCCGCCGTGAATCCGCATCGCCTCGAGCGCGACCTCCTCGGCCGTCTCGGTCGCGAACAGCTTCGCCATCCCGGCCTCGAGGTCGGCCCGCTCGCCGGCGTCCTTGCGCTCCGCCGCCTGCAGCATCAGCAGCCGCGCCGCCTCGGTCTTCGTCGCCATCTGCGCGAGCTTGAGCTGGATCGCTTGGTGCTGGGCGATCGGCTTCCCGAACGCGCTTCGCTGCTGCGCGTAGCGGATCGCCTCCTCACAGGCCCTGGTCGCGATCCCCACGGCCCGTGCCGCGATGTTCACCCGGCCGAGCTCGATCCCGCCCATGAAGTACTTGAAGCCGGCGTTCAGGCCGGCGTCGCCGCCGAGGACGCTCCGCACCGGGGCTCGAAACCCGTCGAACGCGAGCTCGACCGACTCCACTCCCTTGTACCCGAGCTTCCTGATCGGCGGAGAGATCGAGAGGCCGGGCTGGACCGCCCGGGCCGGCTCCTTCTCGAGCACGAAGGCCGTCATCCCCCGATGCGGCGGGTCGGCGGCCAGGTCGGTCTTCGCGAGCAGCATGATCATGCTCGAGCGGAGCCCGTTCGTCGCCCACATCTTCTGGCCCGTGATCACCCACTCGTCGCCGTCGAGCTCGGCGCGCGTGCGGATCGCCTGGACGTCTGAGCCCGCGTGCGGCTCGGTCATCGAGTAGGCGGAGTGGAGCTCTCCGGTCGCCATCCGCGGCAGATAGCGCCGGCGCTGCTCCTCCGTGCCGTAGTTCTCGATCATCCACGCCGAGATGAAGTGGGTGTTCAGGACGCCGGAGAGCGACATCCAACCACGCGAGAGCTCGACCTGGAGCAGCGCGTATGTCGTCAGGTCGAGGCCGAGGCCGCCGTACTCCTCGGGGATCGTGACGCCGAACAGCCCCAGCTCCTTCATCCGTGCGACCAGGCCGGCCGGGTACTCGTCCGCGTGCTCGAGGGTGGAGGCGACCGGGATCACCTCTCGGTCCACCCACTCGCGGACCGTGGCGACGATCTCGGCCCGCTCGGCGACCCTCGTCACGCAGGCACTTCCTGCGCGGAGAGGAGCGAGAAGAGCGAGCGCAGGTCGTCCTGCTCCTCGAGCGCGAGCACACCCTCCTCCAGCACCTCGAGGGCGGCGTCTCCGAGCGCGAGTCCCGCGTTCTCGCGGAACTTCGTCCGCACCTCGTCGGCTGTCATCGGGTTCTCGGGTCCGCCGCGCTGGTAGGGCAAGTCGGCCTCGAGAGTGCGCCCGTCCCGCAGCCGGATCCGGACGCCGCCCGGGAACGCGGCCGGGTACGTCGAGTATTCCTTCGTCTCGTATCGGACCCTGCGCGCGAGCTCGAGCACGCGCGGGTCGGCGATCGCCTCGCCCATGTAGCTGCGCACCCCGACCTGGCCGTGGACGAGCATCGCCGCGGTGGAGTACTGGAGGCTGAACTTCGCCTCGTACGCGCTCCGCGGGGCGATCTTCGACTCGGCGGGCTCGAGCACGAGCGCGACCCCCGCCGCGGGAACGGTGACGACGACCTCCTCGACGTCGTCCGGGGTGAGGCCCTCACGGAGGCTGGCGGTCGCGCCCAGTGAGCCGTGGATGAAATGGCAGGCCGGGTACGGCTTGTACGCGATCCGCGGCGTCTCCCAGCGCTCGCCCAGGTCGGCGAGCTGCCCCTCGATGTCGACCTCGTCCTTCTCCGCGCCGAGAAAGGCGTGGTAGAGGCCGAAGCGGCCCTCGATCACGGTCGGCGGTCCCTCGGCTCCGAGCGAGGAGAGCCGGGACGCGATCAGCGCCCCGTGCGCGGCCCAGGCCGGATGCATCGGCTTCGTCGCGGTGCCGACGTCCAGGTACGCGAAGAGCCCACCCGCGAAGGAGCCGGCGATCCCCAGCGCGCTGACGGTGGCCTCGATATCCAGGCCGAGGAGCCGTGCGGCCGCCGTCGTCCCGCCGAAGATGCCGCAGATCGCGGTCGGGTGGAAGCCGCGGCTGTGGAACGCCCCGGACGCTGCCATGCCGATCCGCGTCACGACCTCGTTGCCGCCGACGATCGCCGCGAGCAGCTCGCGGCCGGTGGCGCCCTGCGCCTCGCCCGCCGCGATCGCAGTCGGGCAGACGACGACGCTGACGTGGGAGACCGAGTCGGAGTGCGTGTCGTCGAAGTCGAGTCCATGGCAGAGCATCGCGTTTGCGAAGGCTGCATTCGCGGACGGCAACCAGCCGTCGAGGCCGATCACCGACGCCTGGGGCTCGCCGCCCAGCTCCGCCATCGTCGTTCTCCCCTCGAGCGCGATCCCGAGCGCGTGCGCAGCGAGGCCGCAGCCGAGCGTGTCGAGCACGTGGAGCTTGGCGGCCTCGACGACCTCGTCCGGGATTCCTTCGTACGCGAGGGAGGTCGTGAACTCGGCGAGCCGGGTCGCTGCGGTCGCCATCTCAGACGCTCCAGGCGGTGTCGGTGCCCGGGAAGGCGGGTGCGGACTCGGGCGCCCTCCGCTTGTAGAGCATGAACGTGCGTCTGAACTCGATCACGACTTCACGGTGCTGGTTGATGCCGCGGCAGCGCATGGTGACGATGCCGACGCTGGGGTTCGAGCGCGACTCGCGCAGCGCGAGGATCTCGCTCTCCGCCCAGATCGTGTCGCCGGCGAAGACCGGCTTCGGCAGCTTGATGTCGGTCCACTCCAGGTTCGCCGCGGCGTTCTCGCTCGTGTCGGGCACGGTCAAGCCGGTCACGAGCGCGAGGGTGAACGCGCTGTTCACGAGCGGCTTGCCGAACTGCGTCCGCTGCGAGTACGGGGTGTTGAAGTGGATCTGGTTCGTGTTCAGCGTCAGGCACGTAAACCAGATGTTGTCCGTCTCGGTGATCGTGCGCCCGAGCCGGCTCCGGTAGACGTCGCCGATCTCGAAGTCCTCGAAGAAGCGTCCACGCCACGTCTTCGGCGCCGCCTGCGTCTCCGTGCTCACCGCGTTACCTCCCTCTCCGCTTCCGCCAGTATCCGCCGGGCCCGCTCGACGACTGGCAGGTCGACCATCGCCCCGTTCAGTGCGAGGACGCCTCGGCCCGCCCGCTCGGCCTGCTCGTAACTCCGGATCACCCTCCTCGCCCACTCGATCTCCGCCTCGCTCGGCGCGAAGACCCGGTTCACGATCGGAGTCTGCGCCGGGTGGATGCACGCCTTGCCGCGGAAGCCGAGCGAGCGCGCTAGACGGCACTCCGCCTCGAGCCCCTCGTCGTCATGGATGTCGAGGTGAACGATGTCGAAGGGCGGTCGCGCGCCGGCCGCCGCCGAGTCGAGGACCAGCTTCGAGCGCGCGTAGAGGACCTCGAGCCCGTCCGGCCGCGGCTCCAGGCCGATCTCGGCGCCGAGATCGACGGCTCCGAGGAGCAGCGCCGCGACGCACGGCGCGGCCGCGACCTCGTACGCGTGCCTGACGCCGTGCGCGGTCTCGACGATCGCGATCACGGGCAACCCCGCGTCCCCGAGCGCGACGAGCGCCTCGGGCACCGCTTTCGGCAGCACGATCGCGTCCGGAGCGAGCGCCAGGACGAGCGCAAGGTCGTCGGCGAAATAGGCCGTGTCCGCGCCGTTCGGCCGCACCGCGACGATCGGACCGGACCCCCTGGCGCGCCCGCCGAGAACGTCGCGAACGAGCTCGCGCGCCGCGCCTTTCTCCGCCGGGGCGACCGCGTCCTCGAGATCCGCGACGACGGCGTCCGCGTCCGACTCGAGCGCTCTCCGCAGCTTGCGCTCGTCGCTACCGGGCGCGAAGAGGAGCGAGCGGACGTGGGAGAGGTCTGCGGACGTGGCCGACCTTTATGTCAGACATTCACTGCGGTGTCAACTTGACAGTGGCCCCAAAGTCAGACATAAACGCAACCCACTTCATGAGGCACCGCGGACCGGAGTTCGGAGCGTGAAAGCGATCGTGTTCCACGAGTTCGGCGGTGTCGACGTGCTCCGGCTCGAGGAGCTGGCGGACCCACGGCCCGGGCGCGGCGAGGTCGTCATCGACATCGCCGCGACCGCCCTGAACCACCTGGACGTCGACATCCGAGAAGGAATCTCCCGCTTCCCGGTCGAGCTGCCGTTCGTGCTCGGAATCGAGGTCGTCGGCCGTATCGCCGAGGTGGGCGAGGACGTCGAGGGCTGGCAGATCGGCGAGCGCGTAACGCCCTTTCTCATGAACACGTGCGGGGAGTGCCGCTTCTGCCGCACCGGCCGGGAGTCGCTCTGCCTGACGCCCGGGTTCGTCAGCTTCAGCACGTCCGGCGGCTATGCCGAGCGGCTCGCCTGTCCGGCTCGCCAGCTGATGCGCGTCCCCGACGAGCTGACCGACGAGGCGGCCGCAGCGCTCCAGATCGCATTCGGCACGGCATGGCACATGCTGTTCGCGCGCGGCCGGCTCCAGGTCGGGGAGACCGTGATGATCAACTCGGTCGGCAGCGGCATCGGCTCCGCCGCCGTCCAGCTCGCCCGGCTCGCCGGCGCGGTCGTCATTGGGAACGCGAGCTCCGACGAGAAGCTCGCCCGCGCCGCGGAGCTCGGCATGGACCACGGCATCAACCACCGGACGCAGGACGTCGTCGAGGAGGTCACGCGCCTCACCGACGGCCACGGCGTCGACCTCGTGTTCGAGCACGTGGGCGGCGAGCTGTTCCAGAAGGGCCTCGACTCGCTCGGCAAGGACGGCCGGCTCGTGATCTGCGGCGGCCACTCCGGCGAGGTGGTCCCCTTCGACATCATCCCGTTCTTCCGGATGCAGAGGCAGATCATCGGCTCGTTCGTCTACACGCGGACAGAGGTCGCGAACTGCCTCGAGCTCGCGAGGCAGGGCAAGATCACCCCGCTCGTCTACAAGACCTTTCCGCTCTCGGACGCTCCCGAGGCGATGGCGACGATGGAACGGCGCGAGCAGTTCGGAAAGATCGTCCTTGCCATTTCGGCCGGAGGCCGAGGTGGCTAGAGAGGCAGTCGAGGGGAAGGT
>DASYUD010000047.1:0-11865 GCA_036001625.1 Gaiellaceae bacterium
CGGCTACGACGACGACGCGGGAGTCGTGCTGCCGGGCAACCTCGCCCACCACAACCTCGCCTGGGGCAACGGCTCGGGCAGCTTCGGCAACAGCGGCCGGCCCGTGATCGACTTCTCCGGGGGCAACCTCGTCGCCGATCCACGCTTTGCAGACACGCGCCGCAGGAACTATCGGCTTCGAGCCGGCAGCCCAGCTGCGAACCGAGCGCTCGCCGCCTTCGCGCCGCCGGTCGATCAGGTCGGCCGACGGCGCTCCAGGCCCGATCTCGGTGCGTTTGAACGGTAGCGACCCCCTCGCTTCGCGGCGACTCGGGATCTACCTGGACGACGTGTACTGGGTCTTCGAGGCGGAAGAGGGACAGCCGCGTATCTCGACAGACCGGTCGTTCCTCCTCTTCCTCTCCGAGGTGGGACGGCGCTTCGACCGTCTCACTCTCTTCGGACGCACCGTCCATGCCGCCGCGCCGTCGGACTACGTTCTCCCCGCCGACGTCGAGCTCGTCGAGCTGCCTCACTACGCGAACCTGCGCAGAATCCTCCAGGTGCTCGGCGCGGCCGGCGGAAGCCTGACTCGCTTCTGGCGCGGCCTGGCGCGGGTCGACACGCTCTGGATCTTCGGTCCCCACCCGTTCGCGGTCGTCTTCGTCGCGCTCGGCGCCGTGCGGGGGAAGCGAATCTTCCTCGGCGTGCGGCAGGACAGCGTCAGGGTGTACCAGGCGCGCCTTCCCGGACTGCGCTGGGCCCCCGCGATCCTCGTCGTCCGGGCCCTCGACGGCGTCTACCGCCTACTTGCCCGCAGGCTGCCGACGACGGTGCAGGGAGCCGAGCTCGCGGGTCGCTACGGCGGCCCGCGCTCCAACCTCCTCACCACCACCGAGTCCGTCGTGCGCGTGCGCGACGTCGTCTCGCGGCCGCCGGAACGCGACTGGTCGGGTCCGCTCGAGCTGTTGACCGTGGGGCGGCTCGAGCCGGAGAAGAATCCCCTCCTGCTCGTGGAGGCTCTCGCCCGCCTCGAGAGCGAGCGACCTGGGCGCTTTCGGCTGACCTGGGTCGGGCGCGGTCCCCTCGACGACGTGGTGCGAGGACGTGCGGCCGAGCTCGGCGTCCTCGATCGAATCGAGTTCCACGGCTACGTCCCTTACGACGGCGGGCTCCTCGACCTCTACAGCAGGGCGCACGCCTTCGTCCACGTCTCCCTCTCCGAGGGCATGCCGAAGGTGCTGATCGAGGCGCTCGCGTGCGCTACGCCCATCGTCGCCACGGATGTGGGCGGAGTACGGGCAGCTCTGGCCGACGGCTCAGTCGGCTTGCTCGTGCCCCCTGACGATCTCGAGGCTCTCGTCGAAGCGGTCCTGCGCATCTCGGACCGGCCGGAGGTTCGTGACGGCCTCGTCGCGCGTGGGCTCGAGCTCGTTACAGCACTGACTCTCGAGGCCGAGGCCGAGCGAGTGGCCGGCTTCATGGCGCGTCACCTCGCAGGGCCTTCCAGCTGAGGCCTCAGGTTTCCGGGCCCGCGGCCGGCGCTTCGGCGGGTATGAGCTTCGGCAGGGCCAGGCAGATGCCGATCGCGATCCAGATCGGCCGCGAGGTCTCGGCCGAGATGAAGAAGGCGCCGACGCACCAGGCGATGATCCCCAGAAGGAGGGCGTTCGCCACCCGGTTGACGAAGAGCTCACCTGCGCGCCGGGCCTTGGTGGCTGTCCGCCGCAGCATGCGAATGGTCGAGGCGAGGAGCCCGAGGAAGAGGACGAGCCCCGGAATGCCGAGCTCGGCGAGCTGCCCGAGGAAGGTGTTGTGAACCTGCTCGGGGTGGACCTTGAAGCTGCCGATGAAGGTGTTCCGCGTGTCGTATAGGCGGTCGACCGAGGTCTCGACGAACGCCCCGTAGCCGATACCGGTGAACGGCCGTGAATCGAAAGCATCCCGCGCCGCGGGCCAGATGACGAGCCGCCCGGAAGCCGTCTCGGTGGCGCCGCCCTGGCCCTGGTGGAGAATCGTCTCCAGCCTCGGCGCCAGGTCGGCCTGGTACCGCGTGAAGAACGTCACCGCCCCGGCGAGGATGACGAGCATGACCAGAGCCTTCTGAGCCGGCGATGCGAAGAGCCGGCGCGAGGGGAAGACGAGTAGGAGGGCGATGATGGCCAGCAGCTGGAGGAACCCACCCCGGGAGACGGTGCTGAATACAGAGGCGATGCCGAGGACGGCCGTCCCGTAGAGAGCGAGCCGCAGCCAAAGAGCCTTGACCTCGTTGGCGAGGACGAGGATGAGCGGGAGCGCCACGAGCTGGAGAGCCGCGAAGAAGCTGGGATCGCCGGTGGCGCCCTGGACCCGTCCCTCCTGAAGCGTTGTCGCCCCGAACGGTCCGATCGGCCTGCCGAGGAACGCGAAGATCGAGAGGATGCTGACGAGGAGCGAGCTGATCGCGATCGCGTAGAGGATGCGATCGAGGTCGCGCCGGGAGCCCAGCATCATGGCGAACGCGAACATGTAGACGAGGCAGATCGCGAGCGAGGAGAGCAGGAACACGGTTCCGCCGACGTGGACTGTCCAGGTCCCGCTGGCAAGCGCCCAGAGGGCGTAGCCGCACGCCCAGAACAGCGGACTGGCGGGTCGAAGCTCTGTCCCTTTGCGGCTGGCCGCTGCGAGCACGACGAGCATGGCGAGCGGGGCAACGAGGCGCGTGATCCGGACGCCGCCGACGTGGACCATCTCGACGAAGACCGTGGCGATCAGGATCGGCAAGATCGCGGTCGGCGAGAGGGCGACCGCGATCCCGACCCCGGCGAGTATCACGAGCCCAAGCGCGGCCTGAACGTTCCAGAGCGTGGCAGCTGCCAGTGCGAGGGCAGAGAACGATGCGGCGATCGCCCAACCGACTCCTGCCCCTGGCCCGGCCCGGGCGAACAGGGGCGCAGGCATGGCCAGCGCGGAAAGCCCTGCTCGCGTTGGCATCCTCGCCATACTGAGCATTATGGCGAGCGAGGGCTCGGGCGACTCCGCGTCAACCTCCGGCCGGCCGTCTTTCGTCTCGGCAGCTCTGCTGACGTACGGAACCAATCTCGTCGTCGCCTTCCTCTCGCTGATCAATGTCCTGGTCGTGTCGCGAACGCTCGGCCCGGTCGGCCGCGGGGACGTCGTCTTCCTGACGGCGATCGCGTGGCTCGTCTCGAACCTCTCGACCGTCGGGGTTCAGGAGGCGAACGCGAACCTCGGCGGGGCCGAGCCGAGGCTTCGGCGCGCGCTCGCGACGAACTCGATCCTCTTCGCCTGTCTCTTCGGGGCCCTCGCTGCAGGCTCGCTGACCCTCCTGATCGCGCTCATCCCGGCGGTCGGCGGCGATTCGGAGCTCGGCCTGCGCACGCTCACCTTCGCCTCGCTCCCGGTGCTGATCCTCGCTGTCTACCTGCGGTTCCTGGCCCAGGCGGACTACGGGTTCCGCGTGACCAACGCGGCCTGGCTGATAACGCCCGTGGCGAACGTGACCGTGAACGGCCTGCTGGCGGCACTCGGCTGGCTGAGCGTCGCCACGGCGGTCTCGACCTGGATCGCGGGCCAGGTCCTCGGCACTGCGCTTCTCGCCTGGTACGTGGGACGCCGCCTGGCCGGATTCGGTCGCCCCGACCTTGGTCTGGCCCGGCGGACGGTCTGGTTCGGCGTGAAGGCCCACGCCGGACGCGTGATGCTGCTCGGCAACTACCGTCTCGACCAGTGGATCCTCGGCGCCGTCTCCGGCTCGCGCGAGCTCGGCCTCTACAGCGTCGCGGTCGCCTGGGCCGAGGCGCTCTGGCAACTGCCGACCGCTCTCGCCGCCGTCCAGCGCCCGGACGTCGTCCGCGCTTCGGCCCGCGAAGCGGCACGGCAGGCGGCGACCGCGTTCCGTGCGGCGACTGCGGTCACTCTCGTGCTCGCGGTCGTGTTCGTCGCTGCCGCGCCGACCCTCTGCGTGACCTTCTTCGGCGAGTCGTTCCGGGGGTCGATCGACGACCTGCGTGTGCTCGTGACCGGCGCGGTCGGGGTCGTCGCGCTGAAACAGCTCGGGAGCGTGCTGACCGGGCAGAGCAAGCCGACCCTGGCTAGTGCCGCGATCGGCATCAGCTTCGTCGCCACGGTCGTCCTGGACGTGGCTCTCATCCCCTCGTACGGCGGGCTCGGGGCCGCGATCGCGTCGAGCGTCTCCTACACCGTCGGCGGGATCGCCGTCGCGGTCATCTTCGCGAGGACGCTCGGCGGCGGGCTCGGCGACCTCGTCCCGCGGCGAAGCGACCTCCCGTTGCTCTGGAGCAGGCTGCGAGCTGTCCTGAGAAAGCCTGCGGGCCCCGGAGCCGGGGAGATCCCCGTCGAATCCGCCGAAGAGCTGACCTCGTAGATCGGGCAATGCGAGTCGAGACCCGAGACAGTGTCCGAGAGCTCGCCGCCGAGTGGGACGAGCTCGCCGACCGGGTCGCGGCCGAGCCGTGGCTGCGCCCCGGCTGGGTCGATGCCTGGTGGGAAGCATTCGGAGCCGGGCGGCTTCGGATCGTCGCCGTGAGGCGGGGCGACCGCCTCGCGGGCGTGCTGCCGCTCATGGAGCAGCGTGGGGTCGTTCGCTCGACGAGCAACTGGCACACGCCCGAGTTCGGCCTGCTCGCCGAGCGGCACGAGCTCGGCGAGCTGGCGGAGGCGCTCGTCTCGCGCCGGCCCCACCGCGTGTGGCTCGGCTTCGTGGACGCGGCCAAGCCGGGGGTCGTCGCCTGCCGGGCCGCCGCACAGGCGGCGGGCTACCGGGTGCTCGAGCGAACGCTCGAGCGCTCACCGTACGTGCCGATCGAAGGAGAGTGGGAGGCGTACCGCGTCGGTCTGGGAAAGAAGCTCGCAAGCGAGCTTCGCCGCCGCCGGCGCCGCCTCGAGGAGGCGGGCCGGTTCTCATTCGAGGTCGTGGACGGGGACGAACGGTTGCCCGCGCTCCTCGACGAGGGATTCGCCGTTGAGGCCGCAGGTTGGAAAGGCGCGCGAGGCCTGGCAATACGCTCTCGACCCGAGACGCTCGGTTTCTACCGTGCCGTCGCCGACTGGGCGGCCGAGCGAGGCTGGCTCAGGCTGGCCTTCCTGCGTCTCGACGGGCGGCCCTTCGCTTTCGACTTCTGCATCGAAGACCGTGGAATCCACTACCTCCTCAAGACGGGCTTCGACCCCGCCTACGCCAGGTTCGCTCCCGGCATGATCCTGCGGTACGAGATGCTGGCGCGCGCGTTCTCGATCGGCCTCCGCAGCTACGAGTTCCTCGGGGCGGACGAGCCGTGGAAGCTCGAATGGACTCAGGCCACGCGCGAGCGCAGGCTGTTCCACGCGTTCGCGCCGTCCGTGCGCGGGCTCGCCGGCTGGGCCGCGTTCGGCTGGGGCCGGCCGGTCGCGAAGCGCGTGCTGGCGTTGGCCGGGCGATGACCGTCGCGAGGCTCAGCGTCTGGCCTCCGCTTCCCCCGGACGTCTACGCGCGCAGCTCCGTCGATGAGCTCCCGTTTCCCCTGGGCGACCCCGGCTGCCTGCTCTTCTCGCGTGCCCGGCACGGGCTCTGGCACGGGGTGCGCGCCCTGGGTCTCGCTCCGGGCGACGAGGTGCTGACGCCGGCCTATCACCACGGATCCGAGGTCGAAGCGCTCTTTCGGGCGGGTCTGGGTTGCCGGTTCTACGAGGGTGGGGACGACCTCGTGCCGGACGAGGGGGAGCTCGAGTCGTTGCTCTCGGCTCGCGTTCGCGCCCTCTATCTCATCCATTACCTGGGCTTCCCCCAGGACGCCGGGCGCTGGCGGCGCTGGTGCGACGAGCGAGGGCTCCTCTTGCTCGAGGATGCGGCCCAGGCCTGGCTCGCGACGAGCGACGGACGGCCACTCGGCTTGCTCGGCGATCTCTCGATCTTCTGCCTCTACAAGACGGTCGGCGTGCCCGACGGGGCCGCCCTGCTCTGCCGCGTTCCGGCCTCGACGGCCGACGGATCCCCGAGTCTGCAGTCCGGCCCGCTGTTCAGGCGGCACGCGGCCTGGCTGGCGGGGAGGTCGTCGACGCTCGCCCGCCTGTCTCGTCTTCGGAAGCCGGAGCTCTACGACCCGAACGAGGACTTCGGACTGGGGGACCCCGACAGCGCGCCCTCCACCGCCCTCGACTTCCTCCTCCGACGACTGGTCGATGCCGGGACGGCGGGACGGCGGCGCGCGAATTACGAGCTCCTGCTCGGCGATCTCGGCGACTCCGTGCCGGCTCCCTTCGGTCGGGTAGCGGGTGCCTCTCCCTTCGCCTTTCCGCTATATGCGGAGAGGAAGGCGGAGCTGCTCGAGCGGCTCGGGCGCAAGGGGATCGGCGCGGTGGATTTCTGGTCGATTCCGCACCCAGCTCTTCCGACCGAGAGGTTTCCGCGCGCCACTGAGCTCCGCGAGCACGTGGTGGCGCTCCCGGTTCACCAGGAGCTGGCCCTGAGTGACGTCGAGCGCATTCCGAAGGCTGTGCTCGGGCGGGCCCGGACAGGGCCCGGGTCGCGCGTGGACCCGATCGAGAGCCTCGACTCGGTGCGGGAGGAATGGAGCGCCCTCGCGGCGCAGACGGGGAACATCTTCGCCACGTGGGAGTGGACGTCGATCTGGTGGCGTCACTTTGGTCGCGGCCGCGACCTCCTCACCCAGGCCTGCTACTCACAAGACGGCCGGCTCTTCGCGATCCTGCCGCTCTACCTCTCCGCAGTGCGGCCGCTCAGGATGGCCCGCTTCCTCGGGCACCGGGAGGCCGATCACCTCGGCCCGATCTGCGGGGCGACAGACCGCGCGGCGGCGGCGCGCGCCCTCCTCGAAGCCATACGCAGGGAGCGGCTCGACCTCTTCGTCGGCGAGAACGTCCCCGCGGACGAGGGGTGGTCGGCCTTCCTGGGCGCGAAGGTCCTTCGCCGCGAGGGCAGCCCGGTGCTCCGGTTCCGCGGTGCGTCCTGGGACGAGCTGCTCGCAGGCCGGAGCGCGAACTTCCGAGAGCAGGTGCGGCGCCGCGAGCGAAAGCTGCGCCGTGAGCACGAGGTTCGCTTCCGCCTCAGCGACGACCCCGAACGGCTGCACGACGATCTCGACATCCTCTTCTCGCTCCACAGTGCCCGCTGGAAGGGCGGCGGGCTGTTCACGTCGACGTCGGAGGGGTTCCACCGTGAGTTCGCCGTCTGCGCGCAGGAGCAAGGCTGGCTGCGCCTCTGGGTGCTCGAGGTCGACGGGGCGCCGGCCGCGGCCTGGTACGGCTTCCGCTTCGGCGATGCCGAGTCCTACTACCAGGCCGGGCGCGATCCGGGCTGGTCGGGCTCGTCGGTCGGCTTCGTGCTCCTGGCGCACACGATCAGGGAGGCGCTCGAGGACGGCGTCGGCGAGTACCGGTTTCTGGAGGGCGGCGAGGACTACAAGTACCGCTTCACGAGGGAGGATTCGGGCCTGGAGACGATCGGTCTCGCCCAAAGCACCGCGGGCATGGCCGCGGTCGGCGCGGCGAGGACGCTCGGAAGGCGCCCGAGCCTGGCCGCGCTGGCCCGGCGCGTCGCGGGCTGAGCCGGGAGTCTTAGGGCCTATCCCGGTTGGGTGGCGGCGAGAGTGGCAGCAGCTGCTCGGATCTCCTCGAGCGGAATCCGGGCCTGCTCGCACAGCGTGGCAAGGTCGAAGTAGATCTGCTCGCCGGCCATCAGCCCTTGCTCGAATGGAACGACGTTGGCGAAGGGCACGGCGAACGTTCCTCCGCCCGGAGGAATCCCGAACCAGTCGCCACGGCTGGTTCCGCGCAACGTCCCCCACACGACGATCACGTCGTCGCCGAAAGCTATGCCCTCGTCCTCCGGAGCCAGATCCGGGAATGAGGTGAAGAACTGCAGCTCGTACGCCGCTCGGACCGCGTCCCTGCCTTCGCTTCGAAGCCCGAGCGGCATCGTCTCGAGGAAACAGTCCGTTACGAAGGTCTCGAGGATGGCGTCGATGTCGCGAGCCGCTTCCGCTTCGCGGTGAGCCTCGAAGAGGCGAAGCATCTCGTCGGTGTCCATCTCACTCCTTCCACTTGCGATGCCGCTCAAGCGCGCTGGCGCCAAAGAGGGTAACGCTGCGCATCTCGTGACGACCACTCACGCCTTCGGACCTACTTCGGTTGGGTGGTGGCAACGGTCGCGTGGCGGGCCTTCTTGAAGGCGATCAGGCCGCTGGCGAGCATCAGCAGCGCGAGGTGGTTCTCGTCTTTCTTGGACCAGCGGATCAGCAGCGCTCGGTTGCGGTTCAGCCATGAGTGGCAGGCCTCGACGATCCAGCGGCGGGCGCGCCAGCCGGGGGTGCGCAGCTTGAGCTTGATCTCTTCGCCGCGGGCTCGGATGTGCGGAATGAACTTACGTTCGGCGACGAGGTCGCGGACGCTGTCATAGTCGTGGCCGCGGTCGAGGCACAGACCCTGCGGCTTGTCGGGCGTCGGCGCGGGCCGCTCGACCGGGATCGAGTCGAGGGTCGCGGCTAGCAGCTTTGAGTCGTGGCGATTGGCGCCGTCGTGCGCCAACCCGATTGGGACCCCTTGCGCCTCGCAGAGAAGCGAACGTTTCGCCCCTTTTTCGCTCTGTCAGTGGGATTCGGCCCGGTCTTGGCGCCACCGAGCGGTGCCTTGCCCATCGCCCCGTCAGCGGCCAGCCATTCCCAGTCGATCCCGACAGCCGCGTCCTAGGCGAGCAACCCCTGCCGCCAGATCTCGTGGAACACCCCGGCCTGCTCCCACTCCTGAAAGCGCCGGTGCGCCGAGCTCGACGAGCAGATCCCGGTCGCGTTTAGCGCGTTCCATTGCATCCCCGTTCTGAGCACCCGCAAGATCGCATCCATCGCGTCGCGGTCCGGCACCCGCGGCCGGTGACAACCCAACGGGTGCGGCGGCGAGGGTGGCAAGAGCGGCCCGATCCGCTCCCACAACCAGTCCGGCATCCGCCAGCGGTCGTCCTTGACCACAAGGCCCATGCCCTCCTCCTCTCGGTAGCAGGTCAGCTACCGACGTCTTCGAGGCCAAGCAGTGGGTCCCTGCCCGGACCTTCCGGGATAGGCCCTTAGGAGGTGGCGACGGCGCGCAGGACCTCGTCGACGTTCCGCTCCAGCCAGACCGGTCGCTCGGTCCGGTCGGCGTACGTGGAGAGCTGGTAGGCGAGTCGCTCCAGCCAGTAGGCGACGACCAGCGCCTCGAGGAGCGGCAGGCTCGGCTCGATGCCCAGCCGCCGGCAGAAGCCGCGAGTGACCTCGTCCCCGCCCGCCCTTGCCCAGGGGAGGAGGTGCTGCACGACCGTCAGGCCCCAGTCGCGGTCGGCAGGCAGATGCTTGCCCATGTGGCGAAGGTGCAGGAGGTCGAGTAGGGGGAGCCGGCCGGGCCCGGCCGCGTCCCAGTCGACGACGCCGGCGAGCCGACCTTGGTCGACGAGGAGATTCCCCCGGAAGAAGTCGCCGTGGGCGAATCCGTGCGGCAGGTAGCCGACCTTGCCCGAAAGACGTTCCGCGACGCCGGAGACCGCTCGGCTGCGCTCTTCGTCGCAGACCGCGGCGATGAGCTCCGCGTCGTCGACCGGCGATCTGTCGGGATGCCCTCGCGGGCCCGAGGAGTGGAGGGCGGCGAGAAAGTCGAGACAGTCGGCGAGAACACGCGCGGGGAGAGCGGGCTGCGGTCGGGCTCCGGGCAGCCGTTGCTCGAGCGCCCAGTCTGCGAGGCCCGACCGTCC
The DNA here is from genome assembly GCA_036001625.1 of Gaiellaceae bacterium. Classification (GTDB taxonomy): domain Bacteria; phylum Actinomycetota; class Thermoleophilia; order Gaiellales; family Gaiellaceae; genus VAXT01. The sequence continues at coordinate 9,716 of DASYUD010000047.1, forward strand.
GGACGCGATCGGCCACGAGATGCACGCCGGGTCGAGCTCGGGGACGCGCGCGACGCGCAGCCCCTCGAGGGCCGCAGCCTGCCTCTCGAGCTGGCCCCGGGCCGGTCCGACCGTGACCCGGAGCACTCCCGAATCTCCCACGGCGACGAGGACGGCCTCGCGCATTGACGGCGTGTCGAAGTGGATGGAGCCGCCGTCGGCTCGCTCCGCTGCGTCTGCGATCGCGGCCCCGAGAGCGGTGACTCCGCCCGAGGATCGCCGAGCCACGACGGCGGCATGCCGAGGCAATCGCTCGGCGACGCCGCCGGCTCCGCGACCCGGCAGCTCGCGGACGCCGAAGGCCTGTGCCAGGTCCCAGCTGAGAATCGAGACCTCGGTGTACCTCAGGCGGCGAATGCCGGCCTTGGCGGCCTTCGCCTCGGCACGAATGCGGAGGGACCCGGCCAGCCTGGTCGCCGCGCGCCGCAGGCGCGAGTCGACGTCGGGTGTCGGAGCGTCGAGGCTGACGATCGCGACCGGAGCGTCGCCGCGGAGCCGTCGCAGGGGAGCGATCTCCACGTCCGGGCCTTCTTCGACGAGCTCCGCGCCTGCATCGGCGAGGGTATGCGCGAGCGCAGGGTCGAGCACTCGAAATCGTCGGGCTTCGAGCGGGATCGCGGCAGCGAGCCAGGCGTGCCCCGGGTAGCACTGGGAGATTCTCGAGGCAGCTCGCTGCTCCGAGCTCCCGTCCTCCGCCGGTGACGAGCGTGGGCTCCCGGGCACGGCGGGCGGCACTTAGAGGCTAGCGCGCCGCGCGAAGGGGCCGGAGCCACCCGCGCAGCATGCCGAGTCCGTAGGCGGCGTGGAACGTCGGAAAGACGGCGACGACGGCAGGCAAGAGTCGCCAGGATTCGCGGCGACGGCTCACGCAGAGCGCTCCGAACGCGACGGCGAGCGCGGCGTAGGCGCCGAGCTCCGCGGCGAGGAGACGTCGCGCGACCGGGAGGCGGGGCGCGAGCGGAGCCAGGAGCGCGACCGAGCTCACGAGGGCGAGCGGGGCAAGGCTCCTCGGGCTCGGCACCTGCCGATGCTTCCGCATCACCGGCACCTTCCAGAGCCCGTACTCGTAGTACTGGCGGAAGACGCCGCGGAACGACCCTCGCGGCGTGTAGTGAACCCGGATCGAGGGGTCGAGGATGACGCGTCCGCCGGCCTTGCGGACGCGCAGATTGAACTCGTCGTCCTGGTTTCGACGCAACGTCTCGTCGAACAGGCCTGCGCGCCGGAATGCCTCGGGCCGGAAAGCGCCGAACGTGAGCGTGTCGGTCTCGACGCGCGAGTCGCCTGTGGCGTTCCGTGCCCAGGGGATGCCGAAGACGCCGGCGGCACGGCGGGCCAGGCTTCCGTCCGAGCTGAAGATCCTGTAGAAGCCGATGCCGCCGAATGGGCTGTCCATCGCGCAGGCGACGGCGCGCTCGAGAGGCGTTCGCCCTTCGGCGACGATGACGCCCCCGACGGCGAGAGCTCCGGTCTCCTCCGCGGCGAGCGCGCATCGGCGGAGGTAGTCCTGCGGGTAGCGCGAGTGGCAGTCCAGCCGGACGAGCAGATCACCTTGCGCCGCCCTGATGCATGCGTTCAGGGCGTGCGAGACCCAGCCGGCGCGATTCTCGAGCACACTCAGCGCGACACCACGTCTCTCGGCCGCGGCCTTGAGCCGGTCGACCGAGCCGTCGGTCGAGCCGCCGTCGGCGACGAGCAGCTCTACCTCGCCTTCGAAGTCCTGCTTGCTGATGTCCGCGACGAACTGCTCGAGGTGGGTCGACTCGTTCAGCATCGGAGCGATGATCGAGATCCGCTCGACCGGGGCCACGGAGATCATGAGCGAAGCTTAGTAAGCGCCCAGATCGGGGATCCGTCCGCGGGGCGAACCGTCGTGGTTCTCACGCGGGCCGAAGGCCGGCTCGCCCTGTGCGAGGGCAGGGCTTCCTGCGAGGAGATGGTAATCCCGGTTCGCTGGATCGACGAAGAGCGGATCGGCGACGAGGTTGCCCCCGGAGAAGTCGATCACGGGCCGGCCGCTGTTGCCGAAGCTGCCCGAGCCGTTGCCCCAGGCGAGGTTGTGGTGGGCGAGGTTGCCCGGCAGCACGACTCCCGCGTCGTCGTCGTAGCCG
>DASYUD010000048.1:0-17875 GCA_036001625.1 Gaiellaceae bacterium
GGCGTCTCCCAGCCCACCGTCTCCCACCATCTGAAGGTCCTTCGCGAGGCGGGGCTCGTCGACGTCCGACGCCGAGGCACGTGGGCCTACTACCGGCTCGTGCCCGAGGCTCTTCGGTCGCTCGCCTTCGCGCTCGGTGGCGCGCCCGAGCCGGAGCTCGTGCTCGCGACGGCCGAGGCCACCGTTGCCCGCTGAGCGGGTCCTCTTCGTCTGTATCGGCAACGCGGGCCGGTCGCAGATGGCGCAGGCTTTCTACGAACGCGCCGGCGGCGAGGCGCGCTCGGCCGGCACTCGCCCTGAAGCCGGCCTGCACCCGGAAGTCGTGGAGGCCATGCGGGAGCTCGAGATCGATCTCGAGGGCAAGTTCCCAAAGGGGCTCTCCCGCGAGGACGTCGAGTGGGCGGATCTCGTCGTGACCATGGGCTGCGGCGACGCCTGCCCCGTGCTGCCCGGGAAGCGCTATCTGGACTGGAACCTTCAAGATCCGGCCGGAATGCCGATCGAGGTCGTGCGCACGATCCGCGACAAGATCGCGCGACTCGTCTCAGAGCTGCCCTCCTAAATCTCAGGCACGGGCCGCGTGGCGGCGACTGCGTCCAGCTGGTTCGCGTGGTAGAGGACGGACGCCTCCGCGGTGCGAGCTGAGCGCGCGTCGTGGTGGACGGCGATCCCGTGCAGGAGCTCGGCCCGGACGGCGGCTTCGAGTGGGCCCGCCCGCTCCTCGATCAGGCGCAGGCCGAGGTGGACGTGGCCGAGCAAGCGCCCCTCCTCGGTCGGGCGGAAGGTCGGGCCTCGGGTGAGCTCAACGGTTCGTCCGATGTCGTGCAGGAGGGCGGAGGAGAGCAGCAGGTCGGCCCGCAGACGGGGGTGGAGCTGGGCGACCTCCCTGCAGACGGTCGCCACACCCACGGTGTGCTCGAGCAGCCCGCCCGCGTAGGAGTGGTGGCCCTCGATCGTCGCCGGGAGGGTGCGAAGCCGTCTGCGCAGCTCGTCGTCGCCCACGAACCGGCCGACGGTCGCCTTCAAACCGGGATGCGAGATCTCGCCGGCGAGGAACTCGAGGAACCCTTCCAACTCGTCGGCGTCGCGGCGAAGCGCCGGCGCGAGGTCGGCTGGATCGAGCCCCTCGGCCGGCTCGAGCGAGCGAACCTCGAGCTGAAGGCGGTCGCGGAAGCGCTCAACCCGCCCGAGGACCCGGACGGCGTCGCCTTCACCGAAGCGGCCGTCGAGCAGGTCCACGTCGCTCCAGACCCGCGCCTCGATACGGCCGCTCGGATCGACGAGCTCGAGCGCGAGGTACGAGGAGCCCGACCGTGTGCGAAGCCGCTCCTTCTTGGCGACCGCATAGACGCCCTCGACGATCCGGTCCTGCTCGAGCTCGGCGATCGCAGCCACGGCCCGAGTCTAGGGCGGAGGACGGATGGTAAGGTGGCCGCGCTTTGGCCGTAGTGAAGCCGTTTCGCGCCCTGCGGTACGAGACCGAGCACGCCGGTCCGCTCGAGGACCTTGTCGCTCCGCCGTACGACGTCATCGGGCCCGAGGAGCGTGAGCGCTACCTCCACCGCAGCCCGTACAACGTCGTCCATCTAACGCTGCCCGACGCCGAGGAGGAAGCTGGACGGCTCTTCCGCGAATGGCGCGACAGCGCGATCCTCGTGCCGGAGGAGCGTGCGTTCTGGGTGCTGACGCAGGACTACGTCGGGCCCGACGGCGTCGCCCGCAGCCGTACCGGCCTGGTCGCCTCGCTCGGCGTGGAGTCGTACGGGACGGGTGCCGTGCTCCCGCACGAGCAAACCCACGAGGGACCGAAGGAGGGGCGGCTGCGCCTGCTGCGCGAGGTCCGCGCGCAGCTCGAGCCGATCTTCTTGCTCTACGAGGGCGCGGCGCCCTTCGAGCCGCCGGGTGACCGGCCCGAGATCGAGGTCGAAGGCGCGCGTCTCTGGCGGCTCGCGGACGAGGGCATCGGCGAGTCGTTCTCCGATCGCCGCCTCCTGATCGCGGACGGTCACCACCGCTACGAGACCGCGGTCGCCTACCACGAGGAGGCAGGCACTGCGGAGAGCGCGTTCACGTTTGCCGTGCTCGTCAGCCTCGAGGACCCAGGCCTCACGATCTTCCCAACCCACCGGATCTTCCGGGAGCTCCCCGCCCGCGGAGCCCTCGCCGGCGAGCGCCGTGCTGATCCCGAATCGGCCCTACGTGAGCTCGGGGAGCTCTCCCGTGACCGCGCGGCGGTCGTCGTCTACGACGGAGAGACCCAGCTCGCCGTGGACGGCGCGGGCGAGCTGGACGTGCGCCTGGTCGATCGGCTCGGCCAGGACGGGCTCACGTACACCCCCGACTGGCGCGCGGCCGTCCGGGCCGTCGACGAAGGAGAGGCGGCACTCGCGGTGCTCATGCGGCCGCTTCGTGTCGAGGACGTCTTCGCCGTCGCCGCTCGCGGCGAGACGATGCCCCAGAAGAGCACATACTTCTACCCGAAGCTCGTCTCCGGCCTCCTCTTCCACCCGGTGGAGCGGTGACGGGCCTGCGCGCGGTCGGCCGCATGTTTGGCCAGTCGCGGCGCAAGCGCGCGCCTGCCGACCCGTGGCTCGCGTTCTGCCGCGGCGCCGTGCAGGACGTACGCGGCGTGCTCGAGCGCCTACCCGGACGGAACGAGCGCGAGCCGATCGTCGGCACGGGCGCCGGCGGCGACGAGACGACCGCCGTCGACGCGGCTGCGGAGGCCGCGATCGTGGCGCGCCTGCACCGGCTCCACGAGAGCGACAAGCTCGATTTCCACCTCGTCTCGGAGGAGCTGGGCGAGCGCGACTTCGGCTTCTCACCAGAGCGGCGCGTCCTCCTCGACCCGATCGACGGCTCGATGAACGCGAAGCGAAACATCCCGTTCTTCTCGCTCTCGGTCGCCGTCGCGGAGGGGGCGAGGATGGAAGACGTCGTCTTCGGCTACGTCTATGACTTCGGCTCCGGCGAGGAGTGGAGGGCGACCAGGGGCGGGGGCGCCTGGCTGAACGGGGAGCGTCTCGGCGTGCTTCGGCCGAAGGACCAGATCGAGGTGCTGGCCGTCGAGGCGACCGTGGCCGGCGCGGTCGCCGACAAGGCGGTGGCGTTCGCCGGCTTTGCGAAGCGGCTACGGATCATGGGCTCGCTCGCCCTCTCCCTCTGCCAGCTTGCGGCAGGGCGCGTCGATGCCGTCTGCTCGCTGAAGGAGGCGCGGCCGGTTGACATCGCGGCGGCTCAGCTGCTCCTGCGGGAAGTCGGGCTACCGATCGGGTTCGCCGACGCCGGTCCGTTCGATGCCGCTCCGCTCGACAGCGCCGCTCGCTCGCCGGTCGCTGCCGCAGGCACGCAGGAGCTCTGCGACAGGCTCGCTCACATCGTCGCTACTTGAGACGGCTCGAGTAGCCGCCGGCAGGCTGACCGCTGGTACCCTCGGCGGCATGGAACGGCCCTCGCGTGAGCAGATAACCGAGGCCCTCGGCCGGGTCATCGACCCGGAGCTGAAGCGGCCCGTGACGGAGCTCGACATGGTCCGCGAGGTGCGCGTGGACGAGGGCCACGTCGCCGTCACGATTGCGCTCACGGTCGCGGGCTGCCCGCTGCGGGCGAGCTTCGAGACCCAGATGCGCGAGCAGCTCCTGCCGCTCGACGGCGTCGAGTCCGTCTCGCTCGAGTTCGACGTCATGAGCCCCGCGGAGCGCGCCGCGCTCACGACCAAGCTTCGCGGGGGGATCACTCAGCGATCGAAGGGAATCTCGGTCGACGCCTCGACCCGCGTGCTCGCGGTTGTGAGCGGCAAGGGCGGCGTTGGCAAGTCGACGCTCTCGGTGAACCTGGCCGCCGCGTTCGACCGGCTCGGTCAGCGGACGGGGATCCTCGACGCGGACGTCTACGGCCACTCGATCCCGCACATGCTGGGCGTTCACCAGCGGCCGGTTGTGGTCGACAAGATGATCGTGCCGCCCGTGCGGGGCGACCTGAAGCTGATGTCGATCGGCTTCTTCCTCGAGGAGAACTCGCCGGTCATGTGGCGGGGACCGATGCTCCACCGTGCGCTCGAGCAGTTCCTCTCCGACGTTCACTGGGGCGAGCTCGAGACCCTCGTCGTCGACATGCCGCCGGGCACGGGCGACGTCTCGATCTCGCTTGGCCAGCTGCTGCCGCGCGCAGAAGCCCTCGTGGTGACGACGCCGCAGCCCGCTGCGCAGCTGGTTGCCGTGCGCGCCGCCCAGATGGCCCAGCGGACGGGCATGCGCCTGATCGGCGTCGTCGAGAACATGTCGTTCCTCGTGGGCACCGGGCAGGAGGTCTTCGGCGCCGGCGGCGGTGAGGCTCTCGCGCGGGCGATCGAGGCACCGCTGCTCGGCAGGATCCCGCTCGACCCACGCCTGCGCGAGTGCGCGGACGAGGGCGAGCCGCTCGTGTGGGCTGAGCCGGAGAACGAGACGGCGCGCACGATCACGGAGCTCGCCGAGGCGCTCGTCGCCACCGGGCGCCGCCCAGGGAGCATCAAGAAGGCGCTGCCGGTCGTCTCATGACGAAGGGCGCCCGGAGGCGCCCTTCGCAGGTCGGTCCGGAAACAGCGAGCTACGGGCAGCCGCCGCGGTAGATCAGCGCGGAGTTGTCCGGCGCCACCGGGGCGTTCGAGCCGAGCTCACCGCTCAGCGTGCTGCCGACGACCGTCGCCGACAGGTTGCCGAGCAGACGAGCCCACGGGCGGCGAACCTGCCCCCTGGCGAGGCCATCGAGATGGTTGCCGTTGTCGATGACCGCGGAGAGGCTCGCGTTCGACCTGGCCCTCAACCGTGGGTTGGCGACGGTGTCGTTAATCGTGCGCCAGGTGCCGGAAAGCCAGCCGTCGCCGGTCGTCTCGTTCAGCACCGCGTGGGTGGCGATGACGACCGTGCCGGCAAGCCGCGGCTCGGAGCTGGTCGACGTCCCGCGCCAGACCGCGTTCGTGACGCGGAACTCGTTCCCACCCTCCATGCACGTCCGGCTTTGCGAGCGCGTCTGGGTCGCACTGAATGCGGCGGAGACGTCGGACGTCTGCGGGTGAGAGAGTGTCAGTCTCGCCGAGGCAGCCCCTACGAGCACGAACAGGCCGACAGCGACGAGCAGAGCAACGTGCTTGGGACGGCGCATGCCGATTACTCCCCCTTTCGTGGTTCTTCGAGAGAGAAGATCCCTGCCGCCCGTGAAGAGTTCGAGTGCGGCACGTAAAGATTTCGTGAAGACTGAGAGCGAGGACGCTGTTCCACAAGGGAAAGGCGGCATCATGGTATTAATGGCGATTCTACAATATGGTACGCTTTTTGCATGAGGCTACGCAAAATCACTACAGGTGGTCAGATCTCACTGCCGGCCAAAGTTCGGAATAGGTGGAAGACGAGGTCGGTCGCGGTCGAGGATCTCGGGGATCACGTGGTGGTCCGTCCGATGCCCGACGACCCTATTGCTGCGGCACGGGGAGCGCTCAAGTCGAGGATCGGCCCAACAGCGTCGCTACGTGAAAGGGCTCGGAGGGATGAGGTCGCCGCCGAAGATCGGCGGTGACCTTTCTCGACGCCTACGCGCTCGTAGCGCTGATTGCAGATGAACCCGCAGCGGAAGAAGTCGAAAGGATCTTGCGCGAGGGCGAAACGCGTGTCGTTATCTTGAACCTCGCTGAGGCAATCGACATCAGCCAGCGGGTGCATGGTCTGCCACATGAAAAGATTCGGGGAGCGATTGAGCCACTTCTGCTGAGCAACGCCTTGTCAGCCGCCGTGTCTGACGAGCCCGAGGCGTGGCTCGCTGCCGAACTGCGAGCAAAGCACTTCAAGAAAAAGACGAGTGCGTTGTCGATGGCTGACTGCTTCTTGCTGGCCCATGCGCTAACGGATGGCGGCGCGATTGCGACAACCGATCCGCCGCTAGCGACACTCGCGAGAGCGGAAGGTGTGGACCTCGTACCGCTCCCGGATTCGTCCGGCAGGCGGCCCTAGCGCAGCACGTACCTTCGTCACCGATGAGCAAGCGCGACGACGTCCTCGAGCAGCTTCGGCGACTCGGCTTCGACGAGGCTGACGCAGCCGTCCTCACCGACCACTTTCTCGACGCGGAGGCGCGCGGCCGATCAGGCCACGGCCTGGCGCGGGTCGACTGGCTCTCGAGCCTGCCGGACCTGAACCCGCGCGCCCGGCCCGAGCGCGTCCTTGCCGAGCCGGGGTTTGAGCGCTGGCAGGGACGCGGCGCCCTCGGCTACCTGACGCTCGCCGCGATCTGCTCGGCACAGCTGGCCGATCCGCCCGCGCACGCGCGGCTGGTCGTCGCGGAGGACTGTTTTCCGACCGGCATGCTCGGTCACTGGGTGCGGCGCCTCGCCGAGGGCGGGCTCGTCGCGGCCTTGACCGCAACCTCGCCGCCGCGCCTTGCCCATCCTGACGGGGGCCCTCCGCTCGCAGGGACGAATCCGCTCGCGATCGCGGTCCCGAGCTCCGACGGCCGGCCGCTCGTCGCTGACGTGTCGATGGGCCGCGTCACCTACGGCGACGTGATCGCGGGGACGGCGAGCGAGGACGAGCTCGTCCCCTTCGGCGCCGACCGAGCGCACAAGGCGTTCGCGCTGGCGGTCGGACTGCAGCTGCTCGTGGACGCCCTCGCAGGTGAAGGCCACGGCGCCGTTCTGCTCGTCGCGCGGCCGGAGGCCGACCCGGTGCCGGGGCTACGAGCCAGAGCCGCGGGCGTCCGGCTGCCCGGCGACCGCTGAGACGAACTCCGGTTCGGCCCGGATAGGGTCGAAGTCGGAGTCCTTCTCCGCGAGCTTGCGGAAGTCTGGATCGAGCTCCAGTGCGCGCCGCAGGTGCTCGAGCGCGGCCTCGGTCCTTCCACTCAGGCTCTCGGCGCAGGCGAGGTTGTAGAGGACTCCCGCGTCGTCCGGCGTCTCCGCGCGCAGGCGCTCGAACTCCTCGATCGCCTTGTCGTACTCCTGCGTGGCGAAGTAAGTGAGGGCGGGCGCGTTTCGCTCCCACGGAGACGGTGTGAACGCTTCTCCCGGCTTGCCTCCGGCAACGACGACCGTCGTCCCCGCCTCGGTGGCGATCGCGCTGCGCTTCGCGGCCGGGTCGCGGACGAAGACGAACGTCCCTGCCGGCGCATCGATCTCGTTGCCGTTGACGGTGAAGGTCGCGTGCCCGCTGCCGACGAAGTACAGCTCCTCGTGCCGGCCGGCCGACGTCCCCAGCTCGTCGTGCTCGCCGATGATCGCGAGCCCCGGCTCGTCCGCCACGTGTGCGTTGACGCCGAAGGCTCCGATTCCGAAGTGCGACCGAACCATCGCCCAGCGCGGGCCCGAGCCCAGCTGGATGGCGAGGTCGGTGAGCTTGATGGTCCCGCTCACGCCGGGAACTCCGGGTCCTCGCGGAGCCAGTCGAAGTCGGAGTCGCCCTGGGCGTATTCCTGCGCCTTCGGCTCGAGCTCGATCGCACGGCGCAAGTGTGTGAGCGCCGCTTCCCTGTTCTCCGTCAGGCTCTCGAAGCAGGCCGCGTTGTAGTAACCCTGCCAGGCATCCGGCTTCTCGGCGATTGCGGCCGCCAGCGCCTGACGCCCCTGCTCCTCCTCGCCTCTCCTCAGGTGGCCGAAGGCGACGAACATGCCTTCCCAGGCCGAGATCTCGTGCGGGACGCCGGGTTTCGCGCCGAAGGCGACGACCGTCGTCTCGGGCTCGGCCGCGATCGCCCCGCGTTTCGTTCCCGGCGTCGCGTAGACGAACGTCCCGGCCGGGGCGTCGATCTCTTCCTCGCCGAGCGTAAACGTCGCGCGCCCCTTCGCGACGAAGTAGAGCTCCTCGTGTCCGTCCTGCTCCTTGTGCTCCTCGACGACTCGGTCGCCTGCCTTCTCCGCCGTGTAGGCGTTCGTCCCGAAGGCCTTGATCCCGAGCCGACGACGAACGGGGCGCCACACCAGGCCCTCCTCGTCGACCGGGAAGCGCTCCAGCTCGTCCAGGTGCACGACCTCGTAGGCCTTCTCCGTCACTTCTTGCTCCGCAGCGCGTCGAGGACAACGGGGTCGATCTGCTCGGCTCCTTCGACCCGCTCTTCCAGGTTCTCGGTCGCGGCCCAGCGGGAGAAGGCATCACCGAGCTCGCCCTCGTAGCCGAGCTTGGTCAGGCGGTCTCGGAGCTCACCGGCGAGAGCTTCGTCCACATCGATCCACTTCTCCCGGGGGGTCTTGCCGAAGATCTCGTCGTGGAGTCGGTAGATGCGGCGGAGCTCCTCGATCGGGAGCCCGTGGTCGTCGACGCGGAGATCGACGACGACGTCAGACAGGTTGGCGTAGCCGCCGTCGCGCTCGACGACGAGCAGCGACGCGGACTGCTGGCCCCGGCTGTCCCCGCCCGCGGCCTGCGCTGCGGCGAGGCAGTCGATCAGGCGCTCGGCCAGGAGCCCGCTGCTCCCTTCGAATGTGTCTGCGAGCGCGTCGACGGTGCCGGCGGAGACAAGGATGTTGCCCTGCGCCGCATAGCCCGCGCCCGTGCGCCCGCCGGCCCAGTCGAGGCACTCCTGGCCGGTATAGGTCGCGGCGCCTCCTTCGGCGTCGACGACGCCCAGCTGCCGGTGGTCGCGCCCGTCGTCCGCGCTTGTCAGTCGCTCGACGACCTCCTGCGCGGAGATCCCCTCCCGGAGGAGCTCGAGCCCCTGCGGCCCGTAGCGCGGGTTCGCGTATGCCTGCGTCGCCACTGCGCCCACGTGCGGCTCGGCCCACGGGACGACCGAGCCGACGGCGAGGAACTTCGACTGGACGGCGACGCCCCACTGTCCGGCGTCGAGGTCGCAGGCCGCGATCGAGTACGTGGCGATCAGCTCAGCCATAGGTCAGCTCGACGAGGTCGATCCCAAGGAGGTCTCGCTGCTCCGGCGGCACGATGACACAGGCCACCTCGGGGCGGGTGAGCGCCGCGATTACCTTCTCCACTGAATCCGCCCGGATGACGACGGGCTGCCCCTCGTCGTGTGCGCTGCGAAGGCGCTCGTCGTCGACTTCGTCCAGGACGAGCGGGTCCGCGGGGAACTCCACCTCACCCTCGACGGCCAGCTGCGGCACCTGCTGCTTCGTCGCTCCGAACCAGCGCTCTCTCAAACCTCCACGGTCTCCCCCGGCTCCGGAGAGAGCACCTCGACACCCTTCGCCAGCTTGCGGAGCTCGTCGGGCGTGCCGTGCAAGAGCGGAAACGTTCCGTAGTGACTCGGAACGCAGCGTCCGACACCGAGCAGCTCCAGCGCCACGGCGGCCTCGCGCGGCCCCATCGTGAAGTGGTCGCCGATCGGGAGGATGGCCACGTCGGGCTCGTAGATGCGGCCGATCAGCTGCATGTCTCCGAAGACGCACGTGTCGCCCGCGAAGTAGAGCTTCGTCCCGTTCTCGACCTCGATCACCAGGCCCGCAGGCTCGCCCAGGTAGACAAAGCGTCCGTCTTCGAAGGCACTGCTCGAATGGTGCGCGTTCGTCAGCGTGACCTTGATCCCGTCCACCTCCGCCGTGCCGCCCTTGTTGGGCGCATGGGACATCTCCTCGGACAGCCCCTTGGTGGAAAGCCAGCCGCGCAGCTCGACTAGCGCGACGACGGGGCAGTTGAACTTCTCCGCCAGCTCGAGCGTGTTCCCAACATGGTCGTCGTGCCCGTGAGTGAGCGCGATCAGGTCCACCCGCTCCGGCTCCTTCTCTGCGTCCGGGCACTTCGGGTTCTCGAGCCAGGGATCGACGTAGACGCGTTTTCCGCCCGGGCTTTCGAAGCGGAAAGCGGCGTGCCCGAGCCAGGTGAGGGATACGTTCGGCACCGGCGCGAGCCTAGCGCGAATCGCCTGCCAGCTCGACGAGGAGGAAGGCTTCGACGGGCTCCCGCTTGCCCTTCAGGTCGAGTTTTCCCAGTGGCTCGACGGTCGCGGCGTCTCCGAGTGCTTTGCGAGTAGGAGCGCCGATCACGACCTGGCCGGGCTCGGCGACGGACTGGAGCCTGGACGCCAGGTTCGTCGTGTCCCCGATTGCCGTGAAGCTCCGCTGCTCACGGCTACCGACGTTGCCGATCACCGCGGGCCCGGTGTTCACCCCTGCCCGGAAGCGAGGCCAGTCGGGCCGCTCGGCGGAGACGACCGCCGTCGAGCGCTGGAGACCGAGGGCTGCCCGCGCTGCCCGGACCGCATGGTCGGGCTGGTCCTCGGCCGCGTTGAAGACCACCAGCACCGCGTCCCCTGCAAAGCGCTCCACCATCCCTCCCTGCTCTGCCACTGCGGGAACCGCGCGCGCCCAGTAGTCGTTCAGCATCTCGATCACTCGCGCGGGCTCCGTACGCTCCGAGAACGCCGTGAAGCCCTGGAGGTCGGCGAAAAGCACGCTCACGTCGCGTTCCTCGCCACCGAGCGCCGCGGCGCTCGGGTCCGCGCGGAGCCTCTTGGCCAGCTGCGGCGAGAGATACGGCCGGAAGAGCTCGTCGAGCTGCTGGATCTCGCCCGCCGCCCGCTCGAGCAGCTCGGCTTCCTCCGTGCTGAGGCGCTCGCGGGCGCGGACCTCCTCGAGGGCGTCCGGGGCCTCGACCAGCTGCTGGAGCGCGCGGCCGTAGCGGCGATCGACGCGTTCGATCGTCTGCTGCAGGTAGAGGTCGCTGAACAGTCCCGCGAGCGAGCGGCGGGAGCGGTACTCGTCCCGCGCCGTGACCGCGACGAGGCCGAAGGCAGCCGCCATCAGCAGATGCCACTCCCACCAGGAGGCGTGCCAGTTTCGCGCAAGCGCGATCGCGAGCATCGCCTCGGCGAGGAGCGCCAAAGCGGCGGCGATCGAGAGGAGCATCCGAGCCGGCCGCTCCCGGTAGAGACGGAGGTAGCGGAGCGCTGCGAAGCCGTAGAGCGGGATGCCCGCGAGAGCAAGCGCGTAGAGCCACCCCTTGGCGTCGTCGGGAGTAAGCGGCTCGTCGAGAGGGGGAATCGCGGCGAGCGAGATCGCCGCCCAGCCTGCGATGACCGCGATCAGAGCGTTGCGGACCAGCGTTCTTCGTCTCATCAGCGCCGCGATCGCCCCAGGCCCTAGGTCGAGCCCGGAGGCAGCCGCGAAGACTCCGGCGACGAGCAGCCCCACAGGTGTCGCGATCACGAAGCCCGTGTTCTTGCTCTCGAGCAGGACCCCGGGGGTGGCGAGCGCGTGCAAGCCGAGGAAGCCGGCGCTCGCGAGGAACGTCATCGAGACGAGGAAGAGCCGCGCGTCATCCAGCCTTCGTGCCGCCTCGCTCGCGAGCAGACCGAGGACGACGCTGACCGCGGCGACCGAGAGCACGAGCCAGAAGTGCGCAGGGTGGTGTTCCCACTGCCTGTCGGCTTCCGGCTGCAAAATGAGGATGCCGAGGCCGACGAGGGGCAGAGCGAGCACGCCGATGCGGACCGCCATCTTGCGGCGCCGACCCTATCGCCTGCGCGGGGAAGGAGCATCCGGCGCAAGGCAGAAACTAAGGGCGTGACAAGGCGCTGGCTTCCGATCGCGATCGCGATCGCCGCCGCGGGCGCGGAAGCGGCGGGAGCGCCCACGATCGCCTTCTACCTCCTGCTGACCGCCGTTCCCGTCAGCGCCGGCTGCGCGCTCGCGTTGCTTGGCGAGCTCCTCGACGCGCGGGCCGTCGGTCCCGTTGAGCCGGTGGCGGCGCTCGAGCCGCTTCTTGCGGGCCTGGCACTCCTGCTTCTCGTCGCCGGAGCCGCTGCGGGCTCGGTCACCTTCGCCTTGTTCGGCTGCCTCTCGGTCTACACCGTGCAGGCGTTCGTAACGCTGGGAGCCGAGCTGCGGGCGCCGGTTCCGGAACCCGGCTAGAGCGGGATCGCCTTCGCAGCGTTCTTCGACAGGTCGATCAGAGGCTGGACGGCGAAGAACGAGCCCACGTTGACGGCCATGGCGGCGAAGACGGAGGCGGAGAGCAGGGCCTCGCGCGGCGGCGACCCTCCGATCGGCGCAAAGCCCAGCTCCGCCGCAGGGCGCATGTACATGGCGCGAATGACTGCGAGGTAGTAGTAGAGGCTGACGAGCGTCGCCGCGAGGCCGACGATCACGAGCCACGTCCAGCCGCGGTCGTAGGCGGCCGAGAAGACGTAGAACTTGCCGACGAAGCCGCCGGTCAGGGGGAAGCCGGCGAAGCCGAGCATGAACGAGAACATCGCGACGCCGAGCAGGGGCCGCTCCCACCCGAATCCCGCGAGATTGTCGAGCGTGACCGGCTCCGCGAGCTCGCGCTCGCGCGCGGCCACGACCGCGAAGGCGCCGATCGAGATCGCCGAGTACGGGATCAGGTAGTAAAGGAGCGCTCGTCCGCCGAGCTCGTTCGCCGCGGCGATTGCGATCAGCATGAAGCCGGCGTGCGAGATGGACGAGTACGCGAGCAGCCTCTTCACCCGCCGCTGGACGAGTGCGGCGAGATTCCCCCACGCCAGCGAGGCGCAGGCGAGGAACGCGACCGCGATCGTCCAGACGTCTTCCTTCTCGGGAAACGCCACGGTGAGGAGGCGGAGGGCGAGCACGAGCGCGACGGCCTTCGTGGCGGCCGCCATGAACCCGGTCACCGGCGTCGGCGCTCCCTCGTACACGTCTGGCGTCCACATGTGGAACGGCGCCGCCGAGGCCTTAAAGGCGAGGCCGGCGAGGATCATCGCGAGCCCGACGAGGAGGATCGGGTCGGTCGCCAGGTCGTTCGCACGCGTCGCGTCCGCGATTGCCGAGAAGCCGAGCTCACCCGTCGAGCCGTAGACGAGCGCCGAGCCGAAGAGCAGCACGGCCGAGCCCATGCCGCCGATGATCAGGTACTTGAGGCCGGCCTCGAGCGACCCCACGAGGTCGGTCTCGATCGCGCAGAGGACGTAGAGGCAGACCGAGAACCACTCGAGACCGAGGAAGAGGGTCATCAGGTTCGTCGCCGAGACGAGGAAGGCCATGCCGCCGGCCGCCGTCGCCAGGAGCGCGTAGTACTCGCCGATGTGGTCCTCGCGCATGCGCGCCGAGTACGAGACGCCGACCGCGAGCAGTCCGGAGCCCATGACGATCATCTGCGCGAGCGCGGCGAACCGATCGCGGCTGACGGCATCGGCAACGATGAGGTGTGCGTCCGGGCTCTTCCAGTAGACGAGCGCTGCGGTGACGAGGCCGCCCACGAACCCGAGTGCGCAGGTGAACCCGGCGAGCGGGCGGAGGAGCCAACGCGGCACGAGCACGGCCGCGAGCAGGCAGACCGCAGCCGCGCCGACCGCGACCAGCGAGGGCGAGAGCGCGAACCAGTCGACGGAGGGGGTGTTGATCACGGCGCGAAGGCTGGTGTCTTGTCGAGGACGAACTCGTGGAGAGAGCCGCCTGAGCCAGGAGGAAGAGATTTCAGTGCCGCCGCCAACTCATTCAACAATTGCTCGCGGGTCCGCTCGCGATAGTCCGTTGCCGGAACGAGTTCCCGGAGGACAGGTTTCCCGTCCGAGTGCTCGAGAGAGTGGGCGCTGATCGCTGCGGGCCAGGCGCTGAGGGCGAGGAGGCAGGCAACTAGCGGGACGAGAATTCCGAGCTCCGCCGGTCGCAGGTCGAGCGCTGCTTCCGGAACGGCGGGCCCGGGGCGCTCATGGAGCACTGCGGAGATGAGTCGGAGCATGTACATCGCCGCGAGCACGATCCCGGTCGCTCCCGCGACCGCCCAGCCCCAGCCGCTGCTGAAAACCCCCGCGAGGATCAGGAACTCGCCGGCGAAGGCCGACGACCCCGGCACCGCGAGCGCGATGATCCCGGTAGCCATCAGCATGGTCGCGAGCGCCGGCCGCCCGCGGCCCATCCCGCCGAGTCGGTCGAGGTTGCCGGTCGCGGTCCGCCGCTCGATCGCGCCGGCGATCAGGAAGAGGGTCGCTGAGATCAGTCCGTGATTGACGGACTGGAGCACGGCGCCGCTGACGCCTGCCGTGTTCTCCGCGAAGACGCCGATCGTGATCAGCCCCATCTGTGCGAGGCTCGAATAGGCGATGACTCCGCGAACGTCGGGTGCGCGGAATGCGAGCAGCGAGCCGTAAACGAGGCCCGAGACCGCCAGCCCGAGAATGACGACGCGGAAGTCGTCGAAAGGCCCCGGGAACTTTCCGAAGCAGATCCGGATGAAGCCGAAGATCGCCGCCTTCGAGATCACACCGGAGAGCACCGCGGCGACCTCGGGTGACGACTCCCGATAGGCGTCGGGCAACCAGCCGTGCAGCGGGAAGAGCGGCGCCTTGACCGCGAAGGCGATAGCGAAGCCGAGGAAGAGCCAGTTGCTGTTGCTCGGCTCGGTGCTGACGAGGTCGAACGAGTTGCGCGAGAGCCCGAAGACGATGACTGCCGCGAGCATCAGCAGCGAGCCCGCCATCGTGTAGATGACGAACTTCACCGTCGCCCCCATGCGGCCGGGCCCGCCCCAGACGCCGATCAGGACGTAGAGCGGGATCATCATCGCCTCGAAGAAGACGTAGAAGAGCAGCAGGTCCTGGGCGGCAAAGACGCCGACGACCGCCGCCGTGAGGAAGAGCATCAGACCGAAGTACGCGCGTGGCCGCTCGCGGCCGACCCAGAACGCATACGCGATTGCCGCCGCCATCACGACTACCGCGAGCCCGGCGAGCCAGAACGAGAAGGCGTAGAAGCCGACGTGGTAGGAGACGTGGAGGTCGCTGAACCAGGTCGTCTGCTGGTCGAAGTTCGGCGCCGGTCCCGCACGGTTGAAGTCCATCCGCGTTAGTGCGTTGATCCAGAAGCCGACCTCGGCGAGCGCAACGAGCAGCGCGAGCGAGCCGGCGAAGCGGCCGATCGGCAGGAGCCAGACGAGCAGCGCGCCGGCGAGCGGGAGGAAGACCAGGATCGTGGCGAGCCAGCCGGTCACGTCACTTCACCCATACGAAGACGAGGGCGAGGACGGTGACGCCGCCGGCGATAGTCAGCGCGTAGGTGCGCACGAGCCCGGTCTGCAGCTCCGTGACCTCGCTCCCGATGCGGCGGGCGCCCGCCGCGATGCCGCTGATCGAGCCGAGGACGAGCGGGCGCTCGACGTAGTCCCGCAGAGTCCGCGCGAGCAAGACCGACGGCCGGTAGAAGACCCAGTCGTAGAGCTTGTCGAAGTAGAACTTGTGCTCGAGGAGCGCGCGGACCGGGCCGGCGGCCGGCACCCGCACCGCCCGCGCCGAGTAGATCGCCCAGGCGACTGCGACCCCGGCGATTCCGAGCGAGACCGCACCGAAGCTCGCCAGGAAGTCCTGTGTCCCGGTCGGCTCGACGAGCGGCTCGGCCACCGGCCTCAGGAAGTCGCTGAGCGGTGTCCAGATCCCGGCAAACTGGATCCAGCCGGCGACGACCGCGCCGACCGTCAGCACGCCCACGGTCAAACCCATCCAGAGCCACGGCTCCGTGCGCTCCGGCTGGTGGAAGTGCTCCCGTGCGTAGGCCGAGGGCTCACCCTCGAAGACGAGGAAGACCATGCGGAACGTGTAGAGGCCGGTTAGAAAGGCGCCGGCGAGGCCAGCCGCGAACAGGAGCTGCCCGTACCAGCCGGCCGCGAGCGCCGAGGCGAGGATCGAGTCCTTCGAGAAGAACCCGGAGAGAGGAGGGATCCCGGTCAGGGCGAGTGCGCCCACGAGGAACGCGATGTACGTGCGCGGCAGGAACCGGCGCAGGCCGCCCATCTTCCGCATGTCCTGCTCCCCGACGAGCGCATGGATGACGAGGCCCGCGGCCAGGAAGAGCAGCGCCTTGAAGAAGGCGTGCGTCATCAGGTGGAACATCGAATTGGCGTACGCGCCCAGGCCCGCGCCGAGGAACATGTAGCCGATCTGCGACATCGTGGAATAGGCGATGACGCGTTTGATGTCGACCTGGACGAGGGCGATCAGCCCGGCGACCAGGAGCGTGGCTGCGCCGATTCCTGCGGCGAGGTCCTGGACGCGGCCGGCGTGCTCGAAGATGGGCGCCGTGCGGACGAGCAGGTAGACCCCGGCCGTGACCATCGTCGCCGCGTGGATGAGGGCGCTGACCGGCGTCGGCCCTTCCATCGCATCCGGCAGCCACGTCTGGAGCGGAAGCTGCGCCGACTTCGCTACCGCGCCTCCGAGCAGGCCGAGCGCGACTAGGTTCACCGCCCAGGAGCCCTCGACCCCGCCCGACCACCGGAAGGCGGAGTCGAACGAGAGCGAGCCGGTCCGCTGGATGAGCAGGAAGAAGGCGAGCGCCATCGTCGCGTCGCCGAAGGCGTTCATGATGAAGGCCTTCTTGGCGGCCGCGACCGCGGCCGGCCGCTCGTGGTGGTAGCCGATCAAGAAGTACGAGCAGAGCCCGACGAGCCCCCAGCCGACGAGCAGCAGCAGCAGGTTCCCCGCCTGGACGAGCAGCAGCATCGAGAAGACGAAGAACGACATGTAGGCGAAGTAGCGGCGCTCCTCGTCGTCGCCGTCCATGTAGCCGACCGAATAGCCGACGATGAGGGCGCCGACCCCGGAGACGACGAGCATCATGAAGATCGAGAGCGGGTCGACGAGCACGCTCAGGCCGGCGCCGAAGTTGCCCGCGGAGAGCCAGGTCCAGGCTGTCGAAAGGTGGGAGCGGTCATCAGTCTCCCGCCCGAGGATCGAGAAGAAGGCGACCCCGGCCGCGACGAAGGAAGTGGCGACGGACGCCGTCGCGAGGTAGCCCGCGGCCCGGCGCGACCACCGCGTGCCCCCCAGAGTGATTGCGACGGTCGCGCCCAGCGGCGCGAAGAGGCAGACCCAGGAGGCGACGATCATCCGCGCAGCGTCGACAGCTTGTCGACGTCGAGCTCGAGCTTCCGCCGGTTGACCGCGACGATCAGGCCGAGACCGACCACGACCTCAGACGCGGCCACCGCCATCACGGCAAGCGCGAAGACCTGTCCGTCGAGCTGGCCGTGGTGGCGCGAGAAGGTGATCAGGGCCAGGTTCGCCCCGTTCAGCATGATCTCGAGCGAGAGCAGGACGATCAGCGGGCTCCGCCGCAGCATCACGCCGAGCGCGCCGATCGCGAACAGGAAGGCGGCGACCGCCAGGTACCAGGTGAGGTCCGGCCCCTTCACGGCTCCGTTCCCTCGCGGACGTGACTGCCGAGGACGACGCCCCCGACCGCGGCGGCGAGCAGCACGATCGACGTGATCTCGAACGCCAGCAGGTGATCGGTGAGGAAGAGGCGTCCGACCCCGGACGGGCTGCCGAACGAGTTGGCCACGTCCGGCGCGTCGGAGAGGCGGCCGCTCGCTTTCAGCCCGATGACGACGACGATCTCCACCATGAGCGCCCCCGCAGCGGCGACCGCGCCCAATACCTGCCAGCTCGGCCCGCCCGCCCAGGGCGCGTCCACGTGCCGGCCGAGGTAGGCGATGACGAACAGGAACATGACCATCACCGCGCCCGCGTAGACGAGCACCTGGGCGGCGGCGACAAACTCGGCCGAAAGCAGCAGGTAGAGGACGGCGAGCGAGCCGAGGTTCCCGATCAGCGCGAGCGCCGAGTAGAAGGGGTTCGAGAAGCTGACGACCGCCGCCCCGGAGCCGAGGCACGCGAAGGCGGCGAAGATCCACACGGCCCAGACGACGACGTTGCCCACTAGTGTCCCTTCCGGTGATAGCCGGCATGTATTGCTCGAAGGGGCACTAGCTGCTCGCCTTGTACGCGGGGATCGGCGTGTCGTAGAGGTCGCGATCGGCGACGGGCATGCGCTTGATCGGCTCGGTGAGGAGCATGTCCTTCGTGTAGATGAGGTCGTCGCGCGAGTACTCCGAGAGCTCGTACTCGGCCTCGAGCGTGATCGCGTCGAACGGGCACGCGAGCTCGCAGTAGCCGCAAAAGATGCAGCGCGAGAGGTTGATCTCGTA
>DASYUD010000049.1:0-17821 GCA_036001625.1 Gaiellaceae bacterium
CTTCGTCCCGACTCGGATCACCCGGGGCTCGGCGCGGTAGGAGGAGAACCACGTGGAGTCGTCCAGGAGCTTCCCGCCCGCGCTGTAGACGCGGCGGTTCACGCGGGTCGAGCGCGACGGCGACCCGGATTCCTCGACGACGGTCTGCCCAACGAACAGGCTCGGGTCGGAGACGCGCTTGACCGGCGCGGGGCCGGTGACGATGAGCGGCGCGACCTCGCTCTCGACGCGCCGGTGCAAAGGACGGCCGTAGAGGGCGACCGTCAGCGACGAGGAACCCACGAACGTTCGCAGCAGGAGCCAGTGCCCGGTGTCGTTCGTAAAGCGGAGGTCTGTGTCCGGGTAGTTGACCGTCGCATCGCGGCCGAGCGGGTAGTGGCTGATGTAGAGGGCGTGATTCGTTCGCGCCGTGATCGGAAGGCCGGCCTCGTAGGCGGCGTTGAAGACCGTGGTCGAGACCTGGCAGACACCGCCCCCGAGACCCGTCTTGAGCTCGCCGTTGATGATCACAGGCGCTTCGAGGAAGCCCTTGGCCTCGTTGCGGTCGCCGGTCGTGCCGTTGAAGGAGAAGGTCGCCCCCGGCGCGATCACGTGGTTGTCGAGCAGGCGGGCAACGAGCTGGACGTTGTGGATCCGGTTCGGCTCACCGCCGTAGAACGTCTGGTAGGCAGCGACGAGCCCGGTGATCCGCATCGCCCGGGCCTCCCGCGTCGTTCGCCCCGGCGCGAGCGGCACCACCCGCAGCTGGCCCTGCCGGTGCGTCGGGGAGAGCGCGGCGGCGAGGAGCACCTCTGCTGTTGCGGGCGCGTCGAGCTTGCGGCCGGGCTCGGCCGGCACGACGCGCACCCTGTTGTTGGCGGAGATCGCGAAGCTCGCATCCTTCGGCGTGTGCTCGATGCGCTTCCTGAGGTTGGCGAAGACGCGCGCCGCGGCCGGCCCGCCGATCCGCAGCGTGCGCGAGCCGTCGCGCGGCAGGACGAGCAGCTTCGCGATCTTCCAGCTGGCGAAGCGCCACAGGCCCGAGCCGTACGTGAGCTCAACCGGGGCCGAGAGGGCGGTCTGCGTCTGCGCCTGCGCACGCGCGAGATCGCGCGAGGAGAGGCGGGGCTGGTCGACCCGGAGCGGCAGCGCGACGGGGCGGTGCGAGAACTCCGTCAGCGCCCGCACGACGACGTTCGCCGCAGCCTCGCGGTCGAGCAGGCGGCCCGAGTGGCCCGCGACAATGCGTGGGTCGAAACCCCGCAGCTCGAGCGCGGGCTCGACGCGAGGGCGGTCGAGAGCGCGGGCGAAGCGGCGCACGAATTCGTCGAGAGCCGTCTGGGAGACACTCGTCCTCGGCGCGACGTCGGCGCCGAAGACGCGAACGCCGAGACGCCGCAGCCCGCGGAGCGGGCCGAAGCCCTCCCCTTCCCTCCGGGCTGCGTCTACCGCGGATGCCCAGTCGGTGCCGAGGACGACCGAGTTGGGCCTCACGCTCCACCGGTGCCCGTCCGCGGTGAAGACGACGGGCACGTGCGCGAGCCCGCGAGAGCGGTGCTCGAGCATCGCGCGCGCATCCGCGGGGGTCAGCCCGGCGACGTCGACCCCGGCGATCTCCGTTCCGGCGGGCAGACGCTCGGGCGAGCCCGCGAACGCGAGCCCGAGCACCGTCCCCCCGAGGGCGAGCATCGAGGCGACGAGCAGGCTCCACTGCCAGAGCAGGCGTACGCGGGCGCGCCTACGGCGCCGGGAGCGAGGAAGCTGTGCGACCCGCACCGACAAGGCCGGAAGTGTAGCGACCGCGCCAGCCGGTTCAGGAACGCGATCTAGTCGCGCGGGAAGAAGATCTCGCGCGCGATGACGAGCCGCTGGATCTGTGACGTGCCCTCGTAGATCTGGAACAGCTTGGCGTCGCGCATGAGCTTCTCGACCGGGTACTCCTTCATGTAGCCGTAGCCGCCGAAGATCTGCACCGCGTCCGTCGTCACCTTCATCGCCGTATCGGAGGCGAACCGCTTCGCGTACGAGGACTGGAGCGTCGCCCGCTCTCCCCGGTCGAGCAACCAGGCCGCCTGCCAGGTGAGGAGGCGGCCAGCCTCGATCTCGGCGGCCATGTCCGCGATCAGGAAGTTCACGCCCTGGTTCATCGCGATCGGCTGGCCGAACTGGACCCGCTCGCGCGAGTACCGCACCGAGTGCTCGTAGGCGGCGCGCGCGACGCCGACGGCACCGGCGGCGGTGCCGGGCCGCGTGTGGTCGAGCGTTCGCATCGCGACCTTGAAGCCGTCCCCTTCCTCGCCGAGCCTGTTGCGCGCGGGGACCTTCACGTCCTGGAACGCGACGGCCGAGGTGTCGGTCGCCCGCTGGCCCATCTTGTCGAGGTGCTTCTCGATCGTCACGCCGTCCGCGTCGGCCGGGACGACGAACGCCGAGAGCCCGCGGTGCCCCTTGCTCTTGTCCGTCGAGGCGAAGACGACGATCCACGCCGCGTGGCCCGCGTTCGTGATGAACATCTTCGAGCCGTTGACGACGTACTCGCCGCCGTGGCGAACGGCGGTCGTCTGGATGCCCGAGACGTCCGAGCCCGCGTTCGGCTCCGTGAGCGCGAACGAGCAGAGGATGGGCGACTCGACGAGCGGCGGCAGCCATTCCTGCTTCTGCTCGTCCGTCCCGGCCAGCATCACGGGCGCCGCGCCAAGCTGGTTGGCGACGATCGAGACGGCGATCCCGGCACAGCCCCAGGCGAGCTCCTCGCCGATCAGGATCCCGTCGAAGATCGAGAGGCCGAGGCCGCCGTACTCCTCGGAGATGTGCGGGTTCATGAGCCCGACCTCGTGCGCCTTCGCGATCACCTCGGCGGGGTGCGTGGAGTGCTCGTCGTACTCGGCGGCGACCGGGCGGATCTCCTTCTCGGCGAACTCGCGAGCGAGCGAGCGCAGGCCCTTCTGCTCTTCCGTCAGCGCAAAGGAAACCCCGCCCACGACCATCTGATCCGTTGTTGCCATACAGCTTCCTGCTCGTTGATTGACTAGTCAGTCAATCGTAGCCTGGCGGCCCTGAACGTCAATAGACTCAGGCGCGATGGACTTCGAGCTGACCGACGAGCAGCGGCTGATCCAGAACACCGTCCGGGCGTTCGTCGACGAGCGGGTCCTGCCGAACGCAATCGAGAACGACATCAACCACCACCTCGATCTGTCCGTGATCGAGGGGATGGCCGAGCTCGGCCTGCTCGGCATCGTCATCCCAGAGGAGTACGGGGGCGCGGGCCTCGACTTCGTCGCCGAGGCCCTCGCCTGCGAGGAGATCGAGCGCGGCGAGGCCGCATTCCGCACGCTGATCTCGGTCCACGTCGGCCTGAACTCGCTCGCGCTCCTGCGGTACGCGAGCGAGGAGCAGAAGCAGCGCTACCTCGTCCCCCAGGCCCGCGGCGAGAAGATCGCGTGCTTCGGCCTCACCGAGCCGGGCGCCGGCTCGGACGTGGCGTCGATGCGCTCCACGGCGGTCCGCCGCGGCGAGACGTACGTCCTCAACGGGCAGAAGAACTGGATCTCGTACGCGGCCGTCGCGGACAACCAGCTCGTCTTCGCGAAGACCGACCCGAACGCGAAGCACAAGGGCATCTCGGCCTTCGTCGTCGAGCGCGAGTGGCCGGGTCTCTCGACCCGCGAGATGGAGCACAAGCTCGGCGTCTGGGCCGGCTCGACCGGGGAGCTCTTCTTCGAGAACGTCGAGGTACCGGCCGAGAACCTCGTCGGCGAGGAGGGCCAGGGCTTCGAGATCGCCATGTACGGGCTCGACCAGGGCCGGTTCACCGTCGCCGCGGGCGCGTGCGGCGTCATCCGCGCCTGCCTCGAGCGTTCGGTCGAGTACGCCCGCGAACGGGAGACCTTCGGGCAGGCGATTGGCCGCTACCAGTTCGTCCAGGACATGATCGCCGAGATGGTGCTCGGCTACGAGACGTCGAAGCTCCTCGTCATGCAGGCCGCGTGGCTGAAGAACGAGGGAAAGCGGAACACGCGCGAGACGTCGCTCGCGAAGTGGCACGCGACGGAATCGGCTTTCCGGGCAGCGCATCTTGCGATCCAGGTTCACGGGGCCTACGGCTACTCGGCCGAGTACGGGATCGAGCGCTACTTCCGGAACGCGCGGGCGCCGATCATCTACGAGGGGACCACGCAGATCCACAAGCTGATGCAGGCCGAGCACGCGCTCGGCTATCGAAACCTGAACGGCCGCGACGGCGAGATCTCTCCCCTCGCGTCCTGGGCGCCCTCGCTCGCTTCCCGCTAGCTCCGCCCGAGCTACTCCTCGCCGTCGAAGTAGTCGACGCTCGACTCCCGGCGGACGAGCAGGCGCAGCCCCTTGGCGAAGACGCCGATCTTGTCGCTGTCTGGGTACTCGGCGATCTCGAGCTGGGAAGGCGTCGACAGCATGAGGATGCGAACCGGATCGACGGTGTCGTTACGAACCAGGTGTGCCCCTTCGGGGCCTCGCCTGAAGACGACGGCGTCTCCCCGGGTCAAGCGCCGCTCGCCCTCGGGGGTTCGCAGAGTGGGCTCACCGTCGAGGACGATCAGCAACTCTTCCTCGACGTACTGCCAGTGGTACGGGAAGGTCTTCTGGCCCGGCTCGATCTCGTAGACGCTCGCCCCGATCAGCTCTGCGCCCACCCGTTCGCCGACGGACATGTGATTCCACTGCCAGCCCGGGCGGTCACGGCGGTTGTCCCAGTCATCCTCGAACAGGTTCACGACGTCCACGGCGCGATTATCCATGTCGGCTCGCCCGCTTGAGGCGGCGGCGAATACGTAGTAGAACGGCCGGGAATCGTTGGCCAAGCTACTTCAGCAACGGCGTTTGCACCGCGTCCTGCTCGCTCTCTTGCTGGCGGGCGCCGTCGTCGGTGCGCCGGCCGGTCACTCCGGGCAAGCGGCGCGGAATACTCGCCGACGACTTCTGCTGCGCAGACGACCAGGCTGTCTCGGGCTGGTTCAGCGACGAGTTCAACCTCCTACATATGGAGTGGGGCTGGCCGGGGGGCGATTCACGCGCTCTTGCCGCCTGCGATCGGCTCGGCGGCTACACCGTTGCACCCGACGGTCGAATCGACACGAGCGAGGCGGGCGCTTTCGAAGACTCCGGTAGCGTCTGCGAGCCGGGGCATGGAGTCTTCGAGCGACGAATGGGAATCAGCGACCGGCGTGCTTTCTACGTTCAGGTGAGATTTCTCTGCAACAGCCGTTACCCCTGTGGCGGGCATCGGTTCATCCTCTCGCGAGCGGTTCGCGTGACGTTGACGGGCCTCCCACCCCCGCCTCCGACCTGCCACGTTCCCCGAGTGATTGGATTGCGGCTCGCGACCGCACGAGCACGGATCCGTCGGGCGAACTGCGCGGTGGGCCGGATCCGGCGGGTGCGATCACAGCGAGTCGGCCGGGTCGTCGCCCAAAGCTCCCGCGCCGGCACGGCCCACCGCCGAGGCTTCCCGATCCGCCTCGTCGTCGGCCGGCGCTAGCCTCCGGCCATGCGACTGCTCCTCGCGGCCTCGGCTGCCCTCGTCGTGTCTGCAAGCGCCGCGGCCGCTCCTCCGCGCGCGGGCCTCGTCATCCCCGGCAAGAGCTTCGGCGGCCTCACGCTCGGGGCGACCCGCGGGCAGGTGCGCGCGGCGTGGGGCCCGCGGTTCGGCGTGTGTCGTGGCTGCCGTGAGCAGACCTGGTACTTCAACTACCGCGCTTTCGAGCCGCAGGGTGCCGGCGTCTCCTTCCGGGCGCGCCGCGCCGTGGCCCTCTTCACGCTCGGGAGCCCGAAGGGATGGCGGACCGACCGCGGGCTCCGGATCGGAGACTCAGCGGTGCGGATCGCGGGCCTCTACGGCCCGCTCCTGCAAATCCACTGCGGCACCTACTCCGCGTTCACCATCCGGCGGGGCTCGACGACGACCGCCTTCTACGTCGTCGACGAGCGGGTCTGGGCCTTCGGCCTCAGCCGCCCGAAGGCCCCGGTCTGCCGCTGAGCCCAAGCGCCGCCGGGAGCGCGCGCAGGTCCGGCAGGCGGCCCTCGTGCTCGGGGAAGCGATCGTCGCGGTCGACGAGAAAGGCGCGCATGCCGAGCGCGCGCGCCCCCGCGACGTCGTCCTCGGGCGAGTCGCCGACCATCGCCGCCTCGGCCGCCGCGACTCCCAGCTGGTCGAGCGCCGCCCGGAAGATCGTCGGATGCGGCTTCGTCTTTCCATGAGCCGAGGAGCCGACGGCCGCGTCGACGTCGAGCGCATGGTGCGCGATGAAGGCGTCGAGGTCGCGGCCGGTGTTCGAGACGAGGCCGAGCTTGAGCCCGCGCGCGCGCAGATCGGCGAGCACGGGCAGCGTGTCCTCGTAGAGCTCGAAGTTCTCGGCATGCTCCCAGGCCCGGGTCATCTCGACGGCGCACTCGTAGGCGCGGGCCGAGTCGCCTCCCATGCCGCGGATGATCCGCTCGGTGAAGAGGACCCAGACCTCCTCGTCGTGATCGAGCTCCGGATGCCGTTCGACCGTCTCGATCGCCGCGGCCCGCGCCTCGGCGTAGCGCGCGGGATCGAGCTCTAGCCCGAAGCGGCGGCCGAGCAGCTGGTAACCCTCCGGCCCGAGGTCGGGCCCCGGCTTCACCAGCGTGAAGTCGACGTCGAAGAGGACGGCGCGGAGCTCCATCACGTTGCTTGTAGCAGCCAGCGTGCGGTGTCGAGGTGCGACGACCGGTAATCACTGTCGACCGACCCCATGGTCTGGCCGAGCGCCCAGCCCCGCGCGCGCTCCCGGTCGAGCCCCAACTCCGACGTAAGGCGGTCAAGGCGGCCGACGACGTCCCGTTCGGAATGGCCGAGCTCGAACGAGCGGATGATCGACGCGAGCCCGAACTCGCGCTCTCCGGCCAGCGGCTTCGGGTCGATCACGAGCCACGGCTCGCGTTCCGCGGCCAGGACGTTCTCGCCGTGGAGATCCTGGTGGACGAGCACCTGCTCGCCCTGGGTCGGCGCAAGCTCCTCGAGCGCCGAGACCGCCGCGTCGAGCAGCGAGCGCTCGAACGGACGGCCTGCCCGCTCCCAGTCCTCGGGGAGATACCCGACCCACCAGGCGGCCTCCTCGGCAAGAGGACGAAACGGCGGCCGGCAGGCTTCCAGGTTCGCGGCAGCAGCCCGATCAGGGCTTCGAGGGCCGTCTGCGGCCCGGCCTCGCTGAGATGAGTCCCCGGGCGACAGCGCTCGAGCAGGAGCGCGTTGCGGGCCGGGTCGTGGTCGAGGAGCTGCACGGCCCCGTCCCCAACCCAGCTCTCGAGAGCAGCAGCCTCGTGCTCGCTCTCCCGGTGAGGCCACTGGATCTTCAGCACGGCGTCGCCGGCGGGAACGACGACCGAGACGTTGCCGTGCCGGAAGGGCTCCTCCAGCTCGAGGCCCCATTGCTTCACACACTCCTCGAGCAGCTGCGGCACCGTCTCGAGCCAGGCTGGATCTAGGCCGGCGTCGGCCAGCGGTACGCCTCGGGGCGGCGGGCTGCAAGCGAGGGCAGGCGGCGCCGCACCTCGTCGAGCCAGGCGCGGTCGAGCTCCGCGGAGATCACCGTCTCCTCGTCGGGCGCCTGCGCGAGAACCGTGCCCCAGGGATCGACGATCAGCGAGCGGCCGTAGCTCGGACGGCCGATCCCGGTCTCGCCGACCTGAGCGGGAGCCGCGACGTAAAAGCCGTTCTCGACGGCCCGGGCGCGGAGCAGCAAGTGCCAGTGGTCCTTCCCGGTGTAGAGCGTGAAGTGAGCCGGGACGGTCGCGAGCAGAGCGCCCTCGAGGGCGAGGATGCGGTAGAGCTCGGGGAAGCGGAGGTCGTAGCAGATCGTAAGCCCGACCGGCCAGCCCTCGGCCTCGGCGACGACTGGCTCCTGGCCGTGCTCCTCGGCCTCCGACTCACGATAGGTGAGCCCTCCCACCTCGACGTCGAAGAGGTGGATCTTTCGGTACGTGGCGACGAGCTCGCCTTCGGGATCGAAGACCAGGCACGTGTTCGAGAGCTTCTCGCGGCCCTCGCGCCGCTCCGTGATCGAGCCGCCGACAAGCGTCACGCCGTGGCCACGCGCCCAGCTCCGCATCGCTTCGACGGACTGGCCGCCTTCGATCATCTCCGCGGCGGCATGAAGCGTCTCCGGCGGGCCGATCGCGTTCCACTTCTCGGGCAGGGCGACCAGATCGGCGCCGGTGGCCGCCGCCTTGGCGACGAGTTGATCCGCCTTCTCGAGGTTCGCCGCCTTGTCGCGGCCGCTGGTCAGTTGGACGCACGCGACGCGGACCCGATCAGCCATCCGACGCAGGATAGCTCGCAGAATCCGAGCCATTCTTTGACGGGCCCGCCTACTTCCACTCACGCTCGGGCGCCGCTAACCTGTGTGGGCTCTCGGGGTGTGGCGCAGCCTGGTAGCGCGCTCCGTTCGGGTCGGAGAGGTCCCCAGTTCAAATCTGGGCACCCCGATTTAGAGGCTTAGGCACGAATCCGGCACCGTGCCGTCACATTTCCTTCGCTAGCGTTGCCTCCTCAGTCAACAGAGGGAGGAACGCGTGAACGTCGTCACGCTCATCGGAAATCTCGCCAGCGAGGTCGAGCTGAAGGACGTCGGCCAAGACCTGCAGGTCGCGAACTTCTTGCTCGCCGTAGACCGGCCGGGGAAGGACGAAGCCGACTTCGTCCGGATCTCGACCTGGAACAAGCAGGCCGAGACCTGCGCCCGCTACCTGACGAAAGGAAAGCGTGTCGCTGTCGACGGCCGGCTGCGGAGCAGCTCGTGGGAAGACTCGGACGGGAATCGCCGGAGCGCGATCGAGGTGGTCGCGAACCGGGTCCAGTTCCTGTCTCCGCCCCCCGGAAAGGAGGACTCGGCCGCGGACGTCCCATTCGAGGCAGCGCCCGCTTAGGAGGGTGCGTCAGTCGACGCCGAAGGTGACCGAGACGACGGCGACGACGTCCTTCTCCTTGGTCGACGTGTCGTTGATTCCGTAGTCGCTGATCTCGTTCGAGCTCCTCGGGACGATCTGGTACACGCCGAGCGAGGCGCTGCG
The DNA here is from genome assembly GCA_036001625.1 of Gaiellaceae bacterium. Taxonomy (GTDB): domain Bacteria; phylum Actinomycetota; class Thermoleophilia; order Gaiellales; family Gaiellaceae; genus VAXT01. The sequence continues at coordinate 9,052 of DASYUD010000049.1, forward strand.
CACGCCGCCGAGATCCCCGCCGACGCCCTCGACGATCGTCTTGGCGCGCTCGCTCGCGTTCTTGGTCGCTGCCTGCAGCGCCTTCAATCGAGCCTCGGTCAACTCCGTCGAGCTGTACGAAAGCCGCCCCACGGTCAACGTCACCCCCTGCTCCAACAAGTCGCCTACGCGGCCCGCCGTGGACTCGAGCTTGTCCACGTCGCCGGTGGTGACCTGGAAGCTCTGCGCCAGCACGAACTCGGTGACGAAGCGCTTGCGTGCCACCCGGCGCTGAGTCTGGTTGATCGTGATCGGCGGCAGCGTGACGTCGGGGTCGGGGATTCCCCCGCCGCTCAGGAAGCTGCGCACAGTCCTCACCTCGCGCCGCAGGACGCGGGAGGCGTCTGCAGCCTTTGCCCTCTGGGCCGTCACGTTCAGCCGCCAGCTCGCCTGGTTGGCCGTGATCGGCTCCCGGGCCGAGCCCGTCACCGTGATCGTGTCGCGGCGCTTCTTCACGTCGCGGAAGGCGTGCGCCAGCACGGTGCCGGCGACGACCACTGCGATCGCCAGCGCAACCAGCCCGATCATCAGCTCCGGAATCGGACGATCACCCCAGAGGGGCCGACGCGCCACGGTCGGATGCTACTGCGTGTCCGCGCTGCCGCCAAGGCCTCGTACACTCGGCCGATGGCAGACCGCGACGAGATCCTCGCCTTCGCGGCCGAGCTCCTCGAGCTGGACGCCTACCCGGACTACGGGCCGATGGGGATGCAGGTGGCGGGAGCGCACGAGGTCGAGCGAATCGCGTGCGGCGTCTCGGCCTCCCTCGAGCTCTTCGATCAGGCCGCGAAGGCCGGCGCCCAGCTGGTCCTCGTCCATCACGGGCTGCTCTGGGACCGAGACTCGCGCGTGATCGACGGCGCGCTCCGCCGGCGCCTCAAGGCCCTGCTCGACTCCGAGATCACCCTTGCCGCCTACCACCTCGCGCTCGACGCGCACCCCGAGATCGGCAACAACGCGCTGCTCGCGCGCGAGCTCGGCGTCGAGCCCGCCGACCGCTTCGGCCGCATCGGCTTCGGCGGGCCGCTGGCGGAGCCGGTGCGCGCGGAGGAGTTCGCCGTGCGTGTTCGTGAAGCCCTCGGCGGCGAGCCGCTGCTCTTCGCGCACGGCCCGGAGCGTGTTCAGCGGGCGGCGATCGTCAGCGGCGGCGCCGGCAGCTATCTCGCCGACGCGGCTCGCGAGGGATACGACCTCTTCCTCACCGGCGAGGCCGAGGAGCCGAGTCTTCACACAGCCCAGGAGCTCGGGATCCACTTCGTGGCCGGCGGCCACTACGCGACCGAGACGCTCGGGATTCAGGCGCTCGCGCGTACCCTCGGCGGGCAGTTCGATCTCGCCTGGGAATTCATCGACTTGCCGAATCCCGTCTGAGTCTCGAGCTGCGGCACGGCATTGCGGCCGTCCCCTGCGGTCATTAGAGTTCTGGGCGATGGTTGTTCTCCACGCGCGGGATGTCTGAGTCCCGCGTCACATACCAGCTGGGAATCGAGCCCGACGGTGCTCCCGAGCCGGCGGGCTTTTTCGTGCCCGAAAAGGAGGAAGTGGATGCCGAACCACCTGACGCCTGAGGAGCTGTCGAAGGAGCTTGGGATCGATCGGCAGGAGGTGATCCGCGTCTGTATGCAGGAAGGCGTGCCGATCTACCAGGGCAAGATCGACAAGACGCTGTTCCAGGCGCAGCTTCAGGCGTTGGGCGCACGCGCGCCCGAGGCACTCGCCTCGTAGCTCTAAGCGGACTTTCGAGCCGCCACGCGTTTCCGGGAGCCGCCCTTCGAGGCGGCTCTCCCCTTCCCCGCCGGCTTGCCCTCCTCGACCTCGGCGACGCTCCGCTTGAGCGCCTCCATGAGGTCGACGACAGGCGTCTCCGGCACCGGCTCGGGCTTCGCGATCTCCTGCCCGGCGAGCTTCGCCTCGAGCATCGCGCGGAGATCGCGCCGGTACTCGCTCGTCAGCTCCGTCGGGTCGAAGTCCCCGACGAGGCTGTCGATCACCTGCCGGGCGAGCTCCAGCTCGGGGGCCTTGACCTTGCTCTCCTCGACGGCCTCCTCGATCTCGGCCGCTGAGTTGACGTCCTCGGCGAGGAACATCGTCTCGAGCGCGAGCGCGTCGCCTCGCGGCCGGATCAGGCAGAGGTTCTCGCTGCCGCGAAGGACGAAGCGGCCGATCGCGGCCTTGCCGGTCTCCTGCATCGCACGCAGGAGCAGCACATACGGCCTTCTCGCCGCCGGGGCGCTCGCGGGCGCGAGATAGTACGTGCGGTCGAAGTAGACGGGATCGACCTGCTCGACGTCCACGAACCGTGTGATCTCGATTGCGCGGGAGTCGTCGATCCGCATGATTGCCTCGAGATCGGCCTCCTCGACCACGACGAACTCGCCCTTCGCGACCTCCCAGCCCTTCACGAGCTCGTCGCGCTCGACCTCGCGCTCGTGGACGGGGCACCACCGCTTCTGCTTGATCGGAGTCATGCACTCGCGGTGCAGCGTGCGGAAGGAGACGTCCGACTGCCGCGCGACGGGCTTCGTCGCGAGGGCGAGCCCGACCGGGATGTTTACCAGGCCGAAGCTGATCGATCCGTTCCAGATCGTGCGCATGGAGAGATGGAATTGTACTTGGACCGCCTGTTTCCTCCCCGTTTTGCTCCCGTAAAGTCTCCGCAAATGCGCACGATCTGGTCGCTCTGGCAAAACGCCCTCGCGGAGGAGAGAACGGGCACCGCGTACCTCGTCGAGGAAGGCGACGGCTGGCGCGAGGTCTCGTGGGCCGAGGCCGGTCGGGCGGTGGACGAGCTCGCGCACGGCCTCCTCGCGCTCGGCATCGGCAAAGGAGACGCCTTCGGCATGCTGGCGCGAACGCGGGTCGAGTGGTCGCTGCTCGACCTCGCGCTCGCCCAGGTGGGCGCCGTCGCCGCGCCGATCTACCCCTCGCTCACGCCGGCCGAGTGCTGCTACATCCTCGAGCACTCGAAGGCTGTCGGCTGCCTCGTCGAGAACGAGGCGGACCTCACGCGGATCGATCGCGCGCGGCCCGAGCACGTGTACACGCCCGAGTCACTCGACGAGCTTCGCGCCCTGGGCCGCGAGCATGCCGCGCGCGATCCGGCGGCGCTCGAGCGCGCACGGGCGCAGATCGGAGAAGAGGACCTCTTCACGTTCATCTACACGTCCGGCACGACCGGGCCCCCGAAGGCCTGCATGATCCTCAACCGGAACTACTCGGAGATGGTCGGGATGATCGACCTGCTCGAGGACTTCTTCCTCCCGACCGACGTGATGTTGCTCTACCTCCCGCTCGCGCACAACTTCGGTCGCCTGATGCACCTGCTCGGAGCCCATCTCGGGTTCACGATCGCGTTCTGTTCCGACCCGCGGCGGATCGCCGAGATCATGCCTCAGGTGCGCCCGACAGTCCTCCCGACGGTGCCCCGATTGCTAGAGAAGGTGCACACGGCCGTTGCGGCCAACTTCGCCGAGGCGACCGGCGCCAGGCGACGCCTGATCGACTGGGCGCTACACGTGGGACGGCGCTCGAGCGCTCTGCAGCAGCAGGGACGACGGTTGCCGCCCGCGCTGTCCGTCCAGCGCCGGCTCGCTGACCGGCTGGTCTACTCGAAGGTCAAGAGCCGCCTCGGCGGGCGCCTGCGCGCGGCGATCTCCGGCGGGGCTCCGCTGGCGAAGGAGATCGCCGAGTTCTTCCACGCCCTCGACGTCCTCGTGCTCGAAGGCTACGGCCAGACCGAGTGCACGACCGCTTCGAACGTGAACCGGCCGGATTGGTTCAAGTTCGGAACGGTTGGCCCCGCGCTCCCGGGCATCGAGGTCCAGACGGCTGAGGACGGCGAGATCCTCGTCCGCGGCCCGACGGTCTTCGCCGGCTACTTCAACGACGAGGAGGCGACGCGCGCCGTCCTGCCGGGCGACGGCTGGCTGCACACCGGCGACGTCGGAGAGATCGACGCGGACGGCTTCCTCAGGGTCACCGATCGCAAGAAGGACATCATCGTCACGGCGGGCGGGAAGAACGTGGCGCCGCAGAACATCGAGAACAGCCTCAAGAAGGTGCGCTGGATCTCGCAGGCGCTCGTCGTCGGCGACCGACGGCCCTATCTGACCGCGCTGATCACGCTCGACGAGGACGAGGTGAAGAAGTGGGCGGCGGAGCGCGGGCCCGATGAGGACCTCTCGCAGCGCGAGGACGTACGGGCGCTCATCGAGGAGGCGGTCGCGGACGTCAACGCCGATCTCGCGCACTTCGCCCAGGTGCGCCGGTTCGCGATCCTGCCGCGCGACTTCTCGGCCGAGGAGAACGAGATCACGCCGACGCTGAAGCTCAAGCGGCGCGTCTGCGAGGAGCACTTCGCCTCGGAGATCGACCTGCTCTACGCGCAGTCCGCTGCGGGCACCCCGCAGTGACGTTTCCCGCCCGCTTCATGGGAGCCGCGGTGGTCATTCTCGACGAACGCGGCCGGGTCCTGCTCGACGCTCTGCCTCATCCGATCAGCGACTTCACCATCAGGCGGATCGAGGACGCGCTACTCGAAGCGCCGCAGGAGCTGCTCCCCATCTCGATCCCGCCGCGGACTTGGCTCGAATAGAGATCACCGCGGCGCGTGCCCGTGGTGTGCGTGCATGAGGGCGTGTCCGCGGCCCCGCGAGATCAGCCAGCGGTTGACCGGGAACGCCGCGAACCAGGCGACCGCGAGCGCAAACGCAAGACTTCCCCAGAACAGGAGATCGCCCAGGCCCGCGTCCATCACTCCCGGGACTGCGACGACGATCGCGTTGTCCACGATCTCCATGACGGTGATCGACAGCGTGTCGGCGGCGAAAGCGATCGGAACCACGGCGCCGAGCGCCAGCCCCGATCGATACAGAGGAACCGCGGTGAAGGAGTAGCCGAAAAAGAATGCGAGGATGACCGCGGCCACGATCGTGGCGAAGTTGCTCCAGTCGAGAGCTGTTCCGAGGGCAAGCCCTAGCACCTCCCCGATGGCGCACCCGGTCAGGCAGTGCGTGGTCGCGCTTGCCGCAAGCCGGTTGAGGCTGCTCTCGCCTCGAGCGATGGGCGGGCGGCCTAGAGGCGGCGCGCGCCGACGTAGCTCGACGCGTACCAGCCGGTCATGCTCGAGATCTTGACCACGTCGCCCGTGTGCGGCGAGTGAATGAATGCGTTGCCACCGACGTAGATGCCCACGTGCCCGAGCCCGCTGAAGAAGACGAGGTCGCCCGGCTGCAGCTGCGAGCGCGACACCGGACTGCCATAGCCGTACTGCGCGGCCGCGTTGTGCGGAAGCGAGACGCCGACCTGGGCGTAGACGTACATGACGAATCCGGAGCAGTCGAACCCGGCCGGGCTGGCGCCGCCGTAGACGTACGGAGTGCCGAGATACTGCATCGCGATTCCGACGACGCCTCCATAGCGCGAAGGCGGCGGAGCGAACGTGGGCTCGCCTCCCGTCATCGCGCCGGCGCCCGCGGCCAGCACCTCGGCGCCGGTCTGCGCCGACGAGAGACGGGCGCGGGCCTGCCGCGCGAGCTCGGCCTGTTGTGCGCGTTCGGCGGCCTGGAGGCGGCCGATCTCGCTGCGGATCGAGGAGAGGAGCTGCTGTCGCTGGGCGAGCTGGCTCTCGATCGAGGCCTTCTGCGCCGCGCGCTCGGCGACGAGCCTCGCCTGCTCGACACGCGCAGTCTTCAACCGCGCCCGCCGCGAGCGCACTGCCGCCCGGAAGGTCTTGACCTGCCTTAGCACCTCTTCGCTCTGGTCGGAGACCCGATTCACGGTGTCGATGCGCGTGATGAGGTCGTCGATCGACGTTGAGCCGAGGAGGACCTCGAGGCCCGTGTTCTCGCCGGCCGAGGTGTAGATCGCGACGAGCCGCGACTCGAGCGTCGCCTGCGCGCGGCGAAGGTTTCCCTGCGCGATGTGCAGCTCTCGCTGGTTCTCGCGCAGGTCGCGCTCGATTCGGGCGAGCTTCTGATTCGCGAGGTTGTACGCGTCGACAGCGTGCTCGAGATTGGCGTCGAGCGCCTGGACCTGCGAGAGGACCTGCTGCGCCTGGGCCTGCTTCGAGGCGACGGTCCCGGGGGTGGCGAACGCCGACGGGGCGGTTATGAGAGCCGCCACGAGACCGAGCAACAACGCCTGCGCCTGCCGCCTAGATATGCCGGACGGATCCTTGTTCCCGGCCACGGCGGGCGCACCGGAAGGGGGCCGGTACGTCACGAACCAAGGACCCTAACAACCCGTGCGGACGACCGCAAACGGGCATCTCCAGGCCAAAACGCGCCACGGCGTCCGGGTGTGGAGCGCACAGAGGGCAGAGTGGACTGTGGTACGGTCCCGCGCCGTGGGAGAGGGAGGCGTCGCCTGAAGGGGTTGCTTGCTGCTGCGTGCGTGGCTGCCCTCGCCTCCGTGCAGCTGCCGGCGGCGACCGGCGCGAACTCCCCGTCGAGCCTTCGTGAGCAAGCGCAGGCGCTGCGTGCGCAGAACGGGTCGCTGAGCACCCAGGAGCGCGCCGCGTGGCTGAGCATGGCCACCGTCGACACGCGGCTCGAGCAGACGCAGGCCGCCCTCGTCCGTCTACGGGCGCGGACGCGCGCGATCGCCCAGCGGCGGGCCGAGGCCGCAGTCGGGCTGCGTATCGCGCGAAGCTCGCTTGCCGCCTCCCAGGTGCGGCTCGCCCAGCGGCTCCGGGTTCTCTACGAGCAGGGGGAGACCGACTCGCTCACGGTTCTCCTCGGCGCGAAGTCGATCGACGAGGCGATCACGGCGCTCGAAAGCTTTCACCGGCTGGCCGGCCAGGACCGCCGCTTCGTGGACGAAGCCCGCGCCGCGCGCAACACGCTTGCCGGCCTGACCCGGCGGCTGGCAACCCGCGAGGCCGAGGCGAGGGAGACCGAGGAGGCGACCGCTGCGACGGTCGCGACTCTCACCGCCGCCCGGCGCGAGCGCGCCGCGATGCTCGCGGGGCTCTCCGCCCGCCGCAGCTCGAACTCGGCGGCTATCTCGTCGCTCGAGTCGCAGGCGAGATCGCTGGCCGCTGCGCAGCCACCGCTGCCGGCGCCCGTCGCGGGCCATCGCAAGCTCACCGTCACGGCCACGGGCTACTCGCTCACCGGCCGGACCTCGACCGGCGTTCCCGTTGGCTACGGCATCGTTGCCGTCGATCCCAACGTGATCCCACTCGGGACCCGGATGACGATCCCCGGCTACGGGGAGGGGGTAGCGGCCGACACGGGCGGCGCGGTCGCGGGCGCGCGCATCGACGTCTGGTTCCCGACCCAGGCCGAGGCGCTTGCCTGGGGAACGCGGGCGGTGACCATTACCCTTCATTGAGAGAGGTGCGTAGGGGGAGGAGCCAGCGGTGACCGAGAGCGCGAGCGACGAGAGCAGCGGCCTGCGCGTCCTGCTCGTCGACGACCACGACCTCTTCCGGACGGGCCTGCGCAACTTGCTCGAGGAACAGGGCGTGCAGATCGTCGGCGAGGCGGCGAACGGCAAGGACGCCGTGCGGATCGTGCGCGAGGTGGTGCCCGACGTCGTCGTCATGGACCTGAACATGCCCGGCATGAGCGGCGTCGAGGCCACGCGCGAGATCACGTCCGATGCCCCGCTGACACGCGTCGTGGTCCTGACAATCTCGGATCAGGACCAGGATGTGATGGACGCGATCGTTGCCGGCGCCTGCGGCTACCTCGTGAAGGACTCGTCGATCCAGGAGCTCATGCGCGGCATCCGAGCGGCGGCCGTCGGCGAGTCGCTGATCTCGCCGCCGATCGCCTCGAAGGTGCTTCAGCGCATGCGCGCGGTGACCCTCGACAAGGGTGCCGAGAAGATCCGCGCCGAGCTCTCCGGCCGGGAGCTCGAGGTGCTGCGGCTGATCGCCAACGGCAAGGACAACTCGCAGATCGCCGACGCGCTCCACATCAGCCCGAAGACGGTCAAGAACCACATCTCGAACATCTTGATGAAGCTGCAGATCGAGAACCGCATCCAGGCAGCCGTGTACGCGGTGCGCAGCGGGATCGTCTGACTTTAGAGGGTCCAACACAATGAGCCTTGTGCCGCCGGGCCGCGCTGCTCGCCCCGAGGCGGTGTCCTCAGTCGCCCCAATGCTGAAAAGCATTGGGGCTCCCTGCGTCCTTGCCTCGGAACGACCATCGCGCCCCGGCGACGAAGCGTCATTATGTTGGAGCCTCTTAGGCGGCTCTGGCGACGAGCCGGCGGAGCGGCGCGAGGAGCGCGCGGAGCTGTACGCCCTCCGCCTCGGCCTCGCGCAGGCGGCGCAGGAGCCCTGCGAGCTTCCCGGCCGGAACCTCTCGGCCCTCCGCGACGGCCGCGGTGAGCCGGTCGATGCGGTGCTCGAGTCGCAGGCACTCGGCGTCAAGCTGGAGCGCGCGGGCATACCCGTCGGTCAGGGTGGGCTCCACCTCCGAGCGCGGGAGGCCCGCCCCCTCCGCGTGTGCGTCGAGCAGGGCGCGAATGCGGTCCAGCAGCAGATCGAGGTCGTCGGCCACGGCTCGCTCGATTATGGGCCGAAGGGCGGCCGGAGACTATGGGCCGCTCGGCCCATCTTTCGGCCTCCCGGGACCTAGAGGCCTGATGTGAAACTCGGACGGGTCGGCAGGGACCCGCTCGGCAATAGCGAAGGGCTCCCAGACAGTGTCCCCTCGAGATAGGAGCTCGAGATGACGGATCTGGAAGCCCTTGTCGTTGCAGCCTACGTCTTCGC
>DASYUD010000050.1:0-42121 GCA_036001625.1 Gaiellaceae bacterium
CCGGTCGGGCCGAGCAGGAGGATGTTCGACTTCTGGAGCTCGACGTCCGAGTCGTCCTGCCCCATCTGCACCCGCTTGTAGTGGTTGTAGACGGCGACCGCGAGTGTCCGCTTCGACTCCTCCTGGCTGACGACGTAGTCGTTGAGAACCGCGTAGATGTCTTTCGGCCGAGGCAGGTTCTCGAGGTCGAGCGCGGCCGGGGCGGTCAGCTCCTCGTCGATGATCTCGTTGCAGAGATCGATGCATTCGTCGCAGATGTAGACACCAGGTCCGGCGATCAGCTTCTTGACCTGGCGCTGCGACTTTCCGCAGAAGCTGCAAAGCAGCTGCTCGTTTCCCTCGCTAGCCCTTGCCACCTCGTACCTCGTTGTAGCTGGAAATCGGGTTCATTGCCACCCCTCGGCCTAGCGATGCTCGATAACGGTGTCGATGATGCCGTATTTCACTGCTTCCTCGGACGTCATGAAGAAATCGCGCTCCATGTCCTTCGAGACCTTTTCCATGTCCTGGCCGCTGTGCGTCGCCATGATCTCCTCGAGTCTGCGCTTGAGGGCGATCGTCTCCCGGGCGTGAATCTCGATGTCCGTGGCCTGGCCCTGGAAGCCGCCCCACACCTGATGGATCAGGATCTTGGCGTTCGGCAGCGCCATCCGCTTTCCTTTCGCGCCCCCTGCCAGGAGCAGTGCGCCCATCGACATCGCGATCCCGACGCAGATCGTTTGGATGTCGGGCTTGATGAACTGCATCGTGTCGTAGACAGCGAGGCCGTGGTACACCGAGCCCCCGGGCGAGTTGATGTAGATCGAGATGTCCTTGTCGGGGTCCTCCGACTCGAGGTGGAGGAGCTGGGCGATGATCAGGTTCGCGATCTGATCGTCGACCGGCGTCCCCAGGAAGATGATCCGCTCGTTCAACAAGCGCGAGTAGATGTCGAACGCACGCTCTCCGCGCGACGTCTGCTCGATGACCATGGGGACGAGGGGGCTCATTCGGGGCTCGTAGTTCATGCAGGCTCCTTGCTACCGGGGGTCCACAGTTTCGCAGCCGTCTCGGGTTTTTCCTTCTCCGGCGTCCAGATGCTCTCGCGTGCGCGGGCAAGCTCGACCGGAATCGGCGTGACGTCGGCGACGATCCGGTCGAGGGCCTTCTTGAGGCGCAGGTCGGCGCGCAGGCGCTCCTGGCGCCCTGTCTGCCAGAGCTGATCGATGACCGCCTCGGCGTCCTCGCCCGCGGCCTCGGCCTGCTCGCGGATGAGCTCTCGCACCTCGTCGTCGGCGACCTCGATCGCAAGCCTGTCGGCGACCGCCTCGAGCACGAGCTCACGGGCGATCGCGCGCCGGGCCTCCCCCCGCAGCGCCTCGCGGAGCTGCTCGGCCGACTGCCCCGTGATCCGGAGATAGGTCTCGGCGTCCAGGCCGCGCCGCTCGAGCGAGCGCAGGAGCCCTCGCAGGAGCTCGTCGGCGCGCACCTCGACGAGCGAGGCGGAGACCTCGACCTTCGATGCCTCGACGAGCTTGTCGACCGCCGCCGCCCGGAAGTCGGCTTCCAGCTCGGCCTCGATCGCCTCGCGCAGCCTCGACTCGATCTCCGCCCGGAGCTCGGCGAGCGTCTCGTACTCGCTTGCGGTCCGGGCAAACTCGTCGTCGAGCGGCGGCAGCACGGGCTCCTTGATCTCCTTGAGGATCGCCTCGGCCTGCTTCTCCTGGCCCTCCGGCGAGCCATAGGAGATCTTGCGGGTCTCTCCCTCGTTCATCCCGCGCAGGCCGCGCTCGATCTCCTCGACCAGCCGCCCCGCGCCGAGCTGGACGACGTAGTCGCGCTGCGCTTCGCCCGTCTCGTCGACGAGGTCGACTACGAGCACGTCTCCTTCCTTCGCCGGCCGCCCTCCGACGGGGACGAGCTCCGCGACCGAGGCGCGCAGCGCCTCGAGCTCGCGCTCGACGAGCTCCTCCGGGACCTCGGGGTCGGGCGCGGGCACCTCGAGCCCGCTCCAGTCGGCGACCTCGGGCGGCCGCTGCACGGCGACCTCGGCCGTGAAGCTGAAGGGCTCGTCCTCGGAGATCGGCAGCTCGTAGTCGAGCTCGGGCTGCGCGATGGGCCGGATGCTGGCGCTCTCGGCCGCGTTCCAGAACCAGCCGCCGATGTGACTCTCGACGGCTTCACTGAAGATGCGGTCGCGGCCGACCCGGGCCAGCAGCACCTGTCGTGGGACCTTGCCTTTGCGGAAGCCGGGGATCTTCAAGCTCGTAGCGAGGTCGGAAGCGGCGTGCTCGACCGCGTGCTTCACGTGGTCGCTCGGCACCTCGACCTGGAGCCGGACCCGGCTCTCCGGCAGCTCTTCGACCGTCGTCTTCACAGTGGGGCCATTCTGCCAGCAAGGGTTCGGGCTGGGCTTGCGACTCAAGGAAGCCCTGCGGCAGGCCGACCTCAGCGGGGTGAGAGCTCGGACCTCGCTCGGTCTCGTCCTTGCCTTCGCGGCCGGTGTCGCGCTGGTCGTCCGGCCCGGCGACACCGGCGATCTGCCCTACTTCCTCGACGCGTCCCGGAGGCTCTTCTCGGCCGACTGGACGAACATGTTCGCCGACCCTTCCGTGCAGGTCGGGCCGCTCCAGCTGCTCGTCTTTCGGGCCGGCGATCTCGCCGGCCTGCTCCCCCTCGTCGTCCAGGTGGGAGCCGCCGCCCTGCTCTGGCTGACCGCGGGCCGCCTGCTCGCGGGGCGCGACATCCGGATCCAGCTCGGCGCCGGGCTCGCCGCGGTCACCCTCTGTCTTACTTACAGCGCCTACGTCGACGGGCATCCCGCGCAGCTCGTCGTTCCGCTGCTCTGGGTGATCGCGGGGCTCGACGCGCGGAATGGGCGAACCGTGCGCGCCGGCGCGCTCGTAGGCCTCTCGGCCGGCTTCGAGCTCTGGGGAATGCTGGGCGCGGTGGTCTTCGTCCTCGCGCCGCGGGCTCGGGCCGCTGCCGCGGGTCTCGTGACGCAGAGCTCGGTCGCGTTTGCCCTCTTCCTGCCCTTCGTGCTTGCGGGCGAGTTCCGGATGTTCGACTACCGCTGGCAGGTGAACGGCGACACGCTGCTCGGCCTCTTCGTGGAGCCGGGCACTCCGTTCACCTGGTCGATGCGCGTTCTTCAGGGCGCGGCAGCGCTCGTCGCGGGCGCCGCGCTCGCCTGGCCCCTTCGACGCACGCTCCACGCCGTTTGGCTGGCGCCGCTTGCGGTCGTCGTCGTCCGCCTCTCACTCGATCCCGTGCGCTATCCCTGGTACTGGGTCGCGCCGGAGGCGCTCGCACTGCTCGGCGCGGCCGAGCTCCTGGGCGGAGACGCCCTTCGTTCGCTTCGCGCTCGCCGCCTCGAGCCCCGGCCGCGGAGCTGAGTTCGCCCGAACGAGGCATCTTCCGCGCGGCTGAGCGCCCGATGAGAACCTCGATGCCGCGAGCCGCCCTCGTCATCGCCTTCGTCGCAGGCGTGTTCCTCTCGACCGCGCCGACGGCCGGCGCCGCGCCGCCCACGATCACGCTCCTGGCACCTCCGAACGGGGCGACGATCGTCAGCTCCCCGACGACGACCGTCACGACCTTCAGCTGGCGGGTGGACTGGGCGACGCCCGAAAGCACGATCGTCATGCTGCAGCTCTCCTCCGACCCGTCCTTCACCCAGAACGTCACCCAGGAGAACCACTACTGCACGGCGCCGAACGCGAACTGCTGGACGAGCTTCCAGCTGCGGCTGCCCGACCCGACGGTCACCGGGAAGCTCTGGTACTGGCGCGTCGGCCTCACGACCTCGGCGGGATTCGTGTGGAGCCAGACCTTCCTGTTCACCGCGGTCAGGCCTCCCGACGGAGACCGCGACGGCATCGAGAACGCTCGGGACAACTGCCCGACCGTCGCCAACGCCGACCAGCGCGACTCGAACCGCGACGGGAAGGGCGACGCGTGCCAGGCCGACCGCGTGAAGCCGCGCGTCAGCGTGTATCCCGGCTCCGCAAGGCGCGGCCGGCGAGCCTTCATCAGAGCCCGCGTGGCGGACGATCGCGGCTTCGTCCGGCTCGCCGTCACCCTCTCGTACCGCGGACGCACTCTTTTCCGCGGCCTCTTCGGCTGGGCCCAGACGAGCTGGAGCGTGCCTTCGACCTTCTACACGAAGTCGCCGCTACCCCACTTCCTGCCCGCCGGCCGTTACCTTGCGTGCGTGGCCGCCTCGGACAAGGCGGGCAACCGCGCGCAGTCCTGCGCGCGCTACCGCATCCGATAGACCCCGCGGCGCTATCCTCGAATCTCCCGCGGGTGTGGCGGAACTGGTAGACGCGACGGGTTTAGGACCCGTTGGGCTAGCGCCCTTGGAGGTTCGAGTCCTCTCGCCCGCATTTCGCGCCTGCGCAGGCCACGAGACCGGGATCCCCCGAATGAGGGATGCCTCGCGTCCCGCCGCGGCGGAGAATCGAAGTTCCCGTGACCGCTGCCGCCGCCCCAGCAGGCCTCTTGTCGGACCCGCTCAGCCCGGAGCTCGTGCTCGTCTCCCCACCGGAGATAGCGATGCTCTTGAGGCAGCAGCTGCCGGACTTCCCGACGCCGCCGCCAAGGATGGCGTCCCGCCGGCAGGCAGGCGCGCTCGAGCTGGCGGTTGTCTACCTCTTCTGCCTGTTCATCACCGTCGGTCCGCTCCTGTTCGCGCTCATCACGAGTCAGAGCTCACCGCTTTCCCAGTAGCAGCTTCGCGCGATCGGGTCCCCGGCTCGCGGTGAGACGCATGAGCTACCGTTTGCGCTCGGTGCCGCCCGGGGTCTCGAAGCGCCGCCTTCTGTCGCTCGCCCTCGCCGCGGTGAGCCTGGCCGCCGTCGGCATCGCCGTCGAGCAGCTCCTCGTGTCGGGCGGCGACGAGTCGGCCGGGCCGGTGAGCACTACTCCGTCTCCCGGCACGGGAACGACCTTTGTAACGGTCTCGCGCGCGAGCAACATCGCCGTACTCGACCTCCGCACCGGTCGCATCCGGCTCGTGACCGACTCGGGGGGACGTTACCTCGCCGTCTCGAGCCCCGCCTGGTCGCCGGACGGACGGCGGATCGCCTTTGCGCGCCAGGAGTGCCCGCACTGCCCCTTCCGCATTGCCGTGAGCGCCGCCGACCGGAGCTCCGCGGAGCCGCTCCGCGGCTGGCTGAAGGAAGGCAACGAGCCGACATGGTCTCCGGACGGCGGGCGGCTCGTCTTCACGACCACCGAGGGCGTCGGGCGAGAGCTTGTCCTCTTCGACCTTCACCGCGCCCGCGGTCGTGCGCTCGACCTGCACGGCGACGAAGGAGGCGGCGGGGACGAAGAGGTTGAGTCGCCAAACCACCCCGCGTTCTCGCCTGACGGCCTCACGGTGGCGTTCGAGGCCGAGACCGAGCGCGAGCGCACGCGAGTCTTTCTCCTCGATCTGCCGAGCGGCGAGCTCCGCGAGGTGGAGAGCGAGGCCGATCACAACGCCTACCCCGCCTTCTCGCCTACCGGACGGAGGCTTGCCTTCTCGCGAACGGACTCTCGCTACGTCTGGAACGTCTGCGTCGCCCAGCTCGACGGTAGCCAGGCGGCGTGCCTGACACGCGGCCCGGCGAACGAGGTCGAGCCGACCTGGTCACCGGACGGCCGATCGATCGTCTTCGCCAGCGACCGGAACGACCCGAGGCGCGCCGTCCGTTCGCTCTACCTCGTGCGCCCACCTGGGAGCGGGCTACGACGCCTCACGAAGGGCTACGACGACGGCGCGCCCTCGTACTCGCCCGACGCGACCAAGCTCGCGTTCGTGCGCCGCCAGATCGTGCGAGTCGAGGGCTAGCCACCCCGCGCGCCTCTGCTGAGCAGCAGCATGGCCCCGGGAGGAGTCGAACCTCCGCGCGCGGATTCGAAGTCCGCCGCTCTATCCGCTGAGCTACGGGGCCGTCGGCACAGGGTAGCCGCCCTCAAGTCACCGGATTCGGGAGCGGCTTTCCCGCGGCGGCGGCGAGGAGATTGTCGACGAGGACGCGCGTCATCGCCTCACGCGTCTTCGCAGTCGCGCTGCCGACGTGCGGTGTCAGGACGACATTCGGGAGCTCGAGTAGCTCCAGCGGCACGCGCGGCTCGTCGACGAAGACGTCGAGGCCCGCACGGATCCGGCCCGCGACGAGCGCCTCGACGAGAGTGGGCTCGTCGACTATCGCCCCGCGCGAGGTGTTCACGAGGCAGGCACCCGGGCGAAGGAGCGCGATGCGGCGGGCATCGATGAGACGCTCGGTCTCGGGGGTGAGCGGGACGTGCAGGGTGACGATCTCCGACTCGCGGAGAAGGTCGTCGAGCTCGCGGAACTCGACGCCGAGCTCGTCCTCCTCGGTCGAGGGTCGCCTTTTGCGGCCCGTGTACAGGATCCGCATGTCGAAGCCCCGCGCGCGGCGGGCGACCGCGGAGCCGATCCGGCCCAGGCCGACGATGCCGAGTGTCGCGCCGCTCACCTCCTCGCCGAGAAGGCTCGTCGAGACCCACTCGGATCCCCAGCGCCCGGCCCGCACAAAGGCGTCGCTCTCGACGACTCGGCGGCGCGTGGCGAGGATCAGGGACATGGTCAGGTCGGCCGTGGCCGCGTCGAGAACCCCCGGCGTGTTCGAGACGGCGACGCCGCGGGCCGCACAGGCGGCGATTTCGATCCCGTCGTAGCCGACGCCGTAGTTCGCGACGAGGCGCAGGTCGGGCAGCAGCTCGAGCGTGCGTTCGTCGATCCGCTCGGAGACGACGGCGAGCGCCTCGATTCGTCGCCGCACGCCGCCCAGGCCCCCGGGAAGGGGTGCCGCGAGGTACTCGACCTCGTCGAGCTCGTCCCACGCCGGGCCGGGGAACGGCCGCGACGCGACGATCTTCATCGGTTCGCGAGGCGAGAGGCGAGGGGTGGCGGAGGGGACTCGAACCCCCGACCACCGGGACCACAACCCGGGGCTCTACCGACTGAGCTACCGCCACCGCGCACGGCCCAGGATAGCCGCTCTACGGGCCCGCGCTCGGGGCCGGCCGCGGGCCTCCCTCCGGTTTCAGGCTATCGGCGCGAGGCGCACGCGTGTGAAACGGAGTTGTGCCGAAAGGCCGGAGCTCAGTTGCCCTCAGAGGAGCCGCTCACCGGCAGGTCCGAGCCGTCTAGCGGCGACGGCGGATCCGGCGGGCGAATCTCCCAACTGGTGACCATGTAGGTAGCGCTGTAGATAGGAGCGCCTTTGGGGTCCCGACTACCCGGCCCATTGTCGCGGACGAGACTGAACCCCAAGGCGAACAGGATGAGGGCTGCGCCCATGACGGCTGCGATCCGCTTCATCTCTCTCACCGTACGAGAGAGCGCCCATTCGTCAACCGCCTCCGGCCAGCCCGGATGAGTCCTTCTGAAATCAGTTCTTCGGCGGCCGGGCTACTCGGAGGCGATGCGCCATTCGCTGCGCAGCACGGCCTTGTAGACCTCGTCCGCCGTGGCCTTGCCGCCGGTGGCATCCTGGATTGCCTGGGCGCGTGCGGCTCGCGCGGTCAGGCCGGGCCGTCGGCCTACTTCGCCGGCCAGCTGCCACTGGCCCTCGCCTACCTGGCGTAGCACCACGTAGCTGGGCTGCTGTGCCTCTGCCATTGACGGGCGCGAGGCTACCAGGGGCCGGCCGCCGCGAGCGGTACGGCTTGCGCTCGAGCAAGCACCTAACGGAGCCGAGCCGGCATCGCGCGATTAATCCAACTCCCCACCGGCCTCCGCCTGAACGTCAGGATGAAGCGCGGCTCTGATGCACGCCTCGTGCGCGTGCCACTCCCATGAGGCGTGCTCGTCGCTCGCGACAATCTTGACGCGGCATGGGTCGGAGCCTTCCGGCTCGATCTCCTTTAGGCAGATGAGACAGATCTCGGCCGTCAGGCCGCGAGCGTAGCTGCTCGTTCCCGTCCTCGTTCAGCGGCCCAGAGTGAGACGCCCGTCAGCTCCCCGCGCCGCCCCGGCTAGACCCCCGCGAAGAGGTCTGAGGCGGTACGAACCGGCTCGAAGCGGAGCTACCCGGTCGCTTCGCCAAAACAGGCTGATTTTGCTGCCGCTTCCGGCGAAATCGGCTCCATCAGCGGCGATGCGCCTGGAGGGACTCGAACCCCCGACCACCGGCTTAGAAGGCCGACGCTCTTCCACTGAGCTACAGGCGCGCGAACACAGGGTACCGCGCCCCTCTTGAACTAGCGTCTGAGCCCGAAATCAGCGGTGACGATCGTGATCGGTCGGCCGCCGAAGACGCCCGGCGCCACGTCGAAGTGGACAGCGGCGATTCCCACTTCACGCCACTCGCGGGAGAGGATGTTCTCCCGGTGGGGCGGGCTAGCCATCCACTCGTGCACGGCACTCGGTCCGGTCGCTGCGGGCGACTCCCAGAAGATGTTCTCGCCGACCGACCAGGTGCGGTAGCCCCGCGACGGGTAGAAGCGCTCGATGCGGCGCCAGAACGCGGACCCGTTCCGCGACTCGTGCTCGAAGAACCCGAACAGGCCCATCTGGTGGCTGTGGAAGTTCGCCGCGGCTGTCAACCCGCGGGAGACTCGCAGAGGCCGGAGCCCGCGTGCCGCGCGCCGCCCGTTCATGCGGGAAACGACGTCGGCCTCGAGCGCGCTGAGAAGAACGGTGGGGCCCGCGCTGACTTTCGGGCGGGCCGCTTGCTGCGTCTGCACCCCAAGCGCGTCGGAGACCGAGAGGGCCGCGACGACGGTAAGCGCGACGAGGGCGCCGGCTGTGCGCATGCGAATGACATCGGCCAGCCAGTTCGCGTGCGATACCCGAAACGAGGGATTCCTAGATCAGACCGTGCCTGCTGCGGCCCCACGCGGGGACCGCTTCCGCCGCGCCTCGAGCCAGGCGAGGAGTAGGACCTGGATCGTGCCGGCGACCGGGATCGCCGCGAGCGCGCCGAGCACACCGGCGAGCTCCGCGCCGATCAGCACCGCGATGAGGACTGCGAGCGGCGAAAGCTGCACCGTCCGGCTGTAGACGACGGGCTGAAGGACGTGGTTCTCGACCTGCTGATAGACGACGAAGAAGGCGACGACGATGAATCCCTTCACGGTCCCGTCGAGAAAGGCAACGGTGCTGACGATGATCGCGGCGAGCGTGGCTCCGGCGAGCGGAATTAGATCCAGGATCGCGACGAGCAGGGCGAGCGCTATCGCGTAGGGGACGCCGAGCACGCGCAGCACGATCGCCGAGGCGATTCCTGCGATGACGCTGATCAAGAGGTTGCCCGTCACGTAGCCGCCGACCGTGCGGTAGATGTCCCTCCCGATCCCGCGCCAGCGCTGACGCGAGCTGTCCGGCAGGAGGCCGTAGAAGCGCTCCAGCCACGCCGGGCCTTCGAGGAGCATGAAGAAGGTCATGAACAAGATCGTCACCGTGGCGACGATGGCCGTGATGATCCCCTTTGTGATCGCCAAAGCCGTACCGGTCAGGCCGAGAACGCGTGTCGCCCCTCCTTCCTGGACGGCGTCACGTACGCGCTGGGTCACGTGGTATTTGCTCTCGAGGAATCCGAGCCTGCCGCGCCTGTGCGTCAGGTCGTCGACGTAGCCGGGGAGGGCGCGGACGAACCCGTTCACCTCGTCGACGAGCGTGGGAATGAAAAGCGCTCCCAGACCCACGATGAGCCCGAGAACGACCAGAAACGTGATTCCGGTGGCGAAGCCCCGGCGACGGACGCCGTGCCGCTGAATCCAGTCGACGAGCGGGTTCAGGGCGAGCGCGAAGAAGACGGCAATGAGGATCCAGGTGAGTACCTGGCGCGCGATCCATACGACCTCGAGGACGATTGCGACGGCGATTGCGATCCCGAGGACGGCCAGGATCGTCGAGGCTCGAAAGCGGACCAGGCGCTCCTGCACGTCGCTCGGGAGCATTGCGGGAGGGTCGGACGTTTAGGCCGCAGCCCGAGGCGAAATGTCAGAGCCGATGAGCTTGCGCGGACGCACGATCGAGCAGCGGGCCTCGCTCCCCGACGGCCGAGAGATCACCGTGCGCGTCGGCGTGCCCGACGACCCCTACATCGCGAAGCGCGAGCTCCATACCGTCGCCGCCGAGCTCGTCTCCGACGGCCAGGTTCTGGCGACGGTCAACACCGTGCTCGACGCCGACCAGGAGCGCGAGGCGCTCGAGCTCGCGCGCGAGATCGCCGCCGGCCTCGAGTCCGGCGAGCTCGAGCCCACCGCCTCGGCGATCGAGCCGCTCGCCGACTCGATTCCGTAGCGAGGCCGCCGCGCGGCTCGCACGACGCCAGCGAGCAGCCTCGCCACGGCCATCGTCGCCTCGGCTTCGTGGCTCTCGACCGACCAGATGTCACGGCGATGCTCGCGCGGTACGACGAGGAGGTGGCCCCAGGTCGCGGGCGGCTCGCAGAGGAAGGCGACGACGGTGTCGTCCGCGTAGACGATCTCCTGGCGGCGGCGGCCCGCCACGATATCGCAGAAGCGGCAGGGCTCGTCCATCGAGACGGCGACTCTACTTCCGTAAGACGCGAGCCGGTCTACATGAGCCATTCCTCGCGGTCGAAGCCGCCGTACTCCTGAATCGCGCCATAGATGCTCTGAACGATGCGGGTGTCGTGCACGGCGAGCCGGCACGTCCCGTACGGAAGCTTGTTGCGCCGCTTCTTCTTGGTGTACTTCGAGTAGACGTTGACGCTCGATTTGCGAAGGCACGTTCGCGGTAGCCGAAGCAAATCGAGCCAGAACTGCTCGATCTTTCGTTGGCGCTCGACGTGGTCAGCGAAGAGATTGCAAGTAACAGCGACCTTCGCGTCCGGAACTCCGAAGCAAGTTCGTAGAAATTGTAGGAAGAACGAAACCATCGCCGGATCGGAATTGGTGAACCGGACGGCGTTCCTGTTCCTCGAACCTTCGGCCCAGAAGAGCATGGCGCCAGCCGCGTGAAGGACGTTTCCACGTCGCGCCATCGCCTTCCCTTGCTCCTGCGCCTCGCGTCGCCGCTCGAGCGCCTTCGCCACAGTCCAGCTCGATCCGGCGCATCCGGTTCGCATCCGCTGTCGAAGCACCTCCCGCTGGGCATTCGAGAGCTCGATGTCTCGAACCCAGAGGCTTACCGAGGATTGAGATACGCCGAGACGGCGAGCAAGCTCCTTGACCGACAGTCCCTGTTCGCGCCGAAGCGTTCGCGCCTCATCACGCTCCTTCGTTTTCATTCTAGGCAACAGACTAGCTGGCCGGTCGGACGAAGCGGGCGGCGGGAATCGGACCCGCGTATCGAGGGTGGAAACCTCGCGCTCTACCACTGAGCTACGCCCGCGGAAGCTCATAGCGTAGCGTCCTGCCGGTGCATGACCCCTACGCGTGGGCCCTGGACTTCGAGGCGCTGGCCCTCGTTCCGGCCCTCGCGTTCGCGTACGCACTCGCCCTCCGCCGTCACCCGGCCGAGCGCTGGCGAATCGCCTGCTTCGCCGCCGGCCTCCTCCTGATCCTCGCCGCCTTCGTCACCCCGCTGCACCACCTCGCGCTCCACTATCTGCTCTCGGCGCACCTGCTCCAGAACGTCGTCCTCGCCGAGTGGGCGCCCGCGCTCTGCGTGGTCGGCCTGCCCCCGGGGCTCACGCTCCCGCGCGTCCTACGAGGATTCACGCACCCGCTCGTGGCACTGCCGCTGTGGCTCGGCACGTACTTCGCGTGGCACATCCCGGCCGCCTACGACGCGGCTCTGCGCCACCCGATGAGCCTCATCCACGTCGAGCACGCCTGCTACTTCGCCGCCGGCTGCCTCTTCTGGTGGCCCGCGCTCCAGCACCAGCCGCACGGCCTCTCCGACGGAGCGCGCGCCACGTACCTTTTTGCCGCGTTCGTCCTCGCGAGCCCACTCGGCCTGCTGCTCGCGCTCATCCCGGACGCGGTCTACGACTTCTACGAGCACGCGCCCCGCCTCTGGGGCCTCTCGCCCCTCACCGACCAGCAGATCGGGGGGGCCGCGATGGCGCTCGAGCAGGCCGCCGTCCTCTTCGCCGTCAGCGCGTACTTCTTCCTGCGCTTCCTCGGAGGCGAGGAGCGCGCCGAGATCTACAGGGACGTGCAGAGAACGTCGAGCGGACCGTAGAATCGATCGAGGAGGTGAGGGGATGGACACCGAGCTCGTCGGCGAGCGAGCTGAGGTCAGGACGCGACCCTCGCGGCGGCAGACTGCCGTCTCCGCGCTTGGACCGCTGACCGCCCTCGTGGGGCTCGTGTGGGCGCTCGTCCAGCCCCACCGGCTCACGATGCTCGATCCCGACGGGCAGGGATTCTGGCACCTCGCGATCCAGCCGCCGCTCCTCGTCGTCCTCGTAGGCGCGGTCTTTCACTTCTGGGTCGTGCCGGGGCTCCTCGCCGACCTCGAGGAAGCGGAGGAGGGCGAACGCTGATGGAACCTCCGCCCGAGGTCGTCCACTGGATGTTCGCGGCCGGGTTCGTCTTCCTCGGCCTCTGCCTGCTCGCGGAGACGATCGTCGGGCGAGATGTGTGGCGGCGCCGAAGCTGGCGCGCCTACCTCTGGCCGGGCGTCGCCTTCGTGATGGGCCTCTTCATGTGGCCGGTGATGGTCTTCTTCACGAGCTCGGCGATCCACATGCTCGCTCATGGCGCCTGGGCGCAGGCGATGATGCTCGCGGGCGCGGCCCAGCTCGGTCTCGTCCGCGGCAAGCTGCGGAGCCGGCTGTGGGAGCTGACGATGCCGTTCGCGCTCGTCGTCTCGGGCGGCGCCTTCCTCATCCACGAGCAGAACCCCTGGCTCTTCTCGCGCTCGGCCTTTCTCCACCATGCACTCGGCTGGACAATGCTCGTCGGCGCGCTCTTCCCCCTGGGCCGCTTCGTCCGGCCTCGCTCGCCCGTCTTCAACGCCGGCTTCGCGCTGGTCTTCATCGCCATCTCCGTGCTCCTCTTCTGCGACAGGAACGTGGCGCCGATCTTCGGCCACTTGTCACCGCTCGCCGGCGGGCAATGAGGGCGCTCGCCGCCGCAACACTCGCCGCCCTCGCCTTCCCCGCCTCCGCGCTCGCGCACGCGAACCTCCTTCAGCGTGAGCCGACGTTCGCCGCTCGCCTCTCCTCCGCCCCCAACGCGGTCACGCTGCGCTTCGACCAGGGGATCGACGTCTTTCCGGACTCGATCGAGGTGCGGAGCGCAACCGGCAAGCGGGTGACAGCGGCACCGGCGCGCTCGACCGGAGACGGGCGGGTCGCCATCGTGCCGCTGCGGCGGCTCGCGAAGGGCGCCTACACGGTGCGCTGGCACGTCACTTCGCTCGAAGGGCACGTGCTCTCGGGCGTCTACACCTTCGGCGTCAGGGTGGTCCCGCCGCCTCCGACCGAGGCCTACGGGTCGTCGGGCCCGACGATTCTCGAGTATGTCGTCCGGTGGGGGTACTTCCTGGGGCTCGCGCTCCTCGTCGGCGGTCTCGCCTTCCGCCTGCTCGTGATCGGCCGGCGCGGGACGCCGGCCCTCGAGCGGCGCTTCTACTTCGTCGTCGGAGCGGGGCTCGTTGCCAGCATCGAGCTCGGCATCCTCGGCTTCCTTCTGCGCGCCCGCGACGCGTTCCAACTCCCGCTCGGGCGGCTGATATACGGCGACCTCTCGCCGTTCGCCCAGGGCACGCGCTTCGGGACTGCCTTCATCGTGATGACGCTCGGCTTCGCGCTGCTCGGGGCGATCCTCTTCCTCGCCTGGCTCACCGAGCGCCCCGTGCTGCTCTGGCCTGCCCTCGTGCTCGGGCTCGTGCTCTGCTCGGGCCTCTCGCTCTCGGGGCACTCGGCGGTGGACACGGGCTCCTCGTGGCGCTCCGAGCTCGCCGACTGGGTGCACCTCTCGGCCGCTTGCCTCTGGGTCGGGGGGCTCGCGCAGCTCGCTTTCGTCGTCTGGCCGACGGCCGCTGCGCTGCGCCGCGAGGCTTTCCTACGCTTCTCGCAGCTCGCCGCGGTTCTCGTCGGCCTGATGGTCATGGCCGGCGCATACCTCGCGTACGTGCGCCTGCCCGCGGCCTCTGATCTCTGGCAGGAACGCTACGGACAGGTGCTGCTCCTGAAGAGCGCGCTCGTCGGCGTCGCGCTCTCGTGGGGCGCGCTCCACCACTTCGTCGTCCGCCCCGCGCTCCAGCGAGGCCGCGGCACAGGCTCGCCGGCGATCTCCCGGAGCCTCCTCGGCGAGAGCGCCGTGGCGATGGCGGTACTGCTTCTGGCCGCGGTGCTCGTGGACGCGAATCCCCCGGAGCGGCCCGCGAAGCAGCCCACTCGCGCGGCTGCGATCAGTCGCTGAGCAGCTTCTCGAAGGTCGCGTAGCGGCGCGTCACCCGCATCCCGGCCCGCTCGTAGAGGCGCGTCGCGCCCGTCTCGTTCTCCGAGTCGACCTCGAGCCCGACGTGCGTGTGCCCGCGGCGGTACAGCTCGTGGAACCCCGCCTGGAGAAGCGAGAGCCCGAGGCCGCGCCTGCGCCAGCGCGTCCCGACAGCGAGGTCGAGCACCCAGCCGTGCTCGCGCGCGGCGAAGCAGAGGGCGGCGCCGGCGACGGCCTCGCCTTCGAGGGCGATCTGCCACAGGTCCGGGTCGTAGTCCCCGCGCTCGGTGCGCCAACGGAGCCAGTTCTCGAGTGGGTGCGCGACGAACTCCCAGTGGCCGGCGAAGGCCTCCTGGTGCATCGCGTGGAGCGCCTCGTCGTCGGTTCCGGGCCGGTAGGTGCGGATGACGAAGCCGGCCGGCGGCTCCGGGCGCGGCGGCTCCTCGTCGAGCTCGACCTCCATTCGCCAGAAGAAGCGGACGAGCTCGAAGCCGCGCTCTTCGAGTAGACGGCGGCCCTCGTCGGTGACGACGTGCACGAGCAGCCGAGGGAGCGCCCGCTCTCGCGTCCAGCCCTCCGCGAGCCCGACGAGCTGCGAGCCGATCCCACGGCTCCGGAAGTCGGGGTGGACGCACGACTCGTCCGCGACGTTGGCGAGGTGGCCTTCTCTCTGCGCGTGCGAATAGCCGACGATGTGCTCGTCGACGACCGCCACCCAGGCGTCCGTCACGAGCCGCTCGGGCCGCCGCGCCCACC
Organism: Gaiellaceae bacterium; assembly: GCA_036001625.1. GTDB lineage: Bacteria > Actinomycetota > Thermoleophilia > Gaiellales > Gaiellaceae > VAXT01. The sequence goes on from DASYUD010000050.1 coordinate 15,058, forward strand.
AGGCGCGCAGCTCCTCGCCCGTGAAGTCGATCGTGCGCTCCTGGGCCAAGTCGGCTCGGTCCCGCGCGTGGATGAGCGCGGCGACTGCCGGCGCGTCGTCAAGCGTGGGAGCGCGGATGACGACGCCCTTCACAGTCGGGGTGGCCGGATTCGAACCGGCGACTTCTGCGTCCCAAACGCAGCACTCTAACCAGGCTGAGCTACACCCCGATTTCTCACTACTGAGCGTACCGCGTGACAGTTCGCGCAGACAAGTTCACATTTCGCGATCTCGTCGAGAATCAGCTTCCGGTTGTGACGCCGGATAAGCGTGCTCACCTCTTTGAGCTTCGGTCGCCCGGGAAGGTGGTCCCACTCCATGGCTGACGGAAGAAACATCCCGCCGCAATCGGCGCAGGGAGTCCGATTCTTGAGTTCGCGGTACCACGCCATGAACTCATCGTGCTGGACTCGTTTTTGCGCGAGGCGTCGGTCGCGGGTTCGCTGGTGGTAGGCCCTGTCATACGGGCGTCTGCACTCTTTGCACCATGCCTGGTGCTTCTCCCCGCGCCGATGGAACTCGGCGAAGGGTTTGTCGCGGCTACATCTCCCGCATCGTTTCACCGTTCCATGCTAGGGGTGGAGACGGACGGAGCATTGCCTGAACTGACAACGGCTACGGCGACAGACTCGACCGCGTGATGGAGCCGATCCCGTCCACAAGCGAAGAGCCGCGCGCGCGCCGCCCTCTCCTCGGCTACGCGATGGTGCTCGCGGCGACGGGCCTGTGGGGCATCAACGGGACCGTCTCGAAGGCGATCCTCAGCTCCGGCCTCTCGTCGCTGCGGCTGACCGAGGTCCGCTCGACGGGGGCGGCGCTCGCACTCGCCGCGGCGCTGGCCGTGGCGCGGCCGCAGAGCCTTCGGGTCCGGCGCGGCGAGACTCTTTACCTCGCCGCATTTGGAATCGGCGGGCTCGCGTTCGTCCAACTCTTCTACTTCCTCGCCATCCGCCGACTGGAGATCGGGATCGCGCTCCTGATCCAGTACACGGCGCCGGTGCTCCTCGCCCTCTGGGCTCGATTCGGGGCGAAGGAGACCGTCAGGCGGCGGATCTGGGTCGCGCTGATCCTCGCGTTTGCCGGCCTGTCGCTCGTCGTCGACCTTTGGGGAGGCCTCTCGCTCGACGCCGTGGGCGTCGCCGCGGCACTCGGCTCGGCGGTGACGTTCTCCTTCTACATCCTCCTCGCCGAGCACGCGGTCGGCCGGCGCGACCCGGTCTCGCTCGTCTGCCTCGGCTTCGCGTTCGCTGCCGTCTTCTGGGCGATCCTCCAGCCCTGGTGGTCGTTTCCGGCGGGGTTCGTCGATGACCGCGTCCTGCTCGACGGGACGCTGCTCAGCACGACTCTCCCGGTCTGGCTCCTGATGCTGGCGATGATCGTCGCCGGGACGATCGTCCCCTTCGGCCTGCTCGTCGGCGCGCTTCGCCACATCTCGGCGACGCGCGCGGGGGTCGCCGCGATGTTCGAGCCCGTGGCCGGCGCGGTCGTCGCGTATGCGTGGCTCGGCGAGTCTCTGTCGGCCGTGCAACTGGCGGGCGGCGGACTCGTCCTTGTCGGCATCCTTCTCGCCCAGACGGCTCGATAGCCCGCAAAACTGAGAACCAACTGAGAACCTCACAACTTTCTAGCCTGGCAACTATCCCCCGAAGGCAGTACACTGCCGCGCCTGACTCCCTGATGTCTGAGAAACGCCGCATTCTCAGCGTCGTCGCGCTGCTGCTCGTACTTTCGCCAGCCGTTCCCGGGACCGCCGCCGCCGCCGACTCCACGCCGCCGACGACCACAGCCGCCACCAGCCCGAGCGCGGGCGAGTACGCGATCCTCCGCGCGATGAACGGTGTGCGGACGGCGAACGGCGTTCCGGCGCTCAGCGTCGGCCCCAAGCTCCAGCGGGCGGCGCGGGCACACTCCGTGGACATGGCACGAAGGGGCTATTTCGACCACGGCCTCTTCGTCCAGCGCCTGCGCCGGTTCGGCGTCCGCGCGAGGTACCTCGGCGAGAACCTCGCCTACGGCAGCGGGCCAGGTTTCAGCGCCGCCGTCGTCGTGCGGATGTGGCTTGCCAGCCCACCGCATCGTGCAACTTTGCTCGACCGGGGCTTCCGACGGGTTGGAGTCGGCCTCGCCGGGAGGACGACGAGACTCGTAACCGCAGATTTCGCCGGCTAATCGCCGACGAGGAGTTGGCGTAGCTCCGCGAGGCGCTCGCGACGCAGCTGCTCGCTCTCACCGCGGGCGACGCGCTCGAGTAGGTCTTGGACGAGCGGCGCGAGCTCGACGGGGTTGAACGGCTTCGTCACGTACTCCACTCCACCGAGCTCGAGCCCCCGAGTGCGGTCGCGGAGCTCAGCGCGGGCGGTGAGGAAGATGATCGGGATCTCCCTGGTCCTGGGGTCCTCGAGCAGCTCCTCCAGGACCTGCCACCCGTCCATGCCGGGCATCATCACGTCGAGCAGAATCACGTCCGGGCGCTCGGCGCGAGCCGCTCCGAGCCCCGTCGGCCCGTCCCCGGCCTCGAGCACCTCCATGCCGGCGGCCTCGAGGTTGACCCGGCAGAGGAGGCGGATCGGAGCCTCGTCGTCGATTACGAGAACCTTCGCCATACGCGTGTCCGCTTCTCTATGCCCGTCGCGCACGGAGCTCAGTCGTCCCCCGGCCCAGACTCGGCGGCGAGTGGCAGCTCGAAGGCGAAGCTCGAGCCGCCGCCCTCGGCCGAGTCGACCCAGATCCGCCCGCCCATGGCGCCGACGAGGCCACGCGCGATGAACAGGCCCAGACCGACGCCGCCGCCGCCTCGGACCGAGCTGTCGGCGCGGTGGAACTTCGAGAAGATCCGCTCGCGCTCGGCTTCGGGAATCCCCGGGCCCTCGTCGACGACGCGGACCTCGACGTGGCCGCTGCTGCGCCGGGCTTCGACGGTCACGGTGCCTCCGTCCGGCGAGAACTTGACTGCATTGTCGAGCAGATTGGCCAGGATCTGGCGGAGCTTCTCTCGGTCGGCCGAGGCCGCGAGCGGCTCGTCGGGCAGGTCGAGCACGAAGCCGTGCTCGTTGACTGCCGCCGACTCGCGGACGCTCGTCACGGCCTCCGAGACGACCGAGCGCACGTCCGTCGGCTCGAGCTCGACCTGGAGGTCGCCCGCCTCGAGCCTTGCGACGCTGAGCAGGGTGTCCACGATCGCGGTCAGGCGCTGCGCCTCCGAGGCGATGTAGCGGAGAAACGTCTGCCGCTCCTCCTCGCCGAAGAGGACGTCCTGACGCAGGAGCGTCTCGGCGAAGCCGTAGATCGAGGTCAGCGGCGCGCGCAGCTCGTGCGACACCGTGGAGACGAAGCCGGACTTCATCTCCTCCACGATCCGCTCCGTCGAGACGTCGCGGAAGGCGAAGATCCGGCCGGCGACGGCTCCCACCGGGTCTCGCATGACTGCCTCTGTGAGCGAGAGCCATACCTCCTCGCCGCCGCGCTGGACCGGCAGCAGCCGCTCGCCGAGCCGCCCCTCGTCGTCCACGGCGAGCTCACGCTGAAGAACCTCGACGGGAGTGCGGTCGAGGGCGGCGGTCGCCGGCACGCCCGTGATCTGCTCGGCCGACCGGTTCCAGAGGACGACCTTGTCGTCGCGGTCGACGGCGACGATTCCATCGGCGATGTTGGCGAGGATGGCGTAGCTCCGTTCGCGCTCCAGGGCAACGCGTTGGTAGAGCTCGGCGTTCGAGAGCACCGCCGAAGCGTTGCCGGCGAGCGCTGAAAGCGCTTCGACCTCCTCCTCGCGCCAGGCCCGCGGGGCCCGCCCGTACACGGCGAGCACTCCCTGGAGGCCGCCCTCCATGCCGATCAGCGGCACCCCGAGATAGGCGGAGTGCCCGGCCGCGAGGACCGGGTCATCGGCGACCAGGCGCGGATCGGTCGCGGCATCGGCGAGGACGACGGGCGACCGGGATTGCACGACGTCGCCCGCGGGCCGGGCAGACGCGGGCAGACGGGCTCCCACGACGGTCCCGGTCCCCCCGGCGACGGCGCTCACGACGAGCTCCTCTTCCTCATTCAGGACCTGGATGACGCAGGCATCTACGCCCAGCAGCGCAGACGCCTGGTCGGCCACCTCCTCGAGGATGGCTGCGGGCTCGAGCTCCGTCGCCAGCAGGCCGCCCATGCGCGCCAGCTGCTGGGAGAGCGCGCGCGACTTGCGCTCGCTCTCGTACAGATCGCTTCGCTCGAGAGCGCCCCGGGCAGCGCCGGCGAGGCGGCGGGAGAGCTCGAGGTCGTCGGCGCTGAACGCTCGCTCGTCCGCGAAGAAGACGACAACGAGCCCGCCCTCCTCGCGGCGAGGGGGATCGACCGGGATCGCGAGCAGCGAGCGCGAGCCGAACTTGGCAGCCAGCCTCCGCCATTCGTCCCCGAAGCGGTCGTCGTCCGCAAGCGACGAGGCGGAGAGGAGGTGCCGATCGCGCGCGCCGGCGACGAGCGCGGCGGCCGATTCGGGAACGCCTTCGCCGAGCGCTTCCGCGAGACGCGCCGGCAACTGGTAGGAGGCGACCAGCTCGAGCCCCCGCCCGCCCGGCATCAGCACCGCTGCGAAGGAGCCGCCGAGCGCCTCGCTCGCCGCCTGCGCGACCGCGTCGAGGGTCGCCGCCTGCGAGAGCGGCTCCGCGAGCGCCGAGGCGATCCCGTAGAAACCGCGCTGAACCCTCGCCTGCCGAACGCCCTGCTCGAAGCTGGCCGCGTTCCGGACGGCGAGCGAAGCGAGGCCCGCGAAGGTCTCGAGGAGGTCCGACTCGAGCTTGCCGAAGCGCCGCTCGGGGTCGCGGGTGGCCACGCCCAGGAACCCACGCCGCTTACCCGACCACGTCATCGGAGCGGCGATTGCGCTCGCGAACCCCTCGTAGGCCGGGTGCAGGATCGGCTCCCGGAAGCGCCCGGCGATCTCCTGCTCGGCGGGAAACTCGAGCTCGAGCAGCGCCGGATCGAGGCCGTTGACGGCCGCGCAGCGGAGCACGGCGCGATCGGTGTCGTGGAGGTAGCAGTCGGCGGCGTCCGCGTCGAGCAGGTTCGTGACCTCGACGACGAGCCTTTGCAGCACGGTGTCGAGATGAAGCTCGCTCCCCACCACCTGGGCCGCCTTGAGCAGGGCTGTCTGCTGCTCGAGCCGGCGAGCGTTCTCCTCGAGCAGCTGGGCCGCGTGGACGGCGATGGCTACCTCGCGGGCGACCGCCTCGGCGAGCGAGACGTGAGCCTCCGACCAGGCGCCAGGCTCGGAGCGGTGGAATCCGAAGATGCCGATCATGCGGTCAAAGACGAGAATCGGCGTCGCGAGCACGGCAACCGTGTCGAGGTCGAGGAGCGTCTGGCGGCCGCCGAGCTTCGGATCGTCCAGCGCCGGCTCCTCGCGGATGTCGCCGACGGCGACGGTGCGGCCTTCCCCCGCGGCGAGGTTCGAAACCGGGAGCCGCTCCGAGGAGAAGCCGATCGGGACGAAGCCCTCTGCGTCCCACTCGGCCCGAATCGGCATCGGCCCCCCCGGCTCGCCGAGGCGGATGAAGCAGCGCGTGACGCCTGCTGCCTTGCCAGTCTCCTCGACGGCCACTCTGAGCACGGCTTCGAGGTCGAGCTCGGAGCGCACCTTACGCCCGATCGAGGCGACGAGCCGCTCACGCTCGAGCGCCTCGGCGAGCGCGTCCGCAGAGCGCGTTCGCTCGAGCGCCAGCGCCGCCTCCGCGGCGAGCGCCTGGAGGAGCGCGAGTTCCTCGCTCGTGAAGACCTTCTGCTCGCTGGTCGCGATCACGAGCACCGCCGGGACCTGCTCGCCGGAGACGAGCGGGACGAATGCGGCGCTCTTCGCCCCGACCTCCTCGGCTAGCCGGCGGTTCACGCCAGCGGAGCCGGCGATGTCGTAGACGACAACCGGTGCCCCCTCGTAGACCGCGCTCGCGATCCCCGACGGCTCGTGCTCGAAATCGAGCGACACCTCCAGCCACCAGGCGGGCTCGCCGCTGCGGTCGCGTGCCGCGATGCCCTCGGCCTGCTTGCCGTCGTCGCTGACGAGCGCCACCGCCGCGAAGTCGACCCCGAGCAGCGAGAAGCATTCCTCGAGCAGAGTGCGCGCGACCGACGGAACGTCGCGCGCGCGCGCGAGCGAGCTCGAGAGCGACGTGACGGCCGCAAGCTCCCGGTCGCGCGCGGGAGGTGGCTTCGCCGCCTCCGCCCCGTTCGGAGACCGCGCGGCGTCGGCGACCCGACGGCGTCGTCGGAAGAGCATCAGCGAGCCTGCCAGGGGTTCACGAGGCGCTGGAGATGATAGGTCGCGTCACGCTGCGCCGCCAAGCCCGCGCGAACGGCACGACGAAAGGCCTCGCCGCCGCATAGCGAGTGCCGACTGGAAAGTGAAAGCAGAAGGCCCGCCGCTCGGGGGGGTCAGTGCGGCGGGCCTCCCAGATTGCTCACCGCGGCCCTTTCGTGGCCAGGTACGCACATACCGCGGTTCGCATCGCCCAGTGGCGTGACGGTAACGACCTCGCCTGCGCTTGTGAATAGGCCAGACGGCCCATCTTTGCAAGGCGTATAGCGGTTCCTCGATTTCCCTCGGGCCAAGTGACCTAGGTTGCGGGGCTAGACTGGCCGCGATGGTGAAGCGCGTCCTCCTCGCCTCCCCGCGCGGCTACTGCGCAGGGGTCGAGCGCGCCGTCGACACCGTCGAGAAGGTCCTCGACCTGCACGGGCCGCCCGTCTACGTCCGCAAGCAGATCGTCCACAACGCCCACGTCGTGCGCGACCTGGAAGCCCGCGGCGCGATCTTCGTCGAGGACGAGCGTGAGGTGCCCGAGGGCGAGACGGTCGTCCTCTCGGCGCACGGGGTTGCGCCCGAGGTCTACCGCAACGCCGCAGGTCGCGGGCTGAACACGATCGACGCGACCTGCCCACTCGTGACCAAGGTGCACGTGCAGGCGCGCCGTTACGCGGCCGAGGGCTACACCGTCGTCCTCGTCGGCCACGCGGGCCACGAGGAAGTGGTCGGGACAACCGGCGAGGCCCCCGAGTCGACGATCCTCGTCCAGTCCGTCGAGGACGCGCAGGCGGTCGAGCTGCCGTCCGATGCGAAGGTCGCTTACATCACCCAGACGACGCTCTCGGTCGACGAGACGGGCGAGATCATCAAGGCGCTGCGCCGCCGCTTCCCGCAGATTCGCGCGCCGAAGAAGGAGGACATCTGCTACGCGACCTCCAACCGGCAGTGGGCGGTGAAGGACCTGCTGGAGGAGGTAGACCTGCTGCTCGTGATCGGCTCGCGCAACAGCTCGAATTCGAACCGCCTCGTCGAGGTGGCGCGCGCCGGCGGCGTCGAAGCGCACCTGATCGACGACGAGACGGGGATCGACGAGGCCTGGATCGAGGGGATCGAGACTGTCGGGGTCGCCTCAGGCGCGTCCGCGCCGGAGAAGCTCGTCGAGCGCGTCTGCGACTGGTTCCGCGCGCACGGGGTCGAGGACATCTCCGCGCACCGGGTCGTGGAGGAGGACGTCGAGTTCCGCCTGCCGGTCGAGCTGCGCCGCGAGCTCGCGCTCGCCGAGAGCCAAAACTAAGTTAGGGAACTCTGTCGAGGGCGGCCTGTGCCTCGTGCCGGCTCCAGTTCCACGTCCGCCAATCCGCGGGCTCGCGCCGGCGGGAGGCGAGCTCCTCCTCGAGTTGGGCACGAAGAGCGGGATCGAGCGACGGGAGCGCTTTCACCAACGTCGGCGTAGCGTCGTCGCTGAGGTTCATCAGGTAGGGCAGGTCGAGGTTCGGACGATCGAGATTAGTCCGGGCGATCAGCGCATCCGGATTGAGCACGTTCATGACGAGGATCGCGGCGAACCCGCTCACGAGCGCACCGACGGCAAAGAGGTCGCGCCGACCGCGCAGCACGGTGGCGGCGGCCCACACGAAGACGACGGCAAGCCAGATCATCACGCCCGTCGCGTACAGCCGAAGCTCGGTGAGGCCGTACTCGCGCTGATAGAGCCGCATGCGCTGGAGCGCCGAGGCCATGACCACGAATAGCAGGACGATCAGAGCTCCCGCCAGAACGCGGAAGACGGCGTCGTGCCTGCGGCTTTCGCGCCGGCGCATCCAGTCCGCGAGCAGGAGCAACGGAAGGACGAGCGCGGCGACCGTCACGAGCTCGAAAAAGCCATAACGGGCGTACTCGGCGTAGGTGAGGTGTGTGCGCTCCTCGACCAGTGACGAGCCTCCGAACAGATAGCGAAGCTGAACGAGCACGAATGCGAGGAAGAGGAGATCGAGCAGGGCGAGGACGACCGCGAGCTCTGTCCCGCCCAGCCTGAAGGGCGGCTGCACGTCCGCGTCGACCGGCTTTGCCGGAAAAAGATATTCACGAAGCATCCCGGCGCTGATCCACGCGAAGACTGCGACGAGCAAGAGGTGGGTCGCCAGGTCGTGAGCGTTGGGAACGGCATCGGAGACGTAGCCCTGAAAGACCGAGTCGGCCGCGACGAAGAGGGCCCCGAAGAGGAAGAGGAGCGGCGCCGCGAGCATGAGCCCGCGGCCGACGGCCACCGCCTGCTTGGCCTGTGGCCCTTTGGGCAGCTCGTTCCAGTCGATGTCCTCTTGCATCAGCGTCATCGTCCGGCCGCTCACCGCCGCGCCAGCGTAGCCCAGGCCTACGACGTAGTCCGCCAGACCCGCGCGGTGCGCGGGGCGTGGAGTGCGAAGGGCCCCCAGGGTGAGCGCGACGACAAGCGCAAACACATCCAGAGCGACGAGCCAGGCCGAGTCCCTCCAGACGACCATCGCGGCGAAGAGAACGAGCGTCGGCAACATCCAGCGTCTGCCACCCGTGAGAGGCGCGCCGCGCCGAAGGCCGAGGCCGATGAGGACAGCGGCCAATGCTGCAACCCAGAGGAGGAGGTTGAGCCCAAGCGGTGTGGCGCGCAGTAACTCGTCGCCGAGTAGCCCGAGGAAGAGCGCCGCCCCGAGGAGACCAAGACCAAGCTTGGTCCGGCTGCTCATGCCCGACATGAAAGCACGTCCCGCGGCAACGCGGACCGAGCCTTACGGAAGCCTTACCGAGCTTCCGCTTTGGAGCCTCTAAGCGTCTTTGTCTTTGCGCCGCTCGTCACCGGAGCGGCGGTCCTCGCCCGATCGCCGGTCGCCGCCAGCCGCGTCGCGCTTGCCCTTGCGCCGATCCTCGCCCGAGCGCCTTGGCTTGCCCGAGCGCCGATCCGGGCCCGTGTGGCCGCCCTTCATGGGGCGATCATGACGCCGCGCGGCTGCGCGCGCTAGGTCTCTGCGGCTGAGCTGACCTCGGCGTACCGAAAGCAGTCGACGACGTGATCATTGACGAGGCCGGCCGCCTGCATGAACGCATAGCAAACCGTCGGGCCGACGAAGCGGAAGCCGCGCTGCTTCAAGTCCTTGCTCATCGCCCTCGACTCCTCGGTCTCAGCGGGAATGTCGCTGAGCGTCTTCCAGCGACCGACGAGCGGCTCGCCGCCGACGAAGCCCCAGAGGTAGTCGCTCAGGCTCTCCAGCTCGAGCACCCGCCGCGCGTTGTTCACCGTCGACTCGACCTTGAGGCGATTTCGGACGATGCCGGGGTCCGTGAGCAGCCGTTCGATGTCGCGCTTGGTGAAGCGCGCGACCTTCTCTGCGTCGAAGCTCGCGAATGCCTTGCGATAGCCCTCGCGCTTGCGGAGGATGGTCGACCACGAGAGCCCCGCCTGGGCGCCCTCCAGAGTCAGCATCTCGAACAGGTACCGGTCGTCGTGGGAAGGCACGCCCCACTCCTCGTCGTGGTAGGCGCAGTAGGCCGGATCGCCCTCCGGGACCCACTCGCAGCGCTTCACGCCTTGGCGATCTCGGGCTCGCCGGAGCCGCCGTCGGTGCGGATCTCGACGGCCAGGACTTCTTCCTTGATCCAGTCCTCGTGCTCGAGGAGATCGGACGCGGCCTGCGGGAGCGTGACGACGATTCGGTCGGTCAGCTCGAGCCCGGCCTCCTTGCGCATCGAGTTCAGCTGGTGGATCAGGTCGAGGACGCGGCCCTCGAGCTCGAGCTCTTCGTCGAGGGTCGTGTCTAGTGCGACGGTGACGCCGTCGCCGCCCGCGACCGCCCAGCCCTCCTTCCCGGTCCGCTCGACGAGCACCTCCTCGGCGGAGAGGTCGCGGCCCGCGGCTCGGAAGCCTCCGTTCGGGAGCTCGTCGAACTCGCCCGCTTCGAGAGCGGCGCGAACGGCGCCGAGCTCCTTGCCGAGCTTCGGCCCGAGCACCGGCAGGTTCGGCTTGACGCGCAGCTCGGTGGCGCCCACTTCGCCGAATTCGACCTCTTTCACGCGGAGCTCCTCACTGACCTCGTCGGCGTGCTGCTCGGCGCGCGGAGCCCCCTCGACGACGAGCCGACGCAGCGGCTGCCGAAGCTTGAGCCCTGACGTCGCGCGCACCTGGCGGCCGAGCTCGACGACGCGGCGCGTCTCGGCCACGTCGGCGACGAGCTCCTCGTCGACAAGGCCGGCCGTCGGCTCCGGCCAGCCGGCAAGGAACACGGACCGGGGAGCTTCCTTGGACGGTCCCGCGACGAGCACCTGCCACAGATGCTCGGCGAGGAACGGCATCACCGGCCCGATCGTGCGCAATCCTTGGACGAGCGCGTACCAGAGCGTCCCGAAGGCGGCCTCGTCGAGCGCGTAGAAGCGCCGGCGCGACCGCCTGATGTACCAGTTCGAGAGGTCATCGACGAATGACTCGAAGAAGGCGATCAGCGCAGGTGTCCAGTAGCGCTCGTACGCGTCCTCCATCTCGGTCACGAGCTGCTGCGTGCGCGCCAGCAGCCAGCGGTCGAGCGGTCGCAGCTCGACCCCCGGCCCGCTCTCCAGGTCTTCCCAGCGTGGCTCGAAGCCCTCGATGCGCGCGTACGTGACGAAGAAGGAGACCGAATTCCAAAGCGTGAGCAGCCGCCGCTTGACCTCTTGCGCCGGGCCGTAGCCAAATTTGATGTTCTGGCCCGGCGGTTGCTCGCTGTACATCCACCGCATGACGTCCGCGCCCATCCGGTCGAGCGCTTCATCCGCCAGGATCGCGTTCCCCCAGGAACGATGCATCTCGCGCCCCGTCTCGTCGAGCAGCTTCTCGTAAGTCAGCACCTTGCGGTAGGGCGAGCGGCCCTCGAGCGTCACCGACATGAACGACATCGAGTAGAACCAGAGCCGGATCTGCTCCCGCATCTCGGAGATCCAGTCCGCCGGGAACCACTGTTCCCAGTAGGCGTGGTCGGGCAGGTCGGCGCCCGAGAGGCCCTCGGCGGCCCCGGTCGCGAAGCCGTGCTCGACCCACTCCGGGTTCTGCCAGCCGAGCGTCGAGAAGGGGACGATGCCTGCGTCGAGCCAGGCGTCTCCGACCTCCTTGATGCGCCGCACCTCCTTGCCGCAGTGCTCGCACCTGATCGGCACGTCGTCGATCCAGGGCCGGTGGAGCTCCTGCAGTTGATCGAGGCCTGCGGTTGCCCGTTCCTCGAGCTCGGCCCTCGAGCCGATCAGGTTCAACTGGCCGCACTCGCAGGGGTAGATCGGGAGCGGCAGCCCGAAGTAGCGCTTGCGCGAGATGTTCCAGTCGCCCATGTTCCGCAGCCAATCGTCCATCCGCTTCGAGTAGAAGGCAGGTGTCCACTCGACGGTCGCATTCGCGTCGAGCATGGGCTGCCGGATCTCGTCGCACGCGATGAACCAGTCGTCGACGACGCGGAAGAGCAGCGGCGTGCCGCAGCGCCAGCAGGTTGGATAGCGATGGACGATCCGTCCGGCCTCGACCAGCAGCCCCCGCTCACGCAGCGCCTCGATCACGGGCTGCTCGACCTCCTCGGTCGTCAACCCGGACAGGTCCCTGTACTCCTGCGTCATCCGCCCGCTCTCGTCGATCGCGACGAGCACGGGCAGGTCGTGAAGCTTCGAGAGCTCGAAGTCTTCGGTTCCCGCACCCGGGGCGATGTGGACGATGCCGGAGCCCTCCTCGAGCGAGACCTCGTCCCAGGGGATGACCCGGTGGACGACTCCCTGCTGCGCGGGGAGATCGTCGAACGGCCCCTCGTACTCCAACCCGACGAGCTCCTCGCCCTTGGCCACGCGCTCGTAATCTTCGCCCTCGCGCGCCAGCTTCCAACCGCCGTCGCGGAGGCCGTATTCGACGTCAGGCCGGACCGCGGCCGCGACATTCGCCGGCAGAGTCCACGGCGTCGTCGTCCAGATGACGAGCGCCTCGCCGTCGCGCCCCTTCAACGGGAACCGGACGAACAGCGATGGGTGCTCGAGCTCCTTGTACTCACCCGCAAATAGCTCATGCTGTGAGATCGAGGTTCCGCAGCGGGGACACCATGGTGTCGAGCGGTGACCCTTGTAGAGCCAGCCCCGCTCGTGGACGGCCTTCAAGAACCGCCAGATGTACTCGATGTTCGTGTCCGAGAAGGTGTGGTAGTCGTTGTCCCAGTCCATCCACATTCCGAGGCGCTTGGACTGTTCGGTGATCACCTCGCAGTACTTGGCCACCCGCTCCTTACAGCGCTCTGCGAACTCGGCTATGCCGTACTCCTCGATCTCGCGCTTCGAGTTGAGGCCCAGCGCTTTCTCGACCTCGACCTCGACCCAGAGGCCCTGGCAGTCGAACCCGTTCTGATAACGCTGGTCGAATCCCCGCAGCGCCTTGTAGCGCTGGAAGACGTCCTTCAGCGTCCGGCCCCAGGCGTGATGGATGCCCATCGGGTTGTTCGCCGTGATCGGGCCGTCGAGGAAGTGCCAGCGCTCCCCGCCGCGGTTCTGGTCGCGCAGCTGCTCGAAAACGCGCTCCCGGTCCCACCACGTGAGGATGTCTCGCTCGAGAGCGGAGTGGTCGGGGACGGCGGGAAGCGGAGAGAACGTCGGGCTCATGGTGTTCGATTCTACGGAGAGGCGGGAACAGCCAATCCCGGCTCGTCGTTAGAAAGGGAAACGACTCGAAAGGAAATCTGAATGCCCACTGCCGTGACCGAATCGACCTTCGAGCAGGAAGTCCTCCTGTCCGAGAAGCTTGTGCTCGTGGACTTCTGGGCCGAGTGGTGCGGTCCGTGCCACGCTGTCTCCCCCGTGCTCGAGCGGATCGCCGAGGAGCGTCCCGACGAGCTCAAGCTCGTCAAGATCAACATCGACGACGAGCAGGCGCTCGCCGAGCGGTACGGGATCGCGTCGATCCCGACGATGATCCTCTTCAAGGACGGCGAGCCGGCGGCGGCCGCGATCGGCGCTCAGCCGAAGGCTTCGATCGAGCAGCAGCTCGGTCTGGTGAACGCCTGAGCGACGTCAGCTGCGGCCGGGTCGCCCGGATGTGCCACTCGAGACGCTAGGTTCCCTCCGCCTCCTCTTGCTCAGGGTGCGGCGTCGGCGAGACCGCTCGCTGCGTCGGCTCGTCGACGAGGCTCAACACCCGCATCCCGTGCACGAACACGACGGCGCCGCCGAGCCAGCCGCCGATGGTCAGGAACACGAAGCCGATCGCCGTCAGCACGAACGAGCCGGCGCTTACGCTCGACACGACGTAGTCGTCGTGCCCCGCGATGGCCGCGATCAGGAAGAAGACGGTCGCGGTCAACATCGAGGCGAGGTGGAGCGTCGCCGTCCGCCAGAGCGCGGTGTCCCAAGCGATCGTCAGCCAGTCGAGGAAGCCGGTGAGCGCCGTCGGGCCGGTCACGATCAGGCCGACGATCAGGGCGAGCCACCACCCCTTGGTGCAGTTCGGCTCGCTGACGCCGATCTGGCACAGGAACGCGAGCACCGTCGCGATCGTGTAGGCGCCGATCGTCGCGTCGGTCAGAGGCGGATGCAGCGGGTGGCCGGGCAGGCCCTTCCACAGGTAGCTCGGCTTCAGCTCCTCACCTCCGAGCGTCGACTCCGTCGAGCAGGGCCCAGTTACCGCGCAGCGCCGCTTCCGCCACCTCGACCAACCGGTCGGCGTCGTCGTCGTCCGCGTGCTGCTCGAGCGTTCGCCGCGACTGAGCCGCGTGCTCGCGGTCGAGCTCCGCGTGGAGCGCGAAGTACGCCGCGCCCGGCTCGTCCTGGGCGATGCCGTAGTGCGTTGCGAGGCCTTCGAGCTTCGCCTGGGACACGGCGGGCTGTCCCGCCTCGACCGAGTAGAGCACGGCGAGCGCCTCGACTGGGTCGCCCGGCGCCGTCCAGGCAGCGACGCACTCGGCCGTCTCCGGGCTCGGCGAGCGCGAAGTGTCGGCCTCGAGCGCGGCCGCGAACTCGTCCCAGAGAACGACGTGCTCGGCCTCTTCACGCGCATGCTCGGCGTTGCCCGCCTTGACGGCGGTCTCCGCGAGCGCGACGACGGCGTGGCGGTACTCGCCGGCGTAGTGCGCGAGGTCGTCCCTCGTCAGCTCACCACAGCTCCACCGCTTGTAGAAGGGATGCTGGAGCAGGTTCCAGCGTCCGCGCGCGGCATCGATTCTCTCGATCAGCTCCACCTCGGCTCCTTTCTCGGGGATGAGCGATGCTACCGCTGCTGCCAGGTTGAAATCACGTCAGGGAGGTGCCGGAACGCGAGCTCGTCCTGGGGGATCTCGTCGAGCGCAAACCAGCGGAGCTCGGCGACGTCGTCCTCCGGCTCGGGCTCGCCCTCGACAATCCGGGCCGTCCAGTAGAAGTTGAGCGTGGCGGGCCCCGACGCGTCTTCGCTGTATCGATCCATCCAGACCCCGAGGAAATCGAGGGGCTCGATCTCGACGCCCGTCTCCTCCTTCAGCTCGCGGCGGACTCCGTCTAGCGGATGCTCGCCCTCGTTGAGAAAGCCGCCGGGCAGGTCCCAGCATCCCTCGAACGGCCCGCCCGCCCTTCGCGCAAGGAGGGCGCGACCCTGGGCGTCGACACACAATGCGCTCGCGGTCGGCTCCGAGTTCGCGTAGGCGCGAAAGCCGCAGGAAGGACAGTCGACCCGACCCTCCTCAGCGTCGAGCTCGACCTCGGCCGCGCACCTCGGACAGAACTTCCACCCGTCCAGGACCGACACGGTCGGCAACAATAGCCGCGTACATGCCTAGGTTCGCGACCGCCACCGTCACAGAGCTCTCGCAGGTCGGGCTGCTCGCGGAGCTGCCGGGCGAGCGTCTGACGAAGCTCGCCCAGGGGATGAAGCGCGGCGAGGTCGCGGCCGGCAGCCCGGTCGTCGTCGAGGGCGAGGGCGGCGACCACTTCTACGTCGTTCTCCGCGGGCTGCTCGCGGTCAGCAACAAGGGCGGGCTCGGCCCCCGCCGTGTGCTCCGGCCGGGCGACTACTTCGGCGAGGTCGCGCTCGCGATGGACGTTCCGCGCACGGCCTCGGTGACGGCGCTGACGCCGACGACGCTCGCAAGCTGTGACAAGGCGACGTTCGACGAGTTCGTGCGCCCACTCTTCGCCGACGACTCCTAGCGGGCAACCTCGATCCCGCCCCTGCGCGTGATCGGCCGCCAGCGCAGCCGCGTGCCGCGGAACGCGCTCAGCATTGACTCGATGACGACGAGGTACATCAGCTGCCGGTAGACGAGCTGCTGGAGCGGCATCGCCCAGAGCACCCGCGGCGACTCGCGGTCGAGCCGGAACGCATACCACCCGAGGACGAGCTGGAGCACGGTGAAGACGAGCCAGAAGCCGAGCACGACAGCGAGGTTGAGGAAGAGGAAGCTGTACACGGAGAAGACGTCGATGAGCGGGGCGAGCAGCGGCAGCGCGATCTGGAAGAGGACGAGGTACGGCAGCCCGCGGCGTCCGATCTGCTTCTCGCCGGGGCGCCAGATCGCGGCCCGGTGCTTCCAGACCGCCTGGAGCGTCCCGTAGCACCAGCGATAGCGCTGGCGCCACAGCTGGCGCAGCGAAGCGGGCGCCTCGGTCCAGGCGCGCGCGTCCTCGGCGTAGACGACCCGCCAGCCGGCGCGGCCGATCGCGAGAGTCAGGTCGGTGTCCTCCGCCAGCGTCGCCGCCGAGACGCCGCCGGCGTCTGCGAGCGCCCGGCGGCGGAAGCCGCCGATCGCGCCCGGCACGGTCGGCATGCAGCGGAGGACGTCGAACAGCCGCCGGTCGAGGTTGAAGCCCATCACGTACTCGATGTGCTGCCAGCGGCCCAGGAGCCGCCGCCGGTTCCCGACCTTCGTGTTCCCGGAGACCGCACCCACTTCCGGGTCACGGAAAGGCTGCACGAGGTGCCAGAGCGTCTTCGACTCGAAGACCGTGTCGGCGTCGACCATCGCGACGACATCGTGCCGAGCGACCTCGATACCCCGGTTGAGGGCGGATGGCTTGCCCGAGTTCGGCTGCCGCAGGACGAGCACGCGCGGGAGCTCGAGCCGCTCGACGAGGTCGCCCGTCCCGTCGGTCGACCCGTCGTCGACGACCACGATCTCGAAGTCCGGATAGTCGCTCGCGGCGAGCGAGCGAACCGTCCGCTCGATGCCGACCGCCTCGTTGAACGCCGGCACGACGATCGTCACAGGCGGCGCGAACCCGGCTTCGAGCGGGCGGCTGCGGACGAATCGGGCGTGGCGCCGTGCGAACGCGAGCAGGAGGAAGACTCGCCCGACGAAGAGCAGCGCGACCGCGACGAGGAGCGCGCCGAGCACGGCGGTCGTCCATCGCGCGACTCCGAGCGTCCCGACGAGGAGCCGTCCGCGCGTGCGGCCCCACCGGCCGGCCGGAACCTCGGCCTGGGCGCGCGGCAGGCCGGCGAGCTCCGAGACGGTGACGAAGCGGAAGCCGCGCGCGCGGAGGCTCGGGACGAGCCGCTCGATGGCGGCCACGGTCTGCGAGCGGTCGCCTCCGCCGTCGTGGAGGAGGACGATTCCGCCCGAGTCCACCGGCGGCGTGATCGCGGCGACGATCGCATCGGTTCCCGGCCGGCGCCAGTCCTCGCCGTCGAGATTCGCGAGCGCGATTGCGTAGCCGCGCCTGGCGAGCTGTTCGTACGCGTCCGCCTGCCGCTCGGTCACGGCCGCGGGCACCGACGAGTAGGGCGGCCTGATGAGGCGCGGCCGGATCCCGACTGTGCCGGCGAGCGCGTTCTCGGTCAGCCCGATCTGGAGCGTTCTCTCCCATGCCGGCAGGGCGGCCAGGTCCGCGTGCGTGAACGTGTGGTCGCCGAGCTCGAAGCCCTCCCGGCGCAGCTCCCGGACGACGCCGGGATGGCGAACCACCTCGCTGCCGACGACGAAGAACGTCGCCGGGACTCCGAGCCGGCGAAGAGTGTGGGCGATGCGAGGCGTCCAGCGCGGATCGGGCCCGTCGTCGAAGCTGAGCGCGATCCTGCGGCCCGGGTGCAGGCTGCGCGAGACGAGCCGGTGGCCGTCCCAGACCAGAATCGGCCCCGCTGACGCGAGCGGCCCAGGGCGAGCGGAGAGCGGCGTCGCGCTTCGTCCCGTCGTCCTCGTCGAGAGCCCCTGCGCTCCGAGCACGACCACGAGCGCCGCCAGGAGGAGCGCGAGGAAGAGCCAGCGCGCAGCGGCCCGCCCGGTCCGCCGTGCGGTCACGTTACTACGGCGCGCCTTTGCCCTTGCCCTGGCCCGGCGGCGGAGGAGGCGGAGGCGCGATGGTCGTGGTCGTCGTGCTCGTCTGGCCGCGGCGCTGGCCCTGCCCCTGCGACTGCGGCGGGGGTGGCGGGCGGGTCTGCCCCGGGGGCACCGTCCAGCCCTTGCGAGACCAGCCCGTCTGCTTGGGCTGGGCCGCGGTTACGGGCGGCGGAACGAGGCCGGGCGGAACGCGCGGAGCGGCTCTACGATTGCTCGCGCCCCTCCGGCGAGCAAGTGGAGGGAGCAGGGCGGGCCGTCCGGCGGCCGGGCGCTGCCCGGGCTCCGCGTCGGCACGGACCGCGGGTGCCCTCGAGCCTGGCCGAACGGGTCTGCTGGCCGGCCGCTCCTGAGACGCGCCGCCGCCCAGCTTGCCGAGCCCCGGGACCCGCACGCCCGGCAGGCGGCCGAAGCCGAGCATCCCGACGCCGAGCCCCGCGAGCCAGAGGAAGGCGAGCGCCGCGCCGACGAGCCCGACGCGCCGAAGGCGGCGCGCCCGACGGTCGCCGTCGGTCACGAACACCGGCCGCTCGGGCTCCGGCCGCGAGGGCGGACGAGTCGGCCTGTCGCGCTCGATCGTGGTCATAGCCTTGTTGAACCCCCCTCCCAGGAGAAGACGCCGCGACGGCGGCGTCCTCACGCTCTGGTGGGGCCCTTACGGGGTCTGACCCCGTAAGGATTCTGTGAGGACGGCATCGCTGAGGGACGGCCAGGCCTCTTTGGCCCAGTCGCCGAACCTGCGGTCGGCCAGGCAGGCAAGAGCGAGCCCCGGCTCGGGATCGACCCAGAGGAAGGTGCCGCTGCCGCCCCAGTGCCCGAACGTGGGCGGCGACGTGCGCGTGCCCGACCAGTGCGGGTCCTTGCCGTCCTTCAGCTCGAAGCCGAGGCCCCAGTCGTTCGGGTCGTAGCGGCCCATGTCGGGAAGCACGCCTGCGAGGCCCGGGAACTGGACGCTCGTCGCCTCGGCGAAGGTCTCCGGCGCGACGAGGGTCGGCGCGAGCAGCTCGCGGGCGAGCCTGGCGAGATCGTCGAGCGTGCCCTCCAGGCCCCCGGCGGGTGACCCGCGCAGCTCGGCCTGCATGCCGAGTGGGTCGAGCACCGCCCCCGCCAGGTACCCGGCGAACGGCATCTCAGCGCGTTCGGCGACGACCGCGGCCAGCTCCTCGAAGCCGGCGTTCGAATAGATCCGACGCGTCCCGGGCTTCGCGATGGGCGGCCCTACGTCGAAGGGAAGGCCGGACGCATGCGCGAGCAGGTGCCGGATCGTCGAGCCCGGCGGCCCGGCGGGCTCGTCGAGGTCGATCGTTCCCTCCTCGGCGGCGACGAGAGCCGCGAGCGTGACGACCAGCTTCGTCACGGACGCCCAGCGGAAGATCCGCGCCGCCTCGCCGCGCCGCGCGAGCTCCCCTTCGCGGGAGAGAACGGCGACGGCGACGTTCTCCGCCGGCCACTCGTCGACGAGTCGAAGAGCCTGCACGAGGCGGCGATACTACGACCAGCATGAAGCAGATCTACCCCGCCAGCATCACCGGCGATGGGTTCGCCGCCGGCGGCAGCGTCCTCGACCACGCTTTCGGGCAGGGGGAGCCGTACACGCTCGGGGTCGAAGAGGAGTACATGCTCCTCGACTCGGACAGCTTCGACCTCGTCCAGCACATCGACACGGTGCTCGCCGCGGTCGTCGGGCACGAGCTCGAGGCCCAGATGAAGGCCGAGCTCATGCAGTCGGTGCTCGAGATAGCAACGCCGATCTGCCGCACCGCGAGCGACGTCGACCGCGAGCTGCGGAAGCTGCGCGGGTACGTGACCTCCGTCGCACGCGACAACTCACTGCGCGTCGGCTCGTCCGGCACGCATCCGTTCAGCCTCTTCGAGCGACAGCGGATCACCGCAGGCGACCGCTACCGCGCGCTCGTCGACCAGATGCAGTACGTCGCCCGCCGCGAGCTCATCTTCGGCCTCCACGTCCACGTCGCCGTCGACGACCCGGAGAAGGCGATCCAGGTCGTGAACGGACTCCTCCTCGAGCTGCCGTCGATGCTTGCTCTCTCGGCGAACTCGCCATTCTGGCGCGGCGAGCCGACCGGGCTTGCGTCCACGCGGCAGATGGTCTTCGCCGCCTTTCCGCGCTCGGGCCCGCCGCCGCGCTTCCGCGACTACAGCGATTACGCCGAGGTCGTCGGGCAGCTCGAGAAGACGGGCTGCATCCCCGACTACACCCACATCTGGTGGGACATCCGGCCGCATCCACGGCTCGGCACGGTCGAGATCCGTGTGTGCGATGGGGTCACGCGCGTCGAACATGCGGTTGGGCTCGCCGCCTACTGCCAGGCGCTCGTGAAGCTCTATTGCGAGCGATTCGACCGCGGCGAGCAGATCCGCTCGTACCATCGGATCCTGACGAGCGAGAACAAGTGGCTGGCCGCGCGCTACGGCCTCGAGGCGCCGCTCATGGATCTCGAGACGGGGCGCAGGAACCGCGTCCCCGTAGCTCAGCTCGTCCGGCGGCGGTTGCGGGAGCTGGAGCCGCACGCGCGCGAGCTCGGCTCGGAACGAGAGCTCGAGGGGGTCCAGGACCTCCTCGCAAAGGGCAACGGCGCCAGCCGGCAGCTCCGAGTGTTCAACGCGAACCGGGACGTCGTCGAGGTCGTGCGCGAGATCGCCGACGCGACCGAGGCGGCCGTAGTTCCGGCGACGGCTGGGTAGGCCGGGCCCAGCCTCGGACCTCCACCGCCGGCGCGTCCGTATACGTGCCGGTGGACCTTTCCGCGAACGCCATTCGTATAGTCAGCGCGCGATGGTGGGCCCTGGGCGAGAGGAGCGCGCCTGGATTCGGCGCGCCCAGGCGGGATCGGCCTCGGACCTCGAGGCCCTCTTCCGCGAGCACTGGCCGCGCGCCCACCGGGCGGCCTACCTCGTCGTGCACGACGGCGCAGCCGCCGAGGACATCGCGCAGGAGGCGTTTCTCGCAGCGGTGCGGAACCTCGACCGGTTCGACCGCCGGCGACCGTTCGCCCCGTGGCTGCATCGCATCGTCGTCAACCGGGCGATCGACTGGGCCCGGGCGCGGACGCTGCGCCGCGAGACGGGCGAGGTGGAGCGCGGCGAGGAAGAGTTCGACACGGGCGATCTCGGCAACGCGTTCTCGGAAGGGCTCGCCGCGGGGCTGGCCTCGCTGTCGCCCGAGCACCGCGCTGTGATCGTCCTCCGCTACCTCCTCGAGTACACGCCCGGCGAGATCGCCGACCTGCTCGAGGTGCCGCGAGGGACCGTCAACTCGCGCCTGCGCCGCGGGCTCGACCGCCTCGAGCCGATCCTCGACAGGGAGCGCACACATGAGTGACGGCGAGATCCGCCGTGCTCTCCAGCGCATCCACGCTCCCGACGAGCTCGAGGCGCAGCGGCGCGCCTGGCCGCTCGTCCGCGCCGCGTTCGACGCGCGCGAGCCGATCGCCTGGCCCCGGCGCCAGGCGCGTCCGCTCGCCGCCGCCGCCGTCGCGGTCGCGCTGCTGGCCGCCGCGCTGACGCCTCCCGGCCGCGCGCTCGTCGGCGGAGTGCGCGATGCGTTCACGAGCGAGAAGGTCAAGGCTCGCCCCGCGCTGACGTCCCTCCCCGCGAGCGGCCTCCTCCTCGTCAACTCGCCGCGCGGGCCTTGGATCGTTCAGCGCGACGGCTCGAAGCGACTGCTCGGCGCCTACGAGGAGGGGTCGTGGTCTCCGCACGCGTTGCACGTGGCGGTCACGCGCGGGCACGAGCTCGCCGCGCTCGACCCGAAGGGCGTCGTGCGCTGGTCGCTCGCCCGCTCGGGCGCCGTCCACGCAGCGCGCTGGTCACCGGGGCCTGGCGATCGGATCGCGTACCTGAACGGCCGGGCGCTGAGGATCGTCGCGGGCGACGGAACCGGCGACGCGCCCTTGCGCCGGCCAGTCGCACAGACGCCGCCCGCCTGGCGACCGGGCGCGAGTCACGAGCTCGCCTTCTCGACCGCGGAAGGAAGGATCGAGCTCGTCCAGACGGACTCGGCGCAGACGATCTGGCGCACGGGCTCGGGAGAGGTGCCGAAGCAGCTGGTTTGGTCGGAGGACGGACAACGGCTGCTCGTCCTCGCCGACCGCTGGCTGCACGTGCTCGACTCGCAAGGTTCACGGCTGGGAACGATCGGGCTGCCGATCGGCCCTTCCGGAATCGCCTTCGTCCGGCGGAGTCACCGGTTCGTGCTGGTCCGCTACGTGCCGGCCACCGGCCGCAGCGACCTCGTCCTCCTCCGAGCCGAGCCGGAGCACGGGGAGCCACGGTTCCTCTATTCGGCGCCGGGCGACTTCGGCACGCTCGCGATCTCGCCCAACGGAAACTGGCTGCTCGTCGGCTGGATCAACGCCGACCAGTGGCTCTTCCTTCGCCTGACGGCCGCAGAGGTGAAGGCAGTCTCGAACATCGCCGAGCAGTTCGGCACCCCGCGACCGGTCGGGCAGCCGCTGTCCTCCGCCTTTCCCGGAAGCGTGAGCTGGTGCTGCCCCGTCTCGCCCTGACGGGCTGGAGTCCGCGTCCTTTACGCTCGACCCGTGCTCGAGACCGGTGACCGGATCCCCGACGCCACCGTCTGGCTCGCGCCGCGCGAGCCGACGACCATGGAAGGTCTCGTCGAGGACGCGCCCGCGCTCTTCCTCTTCTTTCTCTTCGCCTGGTCGTCGACCTGAACGAGCGAGCTCGAGCTCCTGCGTGACAGGAGAGACGCATTCGAGGAGACCGGGGTCCGGCCGCTCGCCATCTCGCGCGACTCGCCCTGGACCCAGATCGCCTGGAGCCAGGCGCTCGACCTGGGCGAGATCCAGTTCGTCTCGGACTGGAACGGCGACGCCATTCGCGGCTTCGGCATCGCGCACGAGTTCCGCGGCATGAAGGACGTCGCCGAGCGGACGGCCTTCCTCGTCGAGCGCGGGGGTACGGTCCACGGCGCATGGCGCTACGACAGCGGCGAGGTGCCCGACTTCGACGAGCTGCTCGCGGCCGCGCGGGCCTTGTAGCGCTCGCCTGCGCGCTCTACCTCGGGGCAGGTCTCTGGGCGACTTGGCCGGCTGACAGGCACCTGACCACGGCTTTCATGGCCGAGGGTCACCCCGGCCTCGGCGAGGCCGCGCCCGGCGACCACCTCCAGACCGGCTACCAGCTCTGGCTTGTCGGCCACCAGCTCGAGCACGGGCGCGCGCCCTGGCGCGACCCGTACAGCTTCCGACCCGAGGCGGAGCAGCGCGTCAACTTCCCCGGGTGGCCGTTCGGCCTCGCCTACTGGCCGCTCTGGCGCGTCCTTGGGCACGTCGTCGCCTGGAACGTCTTCGTCCTGCTGGGGTTCCTCGGAGCGGGCGGGTTCACCGCCCTCTGGCTCCGCGAGCTCGGCCTGCCGCGCAGCGCGGCACTCGTCGGGGGGCTCGCGTTCTCGCTCGCCCCCTATCTGCAGGCGCAGGCGAGCGCGGGCCACCTCCTCGCCTGGGCGGCGATGCTCCTCCCACTTGCCCTCTTCGCCTTCGAGCGCGGCCTCCGGCGCTCGGCGTGGTGGCTCGGGCTCGCTGCGGCGTCGCTGGTCTCGATCCCGCTCTCGGGTCAGCTCCATCTCGCACTCGGGGCGATTCCTTTCTTTTGGCTCTACGCTCTCGCCCGGCGACGCGCACTCGCAGTGGCCGTGGGAAGCGCGCTCGCCGCGGTCGGTGCGGGCCTCCTCGTCTACGTCGTCTCGATCCGCGGCTCGAGCGGTGAGAGTCGCTCCTTCTCCCAGGTCGAGCACTACTCGGCAGACGCGGCCGACTTCGTCGCGCGAGACCCCCGCCACGGCCTCGAGAGCATCGTCTTCCTCGGTTGGGCCGCGCCGATCGTCGCGCTCGCGGGGCTCGCCGTGCTCTTCGCTCGTCGCCGCTGGGGGCTCGCCCTCGCTCTCGGCCTCGGCGCGCTTGTTCCCATGCTGTTTGCGCTCGGCGCGAACCTCCCCGTCTACGAGGTCCTCTGGCGGCATCTGCCCGGGTTGCGCCACACGCGCGTGCCCGAGCGGCTGATGCCGATCGCCTGCCTCGCGCTCGCGGCGCTCTTCGCCGTCGCCGTCTCTCGCCTGCGCTGGCCCGGGACGGCCGCGCTCGCCGCGCTCCTCCTCGTCGTCGACCTGCACGTCGGGCTCTTCCACCAGACCGCGGCCGACGAGCACAACCAGGCGTACGCAGCGCTGCGGAGGGCGCCGCCCGGGCGCCTGCTCGAGCTTCCCGTCTTCCCGCCCGGCCGCCAGGAGGGGAGCGTCTACCTCTACTACACGATGCAGGCTCCTCGCGAGCACCCCGCCGGCTACTCGACGACCGCCCCACGGGAAGCGGACGCGGAGCTACGAGAGCTGCGGCGGGCTCCCTGCCCCGGGCTGGCGGTGCTCGGAGTCCGCTACCTCACCGTCCACAGGCAGTCGAATCCATGCGGAGGGCGGCTCCTTGCCCGAGACGGCCCGATCTCGCTCTATCGGGTGGGTTGATCGATTGGCGCGCTGCGATCGCGCCCCTCATGTCGAGGAGCGCAAACGCCGAGACGTAAAGAAGGCGACCCGAACAACAAGCCGCGCCGCTGGACGCCGCAGTACCGATGAAGAGCCCTCGCCGTTTTCTCGCCGCCGCCACCGCGCTGACGCTCGCGCTGCTGACCGTCGCGTTCATGCCCGAGCTGCTCGGTTCGGAGGTGCGGCGCGCGCTCGCCGGGCTCTCGAGCGCGCGGCCGATCTGGCTTTGGCTCGCCGGCCTCTGCTTCCTCTGCTCGATTGTCGGGTCGGCCGGCGCCTGGCGCTCAGCGCTCGGGCTCGTCGGCGGCCGCATCGGCTGGCTCGACGCAGGCGCCCGCTACGGGATCGGCTCGCTGATCAACTCGTTCGCTCCGGCGCGGCTCGGCGACGTCGCCCGGCTGGCGCTGTTCTCGCGTGCGCTCGACAGTGACGAGCGACTCTGGCGGACGGGCGGCTCCTTCGTGGTCGTCGGCGCCTCGCGCGCGCTCGCGCTCGCGCTGCTGATCGTCGCCGGCTCGATCGCCGGCGCGCTGCCGCTCTGGCCGGTGCTCGTGCTGACCGGGCTAACAGGCGTGGCCACGCTCGCCGCCGTGACGACGCGAAACCAGACCGCCCGGACGCACGTCGCCCACCTGCTCGACGCGTTCCACGCGCTTGGCCGCGAGCCGAAGCGCGGCGCCAGCATCGCGGCCTGGATCGGCTTCGCGACCCTGGCGCGGCTCGGCGCCGCCGCCTCGATCGCCGCTGCGCTCGGCGTGCGCTCCCCGCTGATGGCGGCGATACTCGTCGTGCCGGCGCTCGACTTGGCCGGTGCGATGCCGCTCACGCCCGGCAACGTGGGCCTGACGAGCGGCGCGGTAGCAATGGCGCTGCGTGCACACGGCGTCGGCATGACCACCGCGCTCACGACCGGGATCGCCTTCCACGCCGTCGAGACCATGGCCGGGATCGTGTTCGGGTTGACGAGCGTGCTCTTCCTGGCGCCGTTCTCCTCCACCGTCGTCCGCCGGCGGACGACGCTGGCCGTGGGTGCCGCCGCCTGTGCCCTGTTCGCGGGCGTCTTCAGCGCGACCGTGTTCGTCGACCTCGTGTAGCCCGCAGGTCACTGCTCTGCGAGCATCGAGGCGTGCGTTTCCTCCTCTCGCTGCCAGAGCGAATCGTCCGCTCGCTCGCGGCGCTCGTGGGCGGCCTCGTGCACGAGTCGGCGCAGATACTGCTTCCGCGGCTCGTCCGCCGCTCGCGCCTCTACGAGGCGAGCGCGAAGAACCTGCTCCGCGTCACGATCGAGCTCGTGGGCGGCGTCGAAGGCGCCTCGACCGCCGAGCCCGGCAGCAGCGCGGGCGAGCTGGCGGTGCGCAAGGGTGCAGGCAACGTCGTCGAGCTCGGGTCGATCGCGGCCTTCGGTTTCTCGCCGCTCTGGCTGCTGGCCGCCGCCAGCGACCTGGCCCGCGGCTCGCGGGTGTACCTCGCCACGCTCGTCGACGAGCTCAAGGCCGCCGAGGTACTCGCCCCCGACGCGGAGTTCGGCTCCGTGGACGAGCTCCTCGGCGCACTCGAGCGCGGCTCGGGCACTGCGGCGCGGCTCGTCGACATTCCGCCCTTGGAGCTGGCGGAGCTGCGGTCGTCCGTGGCGGAGCTTCGCGCCAACGCCGACGACCTGCCGAGCCCGGATGAGCTCGCGGCCGTGTACGAGGGCCTTCGCCGCGCGGCCCAGGCGGAGGGACGTTCGCTGCTCGAGGTCTCCGCCGGCATCGGCCTCGCCTTCCTGCTCTCTGCACGCTCGCTGTCCCGCGAGCACCTCGTCGTACCGTACCGCCAGGACTGGCGCCCGCTTCGCGACGAAGGCTTCGCGGCATACTCCGGCCGGGTCGCACGGCCTTACCGCCGAGCGGTCGAGGACCATTTCGACCCGGGGCGGGAGACGTGGACGGAGCGGGGGCTCGAGCGGCTCGGCCGCCGGCGGCGCCGAAGAAGCTAGCTCACTCCGTCCATTCAACCCGCCGTTTCAGCGGGCTTTCTGATGGACCTAACCGGACAGCTTTCAAACCTGTCGAAAGACCTTCGAAGCCTCCTGGCTGTCGCCTAGCCCTTCTGTATCGCGGGAATTGAACCGATGTTGAGTGTGTCTACGGCGAAGGACGAGCGGGGATAACGTGGGGCAGTGAGTGAGCAGCCTGAGCGGCTTGCTTTGGCCGACGATGTGGTCACAGACCTGCGGAAGACCCTCGTCGGCCGCGGCCGCGGAGCCCTGGCTGTTGACAGCCTCATCTCATACGGGGCAGCTGACATCGACCCCAAGCATTTAGTCGTCTGGGTTCTTCTCGTCGGTCCCCCCGCGAGCGAGCTACCGGCTTGGTTCGCTCCAGCTGATGGCGAGTGGAGTGCCGATCCGCAGCAGAGCGGCGTCGATCGTGATCTGCTGGTCTGGATGCGCGAGCTTCGCGAAGAAGTTCGGGCCGCCTTCGACCGTCGCGGATGGCCGTCGGCGTCGAGGATCCCGGTCTTGTTCGACAGCGCGGAACGTGTCCGCGAGGGAGGGTTCAACTACTTCAGGGGATCGGATGACAGGCCGACTGCCTGCCGATAGTGCTCTCGCGAGCGACCAGAAAGATGCGGGCTTCCGATTTGGGAGCGCTTCGTTGTATTTCTTGCAACGAGCGATGGAACAGGCCGGACTTGAACCGGCGACCTCCTGGGTGCGATCCAAGGGTTCTCCGTGCCATCACGGGGACAAGACCAGGACACGAAGCAGCAACCCTTTATGACATTGACGAACCGTATGGTTGAGCGAAAGCCGCTGAAGTAGCGGGCGGATCTACATGCCCATCGCGTGGTGAAGAGGGCCTAATTTGCAGGCAATTCCTCCAATCGTGCGGGCCGCTGTCATCACCGGGGCATCTCCAGGACAGGCCTCTACGGCTTGATCGTGCTGATTTGGAGGGGGCACGTCCACGATCTCGCCT
>DASYUD010000051.1:0-26974 GCA_036001625.1 Gaiellaceae bacterium
CGGCTCCTCGGAGCGCTGGTTCGCGGCGATCAGCTCGGTGAGCATCCCGGCCAGCGCGTCGACCTGGTGACGTCGGAGCTCGGTGCCAGAGGCGAGCTTCGTCGGGCGCTCGCTCAGGATGCGCTCGAGCCCGAGCATGAGCGCGAAGCGAACTTTCCACTCGGTCGAGGGCGTGTCGCGGCCGGCGTCGATCTCGGCGAGCGCTTCGTCGAGCGCGTTTCGGCGGGCGGTGCCGGGCTCGAGCGCCTCCGCCGGGTCCTCACCGTTGTGGAGGAAGGGCTCGCCGGCCCACTCTTCGGCGCGCTTGGCTGAGGCGACGAGATCGTCCGTCGCAAGAGCTGCTTGTCGCTGCTCGGTCGTTTCCTGCATGTAAGCGGCGCGCTTCGGCCGCGTTCCTCCGAGAAATAGAGAGGGCGAGCTCAGGATCCCCAGAGAGCGTCGCTCTACGAAGCATACCCCGAAAAGCGCTTGCGCGGCGGGTTTCTGACCTAAGAGGCTCCAACACAATGAGCCTTGTGCCGCCGGGCCGCGCTGCTCGCCCCGAGGCTGTGTCCTCGGTCGCGCCCAGGCTGAGTCAGCCTGGGCGCTTCCTGCGTCCTTGCCTCGGAACGACCATCGCGCCCCGGCGACGAAGCGTCATTATGTTGGAGCCTCTAAGGCGCCGAATCGGCGCGCAGCAGGTGGGAACCCGCTTCGACCTCGGCCAAGGGTCGTCCGACCACTTTCTCCGAGACGCCGGTCTGATCGAGATACTTCGTGATCCCGCCGAGGAAGAACGGGAAGCCTGCGCCCAGGATCAGCGCCGTGTCGACGTCCTTTGCCGAGGCGACGACGCCCTCCTCCAGCAGGCAGCGGCACTCGTCCGCGAGCGCCTCGAGAGCCGCCTCGCGGATCTCGTCCACGGTCCGCGGCCGCTCTTCGCGCAGCGCGATCTCGCTCGAGCCGGCCGCATAGCCCGCGAGCGTCTCTGAGAGGGGGAAGCGCTCGGGGAACGCGACGTGCAGCGTTTCGAGCACATGGTTCGCCACGCGCGGGCCGACCATCTGGAGGAGCACCGACGGCGCCATCGGCAGGCCAAGCGCGAGCAGCGCCTCGTCGGCTTCGTCGAC
This sequence comes from Gaiellaceae bacterium, assembly GCA_036001625.1. Classification (GTDB taxonomy): domain Bacteria; phylum Actinomycetota; class Thermoleophilia; order Gaiellales; family Gaiellaceae; genus VAXT01. The sequence goes on from DASYUD010000051.1 coordinate 1,110, forward strand.
CGAGTTGCCGTGCTCGAGCGCGTCGAGGACGACGCTCATCATCCGCGTCAGCAGCCGGTTGACGACGAAGCCGGGCGCGTCGTTCACGAGCACGGGCCGCTTGCCAAGCCGGTCGGCGACGGCCCAGGCGGTCGCGAGCGAGGCGTCGTCCGTCTCGGAGGTGCGGACGAGCTCGACGAGCGGCAGCAGGGCCACTGGGTTGAAGAAGTGCATGCCAAGCAGCCGTTCCCGCCGGCGCAGGCCTTTCCCCATCGCGGTCACCGACAGCGCTGAGGTGTTGGTTGCCAGAACGCACTCGGCCGGGACGACCTCCTCGAGCTCGCCGAAAGCCTGCTGCTTGACGCCGAGCTCCTCGAAAACGGCCTCGACAACGAGCCCGCAATCCTCGAATCCGTCATACGAGGTCGAGCCCGTGACGAGTCCGGCAAGCGAGACCGCGCGTTCGTGATCGAGCCGCCCACGCGCCGCTGCGTCAGAGAGGTCGTCACGGATCGTCTCGAGCGCGCGCTCGATGATCGCATCCTCGAGGTCGCGGAGGACGACCGGGGTGCCGAGCCGCCGCAAGAAGAGCGTCGCGAGCTGGGTCGCCATCAGGCCCGCACCGACGATGCCGACCCTCGCGACTTCACGCGGCTCGCTGGAGAGGCGACCAGCGCCGCGACGCGCCCGGCGCTCGACGAGGTCGAACGCGTAGAACGAGGCCTGCGCCTGCCGGGTGAAGAGCAGATCGGCGAGGGCCTCCTCCTCGGCGCGGTAGCCCTCCTCGATGCTCCGGCCCGCGGCGCCCTCGATCAGCTCGAGCGCCCGGTAAGGGGCGGGCGCCGCGCCGTGGAGGGAGTCGTCGAGCTGCGCACGGGCGCGCTCCACGATCTCCCCGGTGTCCGACAGGTCGACCTCCTCGCGCGGCGGCCGCTCGGCCGCGAGCGCGATCGACTCCTCGGTCAGCCGCTCCGGCTCGACGACGCGGTCGACGAAACCGAGCTCGCGCGCCTGCTCCGCCCTGAGCATCCGGTTCTGCCGCATCGGGTTCGTGACGATCAGGGTCACCGCGGCCTGCGCGCCGGCGAGCCGCGGCGCGAGCTGGGTCGCGCCCCAGCCGGGCACGATGCCGAGCAGGCACTCGGGCGAGGCGAAGTGGCGGACCGAGCCTGCGATCACGCGGAAGTCGCAATGCAGTGCGATCTCGAGCCCACCGCCGAGGCAGGCGCCGTTGATCGCCGCGACCGTCGGGTAGGGCAGCGCCCGGATTCGCCCAAACAGCTCGTGGCCGACGCGGCTCTCCTCGATCGCCTGCTCGCGCGTCTCGATGCGAGGGAACTCGTCGAGGTCGGCGCCGCCCGAGAAGCTGCCTGGCTTGCCGGTGAGGACAAGCGCGGCGAACTCGCCGTTCTCGAGCTCCGGGAGCGTCCGGGCGAGCGACTCGAGCGCCCCGCGTCCGAAGACGTTCGGGCGTCGCTCTCCGGCGCCGTCATCCATGGTCACGAGCGCTATGGGCCCGGCCGGAGAGTCGAGGCGCTCCAGCCTGAACTCCGTCACCGGCTCGGCCATCCCGCCGGAGTCTAGGCTTCGCCGGCGTGATCGACTGGGCCGAGCACGTCGAGCGCGAGCAGGAGCGCTATCGCGACGGCGAGGCGCGGCTGCCGGAGGCGGCCGATCCCGACTCGCGACAGCGCCAGCTGACGCGGATGGGGAACGCCGCCGCCGGTACGGGCCTCGCGCTGCTCATGCAGGGGCTCGGAGAAGAGGCCTCGGGCTGGCTCCACCGCGCGGCCGAGCGCTACCGGGAGAGCATGTCCGACGCGCCGCCCGCAAGCTGGGGACGGCCGATCGGCGCGATGAAGGCGCTGATTCTGGCGGGCGACTCGGCCGGGGCCGAAGAGGCCGCGCGCTGGACGCTCGAGCTCGGCGCGGCCGACGCGGAGTCCCCCATCGGACGTTACGCGGGCTGTCTCGCGTTGCTTGTTCTCGGGCGCGACGCGGAGGCCCGGCCGCTCGCCGGCTCCTTGCGCGAGCGTGAGGACTTTCCGAGCGGCGTCGCCGACGCGCTGGCGATGCTCGCCGCGAGCGACCGGCTCGGCTACGTCGATGCGATCGAGAGCGTGCTCGAGTCGTTCGAGATCCGGGAGGAGTACCTCGAGGACGTTCCGGTGGCCGACACCGTCGTCGTCCTCCAGGCGCTCGCGGCGCGGCGCGACCTCGGCGCCGACCTGGCCTCTCCGCTCCTACCCTGACTACTGCCGCGAGGTCGGCGGATGCATCAAGGCGGTGATGACGAGCGGCTCGATCGCCGGATCCTCCATGTCGCGCGCCTTCTCGACGAGCTCGGTGATCAGCTCGAGCCCCTGCTCTTGAGTCACGCGCGCCGTGACCTGTGCGCTCCGGAACCGGCCCTGCTCGCGAGTCTCGAACGCGCGCTGCACCTCGTCGAGCATCGCCGCCTGGAGGTCGCTCGTGAGCCGCGACGAGAGGAGCTGGGGTGCCACCCGCACGGTGGTCGCAACGGCGCGATACGGCTTCTCGCGCCGCTTGCCGCTGCCCGCCCGCGCGATGAGCCCGGCCCGCAACAGCATCTTCACGTGGAAGTGCAGGTGGCCGGGGTCGACGCCGAGCCGCTGGGCGAGCTCGCGGTTCGTGAGAGGCTCCTCGCCCGCGCCGCCGAGCATCTCGAGCACGCGCAGGCGAAGCGGGTGGCCGAGCGCCTTGAGTTGCTCGGCCCGCTCTATCGTCAGAACGTCACTGGGCGGGGACTGGGCGGCTTCCGACACGAGAGACCTATATATAGGAAGTCAGGCCACGTTGTCAAGCTGGGCGGCGGTCCGCGGTCAATCGGTCAGGGCTCGCCGGCGGCGAGCTCCTGCGAGCGCTCCATCGCAGCCTGGATCGCATTCAGAAACGCGGCGCGCACCCCGGCCCGCTCGAGCTCGCGGATGGCGCGGATCGTCGTCCCCCCCGGCGAAGTGACCATCTCGCGCAGCTCGACTGGATGCATGTGCTCGTCGCGCAGGAGCTTCGCGGTCCCGAACATCGTCTGGACGACGAGATCGGTCGAGACCTCGCGCGAGAGGCCGAGCAGGATCCCGGCCTCGATCATGGCCTCGGCGAGCAGGGCAAAGTAAGCCGGGCCCGAACCGGACACGGCCGTGACGGCGTCCATGTAGCGCTCGGGAACCTGGACAACGCGGCCGACGTGCGTCAGTACCTCCTCGGCCATTGCCATGTGTTCGTCATTCGCGTAGGCGCCGGCGCAGAGGCCGGCGACCCCCTCGTGCACGGTCGCGGGCGTGTTCGGCATCGCTCGCAGCACGGGCACGCCGTCGCTCAGATGCTGCTCGATCTGCGCGGTCGGCACGGCGGCCGCGACCGAGAGCACGGTCTGCTCGGGAGAGAGGAGCGCGCCGATCTCGCCGAGCAGAACCGCGAAGTCCTGCGGTTTGACGGCGATCACGATGAACGACGCGCGGGCCACCGCTTCGGCGTTCGAGAGCGTCGCCTCGACGCCGTAGCGCTCGGCCAGCTCGTCGATCCGCTCCTGGCGTCGGCCGGTGACGACGATCTCCTCCGGCTGGCGCCAACCCGCGCTGAGCAGCCCGGAGAGCAGCGACTCGCCGATCTTGCCCCCGCCGAGAATGGCGATGCGCCGCCCGTCGATGGCCATGCCGTGAGTCTATTAAGCGGCCAGCCGGGCCTTCGAGCGCGCGAGCCGCACCTTCTCGCTCGAGACGACGCCCGGGACGAGCCCTCGAGCCGCGCCGGCGAGGAGGTAGACACTTGCGAGGCCGGCCCACTCGCCGTAGGGCGCGAGCAGCTCCGCCGTCTCCTCCGCTTCGACCCAGCGGCCCTCGAGCGCTGCGCAGAGCTTGATCAGGCCCAGGTCCCCGACAAGCCCCCGCTCGTAGCGGCCGAGCCCTTCCAGGCAGATCACGCCCACCGACCAGGGCCCCAGGCCGCGCTCGCGCTCCAGGCGCACGGCGACGGCGTCGGTCGGTTGCGAGCGGAGGCGTTCGAGATCGAGCGAGCGGCAGAGCCGCACGAGGGTCGTCGCCTTGCGCGCCGAGAGGCCGAAGCGCTGCAACTCCACCGGAGCGAAGCCCGCGAAGTGCTCGGCGCGCGGCGGCTCGAAGAGCCCGTCGCTGCCGGGGCAGGCAGCGTGGACGAGCCGGCGCTCGACGTTGCGAGCCCGCTTCCAGTCGACGAGCTGGCCGCAGAGTGCGCGGAGGAGCGCATGGACGACCGTGGACGTCCGCAGCGGGCGGAGGCCGCGCAGGTGTCGGACCGACCGGCCCAGCAGCGGGTCGTCGGCGAAGCGCTCGAGGAACTCGGCGTGGTCGTCCTCGGCCCCGAGCACGAAGCGAAGCCGGTCGAGGCCGGCTTCGCTGTCGGCGCGGAGGGCAAGCGTGCCGTCCTGCCGTTGCCGGGCCGCGGCGCGCTCGCCGTCCCCGAGCAGGGCCGTCAGGACGCCGCCGCGGAAGCTCCGCGTCGCATCATGTGCGCGCCGTGCGGAGAGCGCGAGCGAGTAGGGGCCGCGCGGCCTGACCGACGTCTCGACGGGCACGGCGCAACCCTACGCGTCGCGACGGCTGGGACATCGCTTCCTGCAGCCGCTCGGCGTGCTCTCGAGCGAGCAACGACCGGGTGTGAGCGCGCCGGTTCAAGCGCAGCCTGAACGACACGCTCGCCGAGCACGGGTTGAGCCAGGGCGAGTGGGACGTTCTCGGCGCACTGCGGCGAGCCGGGCCTCCGTACCGGCGCTCGGCCGGAGAGCTTGCGGGGATTGCCGAGCTCTCGAGCGGGGCGATGACGAACCGGCTCGACCGGCTCGAGGAGGCCGGCCTCGTGCGCCGCTTTGCCGATCCCGACGATCGCCGCGGCGTCCTCGTCGAGCTCACGAAGGCGGGGCATCGGGCCTGGGACCTGTCCGCGGGCGCCGCCGCCGCGAGGGAGGCCCTCATCGCCGCCGCGCTCGACCAGGCCGAGAAGGAGCAGCTCAACGCGCTCCTACGCCGGCTCATGCTCGCGTTCGAGCGCCTCGAGGGGAAGCCGCCCGAGGACTGCTGAACTGCGGGTACGGTAGGCGGGGTGAGCGAGCCGATCGATCCCGGCGCCGAGATCGGCCACGTGCACCTGAAGGTCTCGGACATCGAGCGCGCGCTCGCCTTCTACCGGGACATCCTCGGGTTCGAGCTCACGCAGCGCCTCGGCGAGGACGCCGCCTTCCTCTCGGCCGGCGGCTATCACCATCACATCGGCCTGAACACCTGGGAGTCGAAGGGCGGCTCGCCGCCCCCGCCCGGGACGACCGGCCTCTACCACGTCGCCATCCGCTACCCGACGCGCGCCGCGCTCGGGAAGGCGCTCAAGCGGCTCGTCGAGGCCGGCGTTCCGATCTCCGGCGCCTCCGACCACGGGGTCAGCGAGGCGATCTACCTGAGCGACCCGGACCGGAACGGGATCGAGCTCTACCGCGACCGGCCGCGCGAGGAGTGGCCCAGGGCGGCTGACGGCAGAGGAGTCGCGATGATTACCCGACCCCTCGACCTCGAAGCGCTGCTCGCCGAGGCACAGTAGGGGCGGCTCGCCCCATCCGGTGCTATACCTCAGGTCGAGCTATGGCCAAGCCCGTCGAGCAGCTGGATCAGGTCATCATCCGGTTCGCCGGCGACTCGGGTGACGGCATGCAGCTGACCGGCGGCCGTTTCGCCAGCGAGACCGCGATCTTCGGCAACGACCTCTCGACGCTGCCCGACTTCCCGGCCGAGATCCGAGCTCCGGCGGGCTCGCTCCCCGGCGTCTCCGGTTTCCAGATCCACTTCTCCGACCACGACATCCTGACGCCGGGCGACGCACCGAATGTCCTCGTCGCCATGAACCCGGCCGCGCTGCGCACGAACCTGAAGGACCTGCCCCGGGGCGGCACGTTGATCGTCAACACAGACGCCTTCAACGAGCGCAACCTCCAGAAGGCGGGCTACACCGCGAACCCGCTCGAGGACGAGGCGCTTGACGGCTACAACGTGCACGAGGTGCCGCTCACCTCGCTCACGCTCGAGGCGCTCAAGGACATCGAGATCTCGAAGCGAGAGGCGGAGCGCTCGAAGAACATGTTCGCGCTCGGCCTGATGTCATGGCTCTACACGCGCCCGACCGAGGGCACGCTCGAGTTCATCGAGAAGAAGTTCGCCAAGCGGCCGGAGATCGTCGAGGCGAACACGCGCGCGTTCAAGGCCGGCTACGCCTTCGGCGAGACGAGCGAGGGCTTCGCCGTCCACTACGAGGTCCCCGCGGCCAACCTGCCGCCCGGCACCTACCGCGGCGTGACGGGGAACCAGGCGATGGCGATGGGCCTGATCGCCGCGAGCGTCCAGTCGAAGCTGCCCCTCTTCCTCAGCGCGTACCCGATCACGCCCGCGTCCGACATTCTCCACGACCTCGCGCGGCACAAGAACTTCGGCATCCGCACCTTCCAGGCCGAGGACGAGATCGCCGCCGTCGGTGCCGCGCTCGGCGCCAGCTTCGGCGGCGCGCTCGGCGTCTGCACCTCGAGCGGCCCGGGCGTCGTCCTGAAGATGGAGACGATCGGCCTCGCCGTCGCGCTCGAGCTGCCCTTGCTGATCCTGGACATCCAGCGCGCCGGCCCCTCGACCGGGATGCCGACGAAGCCCGAGCAGGCCGACCTCCTGCTCGTCATGTTCGGGCGAAACGCCGAGTCGCCGGTGCCGGTCGTCGCGGCCTCGACGCCCGGCGGCTGCTTCTACGCCGCGCTCGAAGCGACGCGGATCGCGCTCAAGTACCGGACGCCGGTCTTCCTCCTCTCGGACGCGTATCTCGCGAACGGCTCGGAGCCGTGGCTGCTCCCGGACGTGTCGGAGCTGCCGGATATCTCGACCGAGTTCGCCGACCAGCCGAACGTCGACGGCGGCTTCATGCCGTACCAGCGCGATCCCGAGACGCTCGCGCGCGAGTGGGCGATCCCGGGCACCCCGGGGCTCGAGCACAGGATCGGCGGGCTCGAGAAGGAGGACGTGACCGGCAACGTGTCCTACGACCCCGACAACCACGATCACATGGTTCGCCTGCGGGCGCAGAAGGTCGCCGGCATCGCGGCCGACATCCCCGAGCTCGAGGTCGACGACCCCGACGGCGCGGAGCTCCTGGTGCTTGGTTGGGGCGGCACGTATGGGCCGATCCAGTCGGCGGCGCGGCGGCTGCGGAAGGCGGGGAAGAGGGTCGCGCACGCGCACCTGACGCACCTCAACCCGATGCCGCGCAACACGGGCGAGGTGCTGGGCCGCTACGAGAAGGTGATCGTGCCGGAGATGAACCTCGGCCAGCTCCTGAAGCTCGTCCGCGCCGAGTTCCTCGTGGACGCGGTCGGCTACAACCGAGTGCGCGGGCTCCCGTTCCGCTCGGACGAGCTCGCCGAGGCGATGGAGGCGATGCTCTAGTGGCGGCGAGCGAGAACGGCGGCAAGGGCAAGCTCGTCCAGCTGACGACGAAGGACTTCAAGTCCGACCAGGAGGTGCGCTGGTGCCCGGGCTGCGGCGATTACGCGGTGCTCGCCGCGGTGCAGAGCTTCATGCCCGAGCTCGAAATCCCGCGGGAGCGGATCGTCTTCATCTCCGGGATCGGCTGCGCCGCGCGCTTCCCGTACTACATGGAGACCTACGGGATGCATTCGATCCACGGCCGCGCGCCGGCGATCGCGACCGGCCTCTCTACGTCGCGCCCGGACCTGTCCGTCTGGGTCGTGACCGGCGACGGCGACGCGCTCTCGATCGGCGGCAATCACCTGATCCACGCGCTTCGCCGGAACGTCAACTTCACGATCCTCCTCTTCAACAACCAGATCTACGGGCTGACGAAGGGGCAGTACTCGCCGACGAGCCCGCTCGGGACGCGAAACAGGTCGACGCCGATGGGCTCGCTCGACTGGCCGTTCAACCCGGTCTCGATCGCGCTCGGCGCGGAGGCGACATTCGTCGCGCGCTCGATCGACACCGACAAGAAACACCTGACCGAGGTGCTGCGCCGCGCGGCCGGTCACCGCGGGTCGTCTTTCGTCGAGATCTATCAGAACTGCAACGTCTACAACGACGGCGCCTTCGACGCGGTCAAGGAGCACACCGAGAACCAGATCCGCCTCGAGCACGAGCAGCCGATCCGTTTCGGCACCGATGCCGAGCGCGGCGTGCGCCTACGCGCCGACGGCTCCTGTGAGCTGGTCGATGTTGCCGAGGCCGGCGAGAACGCGCTGCTCGTCCACGACGAGCACCAGGAGGACGGCTCGCTCGCGTTCGCCCTCTCGCGGATCTCGCACACGCCGCACGGGCCGACCCCGATCGGCGTCTTCCGGGACGTGGAGCGTCCGGTCTACGACGAGCTCATGGCCGAGCAGCTCGAGACCGCGAAGGCCGAGCGGGGCGAGGGCGACCTGGCGGCGCTCCTCCAGGCCGGCGACACCTGGCGCGTCGGCTAGGACTAGAACGGCCTTGTCGAGGCTCGCGGCGTCGCGGGATGCGTCAGCGCATCCGTGTCGTGGCAAAGATGGCCTGGTGGAAGAGACCCGCGGTCGGCTCCAACGCGAGCGCGAACACGGGCACCGGCCGGCCGCGCACCCAGGAGGCCGACACGTAGTCGCCCAGCATGCGGCCCAGGTCGCTGTCGGCGATCCACCAGAGCGGCATCGATGCCGCGCTCAGGAGCTGCGGGCGGCCCCAGGTCGCGCCGCCGTCTCTCGAGATGACCAGGCCGACGTCGACTCCCAGGCAGGAAAAGACCGGATTGCACCCCTCCGGCTGCCTGAGCGAGTGGTAGAGCACGGCGATGCGCGCCTGCCGCCCCGACGTGCCCGGGTCGACCGCGAGCCCCGGCAAGAAGTGGTTCACCGGCGAGCCGGCGACGCCGATCGGCACGCGAGTCGGCGCCGTCCACGAGACCCCGTCGCGCGAGCGGGCGAGCACGATGTCCGCGGTGCACTGGTCGGAGAATTGGCAGTCGCTCCAGGCGACGTAGATCGTCCCGGCCCCGTCGACCTCGGCCGACGGAAACGGCGGCGCTCTCATGCCGATCACGCGACTCTCCTCGAGCGGAGCAACCCGGACGGAGTCCGAGAAGCTCGCTCCGCCGTCGATCGAGCGCATCGCGGCGATCTCGTCCGTGAACACCGAGATGGCTCCGAAGACCGAGAAGACGACGACGAGGTCGCCATTCGGGCGAACAACCGGCTGGACGCCGTTGACGACGGCCGTCGGCCTCCTCACGCTGACGCCGACGGGAGCGGACCAGGTGCGACCGCCGTTGCGCGAGCTCCTGGTCTCGATGCGGTGGCTCGTGACGTTCAGATAGGAGAGGTAGCAGCGCCCGCGGAAGCGGCTTCGCGGCCAGTTGTCGCAGACGAGCCACTCCTTGTCGTACTCCTCGGTCGAGCTGCTCGCCGCGCTCACGGGCAGCCTCCAGGTCAGGCCGTCTCGCGAGCGGCTGATCAGGATGCCCGTCACGTCGAGCTCGCCGGCGAGCGAGGCGGCGAGCCAGAACCGGTGGACGGCGTCGAAGGCAATCGTTGGATCGCTGACGGCGCCGAGCTGCCCCGGCGGCCTCGAGAATGTCGAGAGCCCGGGCAGGAAGCCCGATCTCCACGTGCGCCCGGCATCGCTCGAGGTGGCGAAGCCGGTGTTCGCGGCTCCGCCGTCTTCGAAGCGGCCCGACTGGAAGACGGCGACGATCGTCGATCCGAACGCGAAGCTGTCCGGCTCGACCTGTGTCTCGTGTTGTGCAGCGCTGCTCCGCTCGGCGTCGCGCGAGAGCTGGCGGCTGACGACCTCGCAGTCGGCGCCGACCTTGTCGGCGAGCTCGGCGTTGACGATGTCGCGGCCGTCGCCGCACCGCACCACGTCGACGCGCCCGTCTCCGCTCGCGGCCAGGCGGTCGTTCCCCGCGCTTCCCGAGAGGCGGTCGCGGCCGGCGCCGCCGTCGATGAGGTCGCTGCCGGCCCTCCCCTCGATGTGGTCGGTTCCCCCCCGGCCGTAGAGGTCGTCCGCCCGCGGCGTTCCGCTCAGCCGGTCGGGCCCGTTCGTGCCAACGATCACAGCGCTGCCCGCTACCCCGATCCCGGTCAGCAGGCCCGTTGAGAGGACGAGCGCCGACACCAGGAACCGACGCATCGTCGGAACCTACCGACTACGAGTGCTCGATGTATCCAGGAGGGTTTAACGAAATACAGTGCTGTGCCGCCAGGCGAGCAGTATTCCGCCAAACCCTCCTACTAGCTCGGTCGTGGTTCGCGGGCCGCGAAGAGCTGCTCGAACTCAGTGACGGCGAGGATCCGCTGGCGGTGCTCGTAGAGCGCCCGGCGGGCCTCCGCCTTCCTCACTCCCGGCGACTTGCCGTCGCAGAAGATGAGCACTTCTGGCTCTTCGTTGCTGTGCGAGTGTCGAAACATCGAGGCGATCCATCCAGTCACGCTCGAAACCTCCATCAACTCTCGGCGTGGCCGCTGCGCCTATGACTTGTCCCTCTCAATATCGGCGCACAGCGGCGCCGGGCGCATCCCCCCTGACAGTGATCCGCGGACTAGCTGAAGAAACCGGCGACGCGCACGAGCGCGCTGGAGACGTTGGCCGACAGGATTGTGAGCGCGCCGAGCGCTGCGAGCGTGATTACGGCGAGGACGGTGCCGTACTCGGCCATAGTCTGCCCGTTTTCGCCTTCGAGCATTCTGTTGAGCTTCTGCATCGGTGCAGTCCTCCCTGGACGAATCGGCGCAGGCCGCTGCACCGACGATTGTGGATGCTGGAGTTAGATCGTCCGTCCGGGCCGGCGGCTGATCCCTCGCTAGAGCGTTTCGGGGTATTTCCGCTCGCGGCCGACCGCGAGCGAAAACAGGAGCAAGCCGCTCGCAAGCGTCATTCCGCCCATCGAGAGCCAGAGCCAGCTGCCCAGCGACACGTCTGCGAGGACCGTGACCATGAAGAGCGGGAGGTAGACCCAGAACACCGAGAGGCACGCTCCACAGACGAGGCAGGCGCCGAGGAGAAGGAGCCGGTCGGCCCCCGTGGGCAGGAGCAGATCGGGCTGCCCGATGTCCGGGAGGGGGTGCAGGGGGTGCGTTCTCATCTTGATCGACAACCGTTGCCACCCCTTCGGCTCCGACGCGGGGTCGTAGAGCTCCGGCGAGGCCTGCCGCCTCTCGGGCAGATGCGCGGTCCACCAGTCGTCCATCGCATCTAAGTCTAGAACGACGAAGCCCGCCGGAGGGGCGGCGGGCTTCGCGCGGGGAGCGAGGTGTGGAGAGGTGTGGAGAGGTGGAGCCCTAGTCGTCCGGCGTGGGCGTCGAGACGATGTGGATCACCTCGCAGTTGACGTGCGTGTCCTGCTCGTTCGCGTTCAGCCAGACGACGTCGCGGCCCGGGCCGCAGTCCAGCACGTCGACCTGGTCGTCGTCCGCGAGGGCGTGGAGGACGTCGTTGCCGTCGCCTCCGTTCTCGACATCGGCGCCGCGGCCGATCCGGAGCCGGTCGTTCCCGGCCCCGCCGTCGACGGTGTCGTCGCCGTCCCGCCCGCGGATGAAGTCGTTTCCGTCCGAGCCGTTGAGGACGTCGTCGCCGGGCCCGCCGAAGATGAGATCGTTGTCGGGACCTCCGTCGACGGTGTCGTCCCCCCAGCCGGCGAAGATGCGGTCGCGCCCGGCGAGCGCGTCCACGGCGTCATTGCCGGCCTTGGCGAGGATGAGGTCGGCGCGGGGCGTACCGGTGAGCAGGTCGTCGTGGTTCGTGCCCTTGATGACGACGACGTGCCGGGCCGCTGCCGCGCCGACGACGACGAGCGCGAGGGCGGCCACGAGTGTGAGTACGTTGATCCTGTTCATGCCCTACAGTGAAAAGCCGCCTCGTGAGCAGGCGGTTTTCGATCCGAAAGGATTTGGTAAGGATCGTCGCGCCCGGTCAGTCAGCCGAGCGGTACTCGAAGCGCGCGGCGTAGCCGCAGTTGCCGCGGAACTCGAAGCGCAGGGGGCCGTCGTTCACCATCAGCTCCTCGGCGACGACCTCCTCGCCGGGCTGGTCGTGGCCCGGGATCACGCACGTCACCGTGGCGTCGTCGGGCACCGGGCCCACGATCCGGACGCTGACCTCATCTCGCACGCGGAACCACTGGCGTCGGGGCGTGTGGTCGATCTCGATCTGCGCGGGGCGCACGGCGACGAGGTTGCTCGCCTTCCAGGCCCACGGGAAGTGCTCCACCTGCCCGCCCTCGGCTCGGCCGGTCCAGATCTCCTCGAGCGCCCCCCGCTGCTCGTCGCCGCCGCGTTCGTCGACGTAGAGCACGAACGTCCAGGGCGAGCCCTCCTCGTCGTCGCTGTAGCGCGCCGCGAGCGCGACGCCGAGCCCGGAGAGGTCGAGCTCCCCCGCAGTCCCCTCGACGATGTGCCACGACAGCGCGCCCTCGCAGATTCCGTAGGTCGAGCGGCCGCCGGGAACCCCGTTGATCCGCCGGCAGGGGCAGATCGCCTCGCAGTTGCAGGACTCGAGGTATGTGCCGGCGACGCGCCAGGGAGTCAGGGCGCGCTCAGCTCGACGACCCGTTCGTCGCGGCCGTCGCGGTAGTCGGAGCCGAGTGCCTCGGCGAGCTTGCGCTCCAGCTCCCCGCTCGCGGCCAGCTCCTCGACGATGTCCGCGCCGCCGACGAGCTCGCTCTTGACGAAGACCTGAGGGATCGTCGGCCAGCCCGAGAGCGCCGAGAGCTCAATACGGAAGCGTGGGTCGGGGAGGATGTCGACCGCGGTGACGGGCGCGCCGGCCGCGCGGAGCGCCCGGAGCGCGCGCTGCGAGTTCCCGCACGCGGCGAACGCCGGCGTCCCCTTCATGAAGAGCGCGACGGGCTCGGACTCGATGATCTCGTTGATCTGGCTGCGTAGGTCCTTCATTCCGTTGATCCTTTCGTCTTGATGCGTAGCTCGTGGATGGTGCCGTCGGCGAGCGGAGCGGCGAGCGCGTCGTAGACGAGCCGGTGCTGGTCGACGAGCGGCAGGCCCTCGAAGCGCGGGCTCGCGACGGTCACCTGGAAGTGGTCGCCACCGCCGGTGCGGTCGACGACGGAAAGCTCGATCGCATCCGGGAAGGCCCGCTCGAGGAGCACATGCAACGGCTCGGTCGCCATCGCGGCATCGTAGCCTCGGCGCTCGACTTCTCCGCGCCCGAGTGCGCGAACTATGAAGCGGGGCCGAGCTCCTCGAGCGCCCACTCGCCGCCGTAGGTCCTCGTTCTCCGCTCGACACGCAGGCGCGGGCGCCGCCGAGGCGGCAGGAACGCCACGGCGCGCGCCCGCGCGCGTAGCGTCCCTTCGACGGTCGCCCGTACTGCGGCCAACGGTCGCGGAAACCCGAACGCCTCGAGCAGCGGCTCGTCCATGAGGGCGTAGATCGCCGGCGCGCCGAGCCGGCGCGGCAAGCCCGGGAACCAGGCGAGAAACATGTCTCGCGTGGCGGCTCCGACCCTTCGCGCCTCCTCCGTCTGCCGGAACTCGCGCTGCTCGTACTCCTGGTTGAAGCGCTTGAACTCGTCGTAGCGGTCCGGAATGTCCCTGATCGCCATCCGCCGTCCGACCTCGCGCCAGAACTGGAAGGTGGCGAGCTTCTCCGACTCGATCAGCGGGCGCCAGCCGAAGCGGTCGTTCCAGCGGATCGGCTCGAAGACGAACGACGACAGCACGTACAGGAAGTCCTCGTTCGAGATCTCGAAGCGCCCGTGGATGCGGTTCATCTGCCGGATCGCCCGTCGGCCCTCTTCGCTGTCGTAGCCCGCCTCGACGATCGTCGAGAGGATGAGGTCGGTGTCGTCGTAGCGCTTCTGGGCCGCGCGGCCGAACTCGCCGGTCGAGTCGAGCCGGGCCGCGATCGAGGGGACCGCGAACGTCCGGAAGAGGGCGAGCTCGAGCGCGCGAGTCGTGTCCCAGGGGAACTCGAAGCAGACATCGAGGTAGACGATCCGCCGGTGATCGGCGACGGGGTCGAGCCCGCGGATCTCCCGTAGGTACGGTGATTCGCGCACGGCCACGGACGATACTCACGCCGATGCGACGCCTCACAATGTCGTCCGCGCTCCATCCGTGGCGCGTGCTCGCCGCGAGGGGCGTTGCGCTCGTCGGCGGGCCTACGACGCGGTGCGGCGGCTTCGCAAGACCGCCGTCCCAGAGGTCTTCGGCAACTCCGACGCGCCCGTGCTCGTCACAGGCGAGACGGCCGAGAGCCTCGACTACTTCGCGCTCGTCCACCGCTGGCTGCCGATCGTCTTCGCGTTCGTCCTCAGCCTCAGCTTCGTGCTCCTGACGATCTCGTTTCGCTCGATCGTCGGTCCTTTGAAGGCGATCGTGCTCAACCTGCTCTCGGTCGGCGCGGCCCATCCGCACCGTCCTGCTGCCGGCGAGCATGAAGCTGCTTGGCGATGCGAACTGGTACCTACTGTCGTGGCTGCGCTGGCTGCCTGATCTTCACGTCGAACACGGCTAAACTTAGGGTGAGGAGGGACCAGACGCTCGATGTTTCGACGCCGCACAGTGATGCAGTCCGACGCTACCCCGCCGCCCCGGCGGCCCCTCCTGTGGCCGTGGCTCGTGCTTCTGCTCGCGCTCGTCATCGGCGGGCTCGGGGCTGCGTATTTCATCACCCGTGATGACGGGACCTCGGCCGCGACGAGCCATGTGCCCAACGTCGTCGGCCTGCGGACGGCTTTCGCCATGGCGCGGCTCGGCCAGCGCGGCTACCCCGCGGACGTTCGGGGACGTGTAGCCGAAGGGGCGAGGCTCGGGACCGTGCTCTCCCAGGACCCGGTGGCCGGAACCGAGCTCGACCGGGGCGGGACAGTGACGATCACCGTCGCGCGCGGGCCCTCGACGATCGAGGTGCCCGACGTGGTCGGGCTGCCGGTCGCGAAGGCATTCGAGCACCTCGAGGCCGCGAAGCTGAGGGGTCGAAGCGAGCGGGTCTTCTCCGGGCAGCCGAAGGGACGTGTCGTGAAGCAGGCGCCTGCCACCGGGGGCGAGGCGAAGAGGGGATCAACCGTTCTGCTCAGCGTCTCGCAGGGGCCGCGGCCCTCGAGCGTACCGGCTGTGGAGGGATTGACGGAGGCGAAGGCCAAGGCGACGATCCGCCGCCTTGGTTTCCGCGTGAGCGTCTCGCGCGTGCCTTCGTCAGAGACCAAGGGCATCGTCGTCGCGCAGGCCCCGCAGTCAGGAACTCCCGCGCCGAAGGGGTCGCCCATCGGGATCAGCGTCTCCATGGGCCCCTCGCAGGGAAGCGCGACGAACCCTTCCGACGTCGCGGCGCTTCCGACGGTGCCCAACGTCGTGGGCCTCGCTCAGCGGCAGGCCGTCGCGCGCCTGGAGCGAGCCGGGTTCCGGGTCGACTCCTACCCCGCGCGGTCGAGCCGTCCCCGCGGCGTCGTCGTCTCGCAGCAGCCTCCCGGCGGCTCGCGGACAACCGCGCATTCGCTGGTCCGGATCAACGTCTCGGTCGGGCCGGGCACGCGGCCGCTCGTCACGGTGCCGAACGTCGTCGGCCAGGACGAGGACGCTGCGCGGCGAACGCTGATCGAGGCGGGCTTCACCGTGCGGAGCGTTGACCGGCCCGCGACCGACGAGAGCCAGAAGGACCACGTTCTCCGGCAGCGCCCGGCAGCAGGCCGGAGCGCGCCCGCCGGATCACAGGTCGTCATCTACGTCGCGCGAACGATCTCGCCGACGCCATAGGCCGAGCCGCGGCAGGGCTCGCGTGAGCCGCATCGCCTGGATCGCGCTCTCGGTCGCGGCCACCGCGCTCATCGTCGCCGTCGTCTCTGCGGCGTTCGTCGTCGGGGGGACGCGGACGAAGAGTACGGCGGGAGTTCCCGTCAGCCGCCCCGGCTCGGAGCCGCCGACGCTCTCGTTGCCCCTGGCGAAGGATCGCTCGGCGCTCATGCTCGCGAAGCACGACCGCGACCTGCTCGTCGGGATCGCGGCGCGGCCGGCCGGGCCCGTCGAGGTCGCGGCGCTTCGCGCTGAGACGCCGCTACCGACCGCTGCGCTAGCCGTCCGGCTCGACGGCCGACCCGTGGACGCGACGCAATGCGGCGCCGGGTGCTCACGGGTCGAGGGCGGCGTCCTCAGCGGCTCGCCGGCCCGGCTCTCGGTGCGCGTCGGCCAATCCGAGCTCGCCTTCGAGCTTCCGGCGAGGCTGCCACCGTCGGGATCGGCGCTCTTTGCTCGCGTGCAGAAGACGATGGGCGCGCTTCGCTCCTGGCGGTACGTCGAGCGGCTGAGCTCGGGCCGGGGCGCGGTCGTCAGCCACATCGGCGCGCAGGCGCCGAACCGCCTTCGAATTCGAAGCTCGACGGGCTTCCGCCTGGTGATCATCGGGCGACGCCGCTGGATCTTCCAGGGCGGACGCTGGGAGCGCAGTTCCTTCCCCGGCCTGAGCGTGTCGGAGCTCTTCATGTGGGACGGAGCGGCACACGCGCGGATCCTCGGCCCCTTGCGTCCCGGGAGCAGGCTCACGGCACTCGCGGCATTTCATGCCGAGCCGTTTCCGGCGTGGTTCCGGCTGGCCGTGGACGCGTCCGGCCGCGTGCTCGAGGCGGAGATGATCGCGCCCAGCCACTTCATGCTCCACGACTACGGCGACTTCAACGGCGCGATCTCGATCAGGCCGCCGACGGGCAAGTGACCCAGCACCGCGAGCACCGAAACCGCGCCCGCAGCTCACGCGCGCTCGCGCTCGTCCTCGTCCTCACCGCCTCCTACACGGTCGCAGAGATCGTCGGCGGCCTGCTGACGGGCAGTCTTGCCCTCCTTGCCGACGCGGGCCATATGCTCGGGGACTCTTCGGCGCTCGGGCTCGCGCTCTTCGCGGCCTGGCTCGCGGGCAGGCCGGCGACTCCGAAGCGGAGCTTCGGCTACCGGCGCGCCGAGATCCTCGCAGCGCTCGCGAACGGGGTCGCGCTCGTCGCGATCGCGATCTGGGTCTTCGTCGAAGCGATCCGGCGCCTCGACCATTCCCCACGCATCCTCGGCGGCTGGATGCTCGCGGTCGCGCTCGTCGGGCTGGCGGTAAACCTGGCGTCGGCTTCGATCCTCGTACGGGCGGGAGACGACAACCTGAACGTGCAGGCGGCCTTTCGCCACGTCCTGGCGGATCTCGCCGGCTCGGCCGGGGTCATCGTTGCTGCGCTCGTCGTGCTCACGATCGGCTGGCAGCAGGCCGACGCGCTGGCTGGGGTTGCCATCGGAATATTGATTCTCGCCAGCTCGTGGACGATCGTCCGCGACTCGATCGCAATCCTGCTCGAGGCAACCCCGGCGGGAATCGATGCGCGCGAGGTGGGGCTGCGCATGGCGGCGGCCGAGGGGGTCGTCGAGGTGCACGACCTCCACATCTGGACGATCACGTCAGGCTTCCCGGCCCTCTCGGCGCACGTGCTCGTCGGCCGCGGCGAGGACTGTCACGCGAGGCGGCGCACGCTCGAGCAGATGCTCGCGCGCGAGTTCCACCTCGAGCACACGACGCTCCAGGTCGAGCACGTGGGCGAGCCCCGCCGGCGGATTCAGCTGACGCGCGCGATCCGCCGGAGCGGCCCATAGACACTCGCGCGGAAGCGAACTACGCTCAGACGTGACTGTACGGGGTCGTTCTCTCTGGGGGTCTCTGCATAGTCGGGATCGCGCCCGGAGCGAACCTCTACGCGGTCAAGGTTCTGAACAGCGCGGGCTCGGGGACATGGTCACAGGTCATCTGCGGGATCGATTGGGTGACGTCGACCCGGACCGACGGCGATCCGGCGAACAACATCGCAGTCGCGAACATGAGCCTCGGGGGAGGCGGATCCGACGACGGCAATTGCGGGCTCTCGAACCGGGACGCGCTGCATCAGGCGATCTGCCGCTCGGTCGCAGCCGGCGTCACGTACGTCGTCGCCGCGGGGAACAGCGCCTCGGATCTCGCAGGCCAGGTGCCGGCCGCGTACAACGAGGTGCTGAGCGTAACGGCGGTGGCCGACTTCGACGGCTTGCCGGGGGGCAGCGCAGCCGCCACGTGCCGGACCGACGTCGACGACACGTACGCCGACTTCAGCAGCTTCGCCGTGTCGGCAAGCGACCAGAGCCACACGATTGCGGCTCCGGGCGTCTGCATCGAGTCGACCTGGCGGAACGGCGGCTACAACACGATCTCCGGGACGAGCATGGCGTTGCCGCACATGACGGGCGTCGCCCCCCTCTGCATGGCGAACGGGAGCTGTTCCGGGACGCCGGCGCAGATCGTTCAGAGGCTGCGCTCGGACGCTGCGGCTCACGCCGCCGCATTTCCGGGTTACGGCTTCGCCGGCGACCCCGCAAGCCCGAGCGGGAACCGCTACTTCGGCTACCTGGCCTGGGCCGCGGCCTAGCGACTCAGTCCCCTCATCGCCAGGACGACGCAGGGGGCTAGAGAGGCGGCCCTTCGCTCTCCGTAGGGTGGGGCTCGGCTAGGAGGGTTGGCGGAATACTGCTCGTCGCCGGGGCGAGCAGCGCGGCCCGGCGGCACAGCACTGTATTTCGCCAAACCCTCCTAGCTAGCTCAGGTCGCGCCTCGTGCGGCGCTTGTGGCCGGCGGCCGCGAACGCCTCGAGCCCGGCGAGGAAGCTCGTCGGCACCGGCGGAGGCTGCGACCGCCGCGCCAGCTCATCCTGAGCATCGGCAAGCGCCCGCTCCCGGGCTGCGAGGTCGGCGGCTGCTTTGCGAACCCGCTCGACCTCCTGCTCGCGACCCTGCCGCGTCTCGTCGGCCGCTTGCTCCCGGCGGGCCACCTCGGAGGCCCGGGCGGCGAGGTCCGCGTCCGCGTCGGCGAGGGCGCTCTCGCGCGCCTCGACCGTCCGGACCATCTCGGCCTCCGCCTGCCGCTCCTGGTCGAAGTCGGCTTGGAGGCGCGCGAGCGTCCGCTCTCGCTCCTCGAGGCCGTGCTCGAGCTTCTCCAGCTCGCCGCGAGCCTCGGCGATTCTCTCCTCGACGCCTTCGACCTCGGCCGCGCGCTTCTCGAGATCGCGCTCGCGGGCGAAGAGCGCGGTCGAGACGAAGTCCGGGTCCGCCGGCGGCGGGCGGCGACCGGCGGCCGGGGCCGCGCCCTGCCGGCCTCGCTTGCGACGGAGCTTCCGCTCGCGTTCGTCGAGCTCCTTCCTCTCCGTCCCCAGCGCCACCTCGCGCGCCGCGACGGCGCGCTCGCGCTCGTCGAGAGTGCCCGCCAATGCCTCTGTCTCCTCCGCGGCTGCCGCCACCTCGCACTCGCGCTTCTCGAGCGCAGAGGCGCGGCGCTCCGTCTCCTGCTCGCGCTCGGCCAGCGCCGATGCCTCGGCCTCGAGCTCTTGCCTGCGCTCGGCCAGCGCCGATGCCTCGGCTTGGAGCTCTTGCCCGCGCCCGGCGAGCGAGCTCTCCCGCTCTTCGAGCTTCGCGGCGATCCCTTCGCCTTGCCGCTCCGCCGCCTCGACCTCCGCTGCTCGCGCGTCGAGGTCGGCAAGCAGCCCCTCGCGCCGCTCGAGCTCGCCGAGCCTCTGCTCGAGGTCCCGCGCCTTCGCCGCCACCGACTCGCCCTCGGCCGAGACCTCCTCACGCAGTCGCTCGAGCTCGCTCTCGCGCTCGCTGAGCACCGCCGCGTCGCGGTCGAGCTGCTCGCGCCCCTCGCGCTCGCTGCCGGTCAGCTCCTCGGCACGGCGCGTCACCTCCGACTCTCGCTCGGCGAGCGCAGCCCGCACGGCCTCGAGCTCCCGGTCGCGGCTCTCCAGCTGCGTCGCCCGCTCCTCGAGCTCGGCGCGCGCGGTCTCTCCCTCGGCGCGAGCGTGCTCGACCTCGCCACGCTGCTCCTCGACCTGGGCGCGGGCTCGCTCGAGCTCGTCACGGGTCCCCTCGAGCGATCGGCTCCGATCCTCGAGCGTGCGGCCCTCGCCTTCGAGCTCGGTCCGTCTCGCGGCCAGCTTCTCCTCGCGCCGGGCGAGCGCCTGCTCGGCCTTCGCGAGCTTCGCGGCGCGCCGGTCGAGCTTCGCCCGATCGTCCGTCCGCTCCGCGACCTTGCTCTTGAGCGGGGCGAACCAGTCGCGCTGCACCCGCAGGGCTCGCACCTTCCGTCCGAGCCGCCGCTCGTGGAGCTCGAGCTTGCGCTGCTCCCGCTCGAGCTCGCGCTCGCGCTCGGCGATCGCGCTCGCTCGCTCGCGCAGCGTCTCCTTGAGCGCCTCCAGCTCATCGCGAGAGTCAGCGGAGCCTGCCCGCTCTTCCTGCTTCCGATCGAGCACCCGCTTCGCCACCCTCACTCCTCATCGCGACCCTAGCACCCTCACCCGCGCTCTAGGCGAATCCGGCAGGAGGCGGTAAGATCGCGCCATCGTGGGGGAGCGAGGACGGTGGGGAGCGGGGCGGCTGCTTGCTGCCGCAGTGGCGCTCGGCGCGCTACTCGTCGCGACGGTCGCGTCGGCAAGCGTGCTTGCAAAGCCGATCAGCTCCGATCCCTACACGAACACGTCGAGCCAGCACAAGACGCAGCTCGAGCCCGACTCGTTCGCCTTCGGCTCGACGGTGGTCGGCGTCTTCCAGACGGGACGATTCTTCAACGGCGGCGCGAGCAACATCGCCTGGGCGACCTCGCAAGATGCGGGCCGCACGTGGACGACCGGCGTGCTGCCGGGCACCACGGTCTTCCAGGGCGGCCCGTGGGCGCGCATCAGCGACCCCGCCGTCGCGTACGACCCCCTTCACGACGTCTGGATGGTCTCCGGGCTCGCGATCAACGCGTCCGTGAGCGGCGCTGCGGTCCTGACGAGCCGCTCGACGGACGGCGGCCTCACCTGGCAGAACCCGGTCACGGTCGCGACCGCGCCGGGAACCTTCTTCGACAAGAACTGGATCACCTGCGACACCTGGTCGTCGAGCCCCCACTACGGGAACTGCTACACGGAGTGGGACGACAACGGGCTCGGAAACCAGATACAGATGAGCACGTCGACGGACGGTGGCCTCACTTGGGGGCCGGTTCGCCTACCGCCGGTCCCATCCGGTCTTGGCGGCCAGCCCGTCGTCCAGCCGAGCGGGACGGTTGTCGTCCCCTACAACTCCAGCAGCATCCGAGCGTTCCGGTCGACAGACGGCGGCAACACGTGGACGTCCTCGGTCGTAGTCGCGAGCGACATCGAGCACAACCCGGCAGGTGGGCTGCGCGGCGGCGGGCTGATCACGGCCGAGGTCGATGCCTCCGGCAAGGTCTACGTCGTCTGGCAGGACTGCCGCTTCCGGACGAGCTGCTCGTCGAACGACATCGTCATGACCACCTCGACCGACGGCGTCACCTGGTCGTCGGTCCAGAGGATCCCGATCGATCCCACGTCCAGCACCGTCGATCACTTCATTCCCGGCATCGGCGTCGACCCGGCGACCTCCGGGAGCACCGCCCATCTTGCGCTCGGGTACTACTACTACCCGGTCAGCAGCTGCAGCTCGAGCACTTGCCAGCTCACCGCCGGATTCATCTCCTCGCTGGACGGCGGAGCGATCTGGAGCGCGCCGCAGCGCGTCGCAGGCCCGATGACCCTCTCGTGGATCGCGAGCACGAGCCAGGGCCGGATGGTCGGCGACTACATCTCGACGTCGTTCACCGCCGACGGCAAGGCGCATCCGGTCTACTCGATCGCCAAGGCGCTCGACGGCGGGGTCTTTCAGCAGCGCGCCGCCTCCGCCACGTTCGACGTGACGGCGCCGGGCCTCTCCCGGCCGGTGCCGGCCACTCAAGAGAGGCCGGCCTTCCGTCCTCACCGCTCGTTCCGGCCGCGGAGCCGGGCGATCAGCGCCTACTAGCGGCCCGTGATCTTGAAGGAGCGAGGGCAGCCGGGAGCGAGGAGGCGGCTGCTCGGTGCGGCGGCGGCGGCGCTCGGCATCCTCCTCATCGCGACGGTCGCGTCGGCGAGCGTGCTTGCGAAGCCGATCGGCTCCGATCCCTACACCCACACGTCGAGCCAGCACAAGACCCAGCTCGAGCCCGACTCGTTCGGCTTCGGCTCGACGGTGGTCGGCGTCTTCCAGACAGGCCGGTTCTTCGGCGGCGGCGCCAGCAACATCGCCTGGGCGACCTCGCGCGACGCCGGCCACACGTGGACGACGGGCGTCCTGCCGGGCACCACGGTCTACCAGGGAGGCCCGTGGGCGCGCATCAGCGACCCGGCCGTCGCCTACGACCCGCGCCACGACGTCTGGATGGTCTCCGGGCTCGCGATCGACGCGTCCGTGAGCGGCGCCGCGGTCCTGGTGAGCCGCTCGACGGACGGCGGCCTTACCTGGCAGAGCCCGGTCACGGTCGCGACCGCGCCGGGAACCTTCTTCGACAAGAACTGGATCACCTGTGATACCTGGTCGTCCAGCCCGTACTACGGCAACTGCTACACGGAGTGGGACGACAACGGCCTCGGCAACCGGCTGGAGATGAGCACGTCGACCGACGGCGGCCTCACCTGGGGGCCCGTGCTCTCGCCGAGCGGTACGCCGTCGGGCCTCGGCGGCCAGCCGCTCGTCCAGCCGAACGGGACGGTCGTCGTCCCGTACACGGCCAACTACGGCTCGATCCGGGCCTTCCGCTCCACCAACGGCGGTGCGAGCTGGACGAGCGCCGTGCTCGTGGCGAGCCAGTCCCGTCACGGCGTTGCGGGCGGGCTTCGTTCCCCGCCGCTGCCCTCGGCGGAGGTCGACGGCTCCGGCACGGTCTACGTCGTCTGGCACGACTGCCGTTTCCGGGCGAGCTGCGCCCAGAACGACATCGTCATGAGCACCTCGACGGACGGGGTGACCTGGTCAGCGGTCACGCGCATCCCGATCGACGCGTCGACGAGCACCGTCGACCACTTCCTCCCGGGGATCGGCGTCGACCCCTCGACGTCCGGGAGCAGCGCTCACCTCGCGCTCGGCTATTACTACTACCCGGTCAGCAGCTGCAGCTCGAGCACGTGCCAGCTCACTTTCGGCTTCGTCTCGTCGCTCGACGGCGGCGCGACCTGGAGCGCGCCCCAGCGGGTCTTCGGGCCGATCACGCTCGCGTGGATCGCGAACACGAGCCAGGGCCGGATGGTCGGTGACTACACGTCGACCTCGTTCACCGCAGACGGCAAGGCGCACCCCGTCTTCTCGATCGCCAAGGCACTCGACGGCGGGGTCTTCCAGCAGCGCGCCGCCTCCGCCACGTTCGACGTGACCGCGCCAGGCCTCTCCCGGCCCATGCCGGCAACGCGAGAGAAGCCTGTCTTCGAACAGCGCCGCCCGATCCGGGCGATCCGCGCCTTCTAGCGGCCCGTGATCTTGAAGGAGCGAGGGCAGCGGGGAGCGAGGAGGTGGCCGCTCGCTGCGGCGGCGCTGAGCGTCCTGCTCGCGGCAACGGTCGCGTCGGCGAGCGTGCTGGCGAAGCCGATCGGCTCCGACCCGTACACGAACACCTCGAGCCAGCACAAGACCCAGGTCGAGCCCGACTCGTTCGGCTTCGGCTCGACGATCGTCGGCGTCTTTCAGACCGGGCGGTTCTTCGACGGCGGCGCCAGCAACATCGCCTGGTCGACCTCGCACGATGCGGGCCGGACGTGGACGACCGGAGTGCTACCCGGCACCACGGTCTACGAGGGCGGCACCTGGGCGCGCATCAGCGACCCAGCCGTCGCCTACGACCCCCTTCACGACGTCTGGATGGTCTCGGGGCTGGCGTTCGGGTCGGCCGGGTCGTCCCTGCTCGGTGCGCCGAGCGCCGTGGTGACGAGTCGCTCGACCGACGGGGGGCTGACCTGGCAGAACCCGGTCACCGTCTCCCTCACCCCGACCAGCTTCTACGACAAGAACTGGATCGCCTGCGACACCTGGTCGTCCAGCCCGTACTACGGCAACTGCTACACGGAGTGGGACGACAACGGGCTTGGCAACCTGCTGGAGATGAGCACGTCGACGGACGGCGGCCTCACCTGGAGCGCTCCGGTCTCGCCGGCCGGAAACCCCTCCGGGCTTGGGGGCCAGCCGGTCGTCCAGCCGAACGGCAACGTCATCGTCCCGTACTCGGCGAACGACGTCGCGATCCGCTCGTTCCGCTCGACGGACGGGGGAGCCAGCTGGTCGACCGTGACGACGGTTGCCAACATCACGGAGCACGGAGTCGCGGGCGGCTTGCGCACCTCGCCGCTGCCCTCGGCGGAGGTCGACGGCTCCGGCAGGGTCTACGTCGTCTGGCAGGACTGCCGCTTCCGGGCGAGCTGCGCGCAGAACGACATCGTCGTGAGCACCTCGACGGACGGGCTCACCTGGTCGGCCGTCACGCGGATCCCGATCGACGCGACGACGAGCACCGTCGACCACTTCATCCCCGGAATCGCCGCCGACACCTCGACTTCGGGAAGCAGCGCTCACCTCGCGCTCGGCTACTACTACTACCCGGTCAGCAGCTGCAGCTCGAGCACGTGCCAGCTCACCGTCGGCGTCGTCTCGTCGCTCGACGGCGGCGCGACCTGGAGCGCGCCTCAGCAGCTGAGCGGCCCGATGAGCCTCGCGTGGATCGCGAGCACGAGTCAGGGCCGGATGGTCGGCGACTACATGTCGACGTCGTTCGCCGGCGGCAGGGCTCATCCGGTCTTCGCCATCGCCAAGGCGCTCGACGGCGGGGTCTTCCAGGAGCGGGCCGCCTCCGCAACGCTCGACGTCACCGCCCCGGGCCTCTCTCGGCCGGCGCCGGCAACACGAGAGAAGCCCGTCTTCCGACAGCGCGGCACGGCCCGGCCGCGGGTCCGGGCGATCAGCGCGTTCTGACGCCGGCGACCGCCTCGCGAACCCAGGGGGCAAGCTCGAGGAGAAAACGCGGGTCGACGGCGTGGGGGAGCGGCGACTCGCGGTAGAGAACGTCTGCACCCGCCCGCTCGAGGAGCTCCTTCGCGCGGCGGCCCCACTCGACCCCGATCACAGGGTCGTGGGCGCCGTGGCCGATCGCGATCGGCGGGAGCGGTCGCTCGAGGTCGAGCTCGAAGCCCTCGACGGTGGGGACGAAGCCGCTGAGCGCCAGCACACCGGCCGGCCGAGGTCGATCCGCGCCGAGCCCGAGCGCGTAGCTCATCGCCGCGCCCTGCGAGAAGCCCCCGAGGACGGTGCGCTCCGGCGGGATCCCCTCCTCTTGGGCGAGAGCCTGGAGCCACGCCGAGGCAGCCTCGTAGGAGTCGTTGAACGTCTCGGGATCCGGATAGCCGAGGTCGCCGAGGATGTACCAGTGGGCGCCGCCCGGGGGGAGCGACAGCGGCCCCCGCGGTGTGGCGCCAAGGAGACGCCTTTCGGGGTCGAGGGCGTCGAGCAGCGGGAAGAGGTCGTTCTCGTCCGTGCCGCGACCGTGGAAGAGGACGAGCGCTCCGTCGGGCTCGGCCGCGGCGGGGCGGGCTCTGAACGTGAGCCCGCTCAGCGTGCGGCCCAGCTCTCCCGAGGATTCGGGAGGGGAGTGAGGACGGGCTCGAGCTGCTCCCGCCGATGCTCGAAGCTCGGCGGTAGCGAGAGTCGCTCGCCGAGGTGCTCGAGCGGCTCGTCAGCCGTGAAGCCGGGGCCGATCGTCGCTATCTCGAAGAGGACACCGCTCGGCTCGCGGAAGTAGATCGAGCGGAAGTAGTAGCGGTCGATGACCGGCGTCGGAGAGCCGCCGCCCTCGATCACCCGCTTGCGCCAGCCCTCGTGCTCCTCGGGCGGCGACGCCCAGGCGACGTGGTGCACGGTTCCCGCGCCGCCGATCCCGGTCTCCCGGGCCTGCTCGTATTCGTAGAAGGATCCGCGACGCTCGCCCCGCGCCTCGAAATCGCGCTCTCCCCGCGGCTCGAAGCGGAGGGTCTGCTCGAGGAAGC
>DASYUD010000052.1:0-19553 GCA_036001625.1 Gaiellaceae bacterium
ATCCTCGAACAACTGCACTGAGAAAGGAGGTGGAGAGATGGCCCTGACACCTGTCGAAATCCGCCACGTCAAACTCGGCCGCAGCCTGTTCGGCTACCGCCGGGCGCCTGCCGACCGGTTGCTCGACGAGATCGTGGAGAGCTTCGAGGAGGTCTGGCGCGGGCGGGCCGACCTCGAAGACAAGCTGGAGCGCCTCGAGTCCGACATCGCACGGTACCGCGACCTCGAGACGCTTCTTCGCAAGACGCTCGTCTCGGCGGAGCGGAGTGCCCAGGAGCTGAAGGACCACGCGCGCCGCGAGGCTGACGTGATCCTCACGGAGGCCCACGCGGAGGCGCGACTCGTCAAGCAGCAGGCGCTCGCCGAGCGCGAGCACCTCCGAGGCGAGGCGAGCCGGATCCGCTCGCTCCTGCGCTCAGCCCTGGCGATCGTCGACGAGCAGGATGGCGCGGACGAGGCCGTCGAGGCAGCCTAGGGTTCGGCCCTAGGGGACGCGCGGGCACTGCCACGCGCGTCCCGTCTGCCCCGGCGGTCGAGCTACCGGCCGATGGCGGAACGGCCTCTAGGCCAGCATCTAAACTTCGCCCATGGCGCTGGACGCCGCACGCTTCCGTGACGAGCTTCTCGAGGAGCGCCGCCGCGTGCTCGACGCGATCGACTATCTCCACGAGGAGAACCCGGGCTCGATGGAGGACGAGACCGAGGAGATGCCGCTCGACAACCACCTCGCCGAGACGGCGTCGGTGACGCTCGATCGCGAGATCGACTACACCCTCGAGGAGAATTCCGAGCACGTGCTGGCCGCGATCGAGTCCGCTCTGGCGCGCATCGAGGAAGGCACATTTGGCAGGTGCACAACCTGCGGCAAGGAGATCGCGGAGGAACGGCTGGCCGCGATTCCCTGGGCAACGCAGTGCATCGACTGCAAGCGCCGAGAGGAGCGCGGTTGAACGAGCCCGCACCGCGTGCAAGGCGTCGACTCGACGACGGCGCGGAACAGGGCGAGCGAGCTTTGTCTGCACGCCCGCTCGGGCTCGACGTGCGCGTGGGCTCGTCGACCGACGCGCTGACGCCCGTCTCGGCCGCCAAGCGCTCGCTCGCCGCCCGGACCCAGCAGTGGATCGGTCTTACCGCGATCGCGCTTGCGGCCCTCGCCGGTGACCAGCTCACCAAGGACCTCGTCTCCAGCCACCTGTCGCTGGACGGCGAGGCGCACGTCGTCGGCCCGCTTTCGATCCACCACGTCCAGAACTCGGGCATCGCCTTCGGCCTGTTCGCCAGCGCGACGCCTGTCGTGACCGCCCTGACAGCGCTCGCGGTCGGCTGGATGCTCGTCTTCTTCGCGCGCTCGGGAGCACGCCATCCGATCCTGCCGGTCGCCCTGGGGCTCCTGATCGGCGGCAGCGCTTCGAACCTCATCGACCGGATCCGGCTCGGCCACGTGACGGATTTCATCGACCTCCGCTTCTGGCCGGCTTTCAACCTCGCGGACAGCTTCATCGTCCTCGGCGTCCTCGTCCTCCTCGCAGCGCTGCTTCTGCCGCAGCGGACGCGAGTGCGGCCGCAGCCGGTTCCAGACGCTTAGTGGCCTGCGGCTGCGGCCACTGAGGCTCACCGTTCCTGTCGAGGCGGCCGGCGCCCGCCTCGACCGCTTCCTCGCCGAGCTGCCCGAGATCGGCTCGCGCTCGGCGGCTGAGCGGCTGCTCTCCGGTGGCTCCGTACTGGTCGACGGGGGATCGCGGCCGAAGAGTCACCGCCTGGAGGGAGGCGAGGAGCTCGAGGTCGAGCTGGCGCCCGAGGAACCGCAGCGCCTGGAGGCCGAGGAGGTCGACTTTCGGATCGCGTACGAGGACGAGCACCTGCTCGTCGTCGACAAGCCGGCCGGCGTCGTCGTCCACCCTGGGGGAGGCCGCGGGCGCGGCACGCTGGTGCACGGGTTGGTGGGCCGCGCGGGCGGCGGGGAGCAGGACCGGCCGGGGATCGTCCATCGCCTCGACCGCGACACCTCGGGCCTCCTCGTCGTCGCCCGCTCGGAGGAGGGCTACCGCCGCCTGCAAAACATGGTCCGCCGGCGGGCGCTCGACCGGCGCTACCTCGCACTGGTGCGAGGTCGGCCGCGCTCGTGGCGCGGGCGGATCGAGGCGCCGATCGGCCGCGACCGGGCCGATCCGACTCGGCAATCGCTCGACACCGACCGCCCGCGCGAAGCCGTGACGCACTTCGAGGTCGCTGCGCTTCTCGGCGGGCACGCGCTGCTCGACGTGCGGCTCGAGACGGGGAGGACGCACCAGATCCGCGTCCACCTGGCGGCGATCGATTTGCCGGTCGTAGGCGACCCGGTGTACGGCGTTCCAGACTCGGCGCTCGGGCGCCAGTTCCTGCATGCCTGCACGCTCGCCTTCGAGCATCCCTTCACGGGCGAACGGGTTGCGGTCGAATCCCCCCTTCCGCCGGAGCTGGACTTGTATCTCGGCCGCTTGCGGAGCAGCGGCTAGAATCCAGCGACCCTGCAACCGTCCCGGCGGGATGGACGGGTGGTGGTGCCGGCGCGGATGTCGGTTCCGCCCGGGCACCGCCGGCAGAACTGCACCCAACCACAGGAGGTACGCGTGCCCGTCGTCACCATGCGAGAGCTGCTGGAGGCCGGCGTCCACTTTGGCCACCAGACGCGCCGCTGGGACCCAAAGATGCGCCGCTTCATCTTCGGTGAGCGCGGCGGCATCTACATCATCAACCTCGAGCAGACGCTCGAGCTCCTCGAGGAGGCAGCCGCGTTCGCCCGGAACCTTGCGGGACGCGGGGGCACGATGCTCTTCGTAGGCACCAAGAAGCAGGCGCAGGATGCGATCGAGGAGCACGCGAAGCGCGTCGGCATGCCGTACGTGAACCACCGCTGGCTCGGCGGCCTGCTCACGAACTGGCGCACGATCTCGAGCCGGATCGACCGCCTGCACGAGCTGCGCCGCCTGAGGGAGGAGGGCCAGCTCGACCTTCTGCCCCCGAAGGAGCGGATCTCGATGCTGGCCGAGCTCGAGCGGCTCGAGAGCCACCTGGGCGGCGTCGCCGACATGAAGCGCCAGCCCGACGCCATGCTCGTCATCGACCTCCGCAAGGAGGCGATCGCGGTCCGCGAGGCAAAGCGCCTGGGACTGCCCGTGGTCGCCCTCGTCGACACGAACTGCGATCCCGACGAGGCCGACTACGTCGTCCCCGGCAACGATGACGCGATCAAGGCCTGCGAGCTCGTCATCCGCACGATCGCCGACTCGATGGAGGCCGGGAAGCAGCAGGTTCGAGCCGAGGAGTTCCAGCCGGCGGCGGAGCCGCCTGCCCCCGAAGGCGGACCGGAGCAGGAGGTTTCGGAGGAACCGGGAGCCTCGACCGAGCCCGAAGCAAGGGCCGAGGAGGAGCCGGCCGAGGAGCAGCTGTCTCAGGGCGAGAGCGCCGAGGAGACCGCGGCCGCCGTCGAGCCGCAGCCGGAGCAAGTACAAGCCGAATGACGGAGGTCTCGGCAGCACTCGTCAAGGAGCTCCGCGAGCGGACGGGCGCGGGGATGATGGACTGCAAGCGCGCGCTTCAGGAGGCCGAGGGTGATCTCGACGCCGCGCACCGCCTGCTGCGGGAGTGGGGGGCGGCGCAGGCGGGCAAGCGGGCCGGTCGCGAAACGACCGAGGGCGTGGTCCTCGCCCGAGTGCAGGACTCGACGGGAACGCTCGTGGCGGTCGGTTCCGAGACGGAGCCCGTCGCCAAGAACGAGGAGTTCCAGGCGTTCGCCGAGCGTGTGCTCGACCTCGTCGAGCGAGAGGGCCCCGAGGCGGTCGTTTCGCTCGAGGACGAGCGGACCGACCTGATCGCGAAGATCGGCGAGAACGTCGTCGTGCGCGGCGCGGCCCGCTTCGAGTCGTCCGACGGCCAGTCGCTCGCGACCTATGTCCATCCGCCGGCGAACAAGATCGGCGTCCTCGTCAAGGCCGAAGGCCCCGCAGACGCGGCCCGCCGCCTCGCCATGCACATCGCTTTCGCGGCGCCGCGCTACGCGATCCGCGAGCAGGTGCCCGAGGAGGAGGTCGCGCTCGAGCGCTCTGTGTACGAGAAGCTGCCCGAGGTGGAGTCGAAGCCCGAGCAGGTCCGGCCGAAGATCGTCGAGGGGATGCTCGGCAAGCGTTTCTTCGCCGAGACCGTCCTCGCCGACCAGTCCTGGATCCACGACCCCGGAAAGACGGTCAGGCAGGCGCTCGAGGAGGAGGGGCTGCGCGTGCTCGAGTTCGCGCGCTACGCCCTCGCCGAGTGACGGTCCGCGAGGAAGAGAGCGCCGTCACGCCTGAGGGCGGCTCGCCGGCCTTCCGCCGCGTTCTGCTGAAGCTCTCGGGCGAGGCGCTGATGGGCGACCAGGAATACGGCCTCGACCTGCCGCGCATCGAGGAGATCGCCCAGGAGATCGTCGAGTGCCAGCGGGAGGGAGTCGAGATCGCCATCGTCGTCGGCGCGGGGAACATCTATCGCGGCATGGCAGCGGCCGCAGAGGGCATGGACCGAGCGACGGCCGACTACGCCGGAATGCTCGCAACGCTGCTGAACGCGCTCGCGCTCCAGGACGTCATCGAAAGGCTCGGCGCACACACACGGATCCTCTCGGCGATCGGCGTGGCCGAGGTGGCCGAGCCCTACATCCGCCGCCGTGGAATCAGGCACCTCGAAAAGGGCCGCATCGTGATTTTCGCCGCCGGCACGGGGAACCCGTTCTTCACGACCGACACCGCCGCCGCACTCCGTGCGCTCGAGGTCGGGGCCGAAGCGATCCTGATGGCGAAGAACGCGGTCGAGGGCGTCTACGACGGCGATCCTCGCAGCGATCCCGACGCCGAGTTCCTGCCCACCATCACCCACCTCCAGGCGATCGAGCGCGGCCTGCGGGTGATGGACACGACGGCGCTCTCGCTCTGCATGGACAACGGGCTGCCCATTCACGTGTTCGAGCTCGTCGGCGGCAACATCAAGCGCGTGATTTTCGGTGAGCGGGTCGGCACAATCATCGCGACCCCGAGCGAGGAGGGCGCGTGATCGACGACCTGATCCAGGATGCGACCCGCCGAATGGACAAATCCGTCGAGTCGACTCAGGGCGAGTTCAACGGCGTCCGCACGGGCCGGGCCTCGGCCGCCCTTCTGGACCGCATCCAGGTCGACTACTACGGCCAGTCGACGCCGCTCAAGCAGCTTGCGACGATCAACGTGCCCGAGCCGAGGCTGCTCACCGTCCAGCCGTTCGATCCGAGCTCGGTGAAGTCAATCGAGCGAGCGATCCTGGAGTCCGAGCTCGGGCTCACGCCCTCGAACGACGGCAAGGTGATTCGCCTCCCGATCCCCCAGCTCACGGAGGAGCGCCGAAGGGAGCTCGTCAAGGTTGTGCGGCAGATCGCGGAAGACGGCCGCATCGCCGTTCGGAACGTGCGCCGAGACGTCGACCGCCGCCTGAAGGAGCTCTCACAGAAGGGCGAGGTGGGAAAGGACGAGGAGCATCGCGCCGAGGAGCGGGTCCAGAAGCTCACCGACGAGCACACCGGCAAGATCGACGAGCTCTTGAAGCGCAAGGAAGCCGAGATCACCGAGGTGTGACGGCAACGCGCGCCGTCGTCTCCCGGTCGTCACGCGCGGCCCCAGCGTAGGATCGGCTACTCCTCTTGCGGTTCTTGAGGCAGATCCTGCGTCGCAGCCGCCTAGAGCTCGGGCCCGGCGACATCCCGCGCTCGGTGGCGATCATCCTGGACGGCAACGGGCGGTGGGCGGAGAAGCGGGGACTGGCGGTCGAGGCCGGCCACCGTGAGGGGACCCGCGCGCTGCGGCGCACAGTCGAGGCGGCGATCGACCTCGGCATCGAGTCGCTGACCGTGTACGCGTTCTCGACGGAGAACTGGCTCCGCTCGCCGGTCGAGGTCGACTCGCTGATGGACATCTTCCGCGAGACGATCGACCGCGAGCTGCCGGACCTCGCCGAACAGGGTGTCCGGACGCGGTTCATCGGGCGGCGGGACCGCGCGTCAGAAGAGCTGCGCGAGCGGATGGCCGCACTCGAGCACGAGACCGCGGTCAAGGACCGGCTGCACCTGTGGATCGCGTTCGACTACGGCGGGCGCGCCGAGCTGGCGGACGCTGCGCGCCGCCTCATCGCTTCCGGCGTCGAGGCCGAGGAGGTAGACGAGGACGTGCTCGCCGTCTACCTGTATGCGCCGGACATGCCAGATCCCGATCTGGTGATCCGGACGTCGGGCGAGCAGCGGATCTCGAACTTCCTCCTCTGGCAGGTCGCCTACTCCGAGCTCGTCTTCGTCGAGACGCTCTGGCCGGACTTCGGCGAGGACGACCTGCGAGAGGCGATCGCGGAGTACGCGGGCAGGCGGCGGCGGTTCGGAGGTCGATGAGCCCGTTCTGGTCACGGCTCCTCGTGGGCGTGGTCGGCATTCCTGTCGTGCTCGGCCTCGTCTACCTCGGCGGCTGGTGGATGTTCACGCTGGCGGCCGTCGCGGCGGTGGCTGCGCTGCACGAGCTCTTCTGGATGACACGCACCCTGCGGCCGGTTGTCCTCGCGGGGTACATCGGGGCGCTCGCTGCACTGCTCGGGGCGACTCTGGGCGGGCTCGAGTGGGCGCTCGCGGGCTTTCTGTCGACGCTCGCACTCGCGTTCGTCTTCAAAGGCATCGCCGGGACAAGCCAGCCAACGACCGTCTCTGTCGCCGTGACCGCTCTCGGCGCGGCCTGGATCGGCCTGGGGCTTGCCCATGCGATCTTCCTGCGGGACATCTCCGAGCACGGTCGGGACGCGGTGATCGCAGTCCTGCTCGCAGTCTGGGCCGGGGACACCTTCGCCTACCTCGCCGGAGTCCTCTTCGGCCGCCACAAGCTGGCGCCGACGGTGTCGCCGGGCAAGACCTGGGAGGGGCTCGCCGCGGGAACGGCGGCAACCATGTTCGTGACCTGGGTGTGGCTCTACGAGCCGGTCTTCCTCGAGGCGTGGCGCTCGCTCGTGCTCGGCGCGGTGATCGCCGTCGCGGCGCCACTGGGCGACCTCTTCGAGTCGGCCCTGAAGCGCGACATGGACGTGAAGGACTCGGGTCGCCTGCTCGGCGGTCACGGAGGCATGCTCGACCGGCTCGACGCACTCCTCTTCTCGGCGATCGCCGCGTACTACGTCGTCGCCGCTTTCGGGGCGACCTAGGAGGGATTGGCGGAACGTCGCTCGTCGTCGGGGTGCGATGGTCGCTCCGAGGCAAGGACGCAGGGAGCGCCGATAGCAGTTCGCTATCGGCGCGACAGAGGACGCCGCCTCGGGGCGAGCAGCGCGGCCCGGCGGCTCAGCGCTGCGTTCCGCCAAGCCCTCCTAGCTTTACGCACTCGCGCCGCGGAGCATGCGAGCCAGCGTGCCGAGAGCCCTCATCACGCGCAGCCGAGCAGCTCCCTCGGAGCACCCGAGAGCCGCAGCTACCTGGCCGTACGAGAGCTCGTCGACCACTCGAAGCTCGAGCGCGTCGCGCTGGGGCTTCGGCAGCGACTCGAGCGCCGAAGCGAGGCCGCTATCGCGCTCGACGGCGGAGATCCGCTCATCGATCGCCTCGAAGTCGTGCTCGTACGAACGGACAGGCATC
Source organism: Gaiellaceae bacterium (assembly GCA_036001625.1). Lineage (GTDB taxonomy): Bacteria > Actinomycetota > Thermoleophilia > Gaiellales > Gaiellaceae > VAXT01. The sequence goes on from DASYUD010000052.1 coordinate 7,640, forward strand.
CCGAGACGGCGACGCGCAAGGTCCTCGATCCGCCCCTCCTCGTGATACCGCCGCAGAAGGTTTTTCGCGATTCCGTAGAGCCAGGGCCCCGCCGAGCCGCCGGCCTCGTCGCGGAAGCGCCCGAGGCTGAGGGCGACCTGGGCGAACAGCTCGGCGGTCAGCTCGGACGCCGCGGGCTCGGAGAGGCGCCTGCCGAACCAGGCATAGACCGGCCGCCTGTACCGCAGGTATAGCTCGCCCAGCGCATCGGGATCGTCTCGCGCCAGGCGGATGAGCTCGGCGTCGCTCCTTGCCACCTACCCGGATATACACCTGAGGGAGCGAAACGTTTCCGTCGCTCGCTGCATGTAGAGGATGAAGCGATGAACGCACGCGACGCATTGCTGCACGATCTCCATGCCGCATATGGCCGTCTCGTCGAGCGCCGGAAGCGGCGCCGCCGGTTCGTGCGCCTCTCTGCGGCCTTGAGCGTGGGGGCGCTGCTCCTGGCGGGAGTGGGGCTCGGCGCCGCCGCCTTGCTCGGTTGGCCTGCGCCGGGGCACGTGAAGAACGAGATCGCCGCGGTCGACCGCGGCCTGCCGGAGGACCTTCGGCTGAATCCCGACGTCGCGCATGCACGCGCGGTCGCCGCCACCGGCGAGTCGACTCTCTACGCGGCTGACCTGCGCGACGGCGGCCACTGCACCGAGATCGTGACCGTGGGCGACCGCGGCCGGGGCGCAACGTGTGCGACCGGCTCCGACCTCTCCGGGCAGGCGATCGAGGTCACAGTCCCCGCCGACGAGGGCGCAGGCAACGACGCTCCGGTCACCGTCGGGGGGCGGGTCAACACTGCCGCGGCAGCTTCCCTCGAGATCGTCTACGGGGGCAGCGGGATGGATCGCATCCCCTTCGGCGATGAGCGCTTCTTCGTCTTCGACGTCCCGGCGGAGCACCTGGCTTCCGCTCATGCGGACGGGTTCGAGCTGATTGCGCGGGACCCGGGAGGCTCCGTCGTTGCCCGCAGCTCCGTCCCCGCCGACTGGGACGATGCCGCAGTTCCCGACGAGGTCGCCCCCCTCTTCGTCAGCACCCGCTCGGACGAGTCCGATTTCACCAAGGTATATGGGATCGAGGGTCACGTGAGCGCCGCCGGCGCGGTGACGCTCGAGCTCGAGTACGCCGCCGGCGACCGCGTGTCGATCCCGATCGAGCCTGACGGGAGCTACGACTACACCGTGCCGGCCGAGCGAGTCGACGACTTCATGCGGCCCCGGATGCTGTCGGCTCGCGACCGCAGCGGGCAGATAGTGGCGACGGCGCCCGTAGCCGCGGTTGCGTTTTGGAGAGGGCGAGAGCGGGGCAGCTGATCGCAAGCTCACGGGCGATCGTCTCGAAAGCCGCCCGTACAATTCGTCCGTGAAGCAGATCGCCGTCCTCGGCGCCACCGGCTCGATCGGGCGGCAGGCTCTGGAGATCGTCGACGCGCACCCGGGGCTCCAGGTGTGCGCTCTCGCTTCCGGTTCGCACGACATCGAGGCTCTCGCGGCCGAGCGCGGAGTCGAGCACACTCAGGTCGGCGGCGACCTCACAGCCCTTCTCGACAGGGCCGAGCCCGACATCGTCCTGAACGCCGTGGTCGGCTTCGCCGGGCTGCCGGCAACGCTGTGGACGCTCGAGCGGGGCGCGACGCTGGCGCTGGCGAACAAGGAGAGCCTCGTCGCCGCAGGCGAGCTTGCGCTCGCTGCCCGAGAGCGGGGTGGGGGCCTCCTCCTTCCCGTAGACAGTGAGCACTCGGCGCTCCACCAGTGCCTCGAGGCGCACGCACCGGAGACGGTGCACTCGCTCGTCCTCACCGCCTCGGGCGGCCCCTTCCGCGGCCGCAGCCGCGACGAGCTCGCCGCCGTCACGCGCGCCGACGCGCTGTCGCACCCGACGTGGCGCATGGGCCCGAAGATCACGATCGACTCGGCGACACTCGCGAACAAGGGCCTCGAGCTGATCGAGGCTCACTTCCTGTTCGGCGTGCCGTACGAGCGGATCGAGGTCGTCATCCACCCGGCCTCGCTCGTGCACGCGCTCGTGCGCTTCCGGGACGGCGGCACGCTCGCCCATCTGGGCTATCCGGACATGCGCGTGCCCATCTCGTACGCGCTCACGTACCCCGAGCGGGCCGCAACGGCGGTGGAGCCGCTCGACCTCTCCTCGGGGCTCACGCTCGAGTTCGAGCCGCCCGACCTCGAGACGTTCCCCCTGCTCGCGCTCGCCCGGCGCGCGGGCGAGTCGGGCGGCACGTTCCCGTGCGCGTACAACGCCGCCAACGAGGTCGCCGTGCAGGCGTTCCTTGCAGGGCGGCTTCCCTTCCTGGGGATCGCGGAGGTCGTTGTCGAGGCGCTCGCCGAGGTCGACGGCGCCCCCGCCTCCGATCTCGAGGAGCTCGTCGAGGCCGACGCGGACGCGCGCCGCCACGCCGAGCGCGCCGTGGGAGCGGCGGTCACGTGAACGTGCTCGCCGCGATCCTCGGCCTCGGGCTGCTCGTGCTCGTCCACGAGGCGGGGCACTTCTTCACCGCCCGGGCCGTGGGGATGACCCCTCGCCGCTTCTACGTCGGCTTCCCGCCGCCTCTCGTTCGCGTTCGGCGCAAGGGAATCGAGTACGGCATCGGGATGATCCCGCTCGGCGGCTACGTGAAGATTCCCGGAATGCACCGGCCGGCGCCGTCCGACCTGGACGTGCGCGGCGTGCATTTCGGAGCGGCCGTCGTCGAAGCGCCCCGCCTCCGGCCGTTCGTGGATCGCGTGAGGGAGCGGGTCGCCGAAGGGGACATGGAGGGTGCCCGCGAACGCCTTCCAGAGCTGGAGACGGCTCTCGCGGCCGCGGAGATCTCGGGCAGAGCCCGGAAGGCGGCCGAGCGCGGGCTGCGCGAGCTCAAGGACGGCTTGGGCGCCGACGCCTACTGGCGACAGCGCGCCTGGAAGCGGGTCGCTGTCATCTTCGCCGGGCCGGGAACGAACCTCCTGTTCGCGATCGTGCTCTTCGCCGCGCTGTTCGTCGTCGGCAGCGGTGGTTACCGACTCGGCTTCGCGCTGAAGGAGAACACGACCGTCGTCGACGAAGTCCGGGCTGACCGGCCGGCCGCGGCGATGGGCCTCAGGCCCGGGGACCGGATCATCAAGGTCAACGGAAAGGACGTCTCACGCGGAGAGGACATCCCACCGCTCATCCGGTCAAGCGGCGGCCGCCCGGTGAGGTTGACCGTACGCCGAAAGAACGAGGTGATTCCGCTCGGGCCTACCAGGCCGCATGCCGAGCCCGAGCTGTCGGTCTTCGCTGCGTCGTGGGAGTCGATCCGGCTGACGGGCATCGTCACGAAGGAGATCGGGGCCTCGCTGGGGGGCCTCGCTCACGGGGAAGGGCGGAAGAACGTCGCGAGCCCGGTCGGGATCGTGGAGGGCTCCTCCAACGCGCTCGACGAGGGGCTGGAGACGTTCCTCTGGGTGCTCGGGCTGCTCAGCCTCTCGCTCGCCCTCCTCAACCTGCTGCCCCTGCTGCCGCTGGACGGAGGCCACATCGTCTTCTCGATCGTGGAGGGGATTCGGGGACGCGCGGTCGGTCGTGAGGTCTACGAGCGCGTCTCGGCGGTCGGGATCGCCCTCGTGCTGCTCCTGTTCTTCATCGGGCTCTCTAACGACGTCAGCCGGTTGGGTGCTGACTAGCCGCCTCTAGAATCGAGAGAGGCAAGATGGCCAGCAAGCGCTCGATCAAGGTCGGCAGCGTGGCGATCGGCGGCGGCGCGCCCGTCGTCGTCCAGTCGATGACGCTGACGCCGACGCACGACGTGCCCGCGACGACCGCGCAGATCGCGGCCCTCGCTTCGGCGGGCTGCGAGATCGTCCGCTGCGCGGTTCCGAAGATCGAGGACGCCGAGGCGCTGCGGAAGATCGTCCGCCTCTCGCCGATCCCGGTCATCGCGGACATCCATTTCAACGCGAGCCTGGCGCTTCGTGCGATCGACGCGGGTATCGCCGCGGTGCGAATCAACCCGGGCAATATCGGCGGGGCGGAGAAAGTCGCGCAGGTCGTCGAGGCGGCCCGGCGCGCAGGCATCCCGATGCGCATCGGCGCCAACTCGGGCTCGCTGCCGAAGCACCTACACGAGGTCGCGCATCGAGACCAGGCGGAAGCGCTCGTCGCGGCTGCGCTCGAGGAGGTCGAGCTGCTCGAGCGCCTCGACTTCCACGACTTCAAGATCTCCGTCAAGTCGACGCACGTGCCGACGATGATTCGCGCATACCGGCTCCTCGCCGAGCGTGTGCCGTACCCGCTGCATCTGGGCGTGACCGAGGCGGGCACGGCGTTCGCGGGCTCGATCAAGAGCGCGATTGGTATCGGCGCCCTGCTCGCGGACGGGATCGGCGACACCCTCCGTGTCTCCCTCACCGCCGACCCGGTCAAGGAGGTCGAGGTCGCGTGGGAGATCCTGAAGGCGCTCGGCCTGCGCGAACGGGGCCCGATCATGATCGCCTGTCCCTCCTGCGGTCGCGACAACGTCGGGGTCGAGACGCTCGCCGTCAGGGTCGAGGAGCGGCTCCGCGACTATCCCCAGGCGTTCGAGGTCGCCGTCATGGGCTGCGCCGTCAACGGCCCGGGCGAGGCCGGGGACGCCGACTTCGGCATCGCCGGCGGCCGCGACGTCGGCTTCATCTACGCGCACGGGCACGTGCTGAAGAAGGTCTCCTCGGAAATCCTCGTCGACCAGTTGTTCCACGAGATCGATGCCTGGATCGAAGGCGGCATGCGGCGACCCAAGCGGCTGAAGATGGCGAAGCCCGCAGCGCTTGCGATGGCCGAGGCTTCCGAGATTCCGCTCGACTAGTGCACTAAGGTTGAGCGATGGTTCGGCGGGCCACGCAACTCTTCTTCCCGACGCTGCGCGACGACCCCGCCGACGCAGAGGCCGTCAGCCACAGGCTGCTCGTCCGCGGCGGGTTCATCCGTCAGGTCAGCGCCGGCCTCTGGACGTTTCTGCCGCTCGGCTGGCGCGTGCACGAGAAGATCGTCCAGATCATCCGTGAGGAGATGGACGCGATCGGCGCCCAAGAGATGTTGATGCCGGTGCTGACCCCAGCCGAGCTGTGGCAGGCGACCGGGCGCTACACGATTCCCGAGCTCTTCAAGCTCACCGACCGCAACGACCGGCCCTTCGTGCTGCCGCTGTCGCACGAGGAGACGGTCACCTTCCATGCCCGCGAGATCCAGTCGTACCGTGACCTCCCGCAGATGCTCTACCACTTCCAGACGAAGGGCCGCGACGAGCCGCGCCCTCGCGCCGGCCTGATCCGGGTGCGCGAGTTCATCATGAAGGACTCGTACTCCTTCGACCGTGACGTGGAGGGCCTCGACCAGAGCTTTCGGCTCCACAAGGATGCCTACGACCGCATCTTCGAACGGTGCGGTCTCGAGGTCTACGCCGTCGAGGCCGAGTCCGGGATGATGGGCGGGAGCTCGAGCAGCGACTACCTCGCGCCGGCCCAGACGGGCGAGAACACGCTCGTCACCTGCGAGCGGGGCGACTACGCAGCTGATCTCGAGATCGCGCGGGGCGTGCCGCGCACGCCGGAGTTCCCCGACCGGCTCGACGCTCCCGAGGAGGTCGATACGCCGAACGTCACTACGATCGAGGAGGTCTCGAAGCTCCTCGGGATCGATGAGGCGGCAACGGCGAAGGCGATGCCGGTGGTGGTCGACGGGGAGGTCAAGCTCGCGCTTGTTCGGGGCGACGATCGGCTCAACGAGGCGAAGCTGTTGAGCGCGCTCGGCGCGGCTTTCAGGCCTTCGCAGGCCGAGGAGATCCGCGCGGCGTTCGGCGCCGAAGGCGGCTCGATCGGGCCGGTGGGGGCGACGGTCGAGGTCGTCGCCGACGAGACACTCCGCGAAGGCCAGTACGTCGTCGGAGCGAACCGCGACGGCCGGCATCTGCGTGGAGCGGAGAGCGGCCGTGACTTCCAGGCCCGCTTCGCCGACATCCGGGAGACCCGTGAGGACGACGCCTGCCCCCGCTGCGGAGGCCGGCTCCGCCTCCAGACGGCGATCGAGGTGGGGCACATCTTCAAGCTGGAGACGTTCTACTCCGAGCCGCTCGATGCCACCTTCCTCGACGAGGACGGCAAGGAGAAGCCGATCATCATGGGCAGCTACGGCATCGGCCCTGCACGGACGATGGCCGCTGTCGTCGAGCAGCACCACGACGAGCACGGGATCCAGTGGCCGCGGTCGGTCGCCCCGTATCACGTCCACGTGGTCGCGCTGCCGGGGCTCGAGGAGCAGGCTGCGGGCGTCGCTCAGAAGCTCGACGAGGCAGGCGACGAGGTGCTTCTCGACGACCGTGACCAGCGGGCGGGGGAGAAGTTTGCCGACGCCGACCTGATCGGGCTGCCGGTCCGCGTGACGGTGGGAAAGAAGACGCTCGAAGACGATGCCGTCGACGTGAGGGACCGGGCCTCCGGCGATGAGCGGCGCGTGCCGATCGCCGAACTGGGAAGCTTGCGCTGATGGCGCGGCGACGGCGCTTCAGCGACGACGTGTTCGGGGCGACTCTCGAGCGGCTCATGGTCGAGAACGGCGTCACCTACCGCGCGCTCGCCTCGAAGACGAAGCTCTCGGCCGGCTACCTGAACCACCTCGTGCACGGCAACCGGCCGGTCCCCTCGACCGACATCGTCCGCAAGCTCGCCTCGGCGCTCGACGTCGAGCCGGAGCACTTCCGGGAGTACCGCCTCCGCGTGATCACCGAGCGTCTGGAGGCGATGCCGGCGCTCATCGACCGCCTCTACAGAAGGCTGGGTCAAGGCAGCTAGAATCGGTCCCTACGGGGCGTGGCGCAGCCTGGTTAGCGCGCTAGTCTGGGGGACTAGAGGTCCCGAGTTCAAATCTCGGCGCCCCGATTGAAACCCGCTTGACGGTGGGGCCCATTAGGGGCCTAAACGAGCTCGAGCAGCGAGACGCCCGCGGCGATTGCGGACGTCGCGTAGTTGTGTCGAAGCGCGTAGGGCGAGCGATGCTCGAGGCCCGCCGCGCGGACGGCCGCATGAGCCCGTCGGGATTCGACGTGAACACGATCGGCTACATCCTGCTTGTCGTCGGCATCGTCGGCGCGCTGCTCTCGATGACTTTCTGGTCCTCGTGGGCTGGCCCCGGCTACTTCAGGTGCGCCGTGCAGAGTCCCGTGTGGCATTTCGCCGGAAGTGGCGAGCGTCTGGATAGGAGAAGCTCACTCAGAGCGACGCCGATTTCGCAGAGGACTCCAACCGTTTACCGAGAACCGCCGCAGTTATGAGTGTCGTCCGGAGCTTTTGGGCGTCCGTGCAGGGCGACCCCGTGTTCATGCGTCGCGTCAACGGATGGCTGACGATCTTCTGGATCGTCATGATCCCGATCTCGTTCCAAGCGGGCTGGCTCACCAGCGTGACCTTCGTCTCCGCGCTCTCGCTCTGGGCGCTCGTCTCAGGCCACTGGTCGGCGTGGCAGGCCGCGCGTGTCGAGGTTGCTCAACAACAACAGGTAGAGGTCGAGGCCGAACACCCGGTCGAGCACCGTGTCGTCGAGAAGATCGTCGAACGCACAGAAATCGACGCGGCACCGCAGGAAGATCATCGCGACTAGAAGGATGCGTGGAACGAACTCGGACGCCGTCTCAGCGCCTCCGAGTGCCTGGGGAGGGGAGGAGGGGCGCTCGGATGTCCACGAAGACGGGGGCACTTCCCAGTCTTGTAACGAACCGCCCAATCGCGTAGGGTCGGGCGGCTCCCGAGGTAAGCGCCGGCACAACGCTCGGCGTCGCGAGCACTCCGGCGGACATCGTCGCGTATGCCGCGCATGTCACCACCACCACGTACGGAGTGATCGCCATCAACTACTTCCCGACTAGCGCGACGATTCAGGCACAGGCGATCTGCGCGAGTGGGCCTGGAATCCAGGCAGCCCGCGCCCCTGATGGGTCGCTCGCAGAGCTGCAGGTTCGGCTCGGTCGTCTCCGCGCGAAGCTGGAAGGCTGACCTGATCCACCGGGAGGGCGCCGAGTCGCGCCCTCCCGGGTTTCACAGCTGGCGAGGACCTGCCCTTGGTGCAGCGAGCCGCGGTGGTGCAGGCCCTAGCGCCTAGCCCTTGACCACGCCGAGCGGGCGCAGCTGCGCGACGCGGCGCGCCAGGCCGGCGCGCTCGACGATGTCGACCACACGCTCGACATCCTTGTAGGCGAACGGCGCCTCCTCGGCGAGGCCCTTGTTCGAGGGACAGCGGACGGTGATGCCCTGCTCCTCGAGCTGGCGGCGAAGCTCCGCGCCCTGGATCCGCTTCCTTGCGGCGGTACGGGAGAGGGTCCGGCCCGCGCCGTGGCACGTCGTGCCGAACGAGCGCTCCATCGAGCCCGGCTCGCCTGCGAGCACGAAGCTCGAGGTGCCCATGCTGCCCGGGATGAAGACCGGCTGGCCGACCTCGCGGTAGGCGGCGGGGATCTCCGCCGAGCCCGCGGGAAAGGCGCGCGTCGCGCCCTTCCGGTGGACAAGCACCTCGCGGCCGGCGTAGGTCTCGCGCTTGGCGACGTTGTGAGCGACGTCGTAGACCTGCCGCGTCTGCTCGGCGGCCTCACGGCCGAGCACGCGGCCGATTGCCTCCCGGATCCGGTTCGCGATCTCCTGGCGGTTCGCCCAGGCGAAGTTCGCGGCCGCCGCCATGGCAGCCAGGTACTCCTCGCCCTCGGGTGAGGAGGCGGGAGCGCAGGAGAGCTGGCGGTCGGGCAGCTCGATGCCATAGCCGCCGAGGGCCGCGTCCATCCTCCGCACGTAGTCGGTGCAGACCTGGTGCCCGAACCCGCGCGAGCCGGAGTGAATGAGAATCGTCACCTGCCCCTCGCGCAGTCCGTAGGCCTCCGCGGCCCGTTCATCGAGCAGGCGCTCGACGCGCTGCACCTCGACGAAGTGGTTACCGGAGCCCATCGTCCCGAGCTGGCCCGCGCCTCGCTCCTTCGCCCGATCGGACACGGCCGCCGGGTCGGCGCCGGCGAGCCGGCCGTCCGACTCGGTGCGCTCGACGTCCTCTTCTGAGCCGACGACGCGAGAGCCGTCGGTCAGCACGAGATCGAGCTCGGCGCCGCGTCGAAATCGTCTCGCGTCCTTGCCGGCGCCGGCGGGCACCGCCCGGGAGATCTCGTGGACGAGCGCCTCCTTGCGCCCGCCGAGCTCCTCGGCCGAGAGCGGCGCGGCCAGCAGGCGGACGCCGCAGTTGATGTCGTAGCCGACCCCGCCCGGCGAGACCACGCCGTCCGGAAGCTCGGTGGCGGCCAGGCCGCCGACCGGAAAGCCATAGCCCTGATGGATGTCCGGCATGGCGTAGGCGGCCTCGACGATGCCGGGCAGGGTCGCCACGTTCTGAAGCTGCTCGAGCGACGTGTCACGCGCGATCGCCTCGAGCAGCTCGGCGTCGGCGAAGATCCTCGCGGGCACCCGCATGTCCGGGCGCGCATCGGCGGGGATCTCCCACAGCGTTTCGTCGATCTGGCGCGGCTCAGACATCCAGCACCACTCGTGCCCGCCAGGCTCCCTCGCGGCGGGCGAGCTCGAGGCCATGGTAGGTGACCGCCTTCACGAGCGGGCGCGGCGAGCCGCGAACGCCCTCGACGCGGGCACGGAGCTCCGTCCGCCCGACCTTGAGGGAGGTCGCCCGCCAGGGCACGAATGCCTGCGTGTCGGCGAGGTAGACGAGCTCCTCCAGCCACTGCACGAGCAGCGAGGCGCGGTCGGCGGCGGTGAGCAACAGCTCGTGCACGGCCGGCTCGCCCTCGGAGTTCCCGACGAGCTCCGCGAACGCCTCCAGCGCTTCGGCGAACACATCCCGGAGCGTCTCGGCCTCGATGTGGAGCTCGAGCTCGGCGGTGTGGTCGACCCAGCAGTACACGCTCGGGCTACACGAGGACGTCGGCCGAGCAGCCGAAGACCAGCGCCGCGAGGGCGTCGGCCTCGTCGAGGCCGGCGAGCGAGGGATGGGCGAGGTCGACCTCGACCTTTGGCCAGGCGTCGAGCCCGAGCGCAGCCGCACCCTCGCCCGCACCGAAGGAGAGCAGCGTGTCGGGGGAGATGATGTTTCGACGCAGCAGGCGTCGCCGCGCGATCCCCTCGAGCTCGCGGAGCTCCTCGAGCGGGTCGATGCGGACGTTCGAGTCCGAGCCGATGCAGATGCCGATGCCTCGCTCGCGGACGCGCTCGACCGGGAGGAAGCCGTCGCCGAGGTTCGCCTCCGTCGTCGGGCAGGCGCAGATACGCGCGCGGGCCTCGGCGATGAGGTCGAGCTCATGGTCGTCAGCATGTGTCGCGTGCACGATGGTCGTGCGCGGGCCCAGGCACCCGGTTCGGGCGAGGAGCTCGATGGGGCGCACACCGTGCTCGGAGAGGCACTCGTCGATCTCGCGCGGCTGCTCGTCGGCATGGACGTGGAGGACGAGGCCTTCGCGCTCGGCGTAGCCGCCGATCTGCTCGAGCCAGTCGGGCGGGCAAGCGCGGACGGAATGGGGGGCGAGCCCCACCGTGAGCCCGCGGTCGCGGAGCGCCTCGACCTCACGGAGGAAGTCCGCGGGCGACGGCCGGCGGAAGCGTTCGAGCCCGCCCCGCGCATAGGCCGCGTAGAGGAGGACGAAGGCGATGTCGGCCGCCTCCGCGGCCTCCGCGGCGGCGAGCGCCTCCTCGTAGCCGAGGTAGTGGAACTCGCCGACAGCCGTGTAGCCCGCATGCCGCATCTCCCGGTAGGCCCGCTCGTAGTCGATGCGAACCCGTGCCGGGGTCTGCTCGGCCGCTTCCGCCAGCATCGCGTCGCGCCAGGCCCAGAAGTCGCCGCCCTCGGTGCGACCGCGCAGCGCGCGCTGAAAGCCGTGGCTGTGCGCGTTGACGAAGCCCGGGATCGTGAGGCGCTCCGCCACGCGACGAACCTACCAGCCGCCGGCGGCTCGTAATACGGCACCACCAACCTCCTCCCCGACTCGATCGTAGCGAGGAGAAACGCACGCGTCTGTCACGAAATACGAGCAAATGGGCAACAACGAGCCCGCCCGCGCTCTATCCTTGATTCCATGTCCGCCCCCGCGGTCTCCGCTCCGCTCGCCCAGATTCCGAACGCGCTCACGCTCCTGCGGCTCGCGCTCATCCCTGTCTTCATCGCCGCTCTGATCCCCGCCGACGACGGGCACAGCGTCCTCGCGGCTGTGATCTTCGCGACGGCTGGGATCAGCGACCAGCTCGATGGGTGGCTCGCGCGCCGCTGGCGAGTTGAGTCCGGCTTCGGCAAGGTCGCCGATCCCCTCGCTGACAGGTTGATGATCGACGCGGCCGTGATCCTGCTCGTTGCGCTCCACGGGCGCCTGCCGTGGCTAGCGCTCGGGCTCGTCCTCGCGCGGGACGCGCTGCTCCTGGGCGGGTATAAGCTCGTCGTGCCCCGCGGCTACGAGCTCTCCGTCAACTTCCTCGGCAAGGTCGCCACCTGGATCCTCTACGCGGCCCTCGCCTTCGTCATGGTCACGGCGAAGGGGACGGACTGGCCGGTCTGGATCTTCTGGACGGGCCTCGGCCTCGCAGTGGCCGCGGGCGCGCTCTACGTCCTCTCCGCCCTGCGGACGGTGCGGCGATGAAGGCCGTCGTCATGGCCGGCGGCGAGGGGACGCGGCTCCGCCCCCTCACGTCGAACCAGCCGAAGCCGATGGTGCCGATCGTCGGCAAGCCGTGCATGGAGCACATTGTCGAGCTCCTCCGCACCCACGGCTTCGACGACATCATCGTCACGGTCGCCTTCCTGCCGCAGGCGATTCGCAGCTACTTCGGCGACGGCGAGAGCCTCGAGGTCAAGATCGAGTACTCCGTCGAGGAATCGCCCCTGGGGACGGCCGGCTCCGTCC
>DASYUD010000053.1:0-9510 GCA_036001625.1 Gaiellaceae bacterium
GCGCGAGATCGGCGACGTCATCGCCGACGCCATCGAGAAGGTCGGGAAGGACGGCGTCGTCAACGTCGAGGAGGGCCAGACCTTCGGGCTCGAGCTCGAGTTCACCGAGGGCATGCAGTTCGACAAGGGCTACCTCTCGCCCTACATGATCACCGACGCCGAGCGCATGGAGGCGGTGCTCGACGAGCCCTACATCCTGGTCGCAAACCAGAAGATCGGGGCCGTCAAGGATCTCCTGCCCGTGCTCGAGCAGGTCATCCAGTCCGGCAAGCCGCTGCTCATCGTCTCTGAGGACGTCGAGGGCGAGTCGCTGGCGACGATCGTCGTCAACAAGCTCCGGGGCACCTTCACGGCCGTCGCCGTCAAGGCTCCCGGCTTCGGCGACCGCCGCAAGCGGATGCTCGAGGACATCGCCATCCTCACCGGCGCCGAGGTGATCACCGAGGAGATGGGCCTCAAGCTCGAGAACACGAAGCTCTCGCAGCTCGGCAAGGCCCGCAAGGTCGTCATCGACAAGGACTCGACGACCATCATCGACGGCGCCGGCAAGTCGGACGCGATCAAGGGCCGGATCAAGCAGCTGAAGGCCGAGATCGAGACGACCGACTCCGACTTCGACCGCGAGAAGCTCCAGGAGCGGTTGGCCAAGCTGGCCGGCGGCGTCGCGGTGATCAAGGTCGGGGCGGCGACCGAGACAGAGATGAAGGAGAAGAAGCATCGCGTCGAGGACGCGCTCCAGGCAACACGGGCCGCGCTCGAGGAGGGGATCGTCCCCGGTGGCGGGGTCGCGCTCCTGAACGCCGTCGAGTCGATCAAGGTCGACGACCTCGAAGGAGATGAGCGCACGGGTGCGCTCATCGTAATCCGCGCTCTCGAGGAGCCGATCAGGCAGCTCGCCGACAACGCGGGCCTCGAGGGCTCGGTGGTCGTCGACAAGATCCGGTCCTCCGCGAAGGGCCAGGGCCTGAACGTCGAGTCCGGCGAGTACGAGGACCTCGTGAAGGCCGGGATCATCGACCCGACGATGGTCACGCGCTCCGCGCTCCAGAACGCCGCCTCGATCGCGAAGAACATTCTCACGACCGAGGCAATCGTCGCGGAGCCGCCGGAGAAGCAAGGCATCGGCGCCGGGATGCCCGGAGGCATGCCGGACATGATGTAAGGGCGTGGGGGAACCCCTGGTTCCCCCACGAGCCCCCTCCTTGCGAGCGGCCTCGGTCGGCTTCGGTTTCAGGAGCCGCCCGAGGCCGCCGCGCTTCAAAGGTGCGTAGTGAGCCTCCCGCCGGGCTAAGCCCGGCTCCGGCGGCCGTTCGTTGTCGTCTCCGAGAGACGGGCATGCGATCCCCTCGTTCGGGGGATCGACTTGCTCTGTCGAGGGCCGATACGGGTAGCACCCACCTCCCCCCTCATGCGGATCTGGGTTTATCTCCGAACCGCATTTGAGAAAGCAAGAGGCCGGCGCTGAGCCGGCCTCTTTGCATGCGGGGCCAAGAGGCGGCCGGCGCCCGCCAGTCGAGGTGGCCCCAAACAGGATCTTCCAGCGCTCAATCCTCGCGATGCGCATCGGTGTTCAGGCGTCGTCGGAGACCATCACCAGCAGCCGCCGGAGCCGGGCTTAGCCCGGCGGGAGGCTCACGACGCACCATCGAAGCGCGACCGGCTCGGGCGGCTCCTGAAACCGAAGCCAACCCGGGACGCTCGCAAGGAGGGGGTCCACGGGGGAACCAGGGGTTCCCCCGTGCGTCCCTAGACTAGATGCGGTGGAAACCGTTACTCCGACTGCAGCCCTGCGGCCGCGCGACTTCGTTCGAGTCGCCGGTCCCGACTCCGAAGACTTCCTCCAGCGGATGGTCTCGAACGACGTCACGGCCGCGCCGTGCGAGGCGCTGCTGCTGACGCCGAAGGCGCGGGTGATCGCGCCGCTCGTCGTTCTGCGGCGCGGGTCGGACGATTTTCTTCTCCTCACCGAGCCGGGGCTCGGAGAGACCGTCCGCTCGCATCTCCTTCGTGCTCGCTTCGCCGCGAAGTGCGAGATCGAGCCGGAGGAGCACGTCTCGCACGTTCTGCTCGGCGGCTCGGACGGAATCCCGACCGCCGACTACGGCATCCCTGCCGTCGAGGTGCTCGATGCCGAGCCCGAGGGCGAGATCGTCGCCGAGGAGGAGCTGGAGCGGCTCCGGATCGAGGCGGGCACTCCCGCCTGGGGGAAGGAAATCGACGAGCGGGTGCTCCCCGCCGAGGCCGGGCTGACCGAGCGGGCCGTCAGCTTCACAAAGGGCTGCTACCCCGGCCAGGAGCCGATCGCGCGGCTCCACCATCGCGGCAAGGTCAACCGGCGGCTGCGGGTGCTCGCCGTCGAGTCGGCGCACCCGGACGACGAGATCCGCCACAGCGGGAAGGTCGTCGGTCGCGTCACGAGCGCGACCCCCGGACGGGCGCTGGGCTACGTTCGAGTCGAGGTGCCCGACGACGGCGAGCTCGAGGTCGGGCTGCCGGGTAGCGCGAAGATCGCGAAAACCGTTCGCTCCGTCGGCGCGTAAGAGAAGTTGGCATGCCCTTCCTGAGGCGTCTCTCCATCGGCGTACCGATCGCGCTCGTCGCCGCATTCCTCCTGCTCGCCGCGGTCGCGTGTGGCGGCGGGTCCACGAAGGGTGAGGCCAACGAAGGCGGGATGACGACGATCGCCGGGCTCGAGGCCAGCGACCACGGGACGAAGGACGTCTCGGGCGAGAGCGAGGTCGACGTGGAGCTCGACGACAACTACTTCGACCCGACTGTGCTCAAGGGCGACCCGGGCCAGAAGGTGAAGCTCGAGCTCGAGAACGAGGGCAAGACCGAGCACAACCTCACCATCGCCGAGCTGAGCCTCGACCAGGACGTGGCGCCGGGCGAGAAGGCGGAGGTCGCGGTCACGTTCCCGCAGTCAGGCACTCTGAGCTTCTTCTGCAAGTACCACAAGAGCCTGGGGATGGCCGGCGCCCTCGAAGCCTCGTAGGGGGAACGCATCAGAGGAGTGCGCCCGGCATGATTCGAACATGCGACCTCTGCCTCCGCAGGGCAGCGCTCTATCCCCTGAGCTACGGGCGCGCGGCGACCTAGTCTAGCGGCCTACGGTCGCAGGACGACCTTGCCGAAGGTCTCGCGGGCCTCGATCGCGCGATGCGCCTCGGCAGCTTGCTCGAGCGGGAGCTCGCGGTCGATCACGGGCCGGATCTCGCCCCTGGCGGCCATGGCGATGAGGCGCTCGACCGTATCGCGCGGGGCCGGCGCGGCCCCGATTCCAATGATCCGCGCCCGCTTGCCGATGAGCGCCCAGAGGTTGAACGAGACCTCGGGGTTGCTGACGGCGCCGGGCGTCACGAGGCGCCCCTCGCGCCCAAGCGCCTCGACGCTGCGCGCGAACGTGTCCGCGCCGACCGGGTCGAAGACGACGTCGGCCTCGAGCTCCGCGATCTGCGGCTCGTCGTAGGCGAGCGGCTCGGCGCCGAGCTCCCGCAGCTTCTCGAGCTTGCTCTCGCTCGCTGTTGCGTAGACGCGCGCGCCGAGCATGCGCCCGATGTCGACAGACGCTTGACCGGTGGCGCTCGAGCCGGCCTGGACCAGCAACGTGTCGCCCTCTTTCACCTCACCGAGGTCGACGATCGACCACCACGCGGTCGTGTACGGCGCGCCGATGGCCGCGGCGGTCGATGCCTCGAGCGAGTCGGGGATCGACCAGACCTTCTCCGCCCGGACGGCGACGAGCTCGGCGTACGTGCCGCCCGCGCCGGTGACGAGCACCCGCTCACCGGTGTCCTCGCGCTGTCCGGCGCCGTCCTCTCCGAGGATGCGCGGGAACTTCGACGCCATTCCGGCGCGCTGGCTGAGGTCGTAGTGGTTGACGCCCGCGGCCTCGATCCGGACGAGCACCTCACCCGCGCCCGGCTCGGGGTCGGGCACCTCCTCGTAGCGAAGAACCTCGGGCCCGCCGGTCTCGTGGATTACGACCGCTCGCATGCTAGGACCCTAACGACGGGCGCGGGGGATCCGTTTCGCCGCGCCGCCGAGGTGGGAAGAGGCCACCACCGTGCGACGCGCAGCCTTCATCTCGCTCCTGCTCGTCGTCCGCGACGGGACAACGCCGAAATAGGGTTCAACCCCTGCCCGTCTATTTGACAGAAGCAGAAGTCGAGTCGCTCCTCTCTCCGGCCGACGCGCTCGCGGCGGTCGAGGCGTGCTTCGAGCGGCTCGCGCGAGGAGCGATCGAGAATCGCCCGCGAACCCGGCTGCGGCTGCCCGACGGTGCCTTCGCCGTCATGGCGGCCGTCGACCGCGAGCTCGGGCTCGCGGGGCTGAAGGCCTACGCGTGGCTGACCGGCGGTACGCCGTTCGTCGTCCTCCTCTTCGACGCCGAGCGAGCCGAGCTCGCCGCGGTGATCGAGGCCGACAAGCTCGGGCAGCTGCGCACGGGCGCGGCGAGCGGGGTCGCGGCGAAGTACCTCGCGAGGGAAGGCGCGGCGACTCTCGGCGTGATTGGTTGCGGTTGGCAGGCGGAGAGCCAGCTCGCGTGCATACGCGCCGCGCTGCCCGGAATCACGCGCGTGGTGGCCTACTGCCGGACGGAGAAGAGCCTCCGCGGGTTCTGCGAGAAGGTCGGCGCCGAGCCCGGCGAGAGCCATCGCGACCCCGCCGAGCAGGACATCGTCGTCACAGCCACGACCTCGCGCGATCCCGTTCTCCGTGGCGAGTGGCTCCGGCCGGGAGCGCTCGTCTGCGCGATCGGCGCCAACGAGCCCCGCTTTCGCGAGCTCGACAATGTCGTCCTCGAGCGCGCCGTCTTCGTCTGCTGCGACTCGCTCGAACAGGCGCGTCTCGAGTCGGGCGACCTGATCGAGCCGATCGAGCGAGGGGTCCTCGACTGGCTGGAGGTGCACGAGCTCCAGGAGGTGGTCGCGGGCGAGGTCGCCGGGCGTGGATCACCCGACGACATCGTCGTCTTCAAGTCGAACGGGCTCGCGGCCTGGGACGTGGCGATCGCGGCGAAGGCCGTCGAGCTCGCGCGGAAGCGGGGCGTAGGCCGCGAGCTCTAGGAGCTAGTCCTCCGCGCGCGCCTGCACGATGATGTCGTCGCCGAGCGCGCGGATCACCTCGGGCTTGTCGAGCAGCCGCTCTCGCTCCAGCGGCGTCGTCCGGTTGCGGACGTAGGGGTCCTCGAGGATCTCGGTGAGCGACCGGCCGCGCTCGTGCTCGCGGATTACGTACGCCGCGACGCGGTCTTCGTGACTCGAGCGGGCGAAGAGGAACGAGAACGGGTTACGGAGGAACGCGCCAAGGCTCGCCATCGGAGGCGATTGTATCCTGGCTCCGTGCGCAAGATCTCGACCGCCGGCCGCTTCGCCCAGCGCGAGCTGCACGGCGTCGACGAGGCGGGCGGAGAAGAGCGGATCGTCGTCTGGATCGAGCGGCGCAGCGGCGGGGCCTGGGCCGTCGGCCGCGCCGTCAATCCACAGCACCGGCCTTCTGACGAACCGCGCATCGACGACTACGTCTTCGAGGGCTTCGAGCTCGAGGACGCCCTGGAGCAGGCCAACGGGATCCTCGAGGACGACGTCGTGGTCTCCGAGCAGGACGGCCGTCCCGAGCACGTTCAGCCTTTCACGCGAAATGAGATGCTGCAGCCGCTCGAGCGCTGGTTCTTCGGCCGATGAAGATTCGGCTCGGCCACAGTCCGGACCCCGACGACGCCTTCATGTTCTGGGGGCTCGCGGCAGGCGAGGTCGATCCACGTGGCTTCGAGTTCGAGCACGTACTCCGGGATATCCAGACGCTGAACGAGTGGGCGCTCGAGGGACGGCTCGAGGTGACCGCGATCTCGCTGCACGCCTACCCGCTCGCCCAGGACCGGTACCTCCTGCTGCCGCACGGGGCGAGCATGGGCACTGGGTACGGGCCGATCGTCGTCGCGCGTGAGCCGCTCGGGGACGAGGAGCTGCGGCGGGTCGAGGTCGCCGTTCCCGGCCGGATGACGACCGCGTTCCTCGCCCTCCGGCTCTATCTCGGAGAGTTCGCCTGGCGCGAGGTGCCGTTCGACGAGATCATCGACGAGGTCGTCTCGGGGAGAGCCGACGCCGGGCTGCTCATCCACGAAGGGCAGCTCACGTACGCCGCGTCGGGGCTCGAGAAGATCGTCGATCTGGGCGAGTGGTGGCTTGCGGCGACCGGGCTGCCGCTGCCGCTCGGTGTGAACGTGGCCCGGCGCGACCTGGGGGCGGAGGTCCTGCAAGAGCTCTCCGGCGTCCTCGCCGAGTCGATCCGCGCCGGGCTCGACAACCGCGACCGTGCGCTGGAGTATGCGCTTCGGTTCGGGCGCGGCCTCGACGGCGCGCTCGCCGACCGGTTCGTCGGGATGTACGTGAACGAGCTGACGGAGGACTACGGCGAGGAGGGACGGCGCGCCGTGCGCGAGCTCCTCCGGCGGGGCGAGGCGATCGGGGCGTTTCGCCAGCCCGTCCGCGTCGAGTTCGTCGGCTAGCGTTCGCCGCGTGAGCCGGCCCGTCGTCCTCTCCGCCGTCCGGACGCCGGTCGGGCGGTACGGCGGCCTGCTCGCCGGGGTGCGCCCGGACGACCTCGCCGCGACCGTGATCGCCGCCGCCGTCGAGCGGGCAGGGGTGCCCGCAGGTGAGATCGAGGACGTCTACTTCGGCTGCGCTAACCAGGCCGGTGAGGACAACCGCAACGTGGCGCGGATGGCCGCGCTCCTCGCCGGTCTGCCGGACTCCGTCGCCGGCGTGACGGTGAACCGGCTCTGCGCCTCGGGGCTCTCGGCGGTCGTCTCCGCCTGCCACGCGATCGCCGCCGGGGACGGCGACCTCTTCGTCGCGGGCGGTGTCGAGTCGATGAGCCGCGCTCCGTTGGTCATGGCCAAACCGGACACGGCTTTCCCTCGTGGGAACCAGACCGTCTGGGACACGACGCTCGGCTGGCGGTTCCCCAACCCGCGGATGGAGGCGATGTTCCCGCTCGAGTCGATGGGCGAGACCGGTGAGAACGTCGCCGAGCGGTTCGGCGTGAGCCGTGAGGAGCAGGACGAGTTCGCGCTGCGCTCGCAGCAGCGGTGGGCGGCGGCCGAGGAGGCGGGTCGCTTCGCCGACGAGCTCGTGGAGGTGGAGGGCGCGGCGCGCGACGAGCACCCGCGCCCCGACACGAGCGCCGAGAAGCTCGCGGCGCTGAAACCTGCCTTCCGAGACGGCGGCACGGTCACGGCGGGCAACTCGAGCGGGATCAACGACGGCGCGGCCGCGCTCGTGATCGCGAGCGCGGAGCGGGCGCGCGCGCTCGATGCCGAGCCGCTCGGCGCGTTCGTCGGGAGCTCGGTCGCAGGAGTCGACCCGCGCGTGATGGGGATCGGCCCGGTGCCCGCCGTACGGAAGCTGCTCGCCCGGGCGGGGATCGAGCCGGGGGACATCGACCTCGTCGAGCTGAACGAGGCGTTCGCCTCGCAGAGCCTCGTCGTCATCCGCGAGCTCGGCCTCGATCCGGAGCGCGTGAACGTGAACGGAGGGGCGATCGCGATCGGTCATCCGCTGGGGATGAGCGGCGCCCGCCTGGTCGTGACTCTCCTGCACGAGCTGGGGCGGCGCGGTGGCCGCTACGGCTTGGCGACGCTCTGCGTCGGCGTCGGCCAGGGGCAGGCCGCGCTCTTCGAGCGAGAGCCCCGCTCGTGACGATTTCCGACCAGTACCTCGAGCTCGGCCTCCGGCTCGGACGGCATGTAGACGGGCTCGTCGACTCGTACTACGGCCCGGACGAGATCGCCGCGCGGATCGACGCGGAGCCGCTTCGCGACGCCGGTGCCCTCGCGGGCGATGCGGCTCGGCTGCTCGAGGCGCTCGACGGCGCGGAGCTCGAGGAGGGCCGCGCGCGCTGGCTCCGCGCTCAACTGGTCGGGCTCGAGACGGTGGCGCGCGGTCTCGCCGGTGAGGAGATCCCCTTCGCGGACGAGGTCGAGCGCTGCTACGGCGTTCGCCCCCGGCGTGTGCCCGAGGATGACTTCGAGGCGGCTCACCGGGCGCTGGACGAGATCCTGCCGGGGGAGGGCTCGCTCGCGGAGCGCTATCAGGCCTGGCGCGAAGGTGATCCGGTCGAGGTCGAACGCCTCGCGCCGCTGCTCGAGGCGATCGCGTCCGACCTGCGCGCGCGGACGGCTGCAATGTTCGGGCTGCCGGAGGGCGAGCGGGCCGAGCTCGACTACGTCTCGGACGAGCCGTGGACCGCGTTCAACTACTACCTCGGCGGACTGCGCAGCCGTGTCGCCTTCAACATGGATGTCCCGATGGCGGCCAGCCTGGTGACCGGGCTCATCGCCCACGAGATCTATCCCGGCCACCACACGGAGCACGCGTGGAAGGAGCAGCGAGTCGTCCGGGAGCGCGGCTATCTCGAGGAGAGCATCAACATGGTCGGTACGCCGCAGGGGCTCGTCTCCGAGGGCATTGCCGGCCTCGCTCCGGAGATCGTGGTCGACGACGAGGACGCGTTGACGGCCGAGCACCTGGCCGGGTTCGGGATCGCGTACGACGCGGACCTCAATCGGTCCGTGCGGCGCGCAGCCCGGCCGCTCGACGGCGTGAGCGTCAACGCCGCGCAGCTGATACACGAAGAGGGCGCGCCGACCGAAGACGTGCGCGAGTACCTGAAGCGTTGGGGGCTCAGGTCCGAGCGCCGCGCCGAGCTCATCCTTCGCTTCATCACCGACCCCGTCTGGCGCTCGTACATAACGACGTACACGGACGGCTACTACCTTTGCCGCGACTTCGTCGGAGACGACCCGGTCCGCTTCAGGCGCTTGCTCACCGAGCAGCTGACCCCGGCCGACCTGGAGCTAGAGGCCCGGGTCTAGGAGGCCTGCGGTATCGTCCGAGCCGTGGCGGTTGCGACCAGGGACGAGTACGGTCTCTTCGTCAACGGCGAGGCGCTCGACGGGGCCGGGGACGTCAAAGAGCTCGTCGAGCCCGCGACCGGCGAACCACTCGCCAAGGTGGCGATGGCCGCCGAGGCCGATGTCGACCGCGCGATCGAGGCGGCGCGCGCCGCGCTCGAGGGGGACTGGGGCAAGACACCGCCGACCGAGCGCTCGCGTCTCCTCCACGCGCTCGCCGACGCGCTCCTGGCCAACCGCAAGGAGCTCTGCGAGCTCGAGTCCCGCAACGTGGGCAAGGCGATCTCCTCGGTCAAGGCCGAGTTCTTCCAGGCGGTCGAGAACTTCCGCTTCTACGGCTCGGCGATCGCTTCGATCGCGGGGCGCGCGAACCCGCTCGGCGGCTCGCTCCTGCACTACTCGATGAAGGAGCCGGTCGGCGTCGCGGGCCAGATCGTTCCCTGGAACTACCCGCTGATGATGACGACCTGGAAGCTGGCGCCGGCTCTGGCCGCAGGCTGCGCGGTCGTCCTCAAGCCCGACTCGCAGACGCCGCTGACGGCGCTCCGCATGGCCGAGCTCGCGAACGAGGTCGGCTTCCCGCCCGGCTCGGT
>DASYUD010000054.1:0-24563 GCA_036001625.1 Gaiellaceae bacterium
CAGTCGGCGAGTACGACGACGTACTGCGTTCAGAGTACCGTCGGTGCGGAGGTCTGGAACAAGTCCGGGCCGGGCTCCGACATCGTCGCGGGCGCCTGCCCGTAACGAGGACGCTCGTTCAGCTTGTCCGGAAGGGGGCGCTACGGCGCCCCCTTCTTCGTACTGGTCAAGGCGGGCTCAGCGGCGACCGATAGGACGTCCATGGCAGTCGCGGTCCGGCCCACCCGACAACCACTGACGGCGCGGCCGACGGCGCTCGAGAAGGCCGGCCTCGCCGCATGGCCGCTGCTCGCGGGGCTAGTCGGCCTGAGCTTCGCCGTTCGCGCGGCGCTCGGCTGGCTGCGGGCGACTCCGATCTACCTCGGCGACGAATACCTCTACGCCGTGCTGGGACGCTCGCTCGCTGAAAGCGGGCGCCCGCTCGTCCGCGGCGAGGCGGCGCATTTCCCGGCGCTGCTGCAGCCGCTCCTCACCGCCCCGGCCTGGCTCGTCGGCGACGTCGGCACCGCCTACCACCTGGTCCAGACGATCGGGGCGCTCGGCATGTCGCTCGCGGCCCTGCCCGCCTACTGGCTTGCGCGGAGGTTGGGCCTCTCCACGCGCCTGGCTCTCGGGCTCGCCGCGCTTGCCATCGCCCTCCCCGATCTCATCTACGCCTCCTGGGTCGTCGCCGAGCCGTTCGCCTACCCGCTCGTGCTAGCCGCAACCGCGGCCGCCGTGGCCGCGCTCGCGCGGCCTTCGCGACGGGCCCAGCTCGCGTTCGTCGCGCTCGCCGCGCTCGCCGCGTTCGCGCGCATCCAGTTCGTCGTGCTCCCCGCCTGCTTCCTGGGAGCTCTCCTCGTCGTCGGCTTGCGCGAGCGTCGGCTGCGGGCCGTGCTCCGGGAGCAGTTGCTGCCTCTCGTCCTGCTGGCGGTTCCGGTCGCGGTCGCGCTCGCGCTCGGCCCGGCGCGCGTGCTCGCCTTCTACAGCGGAGTCGTCGAGGTCCACGTCGATCCGCTCGCCCTCGTCGAGCGCTCCGGGAGGAACCTCGTCGTTCTCCTCTACGCCTCCGGCTTCGTGCTCGTGCCGGGGGCGATCCTCGGTCTCGCGCTCGCGATCGCACGCCCGCGGACGCGCGCCGAGCTCGCGTTTGCCGCGCTGACGTGCCTGCTCACGGCCTCGCTGCTCATCGAGGCCGGTCTCTTCGGAGCGTTCGGCCAGGCGCAGGAGCGGTACGTCTTCTACGTTCTCCCGCTCGCGGCGATCGGCTTCGGCCTCTACGCGTCGCGTGGCTGGCCCCACCGGCTCGTTCACACGCTGCTTGCGGCCGGGCTAGTCGCCGTCGCCGCGGTCGTGCCCCTCGCCGGCTACGCCGCGGCCGACGAGAAGATGCACTCGCCGCTCCTCTACGGCACCTTCCGCTTCGAGCAGTTGTTCGACACGCCCGGCAGCGGCTCGCTCGTGGTCGCCCTCGCCGCGACGGTGTCTATCGCGCTGCTCGTGGCCTGCTCGCTGAGACCGCGCGTGGCCACGCCGACCGGTCTCGCGCTCGCCCTCGTCCTCTGCACGGGCTTCGCGACGGCGGCCGCCGTGTTCGACCACGAGAACACGAGCTCGGCTCGGCGCTCCTTCTTCGGGCACGACCCTTCGTGGGTCGACCACGCCCGCCTCGGCGACGTGACCCTCTTGCGCAACGCCGCCGGGCAGCGCGGAGCCGCCTTCCAGCAACTCTTCTGGAATCGCTCGGTCAAGCGGCTGCTGCTCATGCCGGGTGCGGGCGCAGTCGATCCCTTCTCCGCCGATCGTGTTCGAGTCGCGGACGACGGGTCGCTGCTCGCGGATGGGCGGCCCCTGACCGGTGCGCTCCTCGTCGATCGGCACGCGGTCGCGATGAGGCTGACGGGCGCCAGGGAGGTCGGCTCGGCGCCGGGCTTCTCGCTCTTCCGGCCCGTCGGCAGGCCGCGGCTCGCGCTGCTCTTCTTCGGCCGCTACTACGACGGCTGGCTGGCCGGCCGCGGAACGATCAACCTCTGGCCTCGGCCTGGGAGCGACCGGCTCGAGGGGACGCTCGCCCTCGACCTCGAGGCACCCGTCCAGGTCGGCGGCACGACCGTCCACTTCCGCCTCTCGGGCGGGTCGGAAGTGCACGTGCGCGTGCCGTTCCGCTCCACTACGGCCGTCCGGCTTCCCGTCTGTTCCCGCGGGCCGTGGGCTGTCGACTTTCGAGCGAAGGTGGGGGGCTATGTGGGCGCCCGCCCCGTGAGCGTCAAGGGCGGAATGCCCCGCTTCATCCCTGGCCGCGGGGGGTGCGCCGCCGAGCGTGAGCGCGAGCCTGCGCTTCCGCCCAACCCTTCCGACCCGACGATATGAGCTCGGCGCTTGTCGAGCGCGCGACCTCGGAGTCGCCGGGCCCGGCCGATCTCTCGCTCGTTCCGCGGCCGCGCCGGCTGCCCGGCCCGAAGACGCTCCTTGCCGGCATCTTCCTTGTCGCCTTCGCCTACCACTGGCTCCAGTCGCGCGCACACGTGACTCCGGCCGTCTTCGGCGATGAGCTGCTCTACTCGAAGCTCGCCCAGAGCCTCGTCTCGGGACACGGGTTCAGCGTTCGCGGTGAGCCCATCTTCTTCCCGGCGCCGCTCGCGGTCTTCGTCCAGGCGCCTGCGTGGCTCATCCACTCGACGCCGGTCGCCTACGCCGTCGTCAAGGCGCTGAACATGGCGGTGATGACCGCCGCGGTCTTTCCCGCCTACGCCCTTGCTCGGCGGGTCGTCCGCCCGTCGTATGCCCTCCTCGCGTCGGCCGCCGCCGTCGCCGGCCCTCTCATGCTCTACGGGCCGTACCTGATGTCCGAGGCGCTCGCCTACCCCGTTTTCCTGCTCGCGCTGGCGACGATGCTGCGCGCTATCGAGCGGCCCTCTCGGCGGATGGAGGCGGCCGTCGTCGCCGTCTCGGTCGTCGCGGTGCTGACACGCCTCCAGTTCATCGTCGTTCCCGTCGCCTACCTCGTCGCGGCGCCGCTGGCGGGCTGGCTCTGCGGCGAGCGCCCGCGCGCGGTCGTGCGGCGGCACGCGCTCTCGCTCGGGGCGCTGCTGGCCCTCGCGAGCGTCCCGCTGCTGACCGGCGGCGCCGTCCTCGGTACGTACCGGGGCGCCGCGCTGCTCGACTACGACCTTGGCGAGGTTCTCTCTTGGAGCGGGTTCACGGCGGCGCTGCTGCCGTTCGCGGCCGGCTTGCTCGTCGTTCCGGGAGCCATCGTCGGCATCGCCTCCCTCGCGCGACGGCCGAGGAGTCGCGCCGATGCGGGCTTCGCCGCGCTTGCGTTCACCTCGGCCGTGCTCATCCTGCTCGAGGTCGGACTGATCGCCGCTGGAGAGGCCGAGCGCGCACTCGAGCGCTACACGATCTACCTTGTCCCGCTCGTCGTCGTCGCCTTCTTCGCCTATGCCGAGCGCGGCGCGCCGTGGCGGCGGCTCTACGTCGCGCTCGCGCTGCTCGGGGCCTCCAGCGCCTGGCTGATGCCGTTCCCGGCCAAAGCCGGCACCGCCTTCACCTTCGACACGCCGACGTTCTCGGTCTACGGGCAGCTCGCCGGGTGGTGGGGATCCGACAACGCGGCGAGCGTCTTCGCGGGCCTGCCCCTTCTCGGCGGGATCGCGCTCGCGCTGCTCCCGCTGCGCCGCCGCCGTGCACCGCTCGCGGTCGGGCTCGCCACGATCGCCGTCCTGCTAGCGAGCGGGATCTCCGCCTACGCCGGGGATCACCAGATGACGCGCGGCGCGTTGCTCCACCGGGCGGGCGACCCGCCCGACTGGCTCGACCGGAGCGGGCTCGGCTCGGCTGACTACCTCCAGCTCCCGGGCGGCTCGGCCCACTCGGGCTGGCTCCTGGAGACGTGGAACCGAAGCTTCCGCCGCGCGATCCAGCTCGAGCTGCCGAACGACGGCTTCGCGTCGGCCACGGGACGGATCGACCCCCGGGGGCGCCTGCTCGTGAACGGCCGTGCGCCTGGCGCCGGCGTCCTCGTCGTGAACGACTTTGGAACCGCGATCGACCTCGAGGGCGAGGTCGTGGCGAGGCCGCGGGACGGCCTGACCGTCTACCGCCTGCCGGCGGCGCCGCACGTCCGCTCGCTCGGGATGGGCCTCTGGTTCGATCGCTGGGCGGCCGCGCTCGCCAGCTACCAGGTCTGGCCCCGGGCGCGTTCGCCGCGCGGCTTCTACCGCGTCGCCCTCGCGCTCCCGGAGGGCCTCGACGCGAGGAGTGTGACGCTCGCCGTCGACGGCGGCGGGACCCGCACTCTCTGGGTCGGCCCGGGGGAGAGAAAGCGCGTGCGGATGCCAGTTTCCGGCAACCCTTTGCCCGTCCTGCGGATCCGCACCGACCGCGCCGATTTCGTCGGCGGCGGGGGGCCGGATGCGCGGCTCGTGGCCGTTCGAATTCCCGCGATCTCGTACGTCCCGAAGCGACCCGAGAACTGACCTCAAGCGCAGGCCGCGGACTGCCGATAGCCCGTACGAGGGAAAGCCATGCCGGAGACCCGATTCTCCATTGACACGCTGCTCGAGCAGATGGTCGCGCACAACGCGTCCGATCTGCACATTACGGTCGGATCACGGCCGGCGCTCCGCGTGCGCGGACACCTCGAGCGGCTCGAAGGCTTCCCCGAGCTCACCACCGAGGACACCCGCCAGCTCCTCTACCGGATGATCTCCAGCGAGCAGCAGAAGCGGCTCGAGATCGAGCGCCAGCTCGACCTCTCCTACTCGATGCCGGGCCTCGCCCGCTTTCGCGTCAACATCTACTCGCAGCGAGAGAGTCTCGCCGGCGCGTTCCGCCTCATCCCGGACGAACTGAAGAGCCTCGAGGAGCTGGGGCTCCCGACCTCCCTCTACCAGCTCTGCCACAGACCGCGTGGGCTCGTCCTCGTGACGGGGCCGACCGGCTCCGGTAAGTCGACGACCCTCGCGGCGCTCATCGACGAGATCAACCGTACGCGCGCCGAGCACATCATCACGATCGAGGATCCGATCGAGTTCCTCCACCGGCACAAGCGCTGCATCGTCAACCAGCGCGAGCTCGGTCCCGACGCGACGAGCTTCGCGGAGGCCCTCCGTGGCGCGCTCCGCCAAGACCCCGACGTGATCCTCCTCGGCGAGATGCGCGACCTCGAGACGATCTCGACCGCGCTTACCGCCGCGGAGACCGGTCACCTCGTCTTTGCCACCCTCCATACGCAGGACGCCGCCTCGACCGTCGATCGCGTGATCGACGTCTTCTCGGCCGCGCAGCAGGGGCAGATCCGCACACAGCTCGCCGGCACGCTCGAGGGCGTCATCGCCCAGACGCTCCTGCCCACGGCGGACGAGCAGGGCCGCGTGGCGGCCGTCGAGATTCTCTTCCCCGGCGACGCCGTCCGGAACCTGATCCGCCAGGGCAAGATCGAGCAGGTCTACTCGGTCATGCAAACGGGCGGGAAGCGCGGCATGCAGACGATGGAGCAGGCGCTGGCCGAGCTTGTCCTACGCGGGGTGATCACCGAGGAGCTGGCCCTCGCCCGTTCGAGCCGTCCCGAGCAGCTGCTCGGCCTGCTCGGCCGCACCGCGGTCGAGGGCGGCATCGCCGACCCGTCGAAGGTCGCAGACCTCCGCATGGCAGGAAGCTAGCCATGGTCGACTGGAAGAAGGACATCAAGCTCTCGGACCTCCTGCGAAAGCGGGACAAGACGGACCCGGCAGACGCGGAGGCACCCACTGCCGAGGTCGAGCCGGCGAAGCCGAAGAAGGAGAAGACGAAGCGCAGCGTCCCCTTCGCGCGCAAGTCGAAGGAGCCGAAAGAGTCGAAACCGCGACGCGCGTCGAAGCCCGCCGCCAAGCGCGAGCGTCGTGGAGGCAGCCACAAGCGGCTCGTCGGGCTCAAGATCGGCGCGTCACAGCTCGCCGCCGCGCGCGTCGTGAACAACGGCTTCCCGGAGCTCGTTCAGGTGGCCCGCGAGAGCCTCGAGCCCGGCATCGTCGTCGGCGGCGAGCTGCGCGATCCGGACGCACTCGCCGATGCGCTGCGGCGTTTCTTCCGCGCCCACAAGCTGCCGCGCCAGGGAGTGCGGCTCGGCATCGCGAGCAACCGGATCGGCGTGCGCACGTTCGAGATCGGCGGCATCGAGGACCAGAAGCAGCTCGACAACGCGATCCGCTTCCGCGCCCAGGAGACGTTGCCGATCCCGCTCGAGGAGGCCGTGCTCGACTACCAGATTCTCGGCGAGAGCCTCGACGGGGAGGGCGGTCAAGTGAGCCGCGTCCTGCTCGTCGTCGCCTACCGCGACCTCGTCGACCGCTACGTCGCCGCATGCAAGAGGGCCGGCCTCAAGCTCGCCGGCATCGATCTCGAGGCCTTCGCGCTCCTGCGCGTCCTCGGCGTGCGCGCGGCCGACGCGGAGAATGCCGCGATCGTAGTCGCAGGCATCGGCCACAGTCGCTCGACGCTCGCCGTCTCGAACGGCGAGACCTGCGAGTTCACGCGGGTCATCGAGTGGGGCGGAGCGAACCTGAACGTCGCGATCGCGCGCGCCCTCGACGTCGCTCCCTCCGAGGCCGAGCCGGTGAAGCGCTCCATCTCGCTGCTCGAGCCGGCCGAGGCGATGGAGGGGCTCGACGCCGAGCGTGCTGCGAAGGTGCGGACGGCCGTCCATGAAGAGCTCCAGACCTTCGCCCGCGAGCTCGTTTCCTCGCTCCAGTTCTACCAGGGCCAGCCGGGCTCGCTCGGCATCGGCGAGATCGTGCTCACGGGCGGCACCGCCCACCTGCCCGGCCTCGACACCGAGCTCGCTCGGCTGATCGGCGCCCGCGTCCGGGTCGGCGACCCGCTGGCGCACGTCAAGCTCGGCAAGAAGGTCACCGAGGACGGCCAGCTCGGCTCGCTCGCCGTCGCCATCGGCCTCGGGATCGAGGCGGACTGATGCGTGCCGTCAACCTCCTCCCGCGCGACGACGGCCGAGCGAGCTCGCGCCAGAAGAACCCCGTGGCGATCGGCGCCGTGGGGGGCGCCCTCTTCGTGACGACGATCCTTGCCGCCTGGTTCCTGACGGCGAGCGCAGGCGTTGCCGACAGCCAGAAGCGGCTCGACGCCGTTCAGGCCGAGCTCGCCGCGACGCCTGTCCCGCCACCGGATGCCCCAGGGGCCTCGCAGCTCGAGCAGGAGAAGACCGCGCGCATCGCCGCGCTCTCGTCGGCGCTCGCCGGCCGGCTCGCGTGGGACCGCGTCCTCCGGGAGCTGTCGCTCGTGCTGCCCGAAGACGCCTGGCTGACGAGCCTCTCCGCAGAGGCGCCGCCCGCCGTCGCCGCGAGCACGCCGACCGCCGGCTTCACGATCAACGGCAGGACCTACTCGCACGACGGGGTCGCGCGGCTGCTCGCACGCCTCGCCGTCGTCCCGCACCTCTCGAACGTCACCCTCCAGCACAGCTCGCTGACGACGAGCGAGACCGGCCGCAAGGTCGTCGAGTTCTCGATCAACGCCGTCGTCAAGGCGCCGGGGGCCGCGTGATGAGGCGCAGGCCGTCCGCAGCCGTGATCGCCGGGATCGTCGCCGGCCTCCTTGCCTTCGCGCTCGTGGGGTACTTCCTGCTCGTCTCGCCGCAGCGCAAGAAGGCCGCCGACGCAAAGAGCCAGATCGTGGCGACGCAACAGCAGATCGACCAGTACCGCGCGCTTGCCGCCCAGGCCCGAGCGACACCTCCGATCCGCATCGCCGACCTCTTCCGGTTGACCAAGGCCATGCCGGACGACGTCGACATGGCCGGGCTCGTCCTCGAGCTGAGCAGGGTCGCGCGCGAGAGCGGCATCGTGTTCGACTCCATCACGCCGCAGGGAACGGCGACTCTGTCGGGCTATTCGGGCATCCCGATCTCGCTCGAGTTCGACGGGAACTACTACGAGCTCTCGGACTTCCTCTTCCGGCTCCGCAATCTCGTTCGGGTGCGCTCCGGCCGCCTGGACGCCCAGGGCCGGCTCTTCGTCGTCGACTCGATCAGCTTCAGTGAGAGCGAGCACTCGTTTCCGCGGATCAACGCGAGCCTCGTCGTGCACGCGTTCGTTTACGGCGACTTGACGGCAACGACGGCGCCGCCGCCGGCTGCCACCGCCCCGGGCTCGACGACCGGCTCGTCCACGACGACGGCGCAGACCACGACGTCGCTAGACACGCCTCCCGATCCCCCGGGCGGCACGTCGGCAGTTGGGGGTGGGCGGTAATGGCGAAGAAGTTCGACGCGAAGGCGAAGGCGAAGCGCCAGAAGATCGTCGCTGCAGTGCTCGGTGTGCTGCTGCTCGGCGTTCTCGCCTACGAGCTTCCCTCGGTCATGAAGATGATGAACAAGAAGCCACCCGCGTCCGCGCCGGCTCCGGCTGCGGTCGCGCCGGCCGTCCCCGCTGTAGCCGGGACACCGATGTCGGCGTCCGCGCCGAGCTCTGGTGTGCTCGTCGACTCCGATCCGGCGGCGCAGGCTGCCGGCGGCCAGCTCGTCTCGTTCGACCGCTTTCCGACCAAGGACCCGTTCGTGCAGCAGGCAGGCCCCGCACTTGCTACCGAGCGGGCGGCGAAGACGAAGGCAAAGGCGACGCCAGCCGCTCGGCATCCGTCCGCGGCTCCCGAGCAGCCCGCGGCTGCGCCGACCTCGGCCCGGATCTCGGTCAACAGCGCGACCGAGTCGGTCGCCGTCTCTCAGACCTTCCCGCAGGCGGACCCGGTGTTCGCTCTCGTCTCGCTGACGAAGACAACCGCGAAGATCAGGATCGCCGGCGGCTCACTCGCCACAGGCAATCAGACGGTGACCCTCAGAAAGGGCAAGAAGGTCACGCTGATGAACACCGCCGACGGCACGCGCTACGAGCTCGTCCTCGTCTCCGTCTCCTAGGCTCGGCGACCCGATCCCAGGGGCCCAGGCTTGGACAGACCGTGCTAGCCGGTCGACTGGTCGAAAGTCGAGACCTGGCGGGCGAAGGTGACGCTCAGGTTGTTCGAGTCGCGAACGACGACGGTGACCTTCTTCACGGGTCGACCGCCCGTGGGTGTCGTCGAGACGATGTAGGTGTCGATCCTGTAGCTCTTCCGGTCGGCGCCCGTCGCCACTCGGCTCGCGTTGCACTCGTCGGGCGGGCCTGCGCAGGTCGCGGTCACCTGCGAGCCGCTGTAGGCGGAGTCGGTCGTGTACGGGGCCGAGCTCGGGATCGAGGTCGGCTCCAAACGGATCGACGTATAGGTGAGCGCCCGGTAGAGCTCCATCTGGCCGTCGGCGAGGACGGCCGCCGTCGTGATCCGGCTTGCGCGGTTCAGCGAGATGATGCCCGACGAGAACGCCGCGACCACGGCGAGGAGACCGACACTCAGGATGGTCATCGCCATGAGCAGCTCGATCAGGCCGAAGCCGCTTTCTCGGCGGAGCGCGCGCACGATCTCTCTATCGGCACCACGCTGCTATCGCTCAAGCGCCCCGATGCCTCTGCCGATACGGAACCTCGGTGCTTCTGACGGCCCCCTCCTTCGGTTAACGCATGGCGGCATACGCATACAGCGCGATCAACGCGCAGGGCCTCGAGCTGCGAGGCGAGATTCACGCGCCGGACTCGGACGCGGCGCGCGAGCAGCTGCGCATGCGCGGCCTGCTCGCGCAGTATCTCGACGAGCTTCCCGCCGAAGGGGAGGAGGGCGCTCGCACCGTCTTCAAGAAGATCAAGCCGAAGTCGCTCCAGATCTTCTCTCGCCAGTTTGCGACGATGATCGACGCCGGGCTCTCAGTCGTGGGCGCCCTCGTCATCCTCGAGGAGCAGACCGAGGACAAGTACCTCGGAACAATCGTCGCGGCACTCCGAGCCGACGTCGAGGGTGGCCTTCTGCTCTCGCAGGCGATGGCGCGCCATCCCAAGATCTTCAGCCGCCTCTACGTCGCGATGGTCGAGGCAGGCGAGGCCGCGGGAATCCTCGACCAGGTGCTCGACCGCGTCGCCTTCCAGATCGAGAAGGAGACGCAGATCAAGCGCCGCGTGAAGGGCGCGATGATCTACCCGACGATGGTCCTCATCTTCGCGACCCTCGTCCTGATCGGGATGCTGCTCTTCCTCGTCCCGATCTTCGTGGACATCTTCAAGGACCTCGGCGGCGACCTGCCGACGCTCACCCAGTACATCGTGACCATGTCGGACTTCCTGCGCGCCGACTGGATGTTCATCTTTCCGACCCTCGCCGTCGTCTTCTACGCCTTCCGCAGGGGAAAGAGGACCGAGCAGGGCCGTCGGCTCTGGGACCGCTTCAAGCTGAAGGTTCCGATGAAGGTCGGCAGCGTCGTCCTCAAGGTGACGATGGCCCGGTTCTCGCGGACGCTCTCGACGCTCGTCGCCGCCGGTGTCGACATCATCAAGGCGCTCGAGATCACCGGCCAGACGGCCGGCAACTCGGTCATCGAGGACGCGCTCGCGGACATGCGCGCGAAAGTGCAAGAAGGGATGCCGATCGCGCAGCCGCTCGTCGAGAACCCGATCTTCCCGCCGATGGTCGGCCACATGGTCAAGATCGGCGAGGAGACGGGAGAGCTCGAGATGATGCTCTCGAAGATCGCCGACTTCTACGAGGACGAGGTCGACTCGGCCATCCAGGCCCTGACCTCGATCATCGAGCCGATCATGATGATCGGCGTCGGCCTGATGGTCGGGGTCATCATCATCGCGATGTACCTCCCGATGTTCAAGATGCTCAGCCTCGTCAAGTAAGGCGCTCTGGACAGGCATATGCTCCGTCGCGAGCAAGCGACTGGAGAGAGGTTCGGTCATGTCTTTGAAGCTGAACATGCTGCCGCCCAGCGTGAACAACATGTCTGTCCGCGTCTTCGTGCGCGCGGCCGGGCTCCCGTTCGAGGAAGAGAACGTCTGGGGGAAGACTCAGGAGAAGGAGTACCTCTCCAAGATTCCGTCCGGTTTGACGCCGTCGGTGGAGTCGGAGGAGCTCCCGAAGGGTGGGCTCTGGGAGAGCTGCGCCGTGATGATGTACCTCGCAGACCGCGAAGGGCTCAGCGACCTCTATCCGACCGACCTCGCGCGCCGCGCGATGGTCAACAGCGCGAACTTCTACACGATGAGCATGCTCTACCCACTCGTCGCGCGCGCGACGTATCCGCGCCTGAGCTTCGCCGGCTATCCGGGCGAGGTCGCCACCTCGGAGGCCTCGGACGACGACAAGGAGGCCGCCCGCAAGGCCGCGGAGGCCGAGCTCCCGCGCCTGCTCGAGGTCTATCGCCAGTTCTTCCTCGAGGACGGCGGCTTCATCGGCGGCGGGGAGGGCCCGAGCATCGCCGACATCCGCTTGGTGTGCACGCTCGAGTTCCTCGCCGTCACGGATACCGAGCTTCCTAGCTGGACGAAGGACTACATGGAGCGCGTCGAGTCCGCGCTCGGTGATGCCTACAGCGAGCCGGCGGGCGACGTGCGCGGGTATGTTGCCCAGGTCACGGGCGAGACGGTCGCGACCGGCTGAGAGCGTAGTTGACGAAGGCTCGGGTGCGCTCGGCGACCTCCGGGTCGGCGGCCTGGTAGACGCGCGTCCACGGGTCGGGCCGGTCGTCCAGGGCCTGCTGGATGAGGTCGCAGCGACCAGCGGACGACCCCGGTGTTGCAGTGGTTGTCGAGGACCGGCTCGGTCGCTCCGTTGTCAAAGTAGACGAGCGGGGTGCTGGCCGGATCGACTCGGCGCAGGAGCTCCTTCGGGAAGTACGAGCCCTCGAGGTGCTGAGCCCATGTGGTCTCTAGCGCATAGAGCCGCTCCTGCATTGCCTGCAGGGCGGCGACATGCTCCCCGCTGACCTCCTCGTGGGTGACGACGATGAAGTCGACGTCGCTGTGCTCGTCGGCATCGCCGACGGCGAACGAGCCCTGCAGGTACGCGCCGCAGAAATTCTCGGCGAGGATCGTCTGCAGGCTTTCGACGAGGTCGCCCAGCACCGCGTTGAGGTCCGGGAACGCAGTTGGCTCGGACACCGATCTAGATCGTCTCGAGCGTCGCGCGCCGGCGCCCGTCCGCCTCGAAGAACGTGAGCAGGAAGTAGGCCACCACTGCGTAGCACGCGCCGATCGCCGCTTCGGTGGCGACGAGCCCCGACACCGCCGAGAAGGGCACGCCGTCGGCCAGCTCGCGTGCAGCCTGGATCCCGTGTGTGAGCGGCAGCCCCCTCGCCACTGCCTGCATCCAGCCCGGAAGCGAGTCGAACGGGACGTTGACGCCGCAGAAGAGAAGCAGGAGAAGCGAGACGAGGTTGGCGAGGAAGAAGACGTCCCGAGCGCGCAGGCCCACCGCGCCCGTCGTCAGCCCGAGCGCGGTGCACGCGAACGAGCTGACGAGAACGACGAGCGCGATCCCTGGAATCTCGCTCGGCGACAGGCGGAAGTCGAGCAGCGCCCAGCCGACGGCGAAGCCGAACGCCGAGACGATGAAGCCGTTGCCGATCAGCGGCAGCGCTCGCCCCAAGAAGAGCGCCATCCGGTTGGCCGGGGTCGCGAGCAGGGGCGAGAGCGTCTGCGTCCAGCGCTCGCCCCCGATCGTCATCGCCATCCCGAAGATCCCCGCCAGAGCCGACGCCTGGACGGCGTTCCCGACGACGAAGAACTCGTCGTTGCGAAGGCCGGCGAAGCGTCCGATGTAGGCGAAGAAGAGGATCTGGAAGACAGGGCCTCCGAGCATCGTCGGGATGTACATCGAGGGCCGAAGCCAGTTGAAGAGAGCGCGGTAAGCGAGGTACCCGCCCACGAAGAAGATCCGGAGCGAGGTCACGTCAGGGAGAGCGTCGCCCGCTCGCGCGCGAGCTTCTCGAAGTAGCGCAGGCAGTAGTGCCCGATGACGAGATACGAGAGCCCGAGCCCGGCTGACATGGCGACCGCAAACGCGGGATCGCCGCCGAGCGCCGCCTCTCGAAGTGCCTGCACGCCCCACGTGGGGGCGAGTGCCCACGAGATCGGCCGAGTCCAGCCCGGAAGCAGCGCGAGGCCGGTCAGCAGTCCGGTCACGAGCCAGACCGGGTACTCGAGTAGGTTCGAGAGCGCGTTCGCGTTCCGATAGAGGACGAACGTCGACGCGAGCACGAGCCCCATCAGCCCGAGCGCGAGCACGGCCACCGGCAGCGAGACGAAGAACCAGGCCGGGTGCGCGAGCTCGAAGGGGACGTCGAAGAAGAGCCAGCCCCAGAGCAGCGTCGCCGTGAGTGAGTAGAGGCCGACCGTCGCCGTCGCGATCGTCAGAGGAAGGATCACCCAGATGAAAGCCGGCGGCACGGCCACGCAGTATTCGAGTGTCCCCTGCCAGCGCTGCCACTGGATTGCGCCCCCCGAGCCGAAGAGGGTCGCCGACCAGATCCCCATCATCCCGGCCCCAATGGCCACGAAGAGCAGCGATCCCGGCCGCGCTCCGGCCCTGAACATGAAGTACGCGATCGACGCGAAGATGACGGGCCCGATGACCGAGACGATGACGAAGAACCCCGAGAGCGTGAGGCTCTTCAGGTGGAACACCCAGCCCCTGTACAGCAGGCGGAGGAACCTCACGCGCGTTCCAAGGTCGCGTGCTTGCGACCCTGCCATTCGAAGAAGCGGAGCAGCGAGTAGCCCACGACCAGGTAGACGAGCCCAATTGCCAGCTCCGTCGCGACGAGCCCGCTCACGCTCCCGAACGAAGCCCCGTCCGCCAGCCCTCTGGCTGCCTCGATCGCATGCGTGAACGGCAGACCGTGCGAGATCGCGCTCATCCAGCCCGGCAGCTCGTCGAGCGGGACGTTCGCCCCGGTGAAGATGAGCAGGAAGCCGAAGATCACGTTCGAGAGCACGGCGTTCTCTCGCACGCGCAGCGAGACCGCCGCGTTGATCAGCCCCAGCCCCGTGCAGGAGAAGGAGGCCACGGCGATGACGACTGCGAGGCCGGGAATCGATCCGGCCGGCAGATCCACGCCCAGGATCAGGCAGCCGACCGTCAGCGAGAACGCAGAGACGAAGGCCGCGTTTCCGATCACCGGCAGCGCCCGCCCGAAGAACAGCGGGATCCGCTTCGCCGGGCTGACGAGGATTGCGCTCAGCGTGTTCTGGTAGCGCTCGCCGCTGATGAGCTGCGACATGGCGAACAGGCACGGCACGGCGGCGTATTGCAGCGCGTTTCCGGTCACATAGAACTTGTCCGACTGGAGCCCGGCCGAGCGGCCGATGTACGCGAAGAGCAGGATCTGGAAGATGGGGGCGACGACGAGGCTCGGGATGTAGATCGCGGGCGACAGCCAGTTGAAGAGCGCCCGGTAGCTCGTCAGGCCGCCGACGAAGAAGAGGCGAAGCGAGGTCATGTCAGGGACAGGGCCGCGCGCTCGCGAGCGGCGCGGAGGACGCGCTCGGTGGCGAAGATGCCGAGCAGGACATAGGCCGCGCCGAGCGCGAAGCACATGCCGAGGTCGCCGAACGGCGATCCGCCGAGAGCCGACTCTCGGATCGCCTTCATCCCCCACGTCGGGGCCAACGCCCACGAGATGGGGCGCACCCAGTCGGGGAACAAGGCGAGCGGCACGAGGAAGCCGCACACCAGCCACACCGGGTACTCGAACATGTTGCCGAGCGCCCAGGCGGCCCGAAAGCGGACGAAGCAGACTGCGAAGAGGAAGCCGAGCGAGCCGAAAGAGAGCACCGTCACCGGCACCGAAGCGACGAACAGCAGCGGGTGGACGATCGTCAGGTTGATGCCGAACAGGAGCCAGCCCCAGAGCAGGGTCGCCACGAGGCTGTAGATGCCGATCGTCGCCATCGCGATCGTGATCGGCAGCAGGATCAGGGCGAAGTGGGGCGGAGTGCCGACGAGAACCTCGAGCGTCCCGGTCCAGCGCTCGCGCTGCATCGCCGCTCCTGCGGTCGTGCTCGTCGCCGACCACATGCCCATGACCGCGGCGCCGAGCGAGGCG
The DNA here is from genome assembly GCA_036001625.1 of Gaiellaceae bacterium. Classification (GTDB taxonomy): domain Bacteria; phylum Actinomycetota; class Thermoleophilia; order Gaiellales; family Gaiellaceae; genus VAXT01. Next base: position 14,942 of record DASYUD010000054.1, read on the forward strand.
TAGAGAAGGGTCCGTGGGCTGTCGCCTGCCCGAAACACGAAGAAGGCGACGGTCGCGAAGAACAGCGGGTAGATGACCTGGCCGACGCCGTCGAAGGCCGACCGCGAGATCATCTTGAAGTGGAAGACCCAGCCCACCCCGAGTAGGCGGAGGGCCCTCACTCCTCGGTGACGAGCGCCACGTATGCGTCTTCGAGCGTCGGCTCGCGTCGCGAGACGCGCCCCACGTTTGCGCCGTCCAGGTGCGCGAGGATCGTCGCGGTCAGCTGCACGTCGGCACGGGTCTGGACGCTCAGCACCTGCGCCTGCTCGCGCTCCTCGACCCAGACCGCGAGCACGCCTTCCAACAGCCGGAGTTTCTCGACGGTCTCCTCCGGGACGCCGTAGGCCTCGACCTCGGTCACGCTTCCGGAAGCGACGCGACTCTTCAGTTGGCCGGGTGTCCCCTCGGAGACGATCTCGCCCTTCGAGATGACGGCGATGCGGTCGCAGAGCGCGTCGGCCTCGAACATGTAGTGGGTCGTGAGCAGGATCGTCTTGCCGGCCTGCGTGAGCGAGGCGATCGTCGCGCGCAGCTCGCGGGCTCCGACGGGGTCGAGGCCGAGCGTCGGCTCGTCGAGGAAGAGGACCTCCGGATCGTGCAGGAGGCCGCGCGCGACATGCAGGCGCTGCTTCATGCCGCGCGAGTAACCCTCCGCGCGCTCGTGCTCGCGGCCCTTGAGCCCGACGAGCTCGAGCAGCTCCTCGATTCGCTGCTTCTGGAGCCGGCCCGGAACGCCGTAGAGCTCCGCGAAGTAGCGCAGGTTGTCGTAGCCGGAGAGCCGCTCGTAGACGCCGCGCTCGCCGCCGAAGACGTAGCCGATCCGCTTGCGCACCTCGCGCGCGTCCTTGACGACGTCGTAGCCGAGCACGCGCGCCGAGCCCGCGGTGGGGATGAGGAGCGTGATCAGCATCTTGATCGTCGTCGTCTTGCCCGCACCGTTCGGGCCGAGCAGGCCGAAGAGCTCGCCCTTCTCGATCGCGAAGCTGACGCCGCGCACGGCCTCGATCTCCTTCACCCGGCGGCGGAGCGTGCCGGTATGCGTCCTGTAGGTCCGGCGCAGGTCCAAGGCTTCGACGACGGCCATGCCTTCAGCCTATCGTCAGGACTCGCTGCCCTCGGGGGGGCCGAAGCCGCCGCCTCCCGGCGTCTCGATCCGAACGAGGTCGCCGGGGCTGAGGTCGCGCGTCGCCTTCGCGGGCAGCTCCTCCCCGTTCAACAGGTTGCGGCCGGGTGCGCCCGGCTCGCCGCCGCGGGCTCCCCGCGGGCTCCAGGCGCGCCGCTCGCTGACCACCGAGAAGCGGCACGGCTCGAGCGCCCGCAGCTCCCGGACCACCCCGTCGCCGCCCCGGAAGCGCCCCGCTCCGCCGGATCCCGGGCGCAGGGCGTGGCGCTCGACCCGCAGCGGGTAGGCGAGCTCGAGGGCCTCGGCCGGGGTCGTCAGCGTGTTCGACATCGTCACGTGCACCGCTGAAGGCCCGTGCGCGTGTGGGCAGGCGCCCTGTCCACCGCCGAGCGTCTCGTAGTACGTGAAATCCTCGTTGCCGAAGGTGAGGTTGTTCATCGTCCCCTGGCCCTGGGCCGGCACGGGCACCGCCGCGCCGAGCGCGCCGAAGAGGCAGTCGACGATGCGGCACGACGTTTCGACGTTCCCGGCGGCGACGGCGGCCGGCGGCCGTGCGTTCACGAGCGACCCGAGCGGAGCCCGGACGGTGACGGGCGCGAACGCGCCGCCGGAGGCGGGCAGGTCCGGCGCCGTCAGGCAGCGGACTACGAAGTAGCACGCGGAGCGGGTGACCGAGAGCGGGCAGTTGAGATTGCCCTCGTGCTGCTCCGCGGTCCCGGCGAAGTCGAAGGCGATCTCGTCTCCTGCGATCATCACCTCGGCACGGATTTCGAGATCGCGCTCAGCCGTCTCGAGGACGTCCGTCCCCTCGTACCGCCCGTCGGGCAGGCGCGCGAGCGCGGCCCGGACGAGGCGCTCGGAGTAGGCGAAGAGCTCCTCCATCGCGGCGACGACGCGCGTCCGATCTCGCCGCGCGCAGAGCTCGGCGAAGCGGCGCTCTGCGAGGCGGTGGGCGGCGAGCTGCGCGCGAAGGTCGCCGCGCCGCTCTTCCGGTTTGCGCATCCGCCCGACGAGCCCTGCAAGCACGTCCTCGTCGAGCCGCGTCGGCGGAATTACGACTCCCTCGTCGGCGAGCGTTCGCGAATCGGCCGGCATGCTCCCCGGCTCGAGGCCCCCGACGTCCGCGTGGTGCGCGCGCGTGACGGCGAAGCCGACCTCGGTGCGCGACACGAGCGTGATGTCCGGGAGGTGCGTGCCGCCCGTGTACGGGTCGTTGAGGATGAAGACGTCGTCGCGGCGGGGGCCGTGGCGCATGACTGCGGCAACCGCATCGGGCATCGCGCCGAGGTGTACCGGGATGTGCTCCGCCTGAGCGATCATCCGCCCGCGCTCGTCGAAGAGGGCGGCCGAGCAGTCGCGCCGCTCCTTGATGTTCGCCGAGAAGGCCGAGCGGACGAGCACCGCGCCCATCTCCTCCGCGACCGAGCGCAGCGCGCTGCCGAGAACTTGGAGCTCAATGTTCACGCGCGCGTGAGCCTCCAAGTGCCACCATCCCTAACCCCCACCCACCTAGGGGGAAGCCAGCAGGTCGACCCGTCCAGTTCCAACACGGCCGGGCCGGACAGCTCTTGCCGCGTCGACCTGCTCAGCTCGATCGTGGGGCCGGGCTGCACCTCCGCGGTGCGGACCGCGACGAGCTCGATCATCCGCTCGCGGTCGGCGTAGCCGTAGCGCTCCTCGTGCGCGCGGTGGAACGCGGCGGCGAGGTCGTCGCCGAGCGGGACAGTGAGCTCGAACGACTGGCCCACATAGCGGAGGTCGGCCTCGCCTTCGGTCGGAAGCTCGCCCGCTTCCTCGAGCGGGACGACGTAGGAGCGGACGTGATCGCGCCGCTCCTCGCTCGCCGCGAGGCCCAGAGCCGACAGCATGCCGGCTGCTTCGGGGACGAGGACGGTCTCGATGCCGAGCTCATCGGCGAGCGCGCAGGCGTGGAGCGGGCCGGCACCGCCGAAGGCGACGAGTGCGAACTCACGGGGATCGTGGCCGCGCTCGACCGTTACGACCCGTAGGGCCCGCAGCATCTCCGCGTTCACGACCTCGACGACGCCGGCCGGGTCGATGTCACCGAGCGCTCGCTCGGCCGCCGCTCGGTCGAGGGCGAGCTCGCCCGCGAGCCGCTCCGGCAGCCGGTCGAGCACGAGGTTCGCGTCGGTGACCGTCGGCCGGTCGCCGCCACGCCCGTAGCAGGCCGGGCCCGGGTTCGCCGCCGCGCTCTCCGGCCCGACACGAAGCGCCCCGCCCTCGTCGACACGCGCGATCGAGCCGCCTCCTGCGCCGACGGTGTGCAGATCGACCGCGGGGAGGCGGACGGGGTAGCCGGCGATCTCGCGCTCGGCACTTCGCTCTGCCTCGCCGCCCGCGATCAGGCAGACGTCCGTCGAGGTTCCGCCCATGTCGAGAGAAATCGCGTTCTCGACCCCTGCGGAGCGCGCCGCGAGCGCCGCGCCGACGACGCCTGCCGCGGGGCCGGAGAGGAGCGCGAACGCCGGATGCGCCGCGGCCTCCGTGATCGTGGCGGCGCCGCCGGAGGAGCGCATGACGAGCGGTTCGGGCAGGCCGGCCTCGGCGCACCGCTCGGCGAGCGCGGCGAGGTAGCCGGAAAGCATTGGTCCGAGGTAGGCGTCGATCGCGGTCGTCGACGCGCGCTCGTACTCACGGAACTCGGGAGAGATCTCGTGCGAGGCAACCACCCGGGCACCGGGGAGTCGGCGCCGTAGCTCGTCCGCAACCGCCTGCTCGTGTCCGGGGTCGCGGAACGAGAAGAGACAGCAGACCGCGACCGCCTCAGCGTCGATCTCCGGCAGTGAGTCGAGCTCGAGCGGTCGCACTATCCCGTCGGGTCCGACTCGCTCGACGACACCGAAGCAGCGTTCGAGCGGGACGAGCGGCGCCGGGTGCTCGGCGCAGAGGCGGTAGAGATGGGCACGCGCCTGACGCCGCAAGTGGAGCAGGTGCTCGAAGCCGGCGGTGGCGACGAACGCCGTCCGAGCCCCCTTTCGCTCCAGGAGCGCGTTCGTGGCGACTGTCGTCCCGTGTGTGAAGCGCTCGAGCTCGCCGGCGCCGACAGCTCGCGCCGCGGCGAGCACGCCCTTCTCCTGACGGGCCGATGTCGGCACCTTTGCAGTCGAGATCCGTCCGTCCGCGACGAGGACTGCGTCCGTGAAGGTGCCGCCCACGTCGACGCCGAGGACCGCCACGGGGCGACTCTATTGCGAATAGACGCAGTCGATGATGCGTTTGAATTGATAGGGATGACGGCGAGAAGCGGCAGGGGTGCGCCGGTCGAGCTCAAGCTCGTGGGCGCCGGCGGGGAGGCGGTCGACCTCCGGCGCACGATCGCCTCGCACGGCGTCGCCGATCTGCCGCCGAACCGCATCGACGAAAAGGCGTGGACGCTCGAGCTGACGCTGCCTCTGGATGGAAGGACACCGAGGACCGTGCGGGTGTCTGCCGGCCGCGCCGGCCACGCGAGGCTCGACGTGCTCGGCCGCCCTCCGGGCGCCGCCGGGCTCGACCAGCTGCGCTCCGCAGTCGCGCACGTCCTTCGTCTCGACGAGGACCTGACGCCCTTCTACGACGTGGCCGCGGCCGATCCCGACCTCGCCTGGGCGACGGCCGGCGGGGGCCGGATGCTGCGCAGCCCGACCGTCTTCGAGGAGGTCGTGAAGACGATCTGCACCACGAACTGCACCTGGTCGGCGACCGTGCGGATGGTCGGCGCCCTCGTCGAGCACCTCGGTGAGCCGGCGGCGGGCTCACCGCCGGACGGTCCCTTCGGCCGCGCCTTCCCAACCCCGGAGGCGATGGCCCGGGCGGACGAGTCCTTCTACAAGGACGTTGCCCGGGCCGGCTACCGCGGCCAGTACCTGCGCTCGCTCGCCACCTCGGTCGCCTCAGGCGAGCTCGACCTCGAGGCGCTCGGCCGCGCGACCCCCGACGAGATCCCGAAGGACGAGCTCGCAGCCCGCCTGCTCGCTCTCCCCGGAGTCGGGCCGTACGCGGCTGCGCACGTGATGATGCTCCTGGGACGCTACTCGCGGCTCACCCTCGACTCGTGGACGCGCCCGAAGTACCTCCGGGTCTCCGGTGCGAAACAGGCGAAGGACTCGACCATCGAGCGGCGGTTTCGCCGCTACGGGCCGTACGCGGGGCTCGCCTTCTGGCTCTATCTCACGCGCGACTGGATCGACGACTGATGGGCGTGCTGACGGAGGAGATGAAGCGGCTCGTGCGCGAGCAGAGCCTCGGGTTCGTCGCCACCGTGCGCCCGGACGGGACGCCGAACCTCTCGCCGAAGGGGACGACGACGGTCTGGGACGACGATCACCTCGTCTTCGCGGACATCGCCTCGCCCCAGACCATCGAGAACCTGCGGCACAACCCGTCCGTGGAGGTGAACGTCGTCGACCCGATCGTCCGCAAGGGCTTCCGCTTCAAGGGCACGGCGACGGTTCATGCGGAGGGCGACGCTCTCCTCGACGAGGTCGTCGCCTGGTACGGCACACCGGACGCAGGCATCGAGCGCGACCTCGCCGGCCGAGTGCGCGTGATCGTGCTCGTCAGGGTCGAGCGCGCCCTTCCTCTCATCTCGCCCGTCTACGAGTTGGGACGGACCGAGGACGAGGTGCGGGCCTGGTGGGAGAGCTACTGGGAGGAGCGCAAGCGCTAGCCGGCTGGCTCGATCCCAGGGTCGCAGCTCTGCGGCTCGCCCTCGCAGCAGCCGAGCTTGAAACGGCAGCGTGGGCACTGCCACGTGCCGTGACGCCACTCCATGGAGGCCGAGCACCGCCAGCACGGCTCGGAAACCCGCTGTGAGTGGCTGCTAATCTTCATCGGCTCGGCGGCGTAGCTCAGTTGGTTAGAGCAGCGGAATCATAATCCGCGTGTCGGAGGTTCGAGTCCTCCCGCCGCTACCTCCCTAGACTGAGGCTGAAGGAACGAATGGCGACTGGAGTCAGAGACGCAATCACGCTCGCCTGCACCGAGTGCAGGCGCCGCAACTACCAGAGCTCGAAGTCGAAGCGGAACACGCCCGACCGCGTCGAGCTGCGGAAGTACTGCCGGTGGTGCGGCCGCCACACCGCGCACAGGGAGACGAGGTGACGCGGATTCCGATCCGAGCCCCGATGGCAATTCGACGTACCTTGGACGCGTAGCGTGGCCCGGAACACTCGCCAGCGACGTCGCCAGCGCCGCGCCCGCGAGCAGCAGGCGGAACAGCAGCAGGGCGGCGTCGTCCAGCGCGCCCGCACCCGCCAGCAGCAGGTTCGGCCCGCCGCGCAGCAGCCGAAGCCCCAGACGGGCGCGCGCCGTGTGCCCGGCGGCGGCACGCGGCGTTTCATCGGCGAGGCGGTGGCCGAGCTGAAGAAGGTCGAATGGCCCAACCAGTCGCAGGTGACGCAGGGGACGATCGTCGTCATCATCGCCTGCGCGATCGTCGGGCTTTACCTCTGGCTCGCAGATCTGGGGTTCAAGCCGCTTGTCCGGGACGTCCTCCTGAAATAGCCGTGTTTCGCTGGTACGTCATCAACACCTACTCGGGCCACGAGAACAAGGTCAAGGCCAATCTCGAGCACCGCGTCATCTCGATGAATCAGGGCCCGCGCTTCCGCAGGGTCGTGGTGCCGACCGAGCAGGTGATCGAGACGAAGGACGGCCAGAAGGTGCAGATCGAGAAGCGTGTGCTGCCGGGCTACGTGCTCGTGAACATGGACCTCGACGACGAGGCGTGGTCGGTCGTGAAGAACACTCCCGGCGTGACGGGGTTCGTCGGCGCGGGCAACACGCCCGTGCCGCTCTCACAGGTCGAGGTCGATCGAATCCTGCGCACCGGCGCCGCGATCGGCGAGCGCCAGCGCGCGCAAGTCGAGTTCTCGCTCGGCGAGTCCGTCAAGGTCACCTCCGGACCGCTGTCGGACTTCGACGGCGAGATCGTCGACGTCAATCCCGACCAGCAGAAGCTGAAGGTGCTCGTCGACATCTTCGAGCGCCAGGTCCCCGTCGAGCTCGGCTTCGACCAGGTCAAGAAGCTGGACTAATGGCCAAGAAGGTCCTGACACTGATCAAGCTTCAGATCCCGGGCGGGCAGGCGAACCCGGCGCCGCCGGTCGGCCCCGCGCTCGGTCAGCACGGGGTTAACATCATGGAGTTCTGCAAGGCGTTCAACGCACAGACCGCTCAGGAGGCCGGCCGCATCACGCCGGTCGAGATCACGGTGTACGAGGACCGCTCGTTCTCCTTCATCACGAAGACGCCACCGGCCGCTGTCCTGATCAAGGAGACGTTGCGGCTCGAGAAGGGCTCGCCCGAACCGAACCGCGAGAAGGTCGGCCGCCTGACGCGCGACCAGGTGCGCCAGATCGCCGAGATCAAGATGCCCGACCTGAACGCGCGTGATGTCGAGGCGGCGATGAAGGTCGTGGCCGGCACGGCCCGCTCGATGGGAGTCGAAACGGATCTCTGATGGCTGATTGCGCAAAGACCAGCCTCCTTCTCACTGTCTGCGGCGACATGCGCGCCGCGGACAGTGCGAACCCTTCTAAGAAGGGGGCCCACGGGGGAAACCTGGTTTCCCCCGTGAAGCCGAGCCGGAGGCGAAGGTGAGCCATGGCAAGAAGTACCGCAATGCCCGCGCGGCCTTCGACCGCGAGGAGCTCTACTCGCCGGTGCAGGCCATCCGCCTGCTGAAGGGCTTCGAAGGCGCGAAGTTCGACGAGACGGTCGAGGCCCACTTCAACCTCGGCCTCAACGTCCGCCACGCAGAGCAGCAGCTTCGCGGCACGCTCATGCTGCCCCACGGCACCGGCCGCGAGGCCCGCGTCGCCGTCTTCGCGGAGGGCGAGAAGGCGAAGGAGGCCCAGGACGCGGGCGCCGACGTCGTCGGCACCGCGGACCTCGCAAAGCAGATCGAAGAGGGGTTCGACGACTTCGACGTAGCGGTCGCCACACCCGACCAGATGAGCGTCGTAGGCAAGCTCGGCCGCATCCTCGGGCCACGGGGCAAGATGCCGAACCCGAAGACGGGGACGGTCACGATGGACGTGGGCAAGGCCGTGCGCGAGGCGAAGGCGGGCAAGCTCGAGTACCGCACAGATCGCGGGGCGAACGTCCACGTCACGATCGGCAAGAAGAGCTTCGACGACCGGCAGCTGGTGGAGAACTACGCCGCGCTCCTCGACGAGATCATGCGCGCGAAGCCCGCAGCCGCGAAGGGCCGCTACGTTCGCTCCGTCACGCTCACGAGCACGATGGGGCCCGGAATCCACGTCGACCCGGGCCGCACGAGAGGGATCGTCGAAGAGCTGGAGGAATCCGCTGGCGCGGAAGCCTCCATGGAGGTAGCCTCCGCCTAGTCATCGACTAGACGTTCGCCGAAGACAGCTGGCAGCCGAGAGGCGGAAGCCCAGCCGAGGCGGTCCGTCGGAAGTTCCCTTCTCTCGGGCTCGCCTTGGCGAGCCCTAGTCATTCCCGGAGGAAGTGACATGCAGAGAGCAGACAAGGAGAGACTGGTCGCGGAGCTGACGGAGCGGCTGCGGAGCGCCGAGACGCTCATCGTCGCCGACTACCGCGGCCTCACCGTTGCCGGGATCGACAAGCTGCGAGGCAATCTGCTCGCGCAGGGCGCGCGCTTCTCGGTGGTCAAGAACACGTTGACGCGCCGAGCGGCCGAGGCGGCGGGGATCGAGCCGCTGCTCCAGCTAGTCGACGGGCCGACTGCGATCGCCTTTCTCGAGTCGGGCGGCGACCCGGTGGCAGTCGCCAAGGCGCTCGACGAGGCGGTCCGGGCGAAGGTGCTCGTCATCAAGGGCGGCCTGCTCGAGGGGAGCGAGGTCTCGGCGGAGGAGGTCGCGCGCCTCGCCAAGCTGCCGCAGGCCGAGCTGCTGCGCGCGCAGCTCGTAGGCGCGATCGTCGGCCCGGCTGCAACCGTCGTCGGTCTGTTCACCGCGCCGGCGCGCGACCTGGTCGGCGTCCTCGATGCGCGGATCAGGCAGCTCGAGGAAGAGGCGCCCTCCGAGGAGCCGCCCCCGGCCGAAGAGCCCGAGCCGGCAGCCGAGCCCGAGGCGCAGGCAGAACCAGAGGCCGAACAAGAGGAAGAGCTGGAGCCGGAGAAAAAGGAAGGAGAGGAGTAGTAGCCATGGCCAAGACAGACACGGACAAGCTCGTCGAGCAGCTGGGTGGCATGACCGTCCTCGAGCTCGTCGAGCTGAAGAACAAGCTCGAAGAGGAGTGGGGCGTGAGCGCCGCCGCGCCGATGGCGGTCGCCGCCGCGCCCGCGGCCGGAGGCGACGGCGCCGCCGCAGCCGAGGAGAAGACGGCCTTCGACGTCGTCCTCACCGAGGCCGGCGGCCAGAAGATCCAGGTGATCAAGGTCGTCCGGGCGATCACGGGCCTCGGTCTCAAGGAGGCCAAGGAGCTCGTCGACGGCGCGCCGAACTCGGTCAAGGAAGGCGTCGCGCA
>DASYUD010000055.1:0-19440 GCA_036001625.1 Gaiellaceae bacterium
GAGCGCTCGAAGTTCCTCTTCGACGAGGTCATCCGTCTCATCGCTACCGAGGCGAAGCGGTTCGGGGGCACCGTCGCGCAGCTGACGGGCGACGGGCTTTACGCGCTCTTCGGCGTTCCGACCGCGCACGAGGACGACGCCGAACGGGCCGTGAGAGCCGCGCTGGCCGTGCACGCCGTGCTCGCTGCGTACGCCCGCGATGTCGGCGACGCTTACGGCATCGAGCTCACGGCCCGCGTCGGGGTCAACACGGGCCCGGTCGTCCTCCTTCCTGACGAGGTGCCTCCTGAAGAGCGCTACAACGCCCTCGGCGACACGGTCAACGTCGCCGCTCGGCTCCAGGTGCACGCGGGCGCGGGAGGGGTCGCCGTCGGGCCGCTGACTGCGCGGCAGGTCGAGGACGCGTTCGAGCTCGAGTCGCTGGGCCAGCTTGACCTGAGGGGGAAGGCCGAACCCATCGAGGCGTTCCGCCTCGCGGGCGAGCGGGAAGGCGCCGCGCGCCGCATCTCGCCGCTCGTCGGCCGCGAGGAGGAGGTCGCCGTGCTCGACGAGATTCTCGCCGAGTTGATCGACGGGCGAGGATCGATCGTCGCGATCACCGGCGAGCCCGGAATCGGCAAGAGCCGCCTCGCCGCCGAGGCCCGGAACCGCTGGAGCGAGCAGGTGCGATTCCTCGGGACGCAGGGCGTGTCGTACGCGCAGAGCGTCCCCTACTACCCGCTCCGCGAGCTGCTGCGCGGCTTCCTCGGCCTCGGGGTCGGCGACCCGGAGGCACGCGTCCGGCTCGAGCTCAAGGCTCAGCTCGCGGGATCGCTGGGCGAACGTGGCGACGCCTACTATCCGTTCCTCGCCTCGCTGCTCGGGCTCGCGCTCGAGGACGACGCGCAGGAGCGCATGCGGGCACTCGCCGGCGACTCGGTCCAGCGTCAGATGCATGAGGCCGTCGTCGAGCTCGGGCGCGCGCTCTCACATGAGCGGCCGCTCTGCCTTGTGCTCGAGGACCTCCACTTCGCGGACGAGCCAACCCTGGACCTGTGCGAGGAGCTCCTGCTGCTCGCCGACGAGGAGGCGGCAGCAGTCTTCCTGCTCTATCGCAGCGATCCGGATCTGCCTTCGTGGGAGCTTGGCGAGGCGGCGCGCCGCCGGTACCGGCACCGCTTCCGTGAGCTTCAGCTTGACGCCCTCGATTCCGACCAGGGGGCGCGATTGGCCGCCTCTGCCGCGGGGGGCGAGCTCAGTCAGGACCTCGCTACGCAACTCGCCGAGCGCACCGGCGGCAACCCGCTCTTCCTCGAGGAGGCGGCGCGGGATGCGGTCGAGCAGGGCGACGGCGCCGCCGTGCCGATCGCGATCCAGGAAACGCTCCAAGCCAGGCTCGGCCGTCTGGCGCCGAACGTGCGCGAGGTCGCGTCTGTCGCCTCCGTCGTGGGGCGGACTTTCGGAGCGCCGCTGCTCGAGCGGCTCGTCCCCCCTGAGCGGCTGCGGCCGGCCCTGTCCGAGCTCCAGCGGCTCGACCTCGTCGTGGAGGAGCGGCGCCGCCCAGCGCCGGAATACCGCTTCCGCCACGGCCTCGTTCAGGAAGCGGCGTACGCGAGCCTGCTCGAGGAGCGCCGGCGCGAGCTGCACCGGGTCGTCGGCACGGCGCTCGAGGAACTGCACGGAGCTGAACTGTCAGAGGCGTACGGACTGCTCGCCCGCCACTTCGCCGAGGCCGACGAGCCGGGGAAAGCGTCCCGTTACCTGCTCGCGGCCGGCGACGCGGCCCGCGCCGTGTACGCCGACGAGGAGGCGATCGCGCACTATCGGCGCGCGCTCTCGTTCCTCGACCGTCTGGGTGATACCGGCCGCGCGCGCGCCGTGCTCTTCAAGATCGCGCTCGCGCATCACCTCGCCTTCGACTTCGAGGCGGCGAACGGAGCGTGGGCCGAGGCCTTCGCGCGACCCGAGCCGCCCTCAATCCGCCCGGACCTGACCGAGCGGCTCACGATGCCTGGTCTACGCGTGCAGGACTGGGTGCCGGGCTACGGCTACGACACCCCCGCCTGGTTTTTCGGCCCCAATCTGTTTCGCGGCCTGCTGCGCCTCGAGCGTGTTGACGTGGTCCCCGACCTCGCCGAGCGCATGGCGGTCTCGCCGGACGGCTGCACGTACGAAGTCCTCTTGCGCGAGGGGCTTCGCTGGAGCGACGGAGAGCTGCTGACTGCAGGGGATTTCGCGTTCACGTACCGGGTGATGCTGGAGGAGCGCGTTCCGACCGCACATCTGCTCGAAGGGCTGGAAGCGGAATCACCGGACGCCCTGACGCTCCGGCTCCGTCTCGACGAGCCGCGGGTTTACATGCTGTACCTACTGGCTCAGCTGCCCTTCTTCCCCTGGCCACGACACCGCGTCGAGTCGCTCGGAGACGAATGGCACACCCCGGCCGCGTTGGTCAGCAATGGACCCTTCGTGCTTCGCGAGTTCCGCGAAGAGCGCAGTGTGCTCACCGCAGACCCGCACTGGCGACGGCCACGCGGCAACGTCGGCGAGGTGGCGATCGAGCAAGGGCTGCCGCCGGAGATCTTCGAGGAATGGCGAGCGAATCGCCACGACGTCCTCTTCGTCGCCAGCGGCCGTCGAGATGTGGTGCGCGGCGAGCGAGACACGATCGCCCTGCCGATCATGTTGCCGTTCACGCGATACGTCGCCTTCCCGGACCGTTCGCCCTTCGACGACGAGCGGATCCGTAAGGCGCTGGCACACGCGCTGGACCGCGATCTCCTCGTCGAGGGACCGGACGAGCAGCCGGCGCACGGAGGCTTCCTGCCACCGTCCATGCCCGGGCATTCGCACGATCTGGCTCCGAAGCACGATCTGGCGCGTGCGCGGAGCCTGCTCGCCGAGGCCGGGTACGCGGACGGCCGGGGGCTACCCGAGCTCCGGCTCATCCACGCCGATTTCGGGTTCGGCGAGGCATTTCGCCGTGAGGTCGACGCTCGCTGGGAACCGCAGTGGCGAGAGCTCGGCGTGCAAGTCAGGCAGGAATGGGTGCCGGCAGCGGCGCTCGCGTCGGAAGCCAACGGGGACAACACGTTCTGGGAATGGGGGTGGGGCACCGACTATCCAGACCCGCATGGCATGCTGGGGGGCTTCCTTGAATCGCAGCCGGTGGGGGTGGGGCACGACGACGAGCGGGCGCGCCTCGTCGGCCTGGCGCGCTCGCTGCACTCCCGGGAAGATCGCTTGCAGCTCTACCGCGATGCCGACCGCCGGCTTGTCGCCGAGCGAACGTGGGTCGTGCCGACGATCTACGACAAGCACTACCTCCTCCACCGGCCATGGCTCCAGGGGCTGTGGGCCAGCCCACTGGGAATCAGCACAATGGACGAGGTGGTGGTCAGGCGCTAAGAGGCTCCAACATGATGACGCTTCATCGCCGGGGCGAGCAGCGCGGCCCGGCGGCACAAGGCTCATTGTGTTGGAGCCTCTAAGGGCCTTGGAGCGCTCGTCGGGCCTCAGTTCAACCGGCCTTCCTCACGGATCCAGCGGAGCTCGTGGACGGCCTGCTTGCCGCCGACGTCCATGGGGGCCGTGCGCGGCGAGGGGATCCTCGGTTCCGAGCCGCCGGCGGTCCTCGGCGGCGAGCTGGGCGATCATCCAACCGCCCGGCGTGTAGATGAGACTGCCCTTTGGATGCTCACCGAAGGGGTGCCTACCCGACGCCCGTGGTGAAATCATCGCGCGTGGCATCGAGAGGAGGTTCGAGATGGAAGACGATCAGATCCACAATCGCATCGAGCAACTGGTCGCCGAAGAGCAGGAGCTCTACGAACGCGGTGCCGAAGGCGGCTTGAGCGAGAGCGAACACCGCCGACTCGAATCGATCAAGGTCGGTCTCGACCAGTGCTGGGATCTGCTCCGCCAGCGTCGTGCGCTCCGCGAGGCCGGCTACGACCCCGCCTCCGCCCGCGTCCGCGACCCTGAGGTCGTGGAGCGCTACGAGCAGTGAGCGATGGCGAAGACGGTGACGATCGTCGGTCTTGGCGGCTCGCTGGCGAACGTCTCGACGAGCCGGGCCGCTTTGCAGCTTGCGCTCGAAGGGGCGGCGACGGCCGGCGCGGAGACGCAGCTGCTCGATATCCGACAGCTCAACCTGCCCATGTACAACCCCGACGACGACGAGCCGACCGAGACGGCAGCCACGCTGATCGAGGCCTGCTATGCGGCAGACGGGATGCTTTGGAGCAGTCCGATGTACCAGGGGACGATCTCGGGCGCGCTCAAGAACGCGCTCGACTGGTTGCACCTGCTCGGCGATCGGGAGCCGCCTTTCCTCCACGACAAGGTCGTTGGCCTGATCAGTGCCGCCGGGGGAACGCAGGGGCTGCAGGCCATCAACACGATGGAGTTCGCCACGCGAGCGCTCCGGGCCTGGGCCGTGCCGTACGTCGTCCCGGTCGCAGCTGCGGCGCGCGTCTTCGATCGTATGGGCCAGATTCAGGATCAAGCCGTCGAGCTGCAGCTCAAAGCGCTCGGCAGCGAGGTCGTGCGGGTTGCCGAACGGTTCGTAACCCACGAATCCCCTGACCACGAGACCGAATGTGCACGGGCGGCCGAACGGGTTGCGACAGTCGCGTAAGTCGCCGCCTACGACCGCGTCAGATGCCCAGCGCCACCGCGTCGTTGTCGTCGGCGGCGGATTCGGGGGACTGCAGGCCGTCCGAAAGCTCCGCCGCGCCCCGGTCGACATCACCCTGGTCGACCGCCGCAACTTCCATCTGTTCCAGCCGCTCGTGTACCAGGTCGCGACGGGCGCGCTCTCACCGGGCGAGGTCGCCGCGCCGCTGCGCGGCGTCTTCAAGCGCGACCGGAACGTCCGCGTGCTGCTCGGCGAAGTCACCGGCTTCGATCTCGCAGGCCGGCGTGTCTTTCTCGACCGGCTCCCGAACGGCGGTGACAAGCGCGCGATCCCGTACGACAGCTTGATCGTCGCCGCCGGGTCGAGCTATTCCTACTTCGGCCACGAGGAGTGGCGGCCGTTTGCCCCCGACATCAAGTCGCTCGAGGGCGCGCTCGAGGTCCGGCGCCGGATCTTGACGGCGTTCGAGGCTGCCGAGGTCGAGCCGGATCCCGGGCTCCGTTCCGCCTGGCTCACCTTCGTCGTCGTCGGCGGCGGACCGACCGGCGTCGAGCTGGCTGGGCAGATCGCCGAGATCGCGCGGGACACGCTGCGCCGCGACTTCCGGACGATCGACACGCGCGCGGCACGCATCCAGCTCGTCGAGATGGCCGAGCGCGTCCTGCCGATGTTCCCGCCCCGCCTGTCGGAGCGGGCGGCGCGGGCGCTGGAGGGGCTCGGGGTCACACCGCTCGTCGGGCGGAAGGTGGTCGGCATCGACGAGGAGTCGGTCACGATCGCCGCGCGGGAAGGGGAGAGCGAGCGAGTGCCGGCTCGGACCGTCGTCTGGGCGGCCGGCGTCGTCGCCTCCGAGCTCGCCGCCGCGCTCGCCGCCGAAACCGCAGCCGAGCTCGACCGCGCGGGCAGGGTGGCGGTAGGCCCGGACCTGGCGTTGCCCGGCCACCCCGAGGTGATGGCGCTCGGCGACATGGTGCAGGTGCACGACGCGGAGGGAAACCCGGTCGCGCTCCCCGGGCTCGCCCCGGTGGCGATGCAGCAGGGACGCTATGCCGCGCGCGCTATCGGGACCACCCTGGGCGGGAGCCAGCCACCCCCCTTCCGCTATCGCGACAAGGGGAACCTCGCGACGATCGGCCGAGCGAAGGCGGTTGCCGACATCAAGGGCCTGCAGCTGAGCGGCCTGCTCGCCTGGCTCACCTGGCTCTTCGTCCACCTCTTCTACCTGATCGGGCTGCAGAATCGGCTCCTCGTCTTCATCCGCTGGACGTTCAGCTTCGTCACACGCGGCCGCGGCGCTCGGCTGATAACGGGCCGTTAGGTCTCGCTTCTCGCAGGCTCGAGCGGGCTCGGCCGCGTCCGCAGCACTCTGGCCGTCCAGGCCGGTAGCCACCAGTTCCAACGGCCGAGCAGCTGCATGACCGACGGTACGAGCAGCGCCCGGATCACCGTCGCGTCGAAGATGATCCCGGCGGAGAGCCCGATCGCGAACTGCTTGATGTCCGGCCCTGGGCCGGTCGAGAGCGTGAAGAAGGCGAACATGAGCACGAGCGCCGCGCTCGTGACGAGCTTGCCCGTGCGCGCCAGGCCGAGCTCGATCGCCTTGCGCGTGTCCCCCGTCTCTTCATATGCCTCGCGCATGCGCGTGAGCATGAACACCTCGTAGTCCATCGAGATCCCGTAGAGGAAGGCGAAGACCATCAGCGGGATCCAGGAGATGATCGCGTCGGTCGCCTGCACGTTCCAGATCGCCTCGCTGCCGTGCCCGTCCTGGAAGATGAAGACGATGATCCCGTACGCGGCCCCGAGCGAGAGGAGGTTGAGGATCACGGCCTTGACCGGCAGCACGATCGAGCGGAACGCGCGCATGAGCAGGACG
Source organism: Gaiellaceae bacterium (assembly GCA_036001625.1). GTDB lineage: Bacteria > Actinomycetota > Thermoleophilia > Gaiellales > Gaiellaceae > VAXT01. Next base: position 6,495 of record DASYUD010000055.1, read on the forward strand.
AACGTGAGGATGAGGACGAAGAGGAGGAGGTAGGGAAACTTCCCGTACACGGCGTTGATGAAGTCGCGGCTCTCGGGCGCGGCGCCGCCGAGCGTGACCCGGGTCGACCCGCCGAGCTCGGACCGAACGGCGGGCAGCACGTCGTCGCGCAGGTTCGAGATCGTCGTCTTCGCAGGACGCGAGCTGCCGTCGTCGGTGCCAAATGCCTCGACAAGGCCCGTCGTGCCCTTCCGCCACGACGGCGGCGCCGCCGCGCCGGCGACTCCCTTCGCGCTGCCGACGGCAGTGGCGGTCTTCGCGAGCGCCTCCGGAGTCGCGCCGTTCTCGACGAGGATGACGTAAGGGAGATACACGCCTGCCGGAATCCCCGCCGCCGTGATCGCGTCGCGACCAGCGTCTGCGTCCCCGACCGCCGGCTCGTCCTTCAGCTGCGCGTCGCTCGGATTCATGTGGAAGGCAGGCAGCACGACAAGCGTCACGATCACCGCGCCCGCGAGGAACACGGGCAGGGGACGCCTCGTCACGAGGCGCGCCCAGCGGCCCCAGAAGCCCGTCTCGGCGTCGGGCGGCTTGACGAAGCGCCGCGGCATCAGGCGCAGGCGGTTGATCCTCGCGCCGAGCAGCGAGAACAGCGCGGGTAGCAGCGTGATCGAGGCAAGCACGGAGATCGCAGGAATGAGCATGCCGCCGAGGCCGATCGAGCGGATGAACGGCAGCGGCAGGATGATCATGCTGAGGAGGCCGATCGCCACCGTCGAGCCGGAGATGATCACGGAGCGTCCCGCATGCGCCATCGTCTCCACGAGCGCGTCGTCGGGCGAACGACCTGCCGCGAGCTCCTCGCGGAAGCGGAACGTCATCAGAAGCGCGTAGTCGATCGCGACGCCGAGTCCGACGAGCGCTACGAGGAACTGGACGATGATCGAGACGTTGGTGACGTACGTCAGCGCGAGCACGCACGCGAACGTCGTCAGGATCGAGGCCGCCGCCATCGCCAGCGGCATTGCCACAGCCGGAAGCGTGCCGAAGACGAAGAGGAGGATGATGAGTGCGCCCAGGCCGCCGATGAGCGCCTCGGTGAGGACGCTCGGTCCGCTCTCTCCACCCTGTGACTCGAAGATGGCGTCGCGCCCGGTGAGATGGCTCGTCACCCCGTCCGGCGTCGCCGCCTTGAGCGCCGCCCGTGCCTCGGCGATCGGCGGGAAGCTCGAGAAGGTCGTGTTCCCGCGCGGGTAGATCGTCGCCACCATCGTGTGACGGTCGGGCGAGACGTACATGTCGCTGTGCGTCTCGAACCAAGAGCCGACGCGGGACCCCTTGACGACGCCCGCGGCCGCGTCGACCGCCTTGTCGGCGCCGTCGACCTGCGTGATGTCTCGCCCCGGCGACGAGAGCACGACTACGAGCGGCACCTGCTCCCCCGAGCCGAAGAGCTTCAGCGTGCGCTGGTTCGCCTCGTAGGCCGAATATCCGGGGATCGAGAAAGACTCGAACCACCGGTCGGAGAGTCGCATCGCCGAGACCACGCCGACGCCGGTGAGCACGATCCAGGCCCCCACAACGAGGAGCCGGTGCCGAATCACGATCCGCGCGAGGCGAGCCACGAACGCCCGAGGCTACCGATCGAGAGACGGGCTGCGGGTGAAGAAGTAGTGAACGCCGGCGGCTCGGCGAGTGCCGGCTATCCGCCCCTCTGATCGGGCCGACCACAGGAGCCGCGGCCCGCGTTCGCCGTTGCGCTGCAGTCCCGCCTTCTCGAGCACGCGTATGGATGCGGCGTTCGACCGCTCGCACTGGGCGGTCACCTCGTCGACGCCCGCTTGCTGCAGCGCCCAGTCGACGAGCGCGCGCGCGGCCTCGGTCGCGTAACCGGCATTCCGGTACGACTCGTGGATCCCGAATCCGAGCTCGACGGCGCCGTCCTGCGGGCCGCCCTGGAAGCCGGCCGAGCCGGCGACGACGCTCTGGGCTTGCTCGACGGCGATCCAGACTCCGAATCCGAGGCCCCACGCGCCTACGATCGGGAGCAGTGCCGACAGCTCCTCGTCCGGCCAGCCGTCCGGTAGCGCTGCGCCGACGATCTCCTCCGCACGCCTCCGGTTCGCTTGCAGCGCCTCGGCGAGCTCGGGTGCACACGCGACGAGCAGCAGCCGTTCGGTGACGATTCTCACCAACGCGTCTTGCGGCGGCTACGGGCCCATCGGCGCCGCTCCTTCCGCGCTTCGGCCTGGAGGCGCGCGTCCTTGCGGATCTCGAGCGCTTGCAGCTCGCGCTGGAGCTTCCGGTAGCTCGCGTACCGCTCGCCCGACAGGGTCCCGTCGGCGAGCGCGCTGCGCACTGCGCAGTCCGGCTCTTCCTCGTGCGAGCAGTCGCTGAAGCGGCAGAGCGAGGCGAGCGCGGCGATCTCCGCGAATGTCGTGTCGAGCACCTCCTCCTCGGCCCACAGCTGGAGCTCGCGCATCCCGGGCGTGTCGAGCAGCAGCGCGCCCGACGGGAGCGGCACGAGCTCCCGATGCGAGGTCGTGTGGCGTCCGCGCCCGTCCGCGCGCATCTCGGCGGTCGCGAGCAGCTCGCGGCCCGCGAAGCGATTCACGAGCGTCGACTTCCCGACGCCGGACGAGCCGAGCAGCGCGATCGTGCGACCGCGGCCGAGGTACGGCTCGAGGCCGTCGAGGCCGTCGCCGGTCACCGCGCTCACCGCCAAGACGGGGACGCCGAGCGTGACGGGCTCGACCTCCGTGAGCTCGGCGCCGGGATCGTCGGCCAGGTCGCTCTTGTTTACGACGATCACCGGGCTCGCGCCGCTGTCCCACGCAGCGGTGAGGTAGCGCTCGAGCCGGCGCGGGTTGAGATCGTGGCCGAATGCGGTGACGATGAAGACGGTGTCGACGTTCGCCGCGACGACCTGCGCCACGGCTCTCCGCCACGCCTCCTTGCGCGTGAACGCGGTTCGGCGCGGCAGCACCGCCTCGATCACGGCCTTGCGCTCGCCGTCGACCGGCCGCGCCGCGACCCAGTCGCCGACGGCAGGTAGCTCGTCGTCGGCGAGCCGCCCCGAGGGAATGCCACCGAGCCGCCCACGCTCCGTCAGCAGCTCGCACGGCCCGTGGTGACGCGCGGAGACGCGCGCCGGGATCAGGTTGTCTCCTTCGTATTGGCCGAACGCGTCCGCGAAGAACGCGTCCCAGCCGAGGTCGTTGAGGTTCAAGCGGACTCCTTCGGCAGTAGGAACAGAGAAGCACCCGGTGCGGGCGCGAACATGAGCCTCAGGACCGCAGAAGCAGGGTCAGTGCGTGCGACCGGAGGCTCGGCTGACGGAGCACTCATGCATAGCCGACCTCCTTTCGTCGCGGGACCCATTCAGAGTACTACGCGCGAAGGATGACTTCCAGCGCCGTGCCCTGGCCGGGCACGGAGCGAAGCGCGAAGGCCCCCCCGATTGCCGATGCCCGCAGACGCAGGTTCTTGAGCCCCTGTCCTGCTGCGTCGGTCTCGCCGTCGAAGCCTGCACCGTCGTCGCGCACCAGGACGACGCGCTTGCCGCCGCGCCGCCCGATCACGACCTCGGCCTGCCCGGCGCGTGCGTGCTTGCGGACGTTCGCAAGCCCCTCCTGCACGATCCGGAAGACCTCGATCTGCTCGTCGGGGGCGAGGGCCAGCTCCGGGTCGACATCGAGCTCGACCTCGAGCTCGCCGTCTGCCGTCAGGAGGTCGACGTAGCGCCGCAGGGCCGAATCGAAGGGCGCGTTGCCGCTCGCTGACGAGAGCGCGAGGATTGCGAAGCGCGCCTCCTGCTGCGCGGCGGCCGCGGCCTGCCTGATCCGGGTGGCGGTCCCCTCGGGCGCCGACCCCGCCTCGAGCAGGCTCGCATGCGTCGACACGGTAAACAGGTACTGGGCGAGCCCGTCGTGGATCTCGCGGGCGACCCGTGCGCGCTCCTCGGCGACCGCGCGCCCAAACTCGGCGAACCTGATCGCGCGCCAGACGCCGGCCATGAGGACGCCGTACGAAGTGAGCCGCAGGAAGTCGCCCTGCGAGACGAAGGAGCTCGAGACGACCGGCGTGAAGACGTAGTTGAGCTCGGCGAATAGGGAGAGCGTGGCCGCCAGGCCGAGCCAGCGGAAGAGGTCGTTACGCTCCGAGCGGAAGCGCAGGCCGAAGCCGACGAGTGCGACGAGGCTGAGGAATGCCTGGAGGGCAAGCACGAAGACGAGCAGGAGGGGCTGGTCCTCTCCGCTCCGGAGCTCCGGCAGGCCGATCGACAGAGATCGGACGATGAGCCAGACAGCGGCACCGAGGCAGACGAGCGAGAGGATCGACCAGCGCAGGGCCCGCTCTCGTCCGACGATCCGTCCGCGCGCGAACGGCGCCGACGCGATGAGGCTGGCGGCGAGCAGCCTGCCGCCCATGCCGGCCCACGCTTCGGTCTTGCCGATCGTCCCGCCCCCGAAGGCGGGGGCGATCCCGAAGGCGAACGTCGACAGGGCCGCGAGGAAGAACCCACCGCAGAGGAGGAAGTCGAGCCGCCGGCCTTCGACCGAGAAGCGGATCCCGGCGAGGACGGCCACGATCGCCGCAGCGAGGGTCACGGCGGTGTCGAGCACGAGCCGGAGCTGCGGGAGCTCGTACGTTTCCCACAGCGCGGGATGGACCACGAACAGGGCAAGCCCGGCCGAGAGGAGGCCGAGGACGAGCACCTCGCCCCAGAGCCAGGTCTGGTAGGCGTCTCTGTCTTGCCGCACGGTCATTCCTAATCGGCAGAACCGGCTCAGCCGCTTAGGCATAGGGTCCAGACGCCCGTGGCAGTGCGAGTCCTCATCGTCGACGACCACCCCCTGACCCGGGACGCCCTCGCGGCCCTGCTCGGCCAGCACGGCTTCGGCGTGGTCGGCGAGGCGGGAGACGGCAACGAGGCGATCGAGCTGGCTCGGCGGCTCCAGCCCGATCTCGTGCTGCTCGATCTCTCGATGCCCGACCTCGACGGCCTCCAGGCGCTGCCTCAGCTGCGAGAGGCCGCGCCCGGCTGCGAGGTCGTCGTCCTCACAGCGTCGGGGACCGAGGAGAACCTGCTCGCGGCCATCCGCGGCGGGGCGGCCGGCTACCTCCTGAAGACGGAGCCCCCCGAGCGGATCGTCGAGTTCCTCCGCGCCGTCGCGCAAGGCGAGGCAGCGCTCTCCGGCCCGGTCGCCCGCCGCCTGCTCGAGCGCGTGCGCGAGGGCGCAGACCACGCGGGCGTGCCGGACGCGATCGCCCAGGCCCTCTCCGCGCGCGAGCTCGAGGTGCTGCTCCTCCTCGACGAGCACCTGGGCACGGAGGAGATCGCGAAGCGGCTCTTCATCTCCGAGCACACCGTTCGCTCGCACGTGAAGAGCCTCCTGCGGAAGCTCGAGGTCTCTTCCCGCAGCGGGGCGCTCGCGGCGCTCGCCCGCGCGCGCGGCGCGAGCTGAATCACCCACTGCGGGGGATGCCGAATCACCCACGGCGGGGGGTTCTCGGGCGATGCGCTCCCGGCCCGAACGCCCGATACTTCGACTATCGAAGCTCCTCTCTCCCTCGTGACGAGGCGTGGGCTCCGGTGGCTCTTTCTCTCCTCTCGGTAGACCGGCCCTTCAGGGGCCGGTCTTCGTTTCTAGGCGGAGAAGCCTTCCAGGGCTGCCGCGACCAGGCGCGGCAGCGTGCTCAGGTTGTACCCGCCCTCGAGGACCCCGGCACAGCGCGGGCCTAGCGCGGCGCTGCGCCGCGCCAGCTCGCGGAAGCCGTCCTCGCTCACCTCCATCCCCGCGAGCGGGTCGTCGGCGTGGGCGTCGAACCCGGCCGAGACGAGAACAAGGTCGGGCTCGAAGCCGTGCACGGCTGGCTCGACGACTCCGGTGAAGGCGGCCAGGTACTCCTTGTCCCCGGATCCGGCCCGGAGCGGCACGTTCACCGTCGTTTCGTTCCCTTCACCGGGCCCGCCCGTCCCCGGGTAGAAGGGCCACTGGTGGAGCGAGACGAAGAGCACGGACGGGTCGTCCCAGAAGATCGCCTGTGTGCCGTTCCCGTGATGGACGTCCCAGTCGACGATCGCCACCCGCTCCACGCCCAGCTCCGCCTGTGCGTACCGGGCGGAGATCGCGACGTTGTCGAACAGGCAGAAGCCCATCGCCCGGTCGGGGAGGGCGTGATGCCCGGGCGGGCGGACGAGCGCGAAGGCCGACCGCGCAGCCGCCTCGTTCGCCGCTCCCGCCGCGAGCAACGCGGCTTCGTAGCTCGTCTCCGAGCAGATCGTGTCCAGATCGAGCAGCGTCGGCTCGTCCACTTCCCGGATCCGCTCGACGTACGCGGGTGCGTGACAGCGCTCGACGTCGGCGCGGGAGGCGGCCGCCCGAGCCGGCTGCCAGTCGAGCGTGTCGATGAGCACCTGCAGGCGCCTTGTCGAGTCCGGATGGTGCCCGGTCGGGTGCAGCAGGGCGAGGTCGGGGTTGCTCAGGACGTCGATGGCTGCTCAGCCCGGGCAGCGAGGCGGTCGGCGAGCTGATTCACGCCCCAGCGGCGAAGGAGGGCGGACGCCTCCGTCCACGTGGGGGACTGGTGTTCGAGGGGAGGGAGAGGAGCGGAGGCGTCCAGCGTGGCTATTCGGCGATAGAGGCGAAGTTCCTCCGCGCAGGCGGCGAAGCGGCCGGCGGCGAGGGCGGCCTCGAGCGAGCCGTGCTCGCGGATCACATCTGCCGCGCGCTTCGGGCCGACTCCGGGCGCGCCCGGCAGCCGGTCCGAGGGGTCGCCGCGAAGGGCGATGAAGTCGGGCACTTGCTCCGGCTCGACGCCGTAGCGCTCGCGCACCTCGGCCGGGCCGATCCGGTTGAGCTCGCTCGCCCCGCGGGCGGGGGCGAGGATCGTGCAGCGCTCGGAGGCGAGCTGGTAGGCGTCGCGATCGGAGGTGACGACGAGGACCGGCCCGCGCCCGCTGTTCTTCGCCGCAACCCCGGCGGCGAGGAAGTCGTCCGCCTCATAGCCCGGCTCCTTCGCGCTCGCGAAGCCAAGCCCGCGGACGAGCTCGGGCAGGAGGTCGAGCTGCTCGAGCAGCTCGAGGTCGAACTCGCGGCCGCTCTGATACGTCGGGAAGGCCTCGTGACGGTACGTGGGAACGCTGAGCGTGTCCCAGCCGACGAGCACGGCGCGCGGCTGCTCCGTGTCCCAGAGCCGGAGGAGCATGTTCCCGAAGCCGACGATCGCGCCGGCCGGGTGATCGTCCTTGCGGCGGATCGTCTTCGGGAGCGCGTGATACGCGCGATGGGCGAGCGAGTCGCCGTCGACGACGAGCAGCGGCCTCACAGGTCGCTCCCGAGCTCGCGGATCGCGGTCATCAAGCGGTCGGTCGCCGCGCGGGCCGCGTCCCTCGTCTCGCGGTCGCGGAGGTCGTCGAGGTCGATAGGCGCCCCGTAGGCGACGCGGAGGGGGCCGAGCCTCGTCAGGCTGTCGGTGCCGGCGATCGCAGCCGGGACGAGCGGCACGCCCGCCTCGAGCGCGACGCGGGCCGCGCCCGTGTGCGGCCTCGCCTCGAACTTCTTGACGAGCCCCTTCTCGCGGCGCGTGCCCTCCGGGAAGATCACGACCACCTCGCCCTCGCGGGCGAGCCCGACCGCCGTGCGCATCGCTTCCTCGTCGCCCTCGCCGCGGCGGACGCTGAAGGCACCGGCCCCCTTCAGGATCGGCCAGAGCGGGGAGCGGAAGAGCTCGACCTTCGCCATGAACCGCAGCTGGCGCTGCGGCCAGAGCGGCATGCCCAGCGGCCACGGGTCGAAGTTCGAGACGTGGTTCGCCGAGAGGACGAAGCCTCCCTCGCGGGGCAGGTTCTCCTTGCCGTAGGCGCGGAGGCGGAGAGGCCACTTGACGAGCGGGTAGCTGACGATGCCAGTGAGCAGGTAGAAGAGCGAGACCACGCGTGGAGTATCTCGCCTGGGCGCGCCGGTGCGATTTCGTCACACTTTTGCCTGCATTCGGTGCGGTTTGCCGCTGTACGATCGCGGCGGGTGGCGGGTCGAAGTGGACCCAACAGATAGAGGGATCCGAGGGCCGGCGGCGCAAGACGCGGCCCGATGAGACATTTGAGACGTTCGCTACCCTGCGACGAGTGAGCAAGAGCAAGACCCTCATCGTCGCCGAGAAGCCCTCGGTCGCCCGCGACCTCGCCGAGGCGCTCCCCGGCCCCTTCCAGAAGGCGCACTCGCACTTCGAGTCGGACGACTACGTAATCACCTTCGCGGTCGGCCACCTGCTCGAGCTGATCGACCCCGAGGACTACGACGAGCGCTTCAAGCGTTGGCGCATGGTCGACCTGCCGATCGTCCCCGACGAGTTCCGCCTCCGCCCGCGCGACAAGAAGGCCGAGAAGCAGCTGAAGGCGATCCACAACCTCCTCCGGCGCGACGACGTCGACCGCGTCGTCAACGCCTGCGACGCCGGGCGCGAGGGAGAGCTCATCTTCGCGCACATCTTCCAGACCGCCGGCGTCGAGAAGCCGGTCGAGCGCCTCTGGATCAACTCGATGACGAAGCAGGCGATCAGCGAAGGCTTCGAGCGGCTGCGCCCGGGCGAGCAGCTCCAGCCCCTGGAGTCCGCGGCCCGTGCGCGCTCCGAGGCGGACTGGCTCGTCGGCATGAACGCCACGCGCGCCGCCACGATCCGCGGCCGGGCCTGGGTGGGCGGCGTCGTCTCGCTCGGCCGAGTGCAGACGCCTACGCTCGCGATCATCGTCCGCCGGGAGCGGGAGATCCAGGCGTTCGTGCCCGAGCCCTTCTGGCTCGTCCACGCGAGCTTCGACCCGCGCTACGAGGGCCTCTGGTTCGACCCCGTGCGCGCGGACGACAAGGACACGCCCACCGGGCAGGAGACCTGGCTCAGGGACGCCGCCCGCGCCGACGAGGTCGTCACGAAGGTCTCGGGCAAGACCGGGACGGTCGAGTCGGTCGAGCGGAAGGAGCAGTCCGAGCGCTCCCCGCTCCTCTACGACCTCACCTCGCTCCAGCGCGACGCGAACCGCCGCTTCGGCTTCTCCGCGCGGCGCACGCTCCAGGCGGCCCAGTCGCTCTACGAGGACAAGAAGGCCATCACCTATCCGCGGACAAGCTCGCGCTACCTCTCCGGCGACCTCGTCCCGCAGCTGAAGCCGACCGCCGAGACCCTGGTCGCCGTCCCCGAGTACGAGGCCGCCGCCCGCTTCGTCCTGCAGCTCCAGCAGCTGCCGCTCGCCCGGGTCGTCAACGACGCCCGGATCGACGACCACCACGCGATCATCCCCACCGACGTCGAGCACGACCTCAGCGCCTTCTCGCCCGACGAGCGGCGCATCTTCGACCTCGTCGCGCGCCGCTTCCTGGCCGTCTTCCATCCACCGGCGCGCTACGCGCGAACGACGATCGTCACGCTCGTCGAGGAGGAGCGATTCCGCACCCGCGGCAAGGTCACGCTCGAGGCCGGCTGGCGCGGCGTCTACGGCGTCGAGGCGGACGCGGAAGCGAAGGACGACGAGGAGAGCGCGGAGCTGCCCCAGCTCGAGAAGGGTCAGTCCGTGCGCTGCGTAAAGGCCGAGAGCGAGGCGAAGGAGACACGTCCGCCGCCGCGTTACACCGAGGCGACGCTTCTCTCGGCGATGGAGACCGCGGGGAAGCTCATCGACGACGAGGAGCTCCGCGAGGCGATGAAGGAGCGCGGCCTCGGCACCCCGGCGACCCGGGCGGAGACGATCGAGACGCTCATCCGCCGCGAGTACATCGAGCGGGGAGGCAAGGACCTGTTGCCGACGCCGAAGGGCCTCCAGGTGATCACGATGCTCGAGGAGCACCCGCTCACCTCGCCCGAGCTCACCGGCGACTGGGAGAAGCGGCTCGCGGACGTGGAGCACGGGGAAGGCGAGAAGGACGACTTCATCAAGGGCATCGCCGACTTCACGCGCTCGACGGTCGAGCAGATCGCCGCGCTCGACAAGGAGAAGCTCCGCCCCGAGCGCGTCGAGCTCGGGCCGTGCCCGCGCTGCGGCGCCGAAACCGGCGAGATCATCCGCGAGAACTCGAAGGCGTTCGGCTGCACGAGCTGGAAGTCGCGCGAAGAGCCCGGCTGCGGCTTCGTCATCTGGAAGCGGGTTGCGAGCCGGACGCTGACGCCCGAGGTCGCCCGCCAGCTGATCGAGGAAGGGAAGACGAAGGAGGTGCTCTCCGGCTTCCGCTCCAAGGCCGGCAAACCTTTTCGGGCGCGCCTCGTCTTGAATAATGAGGGCAAGGTCGAGTTCGAGTTTCCGACCCGAGCGCGATCCAAAGAGCCCGCCGCCACGGAATAACCAGGGAAGGGTCGTCGTTTCAACAACTGAGGCCGCAGTTTGGGGCGTGTTTTGCCTGGAAACACCAGGAAACCCGACCCGCACTGCGAAAGTCTGACGACCGAGGGACGTCTTACAGTGCAGAGCTCCGCCAAAGTGGGAAAGGACCAGGAAGAACAGTTGACGCAGCACCAGATTCACGAGCTACTTGAATCCGAGGGAGCACGCTCCCTCGTCGAGGCCGCCGAGGAGCGCGGCTTCGTCGAGCCGACCGAGCTCGAGGCGCTTGCGCTCGAGCACGAGCTCGACGAGGGCGACGTCGAGCAGCTGACGCGCGAGCTCGAGGCGATCGGCCTCGAGGTCGGCGAGCCGCGGGCCGAGGAGGCCGCACCGCCGGCTCCCGAGCGGCCTGCCGTCGACCCCGACGCGTTCGCCGCCTCCGCCGACAGCCTTCAGCTCTTCCTCGCCGACGTTGGCCGCCACAAGCTGCTGACCGCGTCCGAGGAGGTCACGCTCGCGAAGGCGATCGAGCGCGGCGACCTGATGGCGAAGCGGCGGATGATCGAGTCCAACCTGCGCCTCGTCGTCTCGATCGCCAAGGGCTATCGCGGCCTCGGCGTGCCGTTCCTCGACCTGATCCAGGAGGGCACGCTCGGCCTCAACCGCGCGGTCGAGAAGTTCGACTGGCGCCGCGGCTACAAGTTCTCGACGTACGCGACCTGGTGGATCCGCCAGTCGGTGCAGCGCGCAGTAGCCAACCACGCGCGCACGATCCGCGTGCCCGTGCACGTGGTCGAGCGCCAGCAGAAGCTCTCGCGCGCCGCCCGCCGGCTCGAGGTCGAGCTAGGCCGCGAGGCGACGAAGGACGAGCTCGCCGAGGCGACCGGACTGCCGATGCAGCACGTCGACGAGGCCCTGGGTGCCGCGCAGGCGTCGGTCTCGCTGAACCAGACCGTGGGCGCAGACGACGAGGGCGAGCTCGGCGACCTCTTCGCCGACCGCGAGGCGGCCGACCCGTTCGACGAGGCGGAGGAGTCGCTCCGCCGCCAGGGTGTGCGCAAGGCGCTCGACGCTCTCCCCGAGCGCGAGCGGCGCATCCTCGAGCTGCGCTTCGGCTTCGCGGGCGAGCCCTGGACGCTCGAGGCGATCGGCCACGAGCTCGACCTGACGCGCGAGCGCGTCCGGCAGCTCGAGGCGCAGGCGCTCTCGCGCCTCGCCGCGCTGCGCGAGCTCAGCTCGGTCGCAGTCGCCTAGCGTGCCGCAGCCGAACTGATGGGCTTTGTCGAGGGGGCGGCCAGCCGCCCCCTCGACGTCGCGCTGGCCTAAGGATCGAGCTGAGAGGGTGCGGGCTTCTCGGCCCCGTGTCCGGTCGAGCCCAGAAGGCCAATCAGGCGTACGACCGCCTTGTTGCGGAACATCGACACCAACCGACGCCCCGGCGTACGCCGCACCCCACTGCCCTTGACAGCCTGACCGGACTGAAGCCGCCGCGCCTCGCGAAGGAGTTCCGCCTCGCGCTGCTCGCCGAGCATGCGATACATCTCGAACATCTCAGACTCCTTTCCTCAGTGCCGCTGAGGCCCGCGCCGGGCCCACGCGGTAGCGACGTCGTAGAGCGGATGTAGCGACGCCGGCCACGAGCACGAGGCCGAGCCCGCCCGCCGCGCCGACGCCGGCCGCCGGCCAGTCGAACCCTCCCTCCACACGCACGATGATCGGGGCGCCCGGTGCCGAGAGCCGTCCGGGGGTTCCGTAATGAGCGATGTCGTTGCGGAGAATCGCGTTCGAGTTCTCGGGCGAGCTCGTCCCAGCCGGTGCGCCGCCGCTGCCGGCGGCCGCGGTCATCGGGACGGCCAGCGTTGCCGCGGTGATCGTCGACGCCAGCAGCCGGAAGATTCGATGACGGCGACCGTTCATGCCCTTCCTCCTCTGTAGCGACCGTCGTTTGCAGTCGATCGCCCAGAGGCTCCGTCCCGCCGGTTGCAGCCGGGCTGCAAAGCGGCTGCGCGCGGTTTGCATTCGCGGCCGAGGACCGGGACTGTTATCTCGTCCGTTCGGTTGCTAGCGTCGGCGTCCAGGAGGCATATGGACTTCCGGATTCTCGGGCCTCTCGAGGTCTACGACGACGACGGCGACGCAGTTGAGCTCGGAGGGCGCCAGCAGCGGCTCGTCCTGGCGATGCTCCTGCTGCACCCGAACGAGGTCGTTTCCGTCGATCGGCTGATCGATGTCGTGTGGGGAGAGCGGGCGCCGGCCAGCGCAGTGAAAAACGTTCGGGTTCACGTTTCGCGCCTGCGCAAGGCACTCGAAGCAGGGTCGCGGAGCGGCGGAAGCGAGTCGAGGAAGGGCATCGTCCGCACGCGTGCGAACGGTTACCTCCTCGAGGTCGCGCCGGGCGAGCTGGACGTAGATCGCTTCCAGGGTCTCGTAGAGGAGGGCCGGCTGTCCCTCGCGGCGGGCGACCCCGAGCGCGCGGCCACCACTCTGCGGGAGGCACTCGCGTTGTGGCGGGGTACACCACTTGCGGATTTCACCTATGACTCGTTCGCCCAAGGCGAGATCGGGAGGCTGGACGAGCTTCGGCTTGGAGCGGTGGAGGAGCGGATCGAAGCCGATCTGGCGCTCGGTCGCCACGATGACGTCTCTGCCGAGCTG
>DASYUD010000056.1:0-7375 GCA_036001625.1 Gaiellaceae bacterium
TCGAGCAGGGACGAAAGTCGGCCTTAGTGATCCGGCGGTAACGAGTGGAAGTGCCGTCGCTCAACGGATAAAAGGTACTCCGGGGATAACAGGCTTATCCTTCCCAAGAGTCCACATCGACGGAAGGGTTTGGCACCTCAATTTGGGGTGGGCCGGCAGAAATGCCGGTCAAGCATCGGCTAATAACGGCGAAGCCCACACCCAGCGAAAGCTGGGCGGGTAATGCCGTGGGAAGTCAGCTCTTCGGAGCTTGACCCCGTAACGACTGAGGCTCGAAAGAGCCGAGGTGGCGTACGCTGCTCGAGCTTCGAGCAAATTTAAGGGCGCCACAACACGCCGACCCCTCGCCTTTGGTCAGGCAGGGTGAAGACATAGTCTGCGCCACCGGAAACGGTGGAGACACGTGCGATGTCGGCTCGTCGCATCCTGGGGCTGGAGTAGGTCCCAAGGGTTGGGCTGTTCGCCCATTAAAGCGGTACGCGAGCTGGGTTCAGAACGTCGCGAGACAGTTCGGTCCCTATCCGCCATGGGCGCTGGGAGCTTGAGGGAAGTCGTCTCTAGTACGAGAGGACCGAGACGAACGAACCGCTGGTGTATCAGTCGTCGTGCCAACGGCGCTGCTGATTAGCCACGTTCGGATGGGATAACCGCTGAAAGCATCTAAGCGGGAAGCCCACCCCGAGATGAGGCTCCCCATCCCCTAGAGGGAGTAAGGGCCGTGGGAGACCACCACGTTGATAGGCGGGACGTGCAAGCGGAGCAATCCGTTCAGCGGACCCGTACTAATTGCCCGAGGTCTTGATCTGAACACGTGCAAGTCACTATGGAGTTTTGAGGGTGCGCCGAGGGCGCCCCTGACAAGCTTTCGGCGGTCATAGCGGCGGGGGTACACCTCTTCCCATTCCGAACAGAGCAGTTAAGCCCGCCAGCGCCGATGGTACTCGGAGGGCAACCTCCCGGGAGAGTAGGTCGCCGCCGAATTAGATTGGCCCGGAGTCTTGCACTGCGGGCCATTTTTCTTTGGGGATACGATCGCTCCAGATGCAGCTGCGCGACGAAGAGCTCTTGCTGCGGCCGCCCACCGAGGCCGACGCGCCCGCGGTGACCGCCGCCTGCCAGGACCCCGAGCTCGCCCGCTTCATTCCCGGCTTTCCCAGCCCTATGCCGAGGAACATGCCCGCGCCTGGATCGCGGCCGGCGGACGAACGCGAGCGTCTCGAACCTTTCTGATCGTCGATGTGACGACGGACGATCTGTACGGCGCCGTCGAAGTGCGCCTGGGGGAGACCGGCTCGATCGGCTACTGGGTTGCAAACGAGGCCCGCGGGCGCGGCATCGCGACTCGCGCGACGACGCTGCTCGCCCGATGGGCCGTGACCGAAGGCGGCGTGCAGCGGCTCGAGCTCACGACCCATCCGGACAACCTCGCCTCACAGCGGGTCGCCGAGAAGGCGGGCTTCACGAGGGAAGGCGTGCTGCGGTCGCACGCGAGGTTCCGCGAAGGACGCCGCGACTCCGTCATGTTCTCGCTCCTGCCGGCGGATCTGGCGTAGTAGGAGGGATTGGCGAAACCCAGCTGTGCCGTCGGGCCGCGCTGCTCGCCCCGAGGCCGTGTCCTCCGTCGCGCCGATAGCGAACTGCTATCGGCGCTCCCTGCGTCCTTGCCTCGGAACGAGCATCGCACCCCGACGACGAGCGACGTTCCGCCAATCCCTCCTAGGCCGCGCGCAGCTTGGCGCGCCAGTCGGGATCGAGCTCACGCAGCCGCCGCACGCGTCGGCCGAGGGGCGGGTGGGTGATGAACATCGCCGCGAGGCCTTGCTCGGCGAACGGGTTCACCGTGTAGAGCGGCTCGGTGGCCGGGCTCGCCCGGAACTCGACGAAGCTCCCTGCCTGCTCGAGACGCACCAATGCGTCCGCGAGGCCGTGCGGCGACTCGCAGATCTCGGCAGCGGCACGGTCGGCGGCGTACTCCCGCGCCGGCGAGAGCAGCAGGTGAACGAAGGCGGCCGCGATCGGGCCCAGGACGAAGAGGAGGACGCGCTCGAGCCAGCCCCCGAGCCAGCTCATCTCGATGAGCACGCCCGCGAGAACGGCTGCGGTCGTCTGGATCAGGACGTCGCGGTTGCGCACGTGCACGAGCTCGTGGGCGAGAATTCCCTCGAGCTCGGCAGGCGGGGCCGCAGACAGAAGGCCCTCGCTCAGGGCCAGGGACGACCCTCGGGGCCCGCGTCCCGCGGCGAACGCCCGTGGATGTGCGTCGGGCAGGAGGTAGAGGCGCGGAGGAGTTACGCCAGCGCGGGCGGCCAGCCGCCCGACCGTCGACCGCAGCAGCGGCGCCTCGGCCGCGGCGAGTTCACGGGCTCCAACCATCCCGAGCGCGACGCGGTCGAGGTACCAGTAGACCGCGGCAGCGGCGAGGAATGCGCAGAAGATCGAGATCGAGGCGAGTCGGTAGCCCCCGAGCCACCACCCGGCGAGCCCGAGCCCGCCGCACACCCCGACGAGCAGGAGCCAGGCCTTGAGCAGATTCCTGGCCGTGGGAAGGAATCCCACGCTAGGAATCTTCGCGCTCGTCCTCGGCGAAGCCGCGTGGCGGCCAGTCCGGCTCCGGCGCGTCGCAACGGCTCGTGCAGTGGAGCGAGGCGATGTTCTGGAGCGGGATCAGGATGTGCCCATTGAGCTCGATGTGGGGCACCTCGTCGACTGCGCAGTACGCGGTGAGGACGCCGTCCTGGTAGTCGCCGCCGAAGAGGGCGACCTCGATCTGCTCGCCCTTGTACTTGCTCGTGTAGTCCTCCACGCGCGCCCAGTCTAGTTGCGGCGGTCAGCCCGCCGGAGTCGGTGGCTGGACCGCGGCCTCGCGCCGCTCCGCCTGGTCGCGGGCGAGCAGCTCGTCGATCTCACTCGCGGGGCAGAGCTCAGTAAGACGACCGTCCTCGAGGCAGACCGCCGAGAGCCGCGCGTTCGGCTCGACCGGGCGGAGCCGGCGGTAGGCGTGCACTTCAAGGGCGAGCGCGGCCCCGTGGATCGCTCGGATCGGGCCCCCGTGCGAGACGACGAGCACGCGGCCGCCTTCGTGCTCGGCCGCGATCCGCCGGAGTGCAGGGAGCACGCGATCGACCATCTGGTTGTACGTCTCGCCGTCCGTCCAGCCGGGGTATCCCTCGAGCCAGCGACGGAACCCCTCTGGGAACCGCTCTTCAGCCTCCGCGCGCGTCAACCCCGACCACGAGCCGACGTCGACCTCGGCCAGGTCGGGCACCGCGATTACCTCCAGCTCCTGGCTGCGAGCGACCTCCTCAGCCGTCTCGCGCGCGCGGCGCAGGTCGCTCGAGTAGACCGCGTCCAGCTCGATATGGGCGAGGCGGGCGGCGAGAGCGCGCGCCTGCTCGCGACCGCGGTCGGTGAGCGGGCGGTCGGCTCGTCCCTGCCAGCGTCGCGTAGCGTTCCAGTCGCTCTCTCCGTGGCGCGCGAGGAGGATCGTGGTCACGCGCTGTACGCTAGCGGCCCTTGGACCTGGGGCTTCGCGACCGCGTCTGCGTCGTCACCGGCTCGACGGGCGGGATCGGGCTCGCTACGGCTCGGATGCTCGCGGCCGAAGGGGCGAAGATTGTCGTGTGCGGGCGTGACCCCGAGCGGGTCGAGCGGGCGCGCGCCGAGGCGGGTGCCGCGCTCGGCATCGCCTGCGACCTCGCAGAGCCCGGGGCGCCGAAGGAGCTCGTAGGCGAGGCGACGCGCGCGCTCGGGCGGGTCGACTGCCTCGTCAACAACGTCGGCGACGCCTACCAGGCCGACTTCGACGAGCTCGCCGACGCGCAGTGGGAGGAGATGTGGCAGCTGAACGTGATGAGCTACGTGCGCGCGATCCGGGCGGCGCTGCCGGGCATGCGTGAGCGCGGCACGGGCGTCATCGTCAACGTCTCCTCCACCTCCGGGAAGCGACCGTCCACGGCGATGCCGAACTACTCGGTCACGAAGGCTGCGGTCCTCTCGCTCTCCCGGCTCGTCGCGGATCTCTACGCGAAGGACGGGATCCGCTGCAACGCCGTCGCGCCCGGGCCGACTGCGACCGAGGCGTGGCTCGGGCCCGGCGGGCTCGCCGACCAGCAGGCCGAGCGCAGCGGCAAGACCAGGGATGAGGTGCTCGACGCTGTGGGCAAGGGCAGGCCGCTCGGGCGCCTCGCCGAGCCCGACGAGATCGCCGCCGTGATCGTCTTTCTGTGCTCGGACCGTGCCAACTATGTGACAGGTTCCGCGTGGAGCGCGGACGGCGGAACCGTCCCGATCATCCTCTAGGAAGCATGGGGGAACCCCTGGTTCCCCCATGGACCCCCTCCTTCAGAGCGGGGTCGGGGTTCGAATTGTCGGCGGAGCCGCCAGAGGTTCTGGCGCTCGCCGAGGCGATGTCCGAGTGAGCCTCCGCCGGAGTGAATCCGGCTCCGGCGGCAGATGTGGGCTGGACCCGGATCGGCATAGCTCTGGCCGCCGCTCCAGGGTCTAAAGTCAGGGCAATGCCCGAGCTAGCTGGGAGGGTGGCGGACGCCTTCGAGGCCCGCGTGCGCGAGCACGAGGAGAGCTGGCTCTCGCCGCTCGCCGTCCGCTCCTACGAGACGCGGGGCCGCGCGCGCGAGGAGTCCGCTTGTCGTGTCCGCACGCCGTTCCAGCGCGACCGGGACCGGATCCTGCACTCGAAGCCGTTCCGCCGCCTGAAGGGCAAGACCCAGGTCTTCATCGATCCCGCCGGCGACCACTTTCGAACGCGGATGACGCACACGCTCGAGACGACGGCGATCGCGCGTGGCGTCGCAAGGGCGCTGCAACTGAACGAGGACCTGACCGAGGCGATCGGGCTAGGTCACGACATGGGCCACACCCCGTTCGGCCACGTGGGCGAGGAGGCCCTCGACGAGTGCCTGCGCGAGCGGTTCGGTTTCCGCTTCCGCCACAACGAGCAGTCGTTGCGGATCGCCGAGTCGCTGAACCTGACCTGGGAAGTGCGCGACGGCATCCTCAAGCACACGGGGCCCGTTGAGCCGGAGGCGCTCGAGGGGAGGATCGTCCGCATCGTCGACCGGGTCGCCTACATCAACCACGACATCGACGACGCGATTCGACACCGAATCCTGCGCCAGGAGGACCTGCCCCAGGAGGAGGTCGAGGTGCTCGGCCCCACCGGGTCGAAGCGCATCGACACTCTCGTCCACGACCTCGTCGAGGCCTCGGCTGGGGCGAGCGACATCGTCCAGAGCGAGGAGGTCGGGCAGGCGATGCTCAGCCTGCGCGACTTCATGTTCGCGCGCGTCTATCTGGGCCCGCACACGGCCGAGGAGCACGAGCGGGCGCGCGCCGCCGTTCGCAGGATCTTCGACCACCTCGCCGAGCGCGGCGACTCGCCGGCCGAGATCGTCGACTACCTCTCGGGCATGACCGACCGCTTCGCGCTTTCGTTCGTGGACTCCCTCTGACGTGGCCCGGATCAAGGACACGTCGGTAGACGCGGTCAAGGCTGCGGCGAGCATCGTCGATCTCGTCGAGACGCGGACACGCCTGCGCAAGGTCGGCGCCCGCTACACCGGGCTGTGTCCCTTCCACCAGGAGAAGACGCCGTCCTTCTCAGTCTCGCCCGACCGCGGCACGTACCACTGCTTCGGCTGCGGCGTCGGCGGTGACGCGATCTCGTTCGTTCGCGAGACGGAAGGCCTCGACTTCGTCGGCGCGATCGAGTGGCTGGCCGACCATTTCCACGTCCCGCTGGAATACGAGGAGTCGTCGCCCCAGGCAGACGCGCAGCGTCGACAGCGCGATCGGCTCTACTCGCTGCTCGACCACGCCACGTCGTTCTACGAGCGCGTGCTCTGGTCGGAATCCGGCGCAGCTGCGCAGGAGTACCTGGCGTCGCGCGGCCTGGCCGAGGACGTCTGTCGCGAGTTCCGGCTCGGGCTCTCGACCGCCGGGGAGACCCTCGCGAAGAAGGCGCGCGACAAGGGGTTCACACAGGACGAGCTCGCGACCGCGGGGCTCGTATCGCGCCGCGGCAGCGATTACTTCCAGCGACGACTGATGTTCCCGCTCACAGACGCGCGCGGGCGCGTGATCGCCTTCCAGGCCAGGAAGCTCCACGAGGAAGATCCTCTGCGCGGCAAGTACGTCAACTCACCCGAGAGCGAGCTCTTCCACAAGTCGAACGTGCTCTACGGGTTCCACCTCGCGCGGGCGGCGATCGCCAGGGAGGAGCGCGCGCTCGTGGTCGAGGGGAACACCGACGTGATCGCGCTACGCCAGGCCGGGCTCCAGCCGGTCGTAGCGTCGATGGGAACTGCGCTCACCGAGCGGCAGCTGAAGGAGCTGGCGCGGCTGACACAACGTGTGTTCCTCTGCTTCGACTCCGACGCCGCCGGCGAGGATGCAACTCTGCGTGGGATGGAGCTTGCGCTGCGGCAGGGGCTCGACGTGCGTGTCGTGGCGCTCCCGAAGGGGAGAGATCCCGCCGACGATCCCGCTGGCTTCGAGGAGCGGCTCGGCTCGGCCGAGGCCTACGCCGTGCATCGGGTGCGGCTCGAGCTCGACCGCGCGGAGGACCGGCAGCTCGCGTACCTCCGTGTTCAGGACGTCCTGAACGGGATCCCGGAGTCGCCGGAGCGACACGACGCGTGGCGGCTCGCGAACGACCGCCTCGGCCTGACCGTGCAGCTGCGTGCCACGGGTGGCGCGGCGAGCGCGAGCTCGCTCGCTTCGCCAAGGCTCATCGACGCCGGCGCGCGGCTCGAGCGCGACGCGCTCGCAGGCTGCGTCGCACACCCCGAGCTCGTCAGGATCCTGGCCGAGATCTCTGCCGAGCACTTCGACGCCGACCTCAATCGCCGGCTGCGAGCGCACCTGGTCGAAGAGGGCGAGGAGGCGGACGGGGAGCTCGTGCCGCTCCTCGCGGAGCTCGACGCGCGCGCGGCCGCGGACGCGATCGACGAGGCCACCGGCAAGGAACTGCTGCTGCGCCTGCGCGAGCGCCACCTGCGGCGGGAGCTCGCGGTCGCCGATCCGGAGCGCACGAAGGAGCTCCAGGAAGCCCTCCAGCGCATCCGGACTGCGGTCAGCGAGCTCGTCTAGGGCGCCGACCCGGCGGAGCGGCGGGCGAGGCCGTGCCGGCTCCGCCGGCATGGCCGGCTCCAGGCCGTAGCTACAATCCGGCGCGCCGAGCACCGTTCCCCGGTAGCTCAATTGGCAGAGCATCCGGCTGTTAACCGGAGGGTTGTTGGTTCGAGTCCAACCCGGGGAGCTTCCAAGAGCCCGCATACGGGCTCTTTCGTCGTATGTGGCTTGAGCAGCCCAGGTCGAACTTTTGCCCAACTTTTGCCCGAAGAGGGCGGAGGACTTC
>DASYUD010000057.1:0-2774 GCA_036001625.1 Gaiellaceae bacterium
GGCTGGCGCGGCGGCGTCTTCACGGTCCTTCAGCGCGTGGCGCGCGGGCTCGAGCTCGGCGCGAAAGCGTTAGCGTACCTGGCCGCCGGGGTTCTGCGACCCGCCGATCTTGGTTGGGCCATCGCCCAGCGGTGGCAGGATTTCGGGAAAGGCGAATCTCACGTCCTCTCGGGCCTCATGCCGTGGGAGCACGAGTTCTACAGCCGCTTCCTCAAACCCGAGGATGACATTCTCGTCGTCGGATGCGGTTCGGGCCGCGATCTCATCGCGCTCCTCCAAGCAGGCCACCGAGTGGCGGGCCTCGAGGCGGCCCCGCGCGCGGCGGCGTTCGCGCGGGCAATGCTCGTGAAGCACGGGCTCGTGGCGCCGGTGGCGACCGGTCGGATCGAAGACGCACCGCTCGGCAAGCCGTTCGACGCGTACGTCTTCTCCTGGTTCTGCTACAGCTACATCCCGCAGCGGGCAACGCGGATCGCGGCACTCCGGACGGCGAGCGCGCACCTGAAACCCGGCGGCCGTATCCTGATCAGCTACGTCATGTCCGATGACTCGCCGCGGCGGCTGCCGCTCGCGCTCACGACCCTCGTCGCGCGGCTCGCGCGCTCAGGCTGGCGTCCCGAGCCCACCGATGTCATCTGGCTGGGGAGTCCCGGCATTCATTTCGAGCATCAGTTCCTCCCGGACGCGCTCGACCTGGAGGCCCGAGCAGCCGGGCTCAGCGTGGTGTTCCACCAGAGGAAGGACCACGGCATGGCGGTCTTGATGAGGGCGGAGTGACGAGGCAACCCTCTTCGACGATCACGTCAGCGGCAGCTCGCGCACGAAGACGGTGAAGCCGCGACGGCGCTCACGCGGCGACGGCGCCGCGCACGAAGTCGCTGAGGTGGCGGAAATCTCCCTCGAGGAGGTTCACGAAGGTGAGGCCGTACTGGTCGCCGTCCACGCGGGCGACGAGCGAGAGGATGCTGATCGGCGTTTGCCGGTCGGGCAGCGTGAACGAAAGAATCACGGCGGCATCCCGACTGAGCGCGATACTCGACCGCACCCTCATGCCGGAGATGCCCAGCTCGACCGACATCCCGTGCAACTCGGCACCGTTGTAATCCGGACGGGGACGACGACTTTGGCGCGCGGGGAGCGTCGGCGCTCGGCCCAACGGCTGGTGCGGTCGAGGGCGCGCGTGCAGCTCGATGTAGGTCAGGACCTCGGCGAGGTAGTCCAGCGACACGGGTTTCCACAGGAAGTCCAGCGCGCCCAGGGTCGTCAACCCCCTTCCCGGGTCACGCCGTCCGTCCGGTCGCGAGCGTCGCGCGGGCGTGACGGACCGAGGCCTCCCGTCGCCTGGTGCACGATCTGGCCCAGGCGCCGGTAGTGCGCCCAATAGTAGCCGAGCCGAGAGGAGCCCAAGCCCTCGTAGCGGGCTTCCAGCCACGCCGGGGGCGGAAGCAGCGCACGCGTCAGCGTCCCGAGGAGATCCCGCCCTCGGTCCACCAGGAGCAGCGCGATGAGGTGCTCGAGCCGCGCACGTTGCTGCGGCGCTCGATGGCGCAGGAGCCAGCGCACCACGCCGGCTCTCGGCCCCCGCGGCTCGATCTCGGCCATCACAGGGGCGGCGGCCCCGGCGCCGAAGAGCCGCTCCAGTTCGAGCAGCGCGAAGTAGAGCGCCGCTCGCACGCGCCAGCGAGCGCCTCGCGCGATCAGCCCCTGCCAGTCCAGCCGGCTCGCCCACCGCTCGATGACGAGGAACAGGTCGTAGTACCAGAGCAATCCCGCGAGTCCGTGATGGACGGCCAGGTGAACGGCGAGGTAGAGCAGGAGGTCTTCTGGGCAGAGGCCGAGGGCCTCCACCCCGGCCACTCGGATCCGAACGGCCCGCTCCCAGACCGTCAGGCCTGCGCCCTCGTCCCACGAGTACCGCGGCTCGCTCAGGAGCGCCCAGTGCAGGTCGACGTGAACGCCCGAGGGGCCCTCGTAGAGCGTCGCCCGGTCGTAGGCGAGGTCGAACCGGAAGCTGTGCGCGTCGGCCACCCGGCGGTAGCCGAGGCCGTGGAGAAGATCGTCCACCCGGGGGACGCTGTCGCGCCGGACCAGGAGATCGAGGTCGCTGTACGGACGAAGCGCCGGATGGGGGTAGAGCGTTTCGGCGAGCACCGGCCCCTTGAGCGGGATCACCGGGATCTGTTCGCCCTCGAAGCCCTCGAGCAGCCGTCCGAGCTCTCCGCTCAGGATCAGATGACGCGCCGTGCCCTCGGCGAGGTCCCGGTGCAACCGCTGCCGCACGGCGAGCGGCATCGGCTCGGGCGGATTCGCTTCGCAGGCAAACCCGAGCGCGGGACCCAGACCGTCGGCCTCGGCCGAAGCGAGCAGGAGGTTCCAGTCGAGGGACTCGCCGAGAACGGGAGGCGCGCCGCGGCGCCCGAGGGAGCGCAGGCAATCGACGATCCAGCGCGTCTCGGGGCTCATCGCGTCCATGGCCTCCGGCCCGTCGCGCGGGCGACGCGCCGCGCCGTCGGTCGTCGCCATACGACACGCGCTAGTCGGCGACGGGCTCGGCGGCGGTGCGGAGTGCCGACGCGGACGCGCGCAACATCGAGGCGGGAACGGCGGCGGAGCCGGCGAGCTGCGCCGCCACGAGCGCGTGCTCACAGTTCGCCGGGGAGGGGCCGTGGAGGTCGCCGGTCTCCACGAGGGCCTGGCCCGGGCAGCGCGTACAGAATCGCGAGGCCGCACAGGTCGAGCAGGTGTGGAGGTCCCTGATCCGGATCGAGCGGACC
>DASYUD010000058.1:0-22172 GCA_036001625.1 Gaiellaceae bacterium
CGGCAGATCGAACGCCTGCGCGAACTCGAAGTCCCGCTCGTCGTGCGCCGGGACGGCCATGATCGCGCCCGTCCCGTACTCCATCAGGACGTAGTCGGCGACGTAGACGGGCAGCCGCTCCCCGTTCACCGGGTTCGTCGCAAAGTGGCCCGTGAAGACGCCCGTCTTCACCTCCTCGGCCGCCCGCTCCTCGCCCCGGCGCGCCGCGGTCCGCTTCACGTACTCCCGCACCTCGTCGTTCGCGATGCGCTCGACGAGCGGGTGCTCCGGAGCCAGCGCGAAGAAGGTCGCGCCGAACAGCGTGTCCGGGCGCGTCGTGAAGACCGGAACGTCGACGTCCAGCTCGTCGATCCGGAAGAGGATCTCCGCGCCCTCCGAGCGGCCGATCCAGTTGCGCTGGATCGTCTTCGTGCGCTCGGGCCATTCGCCCCATTCCGGCAGGTCGTAGCGCAGCAGCTCGTCGGCGTAGGCGGTGATCCTGAAGAACCACTGCTCGAGGTTGCGCGCCTCGACCAGCGCTCCACAGCGCTCGCAGCGACCGTCGACGACGTACTCGTTGGCGACGACGGTCTGGTCGTTCGGGCACCAGTTGACCGGCGCTGCCGCCCGGTAGGCCAGCCCGGCCTCGAAGAACTTCAAGAACAGCCACTGGGTCCAGCGGTAGTACTCGACTTCGTGCGCGGAGACCTCGCGCTCCCAGTCGATCACCCAGCCCAGGCGCTTCATCTGCACCCTGATCGCGGCGATGTTGCGCTCCGTGATCTCGCGCGGGTGCCCTCCTTCGGCGATCGCTGCGTTCTCGGCCGGCAGGCCGAACGAGTCGAAGCCCATCGGCCGCAGCACCTTCCAGCCCTTGCGGCGGCGGAAGTGCGTGACGACGTCGCCCATCGTGTAGTTGAGTACGTGGCCCATGTGCAGCGTCCCCGACGGGTACGGCAGCATCTCCAGCTGGTACCAGTGGCGCTCGTCCGATTCCTCGCCGGGCGCGGGGTTGGGCGTGTAGAAGGCACGCTCCGCCTCCCAGACCTCTTGCCACTTCGCCTCGATCGCCTGCGGGTCGTACTTCTCCATCTCGGCCTCCGGGGTACAAAAAAGCCTCTCGTTCGAGAGGCCAGGGGGAGCCGCCGCGGCCTTCGCCGCGTTGCTCCCTGCGCTACGCGAGGAGCTCGATCCTCATTGCGCGCAAAGATACCAGCCTCTCGTCCCCGGCGAAAGGAAATGAGATGGCGGACTACAAGGTCGTGAAGGTCTCGGACGTCCCCGACCAGGGGCCGAATCTCGGCGTCGCGCCGGACCTGGAGGTTCGGTTTCTGCGCAACGACCTCGGTTGCGAGGACTGCGGCGTCAGCTACGCCCGGCTCGCGCCGAACTGGCGCTATCCCTACGGACACAAGCACAAACGGCAGGAAGAGATCTACCTCCTCGTCTCGGGGACTGCGCGAATAAAGGTGGGCGACGACATCGTCGAGCTCGAGCCCTGGACGGCCGTGCGCATCCCGAACGACACGATGCGGGCGATCGAAGCCGGCCCGGAAGGCGCCGAGTTCGTGATGGTCGGCGCGCCGAACACGGGGCCGGGCGACGGCATCAACGAGACCAACTGGTGGTCGGACTAGGCGGCGAGCTCGGCTCTGAGCGCCCCGGCGGGGGCGACGTAGACTCACTGCCGGGGCCGAGCACGTCACCGGTTTCGCCGGATGAGTCCCGGCAGCCAGCGCCCGACGCGGCGGGAGTAGTCCTCGTAGTCGGCGCCGAAGCGCCGGCGCAGGCCGCGCTCCTCGTGGAAGACGACGAAGAGGTGGAAGATGAGCCAGGCGGCGGCAGCCCAGGCGAAGAGGCTCTCGCGCCCGAGCAGGAAGCCCTGGCCGACGATCAGGGCGAGGACGCCCACGTACATCGGGTTGCGGGACGCGCGGTAGGAGCCGCGCGCGACGAAGCGCTCGGGCGGCGCCCAGGGAGCCGGCGTGCCACGGCCCTGGAGCGCGAAGCGCGCCGTCGTCTCGACGACGAGGAGCCCGCCGACGGCGAGCAGGGCCGCGCCGAGCAGCCGCAAGCCGAGCGGTTGATCGTCTCCCTGCCAGCGGGTGATGAGCCAGGGAACGAGGCCGGCGACGATCGTCGGGCCGCCGAGGAGCATGAAGCCGAGCCCGCCGAGCACGGGCCGTAGCCGTCCGGCCATTTAGGAGGGTTGAGCGGCGAGCCCCGGGCGGACGAGCCGAGGCGGCGCCTGGAGCCCCGCGTCGCTCACGCTCGGGTTCCGCGGCTCCGCGAGCGGCGGCGCCCCGAACGAGCGGCGAGTCTGCCCTGGTTCGGGCTCGCCGTAGAGCGTCGTCCGCTGCCGGGGTGTCCGACCGAGCGCCCGGATCGCCTCCTCCATCCCCTCGGGCGGCAGCTCCTGCCCGTGCTCGGCGCCGGCCGCGCGCGAAATCGACTCGTTCATGAGCGTCCCGCCGAGGTCGTTCGCCCCCGCGCAAAGGGCCGCCTGCGCCCCCGCGAGGCCGAGCTTCACCCAGGAGGCCTGGACGTTCGTGATCCAGGGGTGGAGGGCCAGCCGGGCGGCTGCGTGGACGAGGACGGCTTCGCGGAAGGTCGGGCCCGGGCGGGCCTGGCCCTTGAGGAAGATCGGCGCCTCCATGTGCACGAACGGCAGCGGCACGAGCTCGGTGAAGCCGCCGCTCGCGCGTTGCTGATCGCGGAGGCGGAGGAGGTGGCGAGCCCAGTGCCTCGGCGCGTCGACGTGCCCGAACATGAGCGTCGTTGTCGAGCGCAGCCCGACCCGGTGCGCCGTGTCGTGGACGTGCAACCACTGGCCGGTCGTCACCTTGTCGGGACAGATGACGCGCCGCACCTCGTCGTCGAGCACCTCGGCTGCGGTGCCGGGGAGCGAGGCCAGCCCCGCGTCGCGTAGGCGTGCGAGGTAGTGCGCGAGCGCCTCGCCGAGCGTCGCCGCGCCCTGCCAGACCTCGAGCGCCGAGAAGGCGTGCACGTGGATCTCGGGGACGGCGGCCTTGATCGCATGGCAGATCTCGAGATAGGTCTCGCCGGTGAAGGCCGGGTGGATGCCGCCCTGGAGGCAGACTTCGGTCGCGCCGCGCTCCCAGGCTTCCTCGGTGCGGCGGACGATCTCTTCGAGTGGCACGAGGTACGGGCGCCCGCGCAGGTTGGCGGCGAGCCGGCCCTTCGAGAACGCGCAGAAGCCGCAGCGGAAGTAGCAGACGTTCGTGTAGTTGATGTTGCGCGTGACGACGTAAGTGACGGTGTCGCCGCAGACCTCGCGGCGGAGGGTGTCGGCGGCTCGGACAACGGAGGTGAAGTCACGCCCACGGGCCCGGAGGAGGTCCGTAGCGTCTTCCTCGTCGAGCTCGACCCCCTCGCGAACCTTGGCGAGCGCGGCAGCGACGGACTGTGACGCTTTCGGCACGGTCCCGTTTCCCATGCGTGCGCCGCTCCCCGCTACGATCGCATCGGGGAGGAGGTCTTGGGCACCTGGGGCGCCGGCCCAGTTGGGCATGTCTGGAATGGGCTCGCTCGTGCCTGCGGCCCAGCGGTCCTCGCGCGCGAGACCGTCCGCGTCGGCGCGCAGGCGCACGCGCCGCGCGACGGTGGGATCGAGCCAGCGCTCGGCATCGGCGACGTACTCCGGGTAGACGCAGAGCCGCGGCGCGAGGGCCAGCCCGCGCGCCTCCGTCGCGGCGCGCAGCGCGTCGACGGCGGGCCATGGCGCCTCCGGGTTGACGTGATCGATCGTCACCGGCGAGACCCCGCCCCAGTCGTCGATCCCGGCATCGAGCAGCCGGGGAAACTCCGAGTAGCTCAGATTCGGAGGCGCCTGGATGTGCCAGTGGGGCCCGAGCAGGATGCGCGCGGCCGCGGCCGTCCACATGAGCTCCTCGAGCGAGGGCTCGAGCTCGTCGGCCATGCGCGTCCCCTTCTTCGCGCGGAAGTTCTGGACGATCACCTCCTGGACGTGCTCGTGGCGCTCCCCGAGCCCGCGGATCGCGAGCAGCGACTCGATCCGCTCGGCCCGCGACTCGCCGATCCCGATCAGGATCCCGGTCGTGAACGGCACGCCTTCCTCGCCCGCGGCGCGGATCGTCGCAAGCCGGCGCTCGGGGAGCTTGTCCGGCGAGCCGAAGTGCGGCCCGCCCCGCTCCGAGAGCCGCGCCGAGACCGTCTCGAGCATCAGCCCCTGCGAGGCACTGACCTGACGCAGCGCCCGCACGTCTTCGCGGCTCATCACACCCGGATTCAGGTGCGGCAACAACCCCGTCTTCTCGAGCACGAGCCGGGCGCAGCGCGCGAGGTACTCGAGCGTCGTCTCGCAGCCGAGAGCGCGCAGCTCCTCACGGGCCAGCCGGTAGCGCAACTCGGGCTTGTCGCCGAGCGTGAAGAGCGCCTCGTGGCAGCCGGCCGCCTCGCCCGCGCGCGCGACGGCGAGCACCTCCGCCTCGCTCATGTAGGCCCGCTCGCCGCGCCGCGGAGGCCGCGCGAACGTGCAGTAGTGGCACACGTCGCGACAGAGCTTCGTCAGCGGGATGAAGACCTTCGGCGAGTACGTGACGAGGGAGCCTCGCCCTTCGGCGCGGAGCCGACGCGCCTCCTCGCAGAGCTCCTCGAGCGGCGCGTCCAGCAGGTCGAACGCGGCGGCGGGCTCCCCCATCGCCGCGGAGACTACGCGCCCAGGAGGGATTGGCGAAACGCAGCGCTGTGCCGTCGAGCGACGTTCCGCCAAACCCTCCTAGCTCCGAGCGCGCAGGAGGCCGCCGAACGACAGCCAGCGCCCGTTGTGCCAGCGCTGGAGACGGGCCTGGTCGATCGGGAAATGCTCCGTCGAGGTCGTCTTGATGACCATGCGAGGGAGCAGGAACGGATTGTTGCGCTCGTTCAGGTGCGTGACGGCGTTCATCACCGAGCGCCGCGTCGGATTGCGGCCCGCGTGCCTCAGCGCGTCGACGAACGTGAAGGCGGCCGACATCCCGTAGACGTTGTAGACGTCCTTCGCGTTCTCGCCGCGCGCGTACCTGCGCATGATCTTCCGGTAGAGGACGACGCCCGGGTCGCGCGCCCACTTCGGGTCGTTCGGGTCCTTGAGGAAGACGATCGAGATCGAGCCCTCGACCCGCTTGTTCTGCCCGCGGCTGGACGAGATGCTCATGATGTTCGACGCGCTCGAGACGACGTTGACGAAGATCTTCGGCTTCCAGCCGAGCTGGTTGACGAACTGGTAGGCCTGAATCGTGAACTTCGGCGTCGAGAAGAGCATCAGCGTGTCGGCACCGGAGCCCTTGAGCCGCACGACCTGCGACTGGACGTTGTCGTCGGTGGCGGCAAAGCCCTCGCGCGCGACGATCCGGCTCGCGCGCGGGCCGAGCCCGCGCCGGAGGCCTGCAATCAGGTCCTTTCCGTAGTCGTCGTCCTGGTAGAGGATCGCGATCCGCGCGTTCGGCCGCGTGCGGCGGATGTAGTTGCCGTACATCGCGCCCTCGGAGACGTAGCTCGGCTGGTAGCCGATCGTCCACGGGTACTGGCGGTAGTCGCGACCGAAGCTCGTCGAGCCGCTCGCGGCGAACAGGTGCGGCACCTCCAGCTCGTTCAGGTACGGGCGGATCGCCTGGTTCTGCTCCGTCCCGAGACTGTTGAAGATCGCGAAGACCTTGTCATCCTGGACGAGCTCCCGGGTCTTCTGCACGGTCAGGGAGGGGTTGTACTCGTCGTCCAGGTACTTGTAGGTGATCTTCCGCTTGTTGACGCCGCCGCGCGCGTTCACGTACTTGAAGTACGCCGCCGCACCCTTCGCGACCGACTGGAATGCCTGGGCCGAGCCGGTCAGCGGCGTCGTGCCGCCGATGAGGATCGAGCTCGGCGTGATCCCCGGGTCGGACGCGCTGCCCGCGAACGCCACGGGGATGCCAAGCGCGAAGAGCGCCGCGACCACGAGTAGGAGCCTCCTGCCCATGCCGTCTACGACCGAGTGTACAAGCGAGTTGTTAGCGGAGTCACGAGCCGCTGCAGCCCACCCGCTATCCCTGTCGGGAGCACCAGGACGAGGATTACGAGGACCGCTCCGTAGATCGTGTCCGGCACCCCTGGCGCCTTGGAGACGTGCACCGAGAGGTCGGGCAGGAACTGGATGAAGGCCGCTCCCGCGACGAGGCCCCAGAGCGAGCCGAGCCCGGCGACGACGGCCCCGACGAGCAGGATCAGGGAGAGCTTGACCGGGAACGAGTCGGGGTTGAGGAAAGCGGCCGCGATCACGTACAGGGACCCGGCAACACCCGCGTAGAAGGCGCTGATCGCGAACGCAAGCGTCTTGTAGGCGGCGAGGTTCACGCCCGACGAGGCGGCCGCCACCTCGCTGTCCCGGATCGCGCGGAAGGCGCGGCCGGGCGCGCCGCGCAGGAGCAGCCAGGCGACGACGAGGAGGACGAGCGCGACCGCCCAGGTCAGGTAGTAGATCGCGCGCGTGAACGTCAACGAGTGCCCGAAGACCTCGACGTTCTCGAAGCCCTTGCCGGTCAGCTTCGGCTCGTTGAAGAGCTGGAACCCCTTGCTGCCGTTCGTGAAGCCCTCGACCTTGTCCCATCTGAGGATCTGGGGGGTCGCCACAGCGAGCCCGAAGGTGGCGAGGGCGAGGTAGAGGCCTGAGAGGCGAAGGGCCGGGATCCCGACGAGGAAGCCGGCGAGGCCGCCGACCAGCCCGGCCAGCGGGATCGTCCACAGGTCGCGGACGCCGTGGTCGACCAGGAGGATCGCCGTGGTGTATCCACCCACCGCCATGAACGCGCCGTGTCCGAGCGAGATCTGGCCTGTGTAGCCGGTGACGACGTTCAGGCCGAGCAGGGCGATGAAGTAGACGCCCATCTGCGAGAGCTTGATGTCGCTCACCCAGCGGGGCGCGAGGAAGACCGCCGCGATCCCCCCGCTGAGCGCCGCGACGCTCGCGGCCCCGCGGGCGACCGCAAGCCTAGACACGGCGCACCGCCGTGCGGCCGAACAGGCCGGCGGGCCGGACGAGGAGGACGGTGAGGATGAGCACCAGCGCCATGGGCAGGCGCATCTGCGAGCCGATCGTCTCGACGTACGTGCCGAGCATGTTCAGCGTCACTCCGAGCGCGAGCCCGCCGACCACCGCACCGAGCGGGCTCGTCAGCCCGCCCAGGACCGCCGCCGCGAACGCGTAGATGAGGACCGGCCTCATCATGTTCGGCTCGAGCGGCGGGAAGGCGGCCGCCGTGAACAAGCCAGCGACGGCGCCGAGCATCGCGGCGAGGCCCCAGCCGAGCGCAAGCATCCACCCAACCCGCACGCCGACGAGGCGGCTCGCGCCGGGATTGAGGGCCGACGCGCGCAGCGCGAGCCCGAGCTTCGTGTGCTGGAAGAGAAGGTAGAGGCAGGCGACGAGCCCGAGGGTGACGCCGAGGATGCCGACGTCCTGGTACGAGATCGCGACCCCGCCGACGTCGATCGTGCTCGTCGGGAAGGGCCGGTTCGGCGGGAAGGAGCGCACCTCGGCCTTCCAGATCCAGTTCGAGAGGCCGCCGAACAGGATGAAGAGCCCGATCGTGAGGATGACGACCGTGAGCACGGGAGCGCCCTCGACCGGCCGGACGACGATCCGTTCGAGCGCGACTCCGCCCGCGAACGCGATCAGCAGGGTGAGCGCAAATGCGCCCCAGTAGCCGACTCCGTGATCGATGAGCGTCCAGGCGATGAAGGTCGTGAAGGTCGCCATCTCGCCCTGGGCGAAGTTCACGACCCCGGTCGAGCGGTAGATGATCACGAGCGCAAGCGCGAGGCCCGCGTAGATCGAGCCCGAGGCGAGCCCGCTCACGACCTGTTGCGCGAACTCGGTCATCTCAATAGCCCAGGTACGCCTTCCGGACCGACTCGTTGCGGGCGAGCTCGTCGCTTGCTCCCTCGAGCGCGACCCGGCCCACCTCGAGCACGTAGGCCCGGCTCGAGGAGCGCAGCGCGAGCCGCGCGTTCTGCTCGACGACGAGAACGGCAAGCCCGGCCTGCGCGTTCAGCTCGCCGACGATGCGGAAGATCTCGCGCGTGACCTTCGGAGCGAGCCCGAGCGAGGGCTCGTCGAGGAGGAGCAGGCGCGGACGAGCCATGAGGGCGCGGGCGAGCGCGAGCATCTGCTGCTCGCCTCCCGAGAGCGTGCCCGCCTGCTGGTCGCGCCGCTCCTCGAGCCAGGGGAAGTAGCCGCGGACGCGTGCGTAGTCCTCGGCGAAGCCGTCACGACGAAGGTAGGCGCCGAGCCGCAGGTTGTCGCGGACGGAGAGCTCGCCGAAGATGCCGCGCCCCTCGGGGACGTGCGCGATCCCGAGCCGGGCGACCCGCTCGGGCGAGGCGCGCGTGATCCGCCTGCCGTCGAAGCGGATGTCGCCCGACTTCGAGACGAGGCCCGAGACGGCGCGCAGCGTCGTCGTCTTGCCGGCGCCGTTGCCGCCGAGGACGGCGACGACCTCGCCCTCCCCCACGCTCAGCGAGACCCCGCGCAGCGCCTGCACCGGGCCGTAGCGCGCCTCGACGTCCTCGAGCTCGAGGAGCACTAGTCCTCGATGCCGAGGTAGGCCTCGATCACGGCGGGATCGCTCTGCACCTCGGCCGGCGTGCCGGCGGCGATCCTCTCCCCGAAGTCGAGGACGGTGACCGAGTCGGAGATGCGCATGACGAGGTTCATGTGGTGCTCGACGAGGAGGATGGTCAGCTCGAAGGCCTTGCGCATCCGCTCGATGAACGAGGCCAGATGCTCGATCTCCTCGTGGCTGAGGCCGCCGGCCGGTTCGTCGAGCAAGAGCAGGCGCGGCCGGACGACGAGCGCACGGGCGAGCTCGATCCGCTTCAGCGTGGCGTAGGGCAGCCCGGCCGCGGGCCGGTCGGCAAGCTGCTCGAGCCCGACGTACGCGAGAGCCTCGCGGGCTGCGCGGCGTACGCGACCCTCCGAGAACGGTCCCGTGCGGGTGTGCGCGCCGACGAGCACGTTGTCGAGGACGGACATGCTCGGAAAGAGCTCGACGTTCTGGAACGTGCGAGCGATGCCGCGGCGCACGACCCTGTGCGGCGGCGTGCGGAGGAGGCTCTTGCCGTCGAAGACGACGTCTCCCGAGTCCGGCCTGTAGAGGCGGGTGATGACGTTGAAGGCGGTCGTCTTGCCCGCGCCGTTCGGCCCGATCAGGCCCGCGATCTCACCCTGCTCGACGTCGAGCGAGAGGTCGTCCAGCGCGACGACGCCTCCGAAGCGTCGCGTCACGTTCCGCAGCTGAAGCAGCGGCACGGCGCAACCTTAAGCGTCGGCGGCGGCGCGCTCCTACCGGCAGCCGAAGACGCGCAGCGGAAGCGTCTGCCGCCGCAAGTCGGTGAGCGTCACGACCGCCTCGAGCGTGGAGCCTCCCCGCCGGGCGAGCCGGCGAGGCACGAAGGCGCTGAACGGCGCGCGCCTGTCGCGCTTGATCAGTCGTCCGTCGAGGTAGAAGGCGGTCTGCGTGGCCCGCCGCGCGGAGGGCCCGCTGACGGCCACGAGCACCCTCGACCCGCGGCAGCCTCGCGTTGTCTTTCCGGGTCGTGCGCGGACGAGGAGCCTGAGCTGGGCGGCCTGGCGGCAGACCGGGCCCACGCACGCGCGCAGGCGCGCGAGTCGTAGAGCGAGGTCGGCCTTGATCCGCGTGTAGCGCAGGTCGGTGTGAAGGCTGACGAGCTCGTCGGGGTCGCGGACGAGATCGTAGAGCTCCCGCGCGCCCGAGACGTACTCGGCGTAGAGCCAGCGCGGCGTGCGGATCGCTGCGTAGGTCGGCGTCTCGAGCAGGAGGCTCCGGCTGGAGTGGAGCAGCGGGTCTCGGGCGAACGGGAGCAGCGAGCGCCCGTCCATCACGCGTCCCGGCTGCGCTCTCGCAGCGGAGACGATCGTCGGCGCGAGGTCGATGTTCGCAACGGGCTGACTGCGCAGCTCTCCGCGCGGGATGCCCGGTCCGCGGATGATGAGCGGCACCCGGATCGACGGCTCGTAGAGGAGCACCTTCCCCGCAGGCAGGCGATGCTCGCCGTGGAAGAAGCCGTTGTCCGAGGTGAAGATGATGAAGGTGTCGTTGAGCTGGCCGGTCGACTCGAGCGCCTTGACGATCGCGGCGACGGCCTCGTCCACGGCGAGGAGAGACTCGAGCCGCTGCTGGTAGTTCTCCTGGACCTCCGCGATCTTCGCGGGAGTCATCAGCGGACGGTTGCGAACGTACTGCGGCTTGTCGGAGACGTCGGCCTCGTTGAACGACGGCGGGATCGGCAGCGGCTGCGTGGCGAAGAGGTTGCGGTGGCGCGGGGCCGGCACCGGTGTCGACATCCCTACCGGATCGTCCGGCTCGCGGGGGCCGCCGGCATGCGGTGCCAGGAACGCGGCCCAGAGGAAGAACGGACGCGGGTCGAGGGCCTGGCGACGAATGATGTCGACCGCCTTCCGCGCGTAGACGTCGGTCTGGTACGAGGCCGCGCCCGTCCCGTAGGTGACGAGACGACCGTTCTCGTTCAGCGTGTAGTTGTAGTAGCGGTACGTCGACGGATCGACCGACGCGTACCACTCGCCCCAGCCAGGCGGGATCTCGGTCGGTCGCTGCCGTCCGTAGCCGTTCAAGTACTTGCCCAGGTGGATCGTCTGGTAGCCGGCGCGGGAGAGCCAGACGGCGAGCGTGTTCGTGTGGTCGAGCTTGTCGTAGCCGCCGGTCGGCGGCGCGTTACCCCAGACGCCGTGGTTGTGCGCGTACTGCCCGGTCAGGAATGTCGCGCGCGATGGGCAGCAGAGCGAGTACGAGACGAAGCTCGAGTCGAAGGTGACGCCCTGCTGTCCGAGCAGCGTGCTCACGTTGGGCATGACCCGCATCGACTCGACCGTCTGGTCGTCGGTCATGATCACGACGACGTTGGGGCGCTTCACCGGCGAGGCGCTCTTCGCGACGCCTTCGGCGGAGGTCGACAGCGCGGCGGCGAGCGAGAGTGCCCCGGCGATTCCCGGCGCGACGAGCCAGCGCATCCACCCCCTGGTCACCAGGGGAGTGTTACCCCCCTGCCGTGAGGCTTCTGTAAGCGCTCTGTGAAGGTTTCGGGGGAATCGGCTGGGCACGCGGAACGTGCATCCTACTCCGGCCCTAAAGGTCCCCGGCCATGCGCCGATAGTGACAAATGTCTTGAAGGCGCCAAGCCGTTCCGCCCGAATCGCATACTTCGCCGCGGCCCTACTCCTCGCCCTCGCCGGAGGGACGAGCCTTGCGGCCGCGAGCGAACAGGCTGCCCAGCCTCGGCTGCTGCGCGCGTGCGCAAAGGCAAAGACCGGTGAGCTTCGCCTGGTCCGCGGCAAGCGCAGCTGCCGCCGAGGCGAGCGGTACGTGACTTGGAACGTGGGCGGCGCGCAGGGCTTGCCCGGCGCGGCCGGCCCCGCGGGGTCTTCTGGACCGACCGGTTCCACGGGCTCACAGGGCCCCGCCGGCCCGCGGGGACAGGCCGGCGCACAGGGTTCGACGGGAGCGCAGGGGCCCGAAGGGCCTCAAGGAGCTGCCGGCCCACAGGGACTGACCGGCCCCGAAGGTCCCCAGGGTCCGCAGGGTGTCCAGGGCGCGAAGGGCCTCAACTGGCAAGGCGCCTGGAGCACCCTCAGCCAGTACTTCACCGACGACGCCGTCTTCAACCAGGGCAGCGCCTACGTGGCGCTGAACGCGAGCTTCGGCGATGAGCCGCCGAGCTCGAACTGGAGCCTGCTCGCCCAGCAGGGCGCGACCGGGGCGACCGGGGCGCAGGGCCCCGCCGGGCCGGCGGGGCCGCAAGGCCCCCAGGGTGCCCAGGGCCCAGACGGCGCGCAGGGTTCGACGGGAGCGCAGGGGCCCGAAGGGGCTCAGGGCGCTACGGGCCCCGAGGGACCGACCGGCCCCGAGGGTGCCCAGGGCGCGCAGGGCGCGCAGGGCGAGAAAGGCCTCAACTGGCAAGGTGCCTGGAGCCCCCTCAGCCAGTACTTCACCGACGACGCCGTCTTCAACCAGGGCAGCGCCTACCTCGCGCTGAACGCGAGCTTCGGCGATGAGCCGCCGAGCTCGAACTGGAGCCTGCTCGCCCAGCAGGGCGCGACCGGGGCGACCGGGGCGCAGGGCCCCGCCGGGCCGGCGGGCCCGCAAGGCCCGCAGGGTGCCCAGGGCCCAGACGGCGCGCAGGGCCCCGCCGGCCCGGAGGGACCGGCCGGCGCGCAGGGTTCTACGGGAGCGCAGGGACCCGAGGGGCCCCAGGGGCCGGCAGGCGCGCAGGGATCGACAGGGCCGCGCGGGCCCACCATCTTCACCGGCCGCGCGAACCTGTACACCGGCAACACGATGTTCGCGCCGGTGACCGGGATCGCCCAGGTGACGGGGACCGAGTCCGACGTGGAGACGCTCTCACCGAACGCAAGCCTGACGGCGCAGGACCTCTCGGTCCGGACGAGTGCCGCGCCCGGCGTCGGGGCTTCCGTCACCGTGACGTTGCGCGACGACACCGCCGACACAGCCGTCACCTGCACCGTCAGCGGCACGAACACGACCTGCACGAGCCCTTCGACCGCGACGATCGCCGCGGGCAGCAAGATGTCCGTGAAGTTGACGTCAACCGGCGTGATTGCAGGCCTGTCGATCTTGTTCGGCTGGCAGGCCGCCTAGCCCGCGACCAACGCTGCCGGGTCGGTGACCGGCGCCTGGCAGGCGAAGCGCTCGCAGACGTAGACCGCCGGCTTCCCGTCGACGAGCTCCTTGCCCTCGAGCAGCGGCACGCCGTCGGCCGGGCCGATGGCGACCACCGCGTTCGGCTCGAACGGGGCGAGCGCCGCCCGCGCGACCGCTGATTCGACCGGCCCGACGATCGCAATCTCCCGCGGCGGCGAGAAGTGGAGATCGAGCGCGCAGAGCGCGTGCCCGAAGGCGCTCGGCGCGCGCGCCAGCGCATCACGCAGGAGGCGGAAGACGCCGACCGCGCGCCGCTCCAGCTCGTCGTCGCCGTAGATGCGCGCGAACTTCAGCAGCACGAGGGCGAGCATCGAGTTCCCGGCAGGCGTCGGGTGGTCGTCGAAGTCCTTCTTGCGGGCGACGAGCTTCTCTCCGTCGGCGGGCGAGAGGTAGAAGCCGCCGCGCTCCGCGTCTTCGAAGAGCTCGACCGCGAGCCGGGCAAGGCGGTTCGCCTCCTCGAGCCAGCGCAGCCGGCCGGTCGCCAGGTGCAGCTCAAGGAGGCCGTTCGCCACGTCGGCATAGTCCTCGAGGTAGCCGGTGTTCTTCGCCTGCCCGGCGCGATAGGTGCGGAAGAGCCGGCCGCCTTCTCCCGAGAGCGGGCCGAGCAGGAACTCGGCGAGGTGCACCGCGGCCTCCACCCAGTCCGCCCGGTCGAGCCGGCGGCCCGCCTCCGCGAGCGCCGCGAGCAGCAGCCCGTTCCAGGAGGCGATGGCCTTGTCGTCACGCGCCGGCTTCGACCGGCGCTCGCGAAGCTCGAAGAGCCTCCGCCGCTCCTCCTCCGCGATCTCACCCCGGAGGATGAAGCGTCCGTCCTCGAATGGCTGGAAGAGCTCCTCCCGCACGCCGTCATCGGGCGTCCAGGTGAAGGTGAGGCCCTCGACGCCCTCGGTGTCGGCGTCCTGCGCCGACGCGAAGCCGCCCTCGGGGAGCGCGAGCTCGCGCAGCACATAGTCGAGCGTCTCCTCGACGACCCGGCGGTAGCGCTCCTCGTCCGTGACGAGCCAGCCGTGCAGGTACGCAGAGGCGAGGAGCGCGTTGTCGTAGAGCATCTTCTCGAAGTGCGGGACGAGCCAGCTCTCGTCGACGGAGTAGCGGTGGAAGCCGCCGCCGACGAGGTCGTACATGCCGCCGGCCGCCATCCCGTCGAGCGTCGCCGTGACCATGCCGAGCGCGTCCGGGTCGCCGCGAAGGTGCATCCGGAGCAGGAACTCGAGCGCCGATGAGGGCGGAAACTTGGGAGCTGGGCCGAACCCGCCCCACTCCGGATCGAATTGCGAGCGGAGCCCGAGCACCGCATCCCGCAGAAGCCCCTCGGTCAGCGGCTCGCGCGAGGGCTCCAGCTCGCTGGAGCGCCGAACGGCGTCGACGAGCGCAGCGGCTTGGCTCGCCACATCGCCGCGCCTGTCCTTGTACACGTCCGATACCGCGACGAGCACCTGCCGGAAGCTCGCCAGCCCGTGTCGCGGCTCAGGCGGGTAGTACGTGCCGCCGAGAAACGGCTCGCCTTCGGGGGTGAGGAAGAGCGTCATCGGCCAGCCGCCGTGACCGGTCAGCGCGAGGAGGGCGTCCATGTAGAGAGAGTCGACGTCCGGCCGCTCCTCGCGGTCGACCTTGACGTTCACGAACCGCTCGTTCATGAGCGCCGCCGTCTCCTCGTCCTCGAAGGACTCGTCCTCCATCACGTGGCACCAGTGACAGGCTGCGTAGCCGACCGAGAGCAGGATCGGCTTGTCCTCCGCGCGCGCCCTCGCGAACGCCTCCTCGCCCCAGGGGTACCAGTCCACCGGGTTGTCGGCGTGCTGGAGGAGATATGGGCTCGTCTCGGCTGCCAGGCGGTTGGCCACTCCCGCACGATAATCACGGCATGAAGCACGCCGTCGGAGTCTGCGCGCTGCTGGCGCTCCTCAGCGTGGGCTGGGCGGCCCAGCGGGACGCCGATGCTCGCTGGCGACCGCTCGTGCACGTACCCGGCGCCCTCGACGTCGCCGGCCCTCGGGCAGACGGGCGCCTCGTCGTCGCGTCCAGCCGGGGGCTCTTCCTCCTTCGGCCGAGGGGCGCGCTGACGGCGTACGCGCCGGGCTACGTCCCACCGACCGGCGAGACGTATGTGACGCTTGCGGCCGACCGCCGCCTTTCGAGCCGGGGGTGCCGGTTCCACCGGGACGACCTCTTCGCGCTCGATCCCGTTTCGGCTCCCGGAGTCGTCCGGATCGATCGAGCCGGGCGGCTCTCTCGATTCGTGGAGTTCCCGTCGCGCCCGTTCCTGTCCGGGATCGCGTTCGACCGGGTCGGCCGCTTCGGCTCCCGGTTGCTCGTGACGGCGATCGTCGACGGGAAGACGACCCTGTACGCGATCGACTGCCGCGGGCGCGCAAGCGCCGTCGTCCGGGGCGCGCCAAAGGTGGAGGGCGGAATCGCGGTCGCGCCGCTCTCGTTCGGCCGCTTTCCGGGGCGGCTGATCGCCGCGGACGAGATCCGCGGCCGGATCTTCGCCTTCGACGCCAGGGGCGGCGTGCAGCTAGTCGCGGCTCCGCGCATCCCGGCCGGCGGGGACATCGGCGTCGAGAGCGTCGGCTTCGTCCCGCGCGGATTCGGGGGCCGCGGCGCCGCGTACCTCGCGGATCTCGGCGCGCCCGGCTCGCCGACCTCGGGCACGGACAGCCTCCTCTTCATGCCGGGCGGCCAGCTCGTGCGCGCGGGCGTGCGGCCGGGTGACCTGATCGTCGCCACCGAGGCGGGCGCGCTCACTCTCGCCGTCCGTTGCCGGCGGGTCTGCACCGTGCGGCGGATCGGGCAAGGACCCGAGCAGACCCACGGCGAAGGCCACATCGCCTTCGCCGTGACGCGCTGAGAACCGGCGACGGCTCTTTCTTAGGCGGGCACGACGTCTCCGCCCGTGTGGAGCCGGCCTGCTCTCGCTTCTTCGTAGACGACGAAGACGTTCCCTTCTTCGAGCCGAAACTCAGCTGCGAGGACGCTCGCGACGCAGCGGAGGAGCTCTGCGATCTGCTCGGACGAGCGGCCCTCGAAGGCGATCACGCGCACAAGCGGTGGGTGCGTCGAGCGCGGCTGGACGGCCGGCGCATCGCGCCCTTCGAGGTAGTGCTCGAGGGTCCGGAACGTCGCCCACGTGCCGCTCGGCTCCTCGCCGAGCCGCGTCGCCACCTCGTCGCAGATCGCACCGAGGGCCCGCTCCACGTCGACGCCCGGAGCCTGGGGCAGAGCCTCGATCTGGACGATCGGCATGTCAGCTCGTCTCTTCCGCGGACAGGCGCCCGGCCACACGGCCACCATAGACTCAAGCTTCATGGCTGCGCTCCCGAGCGGCACCGTCACGTTCCTCTTCACCGATATCGAGGGCTCGACGCGACTGCTCCAGGAGCTCGAGGAGCGCTACGCCGACGTCGTGCGCGACCACCGGCATATCGTCCGCGGGGAGCTCAGCGCTCGTGGAGGCACCGAGGTCGATGCGCAGGGCGACGCGTTCTTCTACTCGTTCGCGCGTGCGAGGGACGCGGTCGCCGGCGCGGTCGCCGCCCAGCGCGCGCTCGGCGACCACCCCTGGCCCACCGAGACCCCGGTGCGCATCCGCATGGGCCTGCACACAGGGGAGCCGACCGTCGGCGAGGAGGGCTATCTCGGCCTCGACGTCGTCCGCGCGGCGCGCATCTGCTCAGCGGGCCATGGTGGCCAGATCTTGCTTTCGGAGACGACCCGCGCGCTGCTCGGAAACGACCTCCCCGACGGCGTGAGCATCGTCGACCTCGGCCGCCAGAACCTGAAGGACGTCCAGCACGAGCGGATCTTCCAGCTCGCGCTCGACGACGGGCCGCGCAGCTTCCCGCCGCTCAAGACCCAGCCCCACAGGGACACGCCAGACGCGCTCGCCGAGCGGATTCAGCGGCACGTCGGGGACATGATCGAGCAGTCGATCGACGAGTCCCTGCGAACCGGCAAGTCGCAGTTCGGCACGGTGCGCTCCACGTTCGTCGATCTCGTCGAGCTCGTCCTCGTCGTGGCCGCGATCGTGGCCATCGTCATCCTCGTCAAGCTCGCCCTGTGAGGAGGCCGTCTATGCGCTAGGGAAGCGGCCCGCGCGGTAGAGCTGGCCCTCGAGCGGCCGGCCGAGCAGGCCCTCGAGCCACTCCGAGACGGCGATCAGCGCGTCGAGGTCGACACCGGTCTCGATGCCGTCTCCCTCGAGCATGTAGACGAGGTCCTCGGTCGCGATGTTCCCGGTAGCTCGAGGCGCGAACGGGCAGCCGCCAAGGCCGCCGACCGAGGCGTCCAGGACGGTCGCGCCGCCCTCGAGCGCCGCATACGCGTTCGCGAAGCCCGTGTTGCGCGTGTTGTGCAGATGCGCGCCGACGGGCTTGCGGACGCGTTCGACGAGCGTCCGGACCTGCTTCGGGGTCGCAACGCCGATCGTGTCTGCGAGGACGATCTCGTCCGCTTCGGCCAGTCGCTCGGCGAGCTCCACGACCTTGTCGGGATCGACGGGGCCCTCGAAAGGGCAGCCGAAGGCGACGCTGATGGTCGCCGTCGACGCGATTTCGTCCTTG
Source organism: Gaiellaceae bacterium (assembly GCA_036001625.1). GTDB lineage: Bacteria > Actinomycetota > Thermoleophilia > Gaiellales > Gaiellaceae > VAXT01. The sequence goes on from DASYUD010000058.1 coordinate 17,294, forward strand.
CGTGCGCGCGCGAGAACTCGCTCCGCCGCGCCGACCGCTTCCTCGACCGAGGTGTTGGCGTTCCGCTTGCTGAAGCTCTCGGTCGCGGCGACGGCGAAGCGCACCTCGTCGAGGCCCGCCGCGCGCAGCCGGTCGTAACCCTTCTCGTTCAGAGCCAGCCCGGCGTAGAGCGTTCCCTCGCGGCGGTCGATCGCCTCGACGACCTCCTCCGCCCCGGCCATCTGCGGCACCCGCTCGGCGCTGACGAAGCTCACGGCCTCGACCCGCGGTAGTCCGGCGGCGGCGAGCCGGTTGACGAGCTCGGCCCGCGTCCCAGGCGGCAGGACGTCCCGCTCGTTCTGGAGGCCGTCGCGCGGGCCGACCTCGCAGAGGATCGTCACTTCGGGAACACGCGCTCGGGGGTGACGCGGACGATCACGCGGCGCTCGCCCGGCTTGTAGTTCTGGTAGCGCGGTATGCCCCTGTACTTCAGAGACAGCTTGTCGATGTGTCGGTTGGCTCTTTCCTCGTCTTCGTCGAGCTCTGCCGTGCCCGTCACCGTCACGTACTTGTAGGGGTCCTCGCAAGAGTGCACCTCGATCGTCACGCGCGGATCCCGCCTCAGATGCTTCCACTTGGCGCGAGGAGCCGCCGTGTTGAAGACGACGTGGTCGCCGTCGTAGTCGACCCAGACCGGCGTCACGTGCGGGGTCCCGTCCTCGCGGATCGTCGCCGCCGCCCCGATGTTCCTGTCGAGGAAGAGCTGCGCCTGCTTCTCGCTGAGCGATGCCACCCCACGGCTCCTTTCTTCGCCGTTAGGCTAGCCGCAGTGGGCTTCGCCATCCTGGCCGGAACGCGCAAGGGGCTCTTCGTCCTCCACGGCGACGAGGGACGCCGCGACTGGCGGGTCGAAGGCCCGCTCCTGCCGGGCTGGGAGGTCTTCCACGCGATCGCCGATCCGCGCGATGGAATCGTCTACGCGTGCGGGAACCACTTCGTCTACGGGGCCACGGTCCATCGCTCGAGCGACAACGGCAAGACCTGGGAGCGGAGCGAGGGCCTCGGCCTCCCAGAGGACAGCGAGCTCACGCTGGAGAAGGTCTGGCACCTCGAGCCCGGTCACGACGACACGCTCTGGCTCGGCGCAGCCCCCGGGGCGCTGTTCCTCTCGGCGGACGGCGGCTCGAGCTGGGAGTCGGTGGATGGAATCCTCCAGCACCCGACCCGCGAGCGCTGGCAGCCGGGCGCCGGGGGCATGTGCACGCACTCGATTCAGCTCGACCCGAACGACCCGAAGACGATGTACGTGGGCATCTCGGCGGCCGGAGTCTTCCGCAGCGAGGACGGGGGCGAGAGCTGGACGCCCGCGAACAAAGGGACGGCTGCCGACTTCATGCCCGACGACCCCTTCCCCGAGGTCGGCCAGTGCGTCCACAAGCTCCTCGCCCACCCGGCGCAGCCCGAGCGCCTCTGGCAGCAGAACCACTGCGGCGTCTACCGCTCGGACGACCGCGGCGAGAGCTGGGAGCGGCTGGAGGGCAACGGCCTGCCGAGCGGGTTCGGGTTCCCGCTCGCGCTCCATCCGCGCGATCCCGACGTCGCCTTCGTCGTCCCTGAGGACGGCGCCGAGAACCGCGTCACCTCGAACGGGCGGCTCGGCGTCTACAAGACGGCCGACGGAGGCAAGAGCTGGGAGCTCAGCTCGAACGGGCTTCCGGAGCAGGCCTGGGTTGCCGTGCTCCGCGAGGGAATGGCGTACGACCGGATCGACCCGTTCGGGCTCTACCTCGGCACGCAGAGCGGTTCGATCTTCGTCTCGCCGAACGAGGGGGGAGAGTGGATCGAGGCGGCGTCGCACCTGCCGCCCGTGCTCTCGGTCGAAGTCGGCGAGTGGTAACTGTCCTAGTCCCGTCGCTCCTCGCCGAGCAGGCGGGCGGACAGAAGCAGTTCGAGCTCGAGGCGCCGACGGTCGGAGCGGCACTCCGCGCGTTGCCGATTCAGGACCTCCTCTTCGACGAGCACGCCGTCCTCAGGCCGCTCGTCAACGTCTACGTCGACGGCATCGACGTGAGAGAGCGGGGCGGGCTCGAGGCCGAGCTCCGCGGCGGCGAGACCGTCAGGGTTGTCGCCGCCGTCGCCGGCGGCTAGCGCCACCACTCGAGGAGCCGCGAAATATCGGCTTGAAGGGCCTGGTAGATGCCCGCAAACTCGGTGCCGCGCTCGAGAGTCGGCGTGTCGCAGGTCATGGACGAGCGGCCGTTCTCGACCGTGACTTCGTAGACAGGCTTCTCCGTGCCGTCCCAGTCGCGCCACGTGCCCGGCCGAATTCGAGTGCGGTCCTCTTGCCATACTCCGCGCTCGTCGAGCTTGGCAGCGATCCTGCTGAGCCGTGAGCGAAAGTGCCGAATGGACGCGGTCGAAAGCCGCACCAGATACGGCTCGCCCCCCGTCTTCCGACCAGTCGGCTCGTTCGATGACCAGCCGATCGCATAGAACAGGTCCTTCTGAAGCCCGGCCAGGACCTGCCTCGCTTCGACTGCGACCTGAAGCGAATCGACCTCTGCTGTGAAGACTCCGTGGCAGGTGGTCGTAACGAGGTATCCGGCACGGCCTTTCTCGATTCGCTCGGAGCCCGGCGTCCCGATTCGCCACTCGTACTCCCGCTGCCAGAAGCCGTTTCGCTCGATGGAAGCCTCGATGTCGGCGGCCTCTTGAAGCAGGCTCGAGCTGCGATCGTTCCACTTCGCCCGCGCGAGCAGATATGTGCCGCGTCACTGTCGGCGTCCCGTAGGCGACGCGCCACGTCGGGCGCTTCCTTCTCAATGAAGCGGGCTAGCTTCTCGACGCGTTCTTCCTGCGCCAGTCGGCGGAGGCGGTCGAGCAGCGCCACTAGGCCAATTTCTGGCCCCGCGTCTCGCGGCCGAAGAGGGCGGCGACGAAGCCGCCGACAACCATCACGAGCGCGACGAAGGTGAGCGACCAGGTCGTTCCGCCGGTCCAGTCCTTCAAGTTCCCGAAGATGTACGGCCCCGAGATCGCGGCCGCCTTCCCCACTCCCTCGACCATCCCGAAGGCCGTCGAGCGCACCCGCGTCGGGAAGAGCTCGGACGTGTACGGATACACCGCGCCCCACGCGCCGAGGTTGAAGAAGCCGACGAAGAAGAGCGCGGCCACGTGTGCAGTCGGCGAGTCGGCGACGGCGAAGGCGTACGCCGAGACTCCGCCGAGGAGCAGGAATGACGCGAGCGTAGGCTTCCGCCCGATCCGCTCGACGAGCCAGATTGCGGCCGCGTACCCGGGGAACTGCGAGAGAGCCGAGAGCGCGAGCAGCAGGTAGACGTTCATGTCGAACTTGTCGAACTCAACGACGAACGGGAGCCAGAGGAAGAGGCCGTAGTACGAGATGTTGAGCGCGATCCAGACGGCGACCATCACCGCCGAGGTGCGGCGCAGCCCCGGCTCGAGCAGCTCCCGCAGCGACGACCGCGGCTCGGGCGGCGCCTCGAACGCGTCCGCCTCGACCCGCTCGCCCGTGATCTCGCTCAGCACCTCGGCCGCCTCGCGCGTCCGCCCGCGGCGCGCGAGGAAGTAGGGGCTCTCAGGCAGGCTCAGCCGGACGACGAAGGCCATGAAGGCGGGGAACGAGGCGGCGAGGAAGAGGTACCGCCACGACCAGTCGCCGCCGATCCGGTCGAGGAAGACGTACGAGAGGCCGGTCGCCAGCAACAGGCCGATCGGCCAGAAGAAGTCGAGGAAGACGAGGAAGCGCCCGCGCCGCTGCGGCGGCAGGTACTCGGCGAGCATCGAAGGGTCGACGACGAGCATCCCGCCGAGGCCGAGCCCGGCGAGGAAACGGAAGGTCATCACCGACCATGGGCCCCAGGAGAGCGCGGTCATGGCCGTGAAGGCCGCGTACCAGAGGATCGAATACTGGAAGATCGCGCGGCGGCCGATCCGGTCGGACAGCCGGCCGAGCGAGAGGCTGCCGACGAGCGAGCCCGCGAGCGCCGCGCTGTTGACGAGGCCCTGCATGCGGCCGTTCAGGTCCCAGAGAGCCGTGAAGATCGGCGCGACGAAGCCGACGAGGAGGATCTCCATTGCCACGAACGTCCACGCCGCGCCCGTGACCAGCACGGCCTTCCGGTGGAAGCGCGTGAACCCGTGAGCACGGAGGACCTCCTCCACGTCTCGCCGTACGCCCGGCACCGCGACCTCGACTACCGACACCATCCGCCTCTTTCCGCTAGTTTTAGACTCGTAGTCGAAAACTATGGCTGAGTCTACCAGACCCTTTCACGTCACTCTCGCGGTGGTTTTCCAGGTGCGCGCGGGCAAGCTCCAGGTGCTGCTCTGGCAGCGCGCAAAAGACCCGTTCGCCGGCGCCTGGTCCCTCCCGGGCGGCTACCTCGAGCCGGGCGAGACGCTCGAGCAGTCGATCCGTCGACATCTGGCCGCCAAGGTCGACGTCCGCGAGCTCTCCCACCTCGAGCAGCTCGAGATGCGCAGCGATCCCGGCCGACACCCGCGCGAATGGCAGCTCGCAACCGCCTACCTGGGGCTCGTCCCGCGAGGCGTCGACCCGGCGCTGCCCGAGGACACCGACTGGCACTCCGTCGACCGGCTGCCGAAGCTTGCGTTCGACCACCGCGCGATCACGCTCGCCGGCCGCGAGCGGCTGCGCGGCAAGCTCTCCTACACCAACATCGGCTTCGCCCTGGCGCCGGAGACGTTCACGCTCAGCGAGCTGCGCGACATCTACGCCGCCGCGCTAGGCCACGACCTTTCGGCCACGAATCTCCAACGAGTCCTGGTGCGGCGGGGCGTGCTGGAGCCGACCGGGAAGCGCCGTGAGCCGGGCCGCGCCGGCGGGCGCCCGGCAGCGCTCTTCCGCTTCCGCGCG
>DASYUD010000059.1:0-1712 GCA_036001625.1 Gaiellaceae bacterium
TCGCTCGAGTTCCTCCTCGGCCCCCAGCCACGCGAGGTCAGCGTCGGCCGGCCGTACGGCCTCGGCGTAATGATGAGCGAGGAGCGGCGCGTGCTCGTCCCGTCCGCCGCCGAACCGCTCGAGCCAACCTGCGAAGTTGGCGTGAAGCCGGGCGCGCTTCGCCTTTGGCAAACCGGCGTACGCCACCTCCCGGGTCAGCTGATGCTTGAACGCGTACTCGGTCTCGCCGGCGATGGTCGAGCCCGCGCGCCGGCGGACGAGGTCCCGGTCCTCGAGGACGCGGAAGTCCGGTCGCCGGTCCGGGACGAGCTCGTAGACGGGACCAGTCCAGAAGACGCGGCCGATGACCGAAGCGGCCTGCAGCGCGGCCTTCTCGTCCGGAGGGAGAAGGTCGATGCGCGCGGCGAGGACCGCCTGGACTGAATCGGGGATTGCGAAGCCGCCAGGCAGCTCGGAGACCACCCAGCCTCCGTTCGCAGGCATGAGGACGCCCTGGTCGATGAGCGACTCCAGAACCTCCTCGACGAAGAATGGGTTGCCCTCCGCCTGCCGGACGATCATGGCGCTCACGTGGCCGGGGAGCTCTTCCGCGAGAAGCTCGCTCAACATGCGCGAGGCAGCCTCGGCGGGCAGCGGCTCGAGCTCGATCGTCGAGGCGTCCCGGCGGGCCCCACCCCACGCCGGGCGAAGGTCGAAAAGCTCGGGCCGCGTGGTCGCGATGAGGAGCATCGGCCCGTGCATGTCTCTGAGGAGGCGGTCCAGGAGATCGAGCAGTGGGTCCTCCGCCCAGTGGATGTCCTCGATGAGCACGACGGCTGGACGGTCGGCGACGAGCTCTTCGATGAACTCAACCCAGCCGGCGTGCAGCCGGTCGCGTGCCGCGAGCGGATGCAGATCGCGGGCGACGTCGAGGCCGATCGTCAGGCCGAGAATCTCGCGCTCGCCGAGGCGCAGGCTCAACGCCTCGGGAGGGTCGCTCTCGAGGATCCCGAATTGCTCCTTGAGGATCTCGCCGAGAGGCCAGTAGGTAATCCCCTGCCCGTAGGGGAGGCAGCGTCCGGTCCGCCGCAGCGGCTCCGGCGATTCGCTGCCGAGGGTTTCCCAGAACTCGCGGACGAGGCGGGTTTTGCCAACGCCGGCTTCGCCGCTGATCGTCACCAGGTGCGGGCTGCCCTGGTCGATGACTCGCCCGTAGCCGGCCTGGAGGTGGGCGAGTTCGTCGCTCCGGCCGACGAATGAACGGCGCAATCCGCTGACTCCTCGGGGCCGCATCAGCGAGAGCGCGCGCAACACGCGGCGGCACGCGACGCCCCCCGGCTTACCTTTCGCCTCGACGCTCGCGGACTCTGCGAACTCGAACGCGCCGCGCACGGCCGCGACTGTCCGCTCGCCGGCGAGGATCTCCCCGGGGGCGGCAGCCTGCTCGAGGCGGGCGGCCACGTTGACGGCGTCGCCGGTCACGAACGAGCTTCCTTCCCGCGCGCGCCCGACAACGACTTCCCCGGTGTTGACGCCGATCCGGAGGGCGAGCATCTCGCCGAAGAGCTCCTCGAGGCGCCGCTGCATGGAGAGAGCGGCGTGCAGCGCGCGCTCCGCGTGATCTTCCTGAGCTGTCGGCGCTCCGAAGGCGGCCATGACGGCGTCGCCGACGAACTTCTCGACCGTGCCGCCCGCGCCTTCCACCTCGGCCGCCATGGCGTCGTAGAAACGAT
>DASYUD010000060.1:0-51128 GCA_036001625.1 Gaiellaceae bacterium
GCGCCGTGACCTGGACGCTCCCGGGTAGGCGCAGATCGAGTGCCGCCACGACGACATCGCCGGGAAGGGCGCCGATGGGTATCTGCAGAGTGAACCTCTCCGCCGCGATTGGATCGGCCGCGGTCGAGACGGCGCGGATGCCGGGCTGCGCCCACGCACGCTCCGTGGCGACGGAAAGCACGACTCCGAGCAGAGCCGCAACGATGAGGAACAGGCGTATCGGGCGAACTACATGCCGCCCATGCTCGCGCCGCTTCCGATGACCCTGTACCCGTAGACGCCGTCGTCAGCGACGCCCTGGAAGAGCACGTCGAAATAGATGTCTTCGGCGAACGCCGCAGTCTTCGCCACAGAAGTCCGGCCCAGCCTAGGGTCCCTTTCGTCGAAGGTCAAGCGAGCTCGTGCTTGCGACAACATGCGGAGGGGGTCACGCGGCAAGTGCGATCTTCCGCCGCGCGGTCGACGAAGAGGGAATCGGCGATCAGGTTGCCATCCGGCGGGGCAGCTCGGAGATGGAGGAGGACAGGAGCCCCGCGCCTAACGAAGGCGCGGGGCTCGACGCCGTTAGTGGCCGCATCCTCCGCCCGGCGGGGGCGGTGGCTGGTGCCCGGGGCATCCGTGGTTGCTCCCGGGGCCACCTCCCGCATCTGCGAACGCCGACGGCACCGAGACGGCGAACACGCACAGGGCGAACAGCAGCGCACCCAAACGCTTCACCTTCGTCATGGGCCCTCCTTTCCGTACCGCAGCCCCCGTCCAAGCCGCGGCCCAAAGCGGTGGACGGGCCGAAGCGCAATCTTCTCTCCGGGCGATCGCTGGGTCAAACGCGCACGGCGACGTAGAGCGTTGCCATGTGCTCTCTGTAACGACCCGTCTCGTGGCGGCGAACCGAGTTCTACGAGTACGGTGGGGGCTCGATGGAGGGCCGCTCCTCCTTGCTCGATACCCTCGGCCGGCTCGCGCTGTTCGCTGACTTGACTCCGCCCCAGCTGGAGGCGGTCGCGCAATCGGTCGACGAGCAGGTCTTCGCCGAAGGCAAGCGCGTGCTGCGGCAAGGCCTGAGTGGCAGCGGCTTCTACGTGATCCTTGATGGACAGGCCGCGATCCAGATCGGCGGAGAGGAGCCATGGACGCTGGGGCCGGGCGACTTCTTCGGGGAGGTGTCAGCGCTCAGCGGGGAAGCGCCGACCGCAGACGTCGTCGCAAAGACCATGCTGCGCTGCGTCGTCGTCCCGGCTCCGGACCTCGAGGAATTCCTACTCGAGCGGCCGCGGCTCCTCCTTCGCCTGCTCCACGCCGAGGTGCGCAGGCTGCGCGCCGCGCTCGAGTGGCGGGCGTAGTCGAGCGCCCGTTCCCGCCCGGCGACTACGACGTGGTCGTCGTCGGCAGCGGCCCGGGTGGTCTGCAGACGAGCTACTGCCTGCGCGAGCTGGCCGTCCGGCACGCGGTGCTGTCGGCGGACGACGGGCCGGGCGGGATGTTCCGCCGCTTCCCGATCTTCGAGCGGCTGATCAGCTGGACGAAGCCGGACGCCCCCTTCGATCGCGGGACGCGGGAGTACGAGTGGTACGACCACAACAGCCTCCTGGCCGACGATCCGGCGCACCGGGCGCTCGTGCCCGAGTTCATGGACCGCGCCTACGACGTGCCCTCGCGGCAGGAGATGGAGGCGGGGATCGTCGCCTTCGCCGAGCGCACCGGTCTCGCCGTCCGCTACGGCTGCCGCTGGGAGGCGACGCGCCGAGAGGAGGACGGCATCGTCCTGGAGACCTCGGACGGCGAGTACCGCTGCCGCGCCGCCGTCCTCGCACTCGGGGTTACGGAGCCGTGGAAGGCGGAGATCCCCGGGGTCGAGGACGCGCCCCACTACGCGGAGACGCGCCGGCGAGACGACTACCGCGGCAAGCGCGTCTTCATCGTCGGCAAGCGCAACTCCGGCTTCGAGCTAGCAAATGGGCTGCTGCCGTGGGTGAGCCAGATCGTGCTCGCCTCGCCGCGGCCGGCGCAGATCGCGGTGCTCGGCCGCTCGGCGCTCCGCACGCGCTACCTCCAGCCGCTCGACGAATACACCCGGGGCGGCTCGGGCGCCTACGTGATCGACGTGGCGATCGAGCGGATCGAGAAGCACGACGGCGGCTACCGGGTGCACACGCACGGCACCACCTGGCCGGGCGAGCTCGTCTTCGAGGTCGACGAGGTGATCGTGGCGACCGGGTTCCGCACGCCGCTGCGCGACCTGCCCGAGCTCGGGGTGGCGACGGACGTCGACGGGCGGATCCCCGCGCTGACGCCGTTCTGGGAGAGCATCTCGGCGCCGGGGATCTACTTCGCCGGGAACGCGTCGCAGGGCTCGCACGGGCTCCGCAAGCAGGGACTCGCCAGCAACTCGACCTCCGTGAACGGCTATCGCTACAACGCTCGCGTCATGGCCCGCCACCTGGCCGAGACGCGCTTCGGCGTCCGGCTCGAGCGTCCCACCCTGGCCCCGGACGACGTGCTGCCGTATCTGCTCTCCGAGCTCGCGCGCGCGCCCGAGCTTTGGATCCAAAAGGGCTACCTGGCCCGCGTGCTGAGCCTCGACGGCGAGATCCGCGACGACGGCATCGTCCCGCTCGAGCACTTCATCGACACCGCGGGCCCGGACGCGGTCGCCGTCGCCGTCGAGATGGACGCCGACGCGACGATCTACCCGGCTGTCTACGTCCGCGTCGGCGGGCAGCTCCGCGAGCACGCACTCTCGCCTCATCCGACGCGCGCTTTCGACAGCGAGGCGCACCGCAGGGAGCTCGCCGCGTGTCTCGAGTCCGTGCGCGGCCTAACGTAGGGCCCGCAGATGGGGATATCGCCCCGGAGCTCAGGCGCAAGATGCCGGCGCCTCGGGAGAGGTCTAGAATCCGCCGGCCAGGCGGGGGCCGGCGAGGAGGTGAGGCAGAGGTGGCAAAGGTTCTCTGTGTCCTGTACGACGATCCTGTCGATGGGTATCCGAGGTCGAACGCTCGAGACGCGATTCCCAAGATCGAGCGCTACTACGACGGTCAGACGACGCCGACCCCGGAGCGGATCGACTTCGAGCCCGGTGAGCTTCTAGGCAGCGTCTCCGGGGAGCTCGGGCTGCGGACGTTCCTCGAGGAGCGCGGCCACGAGTTTGTTGTCACTTCGGACAAGGACGGGCCGGACTCGGTCTTCGAGCGCGAGCTCCCTGACACTGAGATCGTCATCTCCCAGCCGTTCTGGCCTGCGTACCTGACGGCCGAGAGGATCGCCAAGGCGCCTGGCCTGAGACTCGCCGTCACAGCCGGGATCGGCTCGGACCACGTCGATCTGGCAGCGGCGATCGACCGTGGGATCACCGTCGCCGAGATCACCTATTCCAACAGCATCAGCGTGTCCGAGCATGTGGTGATGATGATCCTGTCGCTCGTCCGCAACTACATCCCGTCCTATCAGTGGGTCGTCAAGGGAGGCTGGAACATCGCCGACTGCGTCGCCAGGTCATACGACCTCGAAGGGATGCAAGTCGGGACAGTCGCCGCCGGCCGCATCGGTTCCGCTGTGCTCAGGCGGCTGAAGCCGTTCGAGGTGGGACTGCACTACACCGATCGGCACCGACTCCCGGAAGAGGTGGAGCGCGAGCTCGGCGTGACCTACCACCCGGACGCCGAGTCGCTGGTGCGGGTCTGCGACGTGGTCACGATCAACGCCCCTCTCCATCCTGAGACCGAGAACCTCTTCGACGACGCGCTGATCGCCAAGATGAAGCGCGGCTCATACATCGTCAACACCGCGCGGGGCAAGATCTGCGACCGCGACGCAATCGCCCGCGCGCTCGAGAGCGGCCAGCTTGCCGGGTATGCCGGAGACGTCTGGTTCCCTCAGCCGGCTCCAAGGGATCATCCGTGGCGGACGATGCCCAACCACGGGATGACACCACACGTGTCAGGGTCGTCCCTGTCCGCGCAAGCCCGCTATGCGGCCGGAGTGCGCGAGATCCTGGAGTGCTGGTTCGACAGTCGTTCGATTCGCGAGGAATACCTGATCGTCGACGGCGGCACACTCGCAGGCGCGGGCGCTCATGCGTACAGCGCCGGCGACGCCACCGGCGGCTCCGACGAGGCGGCACGCTTCAAGGCGTAGCCCGACTTCAGGTTCGCCCGCGGCTGACGACGAGGTTGACCCGCCCCCCACGCGCCAGCCTCGTGCCCGCCCGCGGGGACTGGCGCACGACCCGCCCCCGTGTCCGTGCCGAGCGCGTATAGCGGACTCTCCCGACCGAGCAATGCGCCCTTCGGATCGCCCGCCGCGCAGCGAGCAGGCTCTTCCCGGTAACTCTCGGCACGCGACACTTCGCCGGCAAGGGGGCGGTCCCGACGACGAGCGAACCACGCATCGTCGTCGCGTGCGCGTCGCAGACGAACGTGTAGCGGCCCTCCTGGAAGGTGATCCTCCAGACCGGGTGGACGATGTCGCCTACCGCCGTCCTCTCGTTCACGCCCGGGCCGGTGAGATGGAAGTTGTGGCTCTCGGATAGATCGTGCACCTGGATCGAGTACGTCCCGGGGGCGAGTCGATCCACCGGTCGTCCATCGGAGTGGTAGACCTGGATTCGGGGCTCCGGGCCGACGACGGCGATCAGGTCCGGCTGGCCCAAAGGCGCCGGAGGAGGTGGCGGCGGCGGCCCAGGGGGCGGCGGAGGTGGCGGCGGGCCGGGTGGAGGTGGGGGCGGCGGCGGCGGTGGGACCTGCGGGTGGGCGGTGATGACGCCTCGCAGGTAGTCCGGGTTGTCCTCGGAGAGGAACTCGTAGTCGCCGTTCTGTTGCTCCGTCGCTTCAAACGTGACGGTCCAGAAGACCGTTCCCTCAAAATCAGCGGTGGTGGTCATGTCGAGGTGGGTGCCCTGCCAGGTGAGGTCCCTCAACCGGAAGTTGTGCGTGGGCGAGTTGTCATCGATCTGGACCAAGAAGGTTCCGGCCGTTATGTGCCGGGCCTCACGGCCGGCCGCGTAGTTGAACCAGATGTTGCCCCCGTACTGGTCGTCCTCCACTCCGCCGACGAAGTAGGGATCAGGGTGCAGCGACTGGGCAGCCGCCGGCAGGGCGGCCAGCGTGACGGCCACGAGAACGACCGGAAGCAGATAGAAGCCGCGGCGCATGCTGGGGTTCCCCTCGACCCAAGCGTACTACCAGTCGGCCTATCTCAGGCGCGAGATGGTCACCTGGATGACCCGGCCGTGCCCTAGCAGGAAGTCCGTCGCGCGCGTCCCGGGCGCGCCGCTCCCGAGCCGGCAGCGGCGGAAGCCGCCCGAGGGACCGCACGTCACAGACGGATAGACCCGGCGCACGTCCGATTCGTAGGAATCGACGCCGATCCCCGACCCCGTTCGCTCGGTCGAGCGCGTCGTCGTCACCTCGACCACCCGGCCAAGGCGAAAGCCGACCCAGACCCGCGCGTAGTAGAAGCGACCGCCCCCGGTCCCGACCGGCGCGCCGAGTCGCGCGCGCACTTTGGCCTTTGTCATCCCGAGAACGACCCCCGACATCCCGTACTGGGGCCGAATGGTCGCGTGGCCGGGCTGAACGGCGAGGAGTGAGATCCCCGCCACGCTGAGGACGAGGAGGCGGCGCATGTCCTTAGCTCAGTCGGCTGGTTCGCCGGCGTCCTCGACCCCCGACTGGGGAATCTCGAACAGGTCCACCTCGACATCGGGATGGCTCGCCTGCCACGCCTTCAGGTAAAGGTCGAGCTCCAGCCGCGCCTGCTCATCGCCGTAGGCGTCGGGCACATAGACCGTGAGCATCCCCTCCCCTTCCTCACGGGCGTCGCACTCGGCCCTGCGCAGGAACTCGCGCAGGTCGTGCGCGAGCGCAGGATGGCTGAGCCGAACCTTCATTTGCCGCAGAGGCCCCTCTCCTCGTGAACGCCGAGACCGCATATCTCACTGTGAGCGATTTCATGCGATTTCACAACTTTTCAGTAGATGCAGGCAGAAATGCGCCTGCTCACGCGCTAGGCTCACGTGGTGGCCGTCCTCACCTCACAGGTCGAGCGCGAATCCGAAGCCTTCGCGCAGCGCCGCGAGCGGATGGACGCCCTCGTCGCGGAGCTGCGCGAGCGTACGGCGCAGATGGCGCGAGGCGGAGGCGAGAAGGCGATCGAGCGCCACCGCTCACGCGGGAAGCTGCCCGCCCGCGAGCGGGTCGATCGACTACTCGATCCCGGCAGCGCCTTCCTCGAGCTCGGCTCGCTCGCAGCCTGGGAGGTGTACGACGGCCAGGCTCCCTCGGCAGGCATGGTGACCGGGATCGGCGTCGTCGAGGGACAGGAGTGCGTGATCGTCGCCAACGACGCGACCGTCAAGGGCGGGACGTACTTCCCGCTGACCGTGAAGAAGCACCTGCGCGCACAGGAGGTCGCCGAGCAGAACCACCTGCCCTGCATCTATCTCGTCGACTCGGGCGGGGCCTTCCTTCCGCTCCAGGCAGAGGTCTTCCCCGATCGCGACCACTTCGGACGCATCTTCTACAACCAGGCTCGCATGTCCGCCAAGGGGATCCCGCAGATCGCCGCGGTCATGGGCTCCTGCACAGCGGGCGGCGCCTACGTGCCGGCGATGAGCGACGAGACGATCATCGTCAAGGGCACCGGCACGATCTTCATCGGCGGCCCACCACTCGTGAAGGCGGCCACGGGGCAGGACGTGAGCGCCGAGGAGCTCGGCGGCGCCGACGTCCACGCGCGCCGCTCGGGAGTCGCCGACCACTACGCGACGAGCGACGAGCACGCGCTGGCCCTCGTCCGCTCGATCGCGCGCAACCTCCATCGCCGCAAAGCTGCGCCCTGGGACGTCGCCGAGCCCGAGGAACCGGCCGTCGACCCGTCCGATCTCTACGGGCTCGTCCCCGAGGACTACCGGCTGGCCTTCGACGCGCGCGAGGTGATCGCGCGCATCGTCGACGGCAGCCGCTTCCACGAGTTCAAGGAGCTCTACGGCGAGACGCTCGTCTGCGGCTTCGCGCGGATCGAGGGCTACCCGGTCGGGATCCTCACCAACAACGGCATCCTCTTCGCCGAGTCCGCGCAGAAGGGTGCGCACTTCATCGAGCTCGCTTGCGAGCGGCGCGTGCCGCTCGTCTTCCTCCAGAACATCACCGGCTTCATGGTGGGCGCCGAGTACGAGGCGGGCGGCATCGCACGCGACGGGGCGAAGCTCGTGATGGCCGTCGCCTGCGCCGAGGTGCCGAAGTTCACGGTGGTGATCGGCGGCTCGTTCGGGGCGGGAAACTACGGCATGTGCGGGCGCGCCTATGGGCCGCGGCAGCTCTGGATGTGGCCGAACGCGCGGATCTCGGTGATGGGCGGCGAGCAGGCGGCGACGGTGCTGACCATGGTCGGCGACGCGGATCCGGAGGAGATCCGCGCCAAGTACGAGCACGAGGGGAGCCCGTACTACTCGACCGCACGGCTCTGGGACGACGGGATCATCGACCCGCTCGACACCCGGCGAGTGCTCGCGCTGGGGATCTCGGCGGCGCTGAACGCGCCGATCCGGGAGACGAAGTTCGGCATCTTCCGGATGTGAACGGGCCGACCGTCGCCGAGACATCGATTGGGCAGGTCGAGATCGAGTTCGGCATCAATCGCTGGGTGGCGGTGAGCATCGGCTCGGAGACAGCGCAGCAGCAGATTGGGAACGAGCGCGAGCTGGTGGAATATCTGCGGAGGCTGGGCCTGCTCGCCAGCGAGGCGCGGGATGTCGCGCGAGCTGCTTGGCGCGCACGGCCCCGCGACGCCGAGACCCAATCGGCGTCGGCAAACGAGAGCCTTGTAGGCGCGACCGGCCTCTCGTCAGGGATCGTGCTGCTCATCGTCATCCTGTTCATTGCTGCGCTGGTCGCCCTCGCCTGGTACGCGGCCTCACACTGGCCTAGCGACTCAGGGATTTGACGACGGGACTCGGAACCTTCGGGATCGTCGCGGTCTTTGCGATCCTCTCGCTATCGTGGTCTTCATCCGGCTGACCCAGTGAGAGTGGGCTACAGCGTCGTCAACATGGAGGAAATCGAGGCCGCCGTGCCCGGCGGCGCCGTCCGCTTCGTGCGGCGCGAGCTCGGTGTCGAGGCCTTCGGCATCAACTGGTACAAGATCCCGCCCAACACCGAGGGCCGGGAGCACAATGAGCAGGAGTCGGGACAAGAGGAGGTCAACGTCGTCGTCCGCGGCTCAGGCGTTTACCGGATCGACGGCGAGGAGGTGCCGGTCCGCGAGGGGACCTTCCTGCGCTTCGATCCGGAGACGACGCGGATGCCGATCGCCGGCCCGGAGGGCCTGACGATGATCGCGGTCGGCGCTCGGCGCGGAAGCTACGAGCCCCGCGGGCCGTTCTAGGGGAAGTACTCCTCGTCGACACGCCCGCGTCACGGGCTCGTAACGGTTCTGACACATGCACCGACGCAGTAGGCTCGTGCCATGCACACGATCGAGCTCACGGACAACGAACTGCGCATCGTCCACGAGGCGCTGCGCTCACATCTCGACGACTTCGGCCACGAGGAGGCGGACATTCTCCGCATGGTCAAGGCGCTCATCGCCAAGCTGCCGCGTCCAGCCGCCTGATTGCTCGTCCGGCTGGTCCTCTGGAATCTCGCGGACTCGAAGACGACGATCGACGAGCTTCGGCGCTACCTGCGCGACGAATCCGTCGAAGCCTTCGCCGAGGTGCCCGGATTGCGCTTCAAGGCGTGGATCTCGGACGAAGCCACCGAGCGCTGGGGCGCTTTTTACCTCTGGGAATCCCGTGAGGCGGCCGAGCAGGAACTGCCGAGCCGGGCTCGGGAGCTGATCGGCAAGGAGCCCGACATCGGCGAGGACTTCGACGTCGAGGCGACGATCGAAGGCGCGTTCGAGCTCGAAGAGCTCTCCCGCCGCGGGCTCGCCTTCGAGTAGCCGAGATCAGAGCACGAGCTGCTCGGGGAACACCGCGCCCGCCTCGAACCGTTCGAGCCGATAGGGCGAGAGGTCGAACTCCGAGCTGCCCTCGAGTAGCTCCTCGGCCACTGCAGCGCCGACCGCGGGCGACTGCATGAAGCCGTGACCCGAGAAGCCGGCCGCGACGTAGACGCCGTCGGCGACAGGCCCGATGATCGGATGCGCGTCGGGCGTCATGTCGTAGAGACCGGCCCACGCGCGCACGACGGGCGCGTCAGCCGCGGGCGGATGGCGGTGTGCCAGGCGCCGGCGCTTGTCCTCGACGATCGCCTCATCGACGAGCTCCTCCTCGGTCCACCGCGCAGCGGGCTCGGGCATCGCGAGGCGCAACGTGGCGCCGCGGCGTCGGAAGTGGAAGCCGCTCTCCTCCTCGATCGTCATCGGCAGGTCGGCAGGCAGCCCGGCGACCGGGCCGACGTCGACGAGCTGACGGCAGAGTGGCCGGATCGGAAGCCCTGGCCAGAGCTCCGGCGATGCTGCGCCGGAGGCGATGACGAGAATGTCGCGCTCGAGCTCGCGCGCGTCCGTGCGCTCGCGCACGTCGACGCCGCGCTCGACCGCGCGGCGCACGAGCTCGCGCGTGATCTCCGCCGGCTCGGCGACGCCGTCCTCCCAGCAGCCCCATGCGCCTACCACATCGTCGGTGCGAAGACCCGCCACGGACGACGCATCGACGGGCTCGACGGGAACGCCGAGCTCGCGCTGCATCGCCGCGCGGTCCTCCAGCCGCGCGAGCCCCTCCCCCGTCGTCGCGAGGAAGAGGTAGCCGACCTGCTCGAAGAGCGGCGGGCCGAGCTCCTCGAAGAAGCGGATCGAAGCCTGGGCGAGCCGCACCTCGGCAGCGGTCGAGAATTGCTGGCGAACTCCGCCCATCGCCTTGCCGGTAGAACCGCTCGCGATCTGGGCCCGATCGCAGAGGGCGACGTCGCGCGCACCGCGCAGGCTGAGTTGGTAGGCGATCGAGGCCCCGATCGCGCCTGCCCCGGCTACGAGGATTCGAGCCACCGGTCCAGGCCGTCCCGCTCCGCCTCCGTCAGCCGCCGCAGCGGGGCTCGCACGTCAGCGCGCACCGGCACGCCGCGCCGGCCGAGCACGTGCTTGAGCGAGGCGTGGAGCGGGAAGCGCTCGATCGCGTCCCGCAGCTTCGCGAGAGCGGTCGAATGGCCCTCGACGACCCGCTCCGGGAAAGCAGTCGCCAGCGCGGAGACGGCTCCGACCGCTCCGCGCGCAAGACCGCGCTCGATTAGCGCCTCCGGCCCGACGAATACGTCGAGGCCCTCCAGCAGATAGGGCTCGAAGCGTTCCCACGGCCGGTCCGAGACCTTCAGCCCGACGAGATTCGGGGCGCGCTCGCGCAGCCGCTCGATAACCGAGACGGGCACCGCGTAGCCGCTCGCGCTTGCAAGCTCGTAGAGGTAGAACGGCAGCGGGGCGCACGCCGCAGCCGCAGTCGCAAAGTGCTTGAGCAGCGCGTCCTCGTCGAGCCGGAAGTAGGGCGGGGCGATCACGGCGACAGCGTCGGCGCCGATCTCGGCCGCGTGCGTAGCGAGAGCCGCCGTGTCCGCCGTCGTTTGCGCTCCGCAGTGGACGGCGAGTGCGAGGCGCCCGCCGCTCGCCTCGCCGAAGAGCTCCGCTGCACGACGCCGCTCGTCTAGCGAGAGCAGGATTCCCTCCCCGGTCGTGCCGAGCGCGAACACCCCGTCGAGACCGCCCGCGACGAAGAAGTCGACGAGCGGTGCGAATGCCTCCTCGTCCAGAGCGTTGCCGTCGTCGCGAAGCGGCGTCACCGAGGCGGCGAGCGTTCCCCTGAGCACGCTCCGACTCTAAGCTCACACGGATGAGCGCGCTGCGGATCGAGCGAGACGGCCCGGTGCTCCACGTGACGCTGGCGCGGCCCGACCGGCGCAACGCCTTCGACGCCGCGCTCATCTCCGAGCTGCACGAGGCCTTCGCCGATGTCGGCGACGCGCGCGCGGTCGTTCTCGCCGGCGAGGGCGAGAGTTTCTGCGCCGGGGCGGACATCGAGTGGCAGCGGGCCGCGATCGACCTCTCGTACGAGGAGAACGTCGAGGACGCGCTTCGCCTCTACCGGATGCTCGAAGCGGTCGACTCCTGCCCCGCTCCGCTCGTCGCGCCCATCCAGGGCTATTGCCTGGGTGGCGGCTGTGGGCTCGCCGCCTGTGTCGACATCGCTCTCGCCGCCGAGGACGCGACGTTCGGCTTCTCCGAGGCGAAGCTCGGAATCGTGCCGGCCGTCATCTCGCCGTTCGTCCTGCCGCGGATCGGCGGCGCCGCGGCGCGGCGGTACTTCCTCACCGGGGAGCGGTTCGATGCCGGCGCGGCGTTGCGCATCGGCCTGGTCCACGAGATCGCCCCCGATCTCGACGGAGCCGTCGAGCGGGTGGTCGGCGAGCTCCTGAGCTCCGGGCCCGAGGCCGTCCGCGCGGCAAAGAAGCTCATCCGCGAGCGAGCTAGCGGCGAGGAGGCCGCGCACATCGCAGCCCGCCTGCGAGCCGGCGAAGAGGGGCAAGCAGGCCTGCGCGCGTTTCTCGAAAAACGGCCTGCGCCATGGCGAAATGCGTCCCGCTAGAGTGAGCAAATGGCAAAAACGCCGAACTCTCCGCCGCCTCCCCCGCCCTCTCCGCCCCCTGGAATCTTCGTGCCTGAGACCCGAACCGGAGGGAATTCCACCGGAAACAAGTAGCGGGGTAGCGCAGACCTGCGCGCTCCTCGGCGCGAGAGCGACAACGGCGTGATCCGGAAGCTCCTCGTAGCGAACCGCGGCGAGATCGCCGTCCGCGTCTTCCGCGCGTGCCGCGAGGCCGGGATCGGCACGGTCGCGGTGGTCGCGCCGGACGACCGCGGATCGCTCCACGCGCGCGCCGCTGACGAGACCGTCGAGATCCTGAGCTACCTCTCCTCCGAGGAGCACATCCGGGCGGCGAAGCAGGCGCGGGCCGACGCGATCCATCCCGGCTACGGCTTCCTCGCCGAGAACCCGGACTTCGCAGAGGCCGTCGAGGCCGCGGAGATCGCCTTCGTCGGCCCGACGCCCGAGACTCTCCGCGCGGGCGGCGACAAGCTCGAAGCGAAGCGCATCGCGCGCGAGGTGGACGTGCCCGTGCTGGCGGCCGGCGAGCCGAACGAGGTGGGGTTCCCGCTCGTCGTCAAGGCCGCGGCGGGCGGCGGCGGGCGCGGCATGCGCGTCGTTCGCTCGGCCGCTGAGCTCGACGAGGCGCTCGCAGCGGCGAGGCGCGAAGGCAAGGCGGCCTTCGGGGACGACACCGTCTTCTGCGAGCACTACGTCGAGCGCCCACGCCACGTCGAGATCCAGCTCCTGGCCGACGAGCACGGCCAGGTGGTCGCGCTCGGCGAGCGCGAGTGCTCGATCCAACGGCGCCACCAGAAGGTGCTGGAGGAAGCCCCCTCTCCCGCGCTCGACGTCGAGCTCCGCGAGCGGATGAGCCAGGCCGCGGTCGCCTTCGGGCGCGCGATCGGCTACCGCAGCGCCGGCACGGTCGAGTTCATGCTCGACGGGCGGGAGTTCTTCCTGCTCGAGCTGAACGGCCGGATCCAGGTCGAGCACCCCGTTACCGAGCTCGTGACAGGCATAGACATCGTCCGGGAGCAGCTGCGCATCGCGGCGGGCGAGCGGCTCGAGCTCGAACCGCGGCTCGACGGCCACGCGGTCGAGGTCCGCCTCTACGCCGAGGACCCTGAGAGCTTCCTCCCCCAGGCCGGCCGAATCGAGCGCCTGCGGCTGCCGACCGGGATCCGCGTCGATGCGGGCGTCGAGGAGGGCGACGAGGTCGGAGTCGCCTACGACCCGATGATCGCGAAGCTGATCGCCCACGGCCCGACCCGCGACGAGGCGCTCCTGCGACTCCGCGACGCGCTTGCCGAGACCGAGGTCGAGGGCCTGACCACGAACCTGTCGTTTCTGCGCTGGCTCGTCGCGCACCCCGCCGTGCGCGCCGGGCGGGCGACGACTGCGTTCCTGGCGGAGTACCCGCCGCTTTCGCCGCCGCCCTCCCGGCTCCCGAGCGGGCCCTGGGACGGAGCCTGGCGGCTGAACCTTCCCCCTCCCGCGCCTCAGGCCCCACCCGACGTCGACGAAGCCGCGCACGCCCGGGCCGGCGTCGCGGGCGGCGAGCAGAGCGCACTGACCGCCCCGATGCCGGGCACGGTGATCAAGGTGCTGGCCGCGGCGGGCGATCGAGTCGGCCCCCGGCAGACGCTGCTCGTGCTCGAGGCGATGAAGATGGAGACACCGGTCGTCTCGCCCTACGAGGCGATCGTCCGTGCCGTGCACGTCTCGGAAGGCGACCGCGTCGCGGGCGGCGCCCTACTGATCGAGCTCGAGGAGTAGGTCGCCCACCGGGATCCCACTCTCCTCGGAGGCATTTCCCTGAGGAGGGCCTAAACCGCAGCCCCGGTCCGGCCGAAAAGCCAAGGGACGGAGCAGTGGACGAGAATCTCGCAAACGCCCAGGCCCTGAGGTATGCGGAGGAACTCCGCGACCTCCACGGCGCCGAGCGCGTGCAGCGGCGTGCGGCCGAGGAAGCGCTCGCGCGTCTCGAAGAGTCCTACACGACGACCGTGCGCGCGCTCGCGAAGGCGCTCGAGCTTCGTGACGACCAGACGGGCGGCCACGCCGAGCGCGTAACTCGGCTCGCACTGCGCCTCACCCGTGAGGTCGCGCCGAAGCTCGCCGACAATCCCGAGCTCGAGTATGGCTTCCTCCTCCACGACATCGGCAAGATAGGGATCCGCGACGCCGTCCTGCTCAAGCCCGGGCCTCTCGACCCGGACGAGATGAAGGAGATGCGCTTCCACACGACGCTCGGCGACCGGCTGCTCGAGGGCATCCCGTACCTGAGCGGCGTCGCGCGCGAGGTCGTCGCCTCGCACCACGAGGCCTGGAACGGCGCCGGCTATCCGAAGAGTCTGAGGGGACAGCAGATCCCGCTCGGCGCTCGGATCTTCGCCGTCGTCGACGCCTTCGACGCGATGACAAACGATCGTCCCTACCGGAGAGCGCTGCCGCTCGAGGAGGCCCTCGCCGAGATCGAGCGCTGCACCGGCAGCCAGTTCGATCCAGCCGTGACACCCGCCTTCGTCGAGCTCGTGCGCTTCCGAGCCCGCGCCGCCTGATCTGGCCACAGACGTTCCGGGAGAGTTAGATACGGGAACTGTCAATGTTGACACGAGGAACCGCCATGCGGACCCGGAATGCTGAAACTGTGACTGACTCTGGCGGCGAGGTTTCCGTCCTCGTTGTCGAGGACGACGCGATGGTCCGAGACTGGATTCGGCTCGCGCTGGAGGGCTCCGAGTTCCGGCTCGCCGGCATCGCGCACACGGCGGCGGAGGCGACCGAGCTCGTGGAACGGCGGCGGCCCGCGCTCCTGCTCGTCGACTACCGGCTTCCGGACAGGAAGGGCACCGAGCTCGTCCGGGATCTCCGCCAGGCCGGCAAATCAATACCCTCGCTGCTGATGACGGCGAACGCCCAGCAGGGCTTCAACGAGGCCGCCCGCGACGCCGGAGCGCAGGGGACGGTGCTGAAGAGCGGGCGCGTGGACGAGCTCCTCCAGGCGTTGCGCTCCGTCGCGAACGGAACCTCCGCCTTCGACGAGCGGCATCCGAGACGCGCGCCGGGCCGGGCCGCACTCAGTCCGCGCGAGCGCGAGGTGCTGCGCCTGGTCGCGGGCGGATCGACCAACAGGGAGGTCGCCTCGACGCTCGGTGTGGGCGACGAGACCGTGAAGACGCTAGTGGCCCGGATCTTCGTCAAGCTCGGCGTCCGGCGACGAGCAGAGGCCGTCGCCGAGGCCCACAACCGGGGACTCCTATGAGGTCCCAGCGGGACGAGGCCGCCGAGGAGGCGCTCTCCATCCTCGCCCACGAGCTCCAGACTCCGCTGACCGCGATCAGGGGCTTCGCCGAGCTCCTCCACGCCCGCGACGACGAGCGCACGCGCCGCGAGGCTTCGGCGCGCATCCTCGAGGCAGCCGAGCGGCTCTCCGCCGCGATCGAGCGGCTGCTCGAGACCGTGGGCAAGAGCGACGCGCTCATGCTCGCCCTGACGGAGGTGAGACCAGCGGGAGAAGAGCGAGAATGAGCCTCCTGCGCGTGCTCATCGTCGACGACGACGAGGCCGTCCGCTCCTTGCTTCGCATGACGCTGCCCAGCGACGACTACGAGATCGCCGAGGCGCGCGACGGCCGGGAGGCACTCGAGCGACTCGAGGCCGACGCTCCGGACTTGATCCTCCTCGACTGGCGAATGCCTGGGCTCGGCGGGTCGTCCGTTCTCGACGCGGTCAAGGTCCAGCACCCGCGTCTGCCCGTGATCGTCCTCACCTCCGAGATCCAGGAGCACCACCGCGCGCTCGCCGAGTCCCTCGGCGTCGACGCATTCCTGACGAAGCCGTTCAGCCCGCTCGAGCTGCTCGGAACGATCGAGCGGCTACTCGCCGAGCGCCCGCTGGACGAGCCGTCGTAGCTCGTGCGCCGAGTACGCGCTCTTCTCCAGCAGCGAGACGGCGCGCTCCTTCAATAGGCCGCGCTCGTCTGCCGAGAGGCGGCGCGCCGTCAGCACGACGACGGGGATCAGCTTCGTCTCCGGATCGGACTGAAGCCGCTCGAGAACGTCAAAGCCGTCGAGCCCGGGCATGATCAGGTCGAGGACGACCGCGTCCGGCTTCTCCATGGCGATCTCGGCCAGCGCCGACTCGCCGTCTGCCGCCTCGCGGAGCTCGACGCCCTCCTTGCGGAGCGTCTCGAAGACGAGCCTGCGAACGGCCGGATCGTCGTCGACGACGAGGACGCTTCCGCGCCCTTCCGGGAGGAGCCGGGCGATCGCATCGCGGATCTGCTGCCGCGAGAACGGCTTCGTGACGAAGTCCGCCACGCCAAGCGCCCCGGCCCGGTCGCGCCCGTTCCGCCCGGTGCAGACGACGACGGGCACGTTCGCCGTGTCCGGCCGCTCGCGGAGGCGAGCCAGGACCTGCCAGCCGTCGAGCTCGCCCGGCAGGCCGATGTCGAGGCAGATCAGCGCGGGCGGGTCCTCGATCGCCCGCGAGAGGCCGTATTCGCCGGTCGCGGCGACCTCGACCTCGTAGCCGTTGCCGTCGATGTACTCGACGAGGAGGGAGGCCGCGGCAGGATCGTCCTCGATCACGAGCACTCGCCGAGGGCCCGTGCCGTTGCGTTGCTGCGGGAAAGGCAGCTCGAACCAGAACGTCGAGCCCTCACCCTCCACGCTGTCGAAGCTGATCCGGCCGCCGTGGGCCTCGACGATCTCGCGGCAGAGGGCGAGGCCGAGGCCGGTGCCGCCGATCTCGCGCGTATCCGAGGTGTCGACTCGGAAGAACTTCGTGAACAGACGCCGCTGCTGGTCCGCGGGGATGCCGAGGCCGGGATCGGAAACCGAGACCCGCACGACGCTGTCCCTCGCCGTCGCGCCCACTTCGACCTGGCCGCCGGCCGGCGAATACTTGATCGCGTTCGAAAGGAGGTTCGCCAGGACTTGCGCGATCCGGTCCCGCTCCCCGAGAAGCTTGACCGGCTCGCCGGGTGAGGCGAGTTGGATCCTGTGGCTCTCGCTCTGGCCTGCAAAGAGCTCGACCTGCTCGCGGAGCACTTCCTCGAGGTCGAATTGGTCGAGCGTGAGCGTGAAGCCACCCTCCTCGATCCGCTGAAGATCGAGGAAGTCGTTGATCAGCGTCGTCAACCGCTTCGCTTCCCCGTGAATCGTTGCCAGGTAGCGCTCATGGGTCGCCTCGTCCACGTCGCGGTCGACAAGCAGCTCTGCGAATCCGAGGATGCTTGCGAGAGGCGTTCGCAGCTCATGCGAGACGGTCGCGACGAGGTCTGACTTCAGCCGCTCGGCCTCGATCTCGGCTGTGCGCTCGTGCATCACGAAGATCCGTCCCACGAGTTCGGCGGATGTGTCGCGCACCGGCGCCGAGTAGAGCCGGAAGGCTCGCCCATCGTCGGCGCGCTCGAGGTCGTGGGCCGCGACGCACTCGGGATCGGCGGCTACCGCGTCGAGGGTTCGGCGAAAGCCCTCGGGGTCGGTCATCCCGTCGGCGGCAGTGCGCAGGCCCTCGTAGACATCAGCGTCTGGAAGCTCCTCGGCTCCGTTCTCTTGGAGACGGTCGAGCGCGGCGTTCTTCACGAGCAGCCTGCCCGCTCGATCGAGCATGAAGATCGCATCCGGCGTCGCGTCGAGCACGGCCCGGTTGATGTTCGTAAGGCGCGCCGCCTCCACTTCCGCCCGTCTCCGCCCGCGCAACGTTCGCAGTAGGAGCGCGAGGCCCCCGAGGAGGACGAGCCCGAGCAGCCCGGCGATCGCCAGAACGGCCCAGCGAAGATCGTCTATCGCCGCGAAGGCGGTGTTCGCCGGCACCGAGGCGGTGATCGTCCAGCCGACGCCGGGGACCGGCATGTAGGCGGAGAGCAAGCGCCCGTCAGGCGTGTCGAGCTCGCCGATGCCCCTCCGCCCCTCGAGCGCAGCGGCGACGTGGGGGTCGCTGCGAGGTGAGAGGAGTCGCTTCGGCACTCCCCCCGGCGCGACGACGAGATTGCCCCGCTGGTCGGTGACCCTGAGCTTCACGTGCTGGGCGACGGCGAGTTGGTCGACAAAGCGCTGGATGTGCTCAAGGCTGTAGCCGGCTACGAGGATTCCGAGGACGCGGCCGTGGGAGTCACGCACAGGCGTCGCCGCGGAGACCACCATTGGCTGGCCGATAGCCTTCGACCGGAAAGCCTCCGAGACGTAGGGGCGGCCGCTGCGGGTGACGCCCTTGAACCAGTCCCTGAAGCTGAAGTTTTTCCCGATGATCGACGGCGTCTCTGGAACGACGTCGATCAGCCTCCCGTCGGGAGCGATGAGGCCCGCCGAGGAGATGCCTCGGCGCGCCCGTCGCAACTCCCCGAGGGTGAGACGCGCGAACGCGCGTTCCTCTGGAGTGCGGACGCCGTCGGCCAGCGACGTGATCAGGCTCGGCCGCTGGGCGTACGCCGCGACGAGTTGCTTGAGCCCCTCCATGTCCCCGCGAACGACCTCTGCGCTCATCGACGCGTCCGAGCTCATTCGCGTCTCCACCTCGCGGTGGACGGCGTCGGTCGCGAGGGTCAGGCTGAAGTACGTGAGCAGGGCGAGGGGAGCGATGCTCAGGAGTGCGAAGACGGCCGTCAGACGCCCGACCGGGAAGCTCGAGTGAGACCCGGCGCTCACGCGTGCCCGTCCAGAAGCTGCTCGACGATGGAGACGAGCTCGAGAGGGCTGAACGGCTTGGGCAAGAAGCGATCGGCTCCGGCGGCGGTCGCAGCGTCTCGGTCGACAGCCTGCGCACGCGCCGTCAGCATCACCACGGGCGTCTTGGCGAAGCGTGGCTCGGCTCGCAGCTCCTGGAGCACTTGGAGCCCCGTCCGGCCGGGCATCATCATGTCGAGCACGATGAGGTCGGGCTCGCACGACCTCGCAAGCTCGACGGACTCGTCGCCGTCTCGCGCCTCGACGATCTCGTAGTCGCCAATCTCAAGTGCCCCGCGCACGAGCGCTCGGAGCAGCTCTTCGTTGTCACAGACAAGAACCTTCGACGGCATGGCAACTCCCGGTGTCGGCTGGGCCCCTCGCGATTCGTATCGGCGAGTCTCGACGGAGCTTGAGGGCCGTCGGCGGATCAGGCGCCGACGAGCTGCTTCATGAGAGAGCGGAACTTCGCCGGTGCCATCGCCGCCGACTCGGCCTTGCGCGATTCCGGCCTGTACGCGTTGTCGCGCGAGGGCCAGTACGCCCAGACGAGCGTGGAGGCGAAGCGCTCGCAGCCGTACTGGGAATGGAGGAGCCCGGGGATGCCGTAGCACCAGTCGCGACCGCCTAGGAGGCGCAGCAACCGGGCGCGGGTCGTGTCGTCGAAGAGGAAGAAGTCGACCTGGTGCGCGTACTCGTGCTGCACCACTGCCCAGGAGAAGCGGCCGGCGTCGAGAAGGCGGGAGTCGAGCCAGATCTCGCCGCGTGTCGCCTCCGTCTGGTCGACGCGGCCGATGTGGATCGTGATCTGCGCCGGAACGATGCTCCAGTTGAAGGTGCTCGCGTTCAGCGCCAACCGAACCTGCGTGCGCTGCTTCGCCGTGCCGCCGTCGAAGACGTAGTCGCCGCCCGCCGCCTGCGCCTGGCCGGTCAGGGCGAGTGCGGCGAAGGCGGTGACGAGAGCGATGCGAAGTGCGCGGGCCATGCTTTCGTTTTCGCCCCGCGCGGGCGGCCCGCTGTCCCCTGTTTTCCGAGCCCGAGGCGGATTCTGTCCCCCGTTCGTCGGGACGCAGGCCTGCTGTCCCCCACCTGCGCCACAGCTTGCCGACGGGGCCGGGCCGCAATCTCCATGCGGGAAACGAGCCTCATCGACTCAGTAGAACGTCGATTAACGGACGGAGAGGGCTACGCCGCGCTCTGGGCCGCAGCCGGCCCAGGCAGGTAGCGCTCGATGAGCGCGTACGAGAGCTCCCACTGCGCCCGCGCGATCGCTACGCGGTTCTGCTCCAGAGGAACCGAGCCCGCGCCGATCGACCGCAGCTCATGGCGCTCACGCGTCAAAACGCAGAGCCGGTCGGTCAGCATCTCGACGCTCGGCGTCGCGGCACGACGCCGGAAGGGATTGGACAGAGGCCGCAGAGTACTCATGACCTCAGTGTCTATCGGCGTTTTCATGGGAAAGTTAAGAGCATTTGAAAGTTGTGAAAATCTTTCGGCGCCCACCCTAGAAACCCTGTCGGATAGCATCGCGGCCCCTATGCGGGTCGAGGTTCGCGCTGCTTCAGAGACTCCGCCGGAAGCCGACGTCCTGGCTGTTCCGGTCGGCCCGAGCGGGCTGCCCTCGACCGCGGGCTCTCTGGACGGTCACGTTGCGCGCGTCGCCGAAGAGGAAGGCCTTGCTGCGTTACCCGGCCAGACGGCGGTCATCTATCCCAGCGGCGAGGTGCCCACGCGGCGGCTGGTGCTCGTCGGGCTGGGGCCCGAGGCCGACCTCGACGCCGACACGCTGCGGACGGCCGCTGCATCTGTGGCGAAGACGGCCGAGCGGGTCGGCGGCTCTCTCGCCTGGCTCCTGGACGACTCTCTTCCGCTCGCTCACGATGAGCAAGCTCGGGCCGTCGTCGACGGGCTCCTGCTCGGGACCTACGATCCAGGCCGCTGGAAGGCGGGCGCGTCAGCCGAGCCCCCGTTCGAGCGGCTCATCCTGGTCGGCAGCGACGACGAGGGATTGCGTGAGGGCGTAGAGCGCGCCGCGACCGTCGCCGCCGCTGCAAACCGCGCCCGCGACCTCGCAAACACCGGCGCGAACGAGCTCACGCCCGAGCGGCTCGCCGACCGCGCGTCCGCGCTTGCCGGCCAGCACGCGAATCTCAGCGCCGAGGCGCTCGGCCCGGAGGAAGTCCGTGAGCTCGGCATGGGCGCCTTCTCCGCAGTAGCCCAGGGCAGTCACAACCCGGCCCGCATGATCGTGCTCCGGTATGAGCCACCATCCCCTGCCGGCGACGTCGTGCTGGGGCTCGTCGGCAAGGCGATCACCTTCGACACCGGCGGCATCTCGATCAAGAAGGCGCTCTACATGGAGGACATGAAGGGCGACATGGCCGGCGGGGCCGCGGTGATCGAGGGCCTCGGCACGATCGCCGAGCTCGGTCTCCCGCTGCGGGCGCTCGCCGTCGTCGCTGCGACCGAGAACATGGTCGGTGGCGGCGCGTACAGGCCCGGCGACATCCTGCAAGCCATGAACGGCAAGACGATCGAGATCACGAACACCGACGCGGAAGGCCGCCTCGTGCTCGCCGATGCGCTTCACTACGCGCGCGAGCTGGGCGCGACGCACCTCCTCGACTTCGCCACGCTGACCGGCGCGATGGAGAGAGCGCTGGGTGACCTCTATGCGGGCGTGTTCGGCAACGACGATGCCTGGCGCGACGAGGTCGTCGCGGCCGGCGAGGCGAGTGGCGACCACGCCTGGCCCTGGCCGATGCATCGCCGCTACAAGGGCTACATCGAGTCGGCTTTCGCGGACATGAAGAACTCCTCGGTGCGTGGACAGGCCCAGCCCACCTACGCGGCTTCGTTCCTCGAGGAGTTCGTCGGCGAGGGGCCGTGGGCGCACGTGGACATGGCCGGCACGGGCTTCTTCACGTGGCCGCGCACCGACTATCTCGCCCAGAAGGGCGGCACCGGCTACGGCGTGCGGCTCATCGTCGAGCTCGCTTCGCGGCTCGCCGAGTGAACTTCGACCTCACCGAGGAACAGGAGCTCGTTCGACGTACGGTCCGCGACTTCGCGGAACAGCGGGTGTCACCGGTCGCCGAGGAGCTCGACCGCGAGCACCGCTTCCCCTACGAGCTCGTCGCAGAGCTTGCCGGTCTCGGCCTGATGGGGATGACGATCCCCGAGGAGTACGGGGGCGGCGGCAGCGACACGGTCTCCTACGCGATCGCGGTCGAGGAGCTGACGCGCATCGACTCGTCCGTCGCGATCACGGTTGCCGCGCACACCTCACTCGGGACGATGCCGATCTTCCTGTTCGGAAACGACGAGCAGAAGCGCGAATGGCTGCTCGACCTGGCGTCGGGCCGCAAGCTCGCCGCCTTCGGCCTGACCGAGCCGGGAGCGGGCTCGGATGCCGCCGCCTCGCGCACGCGCGCCGAGCTCCGGGACGGCGAGTGGGTGATCAACGGCTCGAAGATCTTCATCACGAACGCGGGCACCGACATCTCGGCCTGCGTGACGATCACCGCTCTCACCGGCGAGGACGAGATCTCGAACCTGATCGTCCCAAACGGGACGCCCGGCTACGAGGTCTCTGCGCCGATGCGCAAGCTCGGCTGGCGCGCGTCGGACACGCGCGAGCTCTCGTTCAAGGACTGCCGCGTGCCGGAAGGGAACCTGCTCGGTGAGCGGGGACAGGGCTTCCGGCAGTTCCTCGAGATCCTCGACGGGGGCCGGATCTCGGTCGCTGCGATGGGCGTCGGCCTCGCTCAGGGCGCCTACGACCTGGCGTTCCGGTATGCGCAGGAGCGCGAGCAGTTCGGTAAGAAGATCGCGAGCTTCCAGGCGATCCAGTTCCAGCTCGCGGACATGGCCGTGGAGATCGAGGCCGGGCGGAACCTCGTCTACAAGACCGCGTGGCTCAAGGACGAGGGGCGGCCGTTCGCGAAGGAGGCTGCGATGGCGAAGCTCTACACGGGTGAGCTCTCGCACCGCATCGTGAACCAGGCCCTCCAGATCCACGGCGGCTACGGCTTCATGGAGGAGTCGGCGATCTCGCGGCTCTACCGCGACCAGAAGATCCTCGAGATCGGCGAGGGCACGAACGAAGTCCAGCGCATGGTCATCGCGCGGCACCTCGGGCTCTAGCGCCGGCCGCGGCTGACGGTCAGGTTGACGCGCGTGCCTCGGCGCACACGCGCACCCGCGCGAGGCGATTGACGGAGAACCCTGCCCCTCACGCGCACCGATCGAGCTCTTCGGATCCGGCCGACTGTGCAGCCGGCCTTGCGGATCGCCGACCGGGCGACCCCCAGGGAGCGACCAACGACTCGAGGCACACGGCATGTCCGGGGGGGAGCAGGCGGGTACGGAGCGTCGAAGCGGGCAGAGACCGTCTTCGCCCCGTCGATGCTCACTACGCATGTCTGAGTGCCGGAGCACGCCCCGCCCCACCCGGCGAAGCTCGAATCTCCCTCGGGCTCCGCCCCGAGCGTGACGAGCGTGCCCCGCGAGTATGGGGCAGAGCAGGCCGCGCCGCAGTCGATCAATGGCCAGAGGGCGCTCTTAACCGTCCCCGATCCGTTCCCCTCCTTCGCAACGGAGAGAGAGAAATCGACGTCGCTTGTCAGGAAGCCGATGGTGGAGAGATCGGGGCAACCCTGGATGTGCGCCTCGTAGTAGTCGTCCCGGCCGACGTCCAACACCGACGCGTACCAGGGCTGAAGACCTGCGTACATCAGATCCGAGCTCGAGTCGGAGACATGACCGGGATTGGCGGCGTAGTGATGCGGAGCGCACCGGCCGACGATGCCCATCGTGTGAGTCGTGTCGTGGAACAAGGCGAAGGTCGTGTAGTTCGGCTGCCCGCCGGGCGGCGGGAATCCGTAGAAGAAGCACGGAACGGAACCCGGCGGTGTGCCCCGTAGGTAGAAGGCGGCGGTCTTGCCGGGCCAGTCCGGGGGCCACTTGGCGTTCCCGCAGACAACAGGGTTCGACCCGTCGTAGTACACCGCGTAGACCTTCCCGGGCGCGTTGAAGCCCGCGGCAGAGAGCTCCGGATCGATCGCCTCGAGCGCGAGGTCACCGCGCGCAGCGATCTGGGCATCGGTCAGCTGCAGGCGGACGAAGGTGACATCCACCGAGCCTTGGAAGGTGTCGAGTCTCAGTGCCCGGCCTCCGGTCTGGCCGTAGAGCCAGCGCTGATACGCGTCGGCCGAGTTCTGGATCGATCCGTCTGTGTCGAACGCGCGATCGACACCATCGCTCGGCAGGGCGTAGATCAGATGAACCTGGAGGCCCGCGCGGTCGTCCAGGCGATCGGCGGTCGCCCTCGGCAGGAGCACCGGCGCGGACCTGCCTCCCGCTTGCAGCGGAGCGAGGGCTGCGGCCAAGGCAACTGCCGCAAGACCGGCTAGAAAAGCTCGCTTCATCGACCGCTCTGTCTCATTGAGACGTACCAGCACCCTGTTAGGTTTACCGCGTGCAGTTTCGGCAGTTCGTCGACGACGATCTCGGCTGCGCGTCCTACCTGATTGGAGACGAGTCCTCGGGTGAGGCCGTGGTCGTCGATCCCGCCTACGCAATCGAGCAGTACCTCGCCGAGGCCGAGAAGCGGAACGTTCGTATCGTCCGAGTCCTGGAGACGCACACGCACGCCGACCACGTCTCGGGGCACGGCCGGTTTGCGCTCGAGCACGGAGTTCCGGTCTCGGTGCATCCCGCAGGCGATCCGGAGTTCGACTTCGACCCCCTCGAGGACGGCCGGGAGATCACCCTCGGCGACGTCGCGATCCAGGTGCTGCACACACCCGGTCACCGGCCCGAACACTGCTGTTTCGCCGTCGTCGACCGCTCGCGCGGCGACGAGCCGTGGCTGATCGCCACCGGCGACTCCCTGCTGATCGGCGATGCAGCCCGTCCCGACCTCGCCAGCGAGGCGGTCGAAGGGGCAAGAGGCCTCTACGGGAGCCTGCAGCGCCTGCTCGACCTGCCGGACGGGGTCGAGGTCTACCCGGGACACGTCGCCGGCTCCCTCTGCGGCGCGGGGATGAGCTCGAAGGCCTCGTCCACGATCGGCTTCGAGCGGCGCTTCAACCACAAGCTTCGGCTCGTCACGCGCGGCGAGGACGAGTTCGTGGGCGAGGCGGTGAGCTCTTCGGCGCCCAGGCCGCCGAACATGGCGCGGATCGTGGCGATCAACCGCGGGCCGTTCCTCGGTGCACTTCCTCCGCTCGGAACCGTCGAGTCGCCAGACGGCGTGACAGTGCTCGACGTCCGGCCGGCGCGGGAGTTCGTCGCCGGCCATCTTCACGGCGCGTTCAATGTTCCCGTCGCGGGTAATTCCTTCGCCACCAAGGCTGCGTTCGTGCTGACAGCGGACGAGCCGGCCCTCATCCATGCCTCCTCCACCGAGGACGCCGGACGGGCGGCGCGCGGGCTCCACTCGGTCGGGCTGTTCGAGGTCCGCGGGTATCTCCCCGAGGCGGACGATTCGGAGAAGCTCGAACCCGTCAAGATCGAAGACCTTGACCGGCTGCTCGCGGAAGGCAGGGTCGATGTGCTCGACGTGAGGGAGAAGTCCGAGCGGGACGAGGGCTACATCGACGGCACCCGGCACCTGCCGTACCGACTCGTCCGCGCCTGTGTGGACGACCTGCGCAGCGAGCGCCCCGTGGTCACGATCTGCTCCAGCGGCTCGCGGGCGGCGATCGCGGCCAGCGTGCTGGCGGCGGCGGGGATCGAAGCCCATCCGGTGGTGGGCGGTGGCGTCGAGGACTGGGCCGCTCTCGGGCACCACACCGTCCAGTTCCGCCGCTGCGGAAGTTGATCGGCTAGGCGGAAGCCGCGAGCAGAGCCTCGCCCTCGCGAACGTAGGCGGTGGCGCCGACCGAGCGCCAGAGGGCCAGTGCCCGCTGGAGCTCAGGTTCCGCCTTCGCACGCTGGCCCGCTTTGACGAGCTGCTCGGCGGCTCGCAGGCGGGCATCCGCTTCACCGGGAACCGTGCCCATCTCGGCGTAGAGGTCGGCGGCGTGCGAGAACTCGCCCGAGACGTACGCGACACCCGCGCGAAGCCAGGCCTCACCTCCAGTGCTCACCGCGGCCGCGTCGATGAATTCCTGCTCGCGACCGAGATTGAGCGCGACCGCGGCCGTGTCGGGAGCGGTGGTTGGTGGGCCGTGGACCATGTTTCCGAGGCGTCGCCAGATCTCCATGAGTTCGTCGAACAACGCCCGGCCGTCCGTCGACCCACCGAGGAGTAAGGCATTCCAGGCGAGGAGAGGGGCGACGATCTGCACGTCACCGGCCTCTCGGGCCTCCTCGAGCCCTTTACGGGCCTCTGCCGACGCAGCCGCGCGGTCCCCCCTGGCGACCTGTATCCGGCCCCGAAACATCCGCCATTCACCGGCGAGATAGTGAGGCGTGCCCGAATCGACCTCGCGCACGAGCTCGCCGGCGAGCTCCCATGCTTCATCCC
This sequence comes from Gaiellaceae bacterium, assembly GCA_036001625.1. GTDB lineage: Bacteria > Actinomycetota > Thermoleophilia > Gaiellales > Gaiellaceae > VAXT01. The sequence continues at coordinate 25,721 of DASYUD010000060.1, forward strand.
ACCTCCCGAGGTGGTAGCCAAGATTGAGCTTCTTGTCGCGACCCCATCGGATCCAGTCGCGATATCCGAAGCGGTCTGCGATCTCGTTCATCTCCTCGACGATCGGTTCTGCAGCGCGGAAATCGCCCCAGTGGATGAGGTTATGGGCGAGGTTGTTGAGGGCGCGGGTGAGCTCCGTCGTGTTGAGAGCCCGCGAAATGACGACGGCCTCCTCAAGCTGCTGAAGCCCGCGCGGATCGCCGCCCATGGCTCGAATTGCCCCGAGAGTGTTCAGGAGCACGCCCCGGACGTCGTCGAGCTCGAGTCGCTCAGCCATCGAGAGGGCTTGCTCCCCGAAGCGGATTGCCTCCTCACCTTCGGCGGCGAGCATGTGGAAGCGCGCGAGCTCGGCCAGCACGTACGCGGTGGACCTCGAGGGCTCGGCGCCGTCGATGAGCGACGCGGCACGCTCGCGGTGATGCGCGGACTCGACGTGTTGCCCCCGGCGCCAGAAGAGATCGGCAAGCGCAATCTCCGCCTGTGCTGCTGCCTTCGGGTCTGCCTCTTCGAGAGCCGCGCCCGCCTCGGCCAGCAGGTCGGCGCCTTCGACCTCAGCTTCCTTCCGGGCCCGTCCGTAGCCAAGAAGCACATAGGCTCGATCGGGATCGTCGGCCGGCCAGAGCTCGAGCGCCGAGTCGTAAAAGCGGGAGGCGGCGGTGTATGAGCTCAGAGCCAGAGCGCGATCGCCCGCAGCCCGGAGTGCCAGCCGAGCCCGCTCGGCCACTTCAGGCAGCTCTTTCCCTGCGGCAGCCGCATATTCGAGGCAGCTGAGGTAGTGGTGCGCGAGCATCTCGGCGTGATCCTCCGGTCGGCCGAGCGCTTCGATCCACTCTGCCGCACCTCGGTGCTTGTCAGCGCGTGCAGCGCGCGGTATCTGGGAGTAGGCGACATCTCGGACGAGCAGATGACGAAACGCGTACTGGGTCTCGTCGCCGACCGACGAGCGGCGCTCGCGGCGCACGAAGTCCTTGCGCTCGAGGGCGTGCAGGAGCTGCTCGGCTCCCGCTCGATCGCGTTGGCCGATTCGCTCCAGCGTGCCGAGCCAGAAGACCTTGCCGACGACCGCGGCATCCTGGAGGAGTAGCTTCTCCTCGAGCGGCAGCGCGTCGAGGCGCGCAGCGATGATTCCCTGCACCGACTCGGGAAGCCGGATTTCCTCATCCTCAGCCGCGTCGAGCTCGTCGACCATGCGGGCGAACTCCTCGGCGTAGAGCGGATTCCCCCCCGCGCGCTCGATCAGCGTCGCCTGGATGTCGGCTGGAAGAACCGATCGCTCGAGCAACGCGTGCACGAGGCGGGCCGTCTCTTCGCCGGAGAGCGGCGAGAGCGAGATCGTCGCCGCATTTGTCTTGCCGCCGCCCCAGCCCGCACGACGTGAGAGGAGCTCCGGCCGCGCCGTGCAGACGACGAGGAGCGGCACCCCGGTTGCCCAGTCCACCAGATGGTCGATGAAGTCGAGCAGGCTCTCGTCGGCCCAGTGGAGGTCCTCGAAGATGAGGACGAGCGGTCTCTGCTCGGCAAGCCCCTCGAAGAACCTGCGCCACGCCGCGTACGCCTCCGCTTGACGACCCCCGTGGGCCTGGGTGTCCTCCGCGAGCCCGATCAGTGGCCGCAGATGCCCTTCGACCCAAGTGGCGTCGGCCGCCTCGGGTAGCGCCTCGGCGACGCCGGCTCTCAGCTTCTGCCCGGCCTCCTCCTCAGAGTCGGTTTCCAGGATTCCGGACTGCGCCTTGACCATCTCGCTCAGAGCCCAGTAGGTGACGCCCTCGCCGTAGGGCAGGCACCGTCCCTGGCGCCAGCTGATGAAGTCTGGATCTGCTTCGACGATGCCGAAGAGCTCCGCGACCAGTCGGCTCTTGCCGATGCCCGGCACGCCGACGAGCGTCACGAGCTGCGGAGCCTGCTCTTGCCTGGACCTCGTAAGCGAGTTGCGCAGCAGGTCGAGCTCCTCTTCGCGCCCCACGAGCGGCGCGCCACTTCCCCGAGGCAGGTCGACTCCGAGACGAGAGCGCGCCTCGAGCGCTTCCCACACCGGGATCGGCGCCGCTTTGTCCTTCGTCTGAACGGCTGCGTGATCGGCGTAGGAGATGACCGGCCCGGTGGCTCGGTACGTCGTCTCGTCGACCAGGATGCTGTTTACCGGAGCGGCCGACTGCAGCCGGGCCGCGGTATTGACCACGTCCCCAGAGGCCATCCCCTCCCCCTCCTCCGGGCGCGCCCCGAGTGCGACAAGAGCCTCGCCGGTCGTGACGGCGATCCTCAACTGGAGGTCTTCCTGCTCGCGCGCCCAGTCGCGGATGATGAGCGCGGCGCGGACGGCGCGCTCGGGGTCGTCCTCGTGCGCGACCGGCGCTCCGAAGAGCGCCATCACCGCGTCGCCGATGAACTTCTCGACCGTGCCCCCGTATCGCTCGAGCTCGCCGCGCAGGCGCGCGTGATAGGGCTCGAGCACAGCGCGCACGTCCTCGGGGTCCATCCGCTCGGCCCTGCTCGTGAACCCGACGAGGTCGGCGAAGAGCACGGTCACGACCTTGCGCTCCTCCCGCGGCGAGACGTCCTCCGGAGTGAGAGCCGCACCGCAGGAATCGCAGAATCGGGCCTCGTCCCGATTCTCCGCACCGCACTGTGGACAGACGATCATTCAGGCGCTCGCGGCAAGCAGCGCTTCGCCCTCGCTGACGTGGGCCGTGGCGCCCACCGAGCGCCAGAAGTGGAGCGCACGCGCGAGCTCGACGTCGGCCTCCGCGCGGTGACCGCCCCGAACAAGGGCCTCTGCCCCGCGCAAACGCGCGTATGCCTCCTCGGGCAGAGCTCCAATTCCCGCATACAGATCGGCGGCGCCTCCGAAGTCGCTCGAAAGGTACGCGGTCGCGGCCGTGAGCCAGGGGGTCACCAGCGTCGTTCGCGCCGCGGCTTCGAGGAACTCTTCTTCCCGGCCGATGAGTGAGGCGACGACAGCGAGATTGAGGGCCCAGTCGATCTGTTGGGAGCCGGTAAAGCCGCGGGCTTGCTCGGACAGAAGCTCGCCGGCGAGCTCCTCGGCTCGGCGCTCGTCGGTGGCAACGAAAGCGCGGGCACCGAAGGCGAGCGAGGGCCAGACGACCTGGGGGTCCTTGCCGATCCGTGCGCGCTCGATCGCCCGCTCAGCGTCCGCTTGTGCTCCTTTCACGTCCCCACGCGCCAGGCGCATGCGGCCACGTAGACCCCGAGTTGAGCTCTCCAGCCAGAATCCGCTTTGCTCGAAGTCCGCGATCAGCCCGTCGAGCCGCTGAAAAGCTTCGCGCCAGTGCCCGCGGAAGTAGAGCGGCCAGGCCGCTTCGGCCGTCAGCCAGTTCATCGGCTCCCAGAGACCGAAGCGCTCCGCCAGTTTGAGTCCCTCGGCGACCATCTCAGACGAACGCTCGAGCTGGCCCAGATCCGCCAGCATGGAGGCGAGGTTTCCGTACGAGCGGGTGCCCTCCGGGGAGTTGATCGCGACCGCGATTGCGACACTCTGCTCGAGGTCTTCGAGCCCTCCGGCGTCGCCACTCCGCGTGCGGGCGGAGCCGATGTTGTTGAGCGCGTGCGCGCGAAGCTCGTCGAGACCAAGTTGCTCCGCCATCTCGAGCGCTTCCTTGCCGATTCGGATCGCCTCGGCGTCCTCGCCGGCGAGCATCCAATACCGCGAGAGGTTGCTGAGGACATAGGCCTTCGACTCCGAGCTCGCCTCGTCGGCGATGAGGTTCTCCGCTGCTCCTATTCGCTCGAACGCGCGGTCCCGCTGGCCCTGGAGCCAAAAGACTTCGGCGAGCAGCGCTTCTGCTTCGGCTGTCCTCTCGATGTCACCGACCGCGAAGAGTGCGTCCCGCGCTTCAACAAGGACCTCGACCCCGCTCGTAGGCTCGGTCAGCATCAAGACCCGGCCGTACTGGAAGAGGAGCTGCGGACGATCCTCGTCCTCGGTCGGCCAGAGCTCGGTCGCCGCCTCATAGAACCGACGCGCAGCCGGATATGCGCTGAGCGCAAAGGCCCGGTCTCCGGCCTCGCGCAGCGCCAACCGGGCCCGCTCCCAGAGGACCGCGGTCTCACCCCCTCCAGCGGAAGCGAACTCGAGGGCGGTCAGATAGTGATGCGCGAGCATCTCCGCGTGATCGTAGGACCGACCAAGCGCCTCGATCCACTCCGCGGCGGCCTGATGCTTCTCTGCGCGACTCACCCGCGGGATCTGCGCGTACGCGACGTCGCGGACGAGTAGGTGTTGGAAGGCGTACTCGGTCTCGGCCCCGACGGAGGAGCGGCGCTCGCGACGCACGAACTCTTTCCGCTCGAGCCGGTGCAGTAGGTCCTCGGCAGCGAATCGCTCCAACCCGCCGATCTCGGCCGCAGCGCCGAGCCAGAAGACCTTGCCGATGACAGCCATGTCCTGGAGGAGCGCCTTCTCCTGGTCGGGAAGCGCATCCAGCCGGGCAGCGACGATCCCCTGTACGGATTCGGGCAGCGGCAGCTCTTCGCCCACCGAGATTAGATCGCGGCCGGCAACCATCCGGACGAATTCCTCTGCGTACAGGGGGTTGCCGCCCGCGCGCTGGAGCAGGGCGGACTGGGTCTCGGCCGGCAGCACGGACCGCTCCAGCAGCGCTGCAAGGAGACGAGCCGTTTGCTCGTCGTCGAGCGGCGAGAGGGAGAGCGTGACGGCGTTCGGCTTCCCGCCGCCCCAGCCCGGGCGCCGTGTGAGCAGCTCCGGGCGAGCGGTGCAGACGACGAGGATCGGCACGCCGCTAGCCCACTCGACCAAATGGTCGACAAAGTCCAATAGGCCCTCGTCCGCCCAGTGAAGATCCTCGAACACGAGGACGAGCGGACGATCCTCGGCGATCGCCTCGAAGAACCGCCGCCACGCCGCAAACGCCTCGACACGATGGTCGCCATGTGCCTCCTGATCGGTTCCGAGCCCCAGGAGGGGGCGCAGGTGTCCCTGGACCCAGTTCGCGTCTCCATTGGCGAGGAGGTCCCCGACGCTTCGCTCCAGCTTGCTTCCGGCCTCGTCGGGCGAATCGGTCTCCAAGATCCCCACGTGAGCCTTCACCATCTCGCCCAGGGCCCAGAAAGAGACGCCCTCGCCGTAGGGGAGCGAGCGGCCCTGGCGCCAATGGATGAGATCCGGATCGGCTGCGACGTGGTTGAAAAGCTCGAAGACGAGGCGGCTCTTTCCGATGCCCGGGACGCCCACGATCGTGACGAGCTGCGGCGAGCGGTCCGCACGTGCCCGCGCGAGCGAGGCAGCGAGACCTTCGAGCTCGCGCTCGCGGCCGATCATCAGGGCTCGAGGCGCCTGCACCGTGTCGACCCCGAAGCGAGAGCGCGCCTCCCTGGCTTCCCACACGGGGACCGGCTCCGCCTTCCCCTTGGCGGAGACCGGAGCATGCTCCTCGTAGACGATCGCAGGCTCGGTTGCGCGGTAGGTGGGCTCGTCCACGAGGATCCCGTTCACCGGCGCCGCTGCTTGCAAGCGGGCGGCGGTATTGACGACGTCGCCGGACGCCATCCCCTCACCTTCGCTCGGTCGCGCGCTGAGGTGGATGAGCGCCTCGCCGGTCGTGACGGCCACCCTCAGCTCGAGTTCTCCTTCTTCAATGATCCAGTCCCGGATCGCCAGGGCGGCGCGCAGAGCCCGCTCCGGATCGTCTTCGTGAGACGAGGGCGCCCCGAAGAGGGCCATCACGGCGTCGCCGATGAACTTCTCGACCGTGCCGCCGTACGACTCGAGCTCTGTTCGAAGCCGTGCATGGTACGGAGCGAGCACGGCCCGCACGTCTTCGGGGTCCATCGCCTCGGCCCGAGCGGTGAAGCCCACGAGGTCGGCGAAGAGCACGGTGACGACTTTTCGCTCCTCGCGAGCGAGATCGGCTGCCAGGGGCGCGCCGCAGTTCGAGCAGAAGCGCGCGTCGTCCTGGTTCTCGTGACCGCACTTGGCACAGGTCTGCATCGGGCTAATGGAGCCGGTCGACGGTGTAACCGCGCGAGCGCATCGCCTCGAGGATCGCCGCGCAATGCTCCTGGTCGCGCGTCAGCAGCGTCGCCTCGACCTCAGTTTCGGTCACCGGCATGTCCATGCCTTCGCGGTGATGCTCGATCGAGACGACGTTCGCGCGCTCCTCGGCGAAGAGGGACAGGAGCTTGATCAGCTCTCCCGGCCGGTCTGCAAGCCGAGTGCGCACGACGAGGTAGCGGCCGGCGAGCGTGAGCCCGTGGCGCATCACCTGGATCAGCAGCGTCGGGTCGATGTTGCCGCCGGAGAGGATCGCGACCGCCGGGCCGTCGCCCTCGACGCGACCGGCCACGAGCGCGGCGACTGCCGCCGCTCCCGCTCCCTCGACGACGAGCTTCGCGCGCTCCATTAGAAGCACGATCGCCTCGCTGATCTCCTCGTCCGTGACGGTGACGATGCCTGCGAGCAGATCCCCGAGCAGGCTCGAGGTCAGCTTCCCGGGATGCTTGACGGCGATTCCCTCGGCGATCGTGTAGCCGAGGTCGGTGCCTCCGGCCAGAGGCGCGCACGCGGCCGCCTGGACGCCCACGATCTTCACCTCGAGCCGCGCCGCTTGCAGAGCGAGCGCGATCCCCGACGCGAGCCCCCCTCCGCCGACCGGGACGACGACCGTCTCCACCTCGGGCAGCTGCTCGGCGAGCTCGAGCCCGATCGTCCCTTGGCCGGCGATCACTTCTGGGTCCTCGAACGGATGGACGAAGGTGCCTCCGGACTCCTCGACGTGGGCGAGCGCGGCGGCGAGCGCGTCCTCGAACGTCGCTCCTGTGAGCTCCGCGTGCGCGCCGTAGTTTCGCGTCGGCTCGACCTTCGCCATCGGGGTCTCGGCCGGCATGAAGATCGTCGCCGCAATCCCAGCCTCGCGCGCGGCCCAGGCGACGGCCTGTCCGTGGTTCCCCGCACTGGCGGCGACCACGCCGGCGGTGCGCTCCGTGTCGCTCAACCCTTCGATCTTGTTGACAGCGCCGCGGATCTTGAACGAGCCCGTCCGCTGGAGCGTCTCCGCCTTGAAGTGGATCGGGCGTCCGATCATGCGCGTGAACGTCTCCGAGCCGTAGACCGGAGTGACGCGAACGCCTTTGCCTGCGAGCCGCCCACGGGCCGCCTCGACGTCAGCGAGTGTGGGTGCTGTCTCCGTCGCCATCCGATTGTTCTCCGGAGCCAGGCTGAAGCCTGCCAGCGGAAGGTACGTGGAACACCTTGTCCATGATCTCCTGTACCGCTGTCAAGGGGTCCAGTTCACGCTTCTGAACCTCGTCGAGAACGCGCTGCAGCTCCGGATCTCCCTGCACGGCGCGTTCGAGATGAGCCTTCGCACGCGCCGAGGCGACTGCGAACACCTCGCCGGCGAGATTCCTCCGGCGCCGTTCGTCGAGCAGCCCGTCCTCGTCGAGGTACGCCCGGTGGGCCTGGACTTTGTCCCAAAGCTCGGCGACGCCTTCGTCCTGCACGGCTTCGGTGAGGACGATCGGCGGCTTCCACGCACTGTCGTGGTCGAGTGTCAGGATCGAGCGCACCTCGTTCAGCATGGTCTTCGCGGCGGGGTGATCCTTCTTGTTGATCGCGATCACGTCGGGGATCTCCATGATCCCGGCCTTCAGCGCCTGGATCGAGTCGCCGGAGCCCGGCATCAGCACGAGGAGCACCGTGTCGGCCACGCCGATCACCTCGACCTCGCTCTGGCCGGTGCCGACGGTCTCGACGAAGATGACGTCCTTTCCGGCCGCGTCCAGGACGAGCAGCGCCTGAAGCGTCGCCTCGGCGAGCCCGCCCAGATGTCCGCGCGTGCCCATCGAGCGGATGAACACACCGGGATCGAGGAAGTGCTCGGAGAGCCGGATGCGGTCGCCGAGGAGGGCTCCCTGCGAGAACGGGCTCGAGGGGTCGACCGAGATGACGCCGAGGGTCCGCCCCGCCTCGCGGACCCGGCGGACGATCGCGGCGATCAGGGTCGACTTGCCGACGCCGGGCGGGCCGGTGACGCCGACGACGTAGGCCGAGCCGGTGTCCGGGTAGACCTCGCGGACGAGCTCGTACGCGAGCGGGTCGCCGTTCTCGACGAGCGTGATCGCGCGCGCCAGGGCGCGGTGGTCACCCTCCCGGACGCCGGCCGCGAGCGTCTCGCCGGTCCACTCTCGGCGCTTCGCCAATTCAGAGTGCCCGTTCCGGCTGCGGCTCTGGCTCGGAAACGGGAGGCGTCTCGGGAGTCGAGGGCCGCACCTGGCCGATCTGGCGCGCGAGCCCGTAGCCGACGAGCGCGGCGAGCGCGGTGAGGCACGCCGAGCCGCCCCAGACCCACCGCGCGCCGAACTCGTTCGTCAGCGGTCCGGCCGCGACCATTCCGAGGCCGAGGACGGCGTAATTCGAGCTCATCAGCACCGTGAAGACGCGGCCGCGGAGCCGGTCAGGGGCGCCGCGCTGAACGAGCAGCACGTTGCAAACGAGTGCGATCCCGTTTCCGGCGCCCGAAACGAGCACGCACACCGACGCCACCCAGACGTCGGGCGAGATCGCAGCCGCACCGACGCCGAGCGCCATCATCCCGATGCCCGACCCGTAGACGCCTGCGATCGGCCGCCGCTCGACCCAGGAGCCGGCCGACAGGCTGCCGAAAGTGATACCGAACCCCGCGCTCGCGAGCAGGAGCCCGAACCCGAAGTCGCCCGCGTCGAACGACACCTTCGCCAGCGCGACCTCGGCCACGTTCACGCCCGCGTTCCCCACCATGCCTACGTTCCAGGCGATGAGCACGGTGAGGAGCGCGCGCGACCCGCGGATGAGCGCCAGGCCCTCGGCCACGTCGCGCCAGTGCCCCTCCGTCGTCGCCTGGGCGACCTGAAGCAGATGCTTCGGGATGCGGACGATGAGTGCGGCCGAGACGAGGAAGGTGACCGAATTGATCCAGTAGGCCGAGTCCGGGCTCGATGCGGCGACGAGAACGCCGCCGGCGAGCGGGCCGAGGACGGTCGTCATCGCCTCGGCCGCCTGGAGCAGCGCGTTCGCGCTCGGCAGCTCTGCGTCCTTGACGAGGTTGGGCAGCCCCGCATAGACGGCCGGCCGGAAGAAGCCCGTTGCGAGCCCCGCCACCGCGGCGAGGGCCACGATCTGGGTCGCGCTTCCCGCGAACGGGAGCGCGCAGAAGACCCCGAAGCGGACGAGGTCGGCGGCGATCATGACCCGCCGGCGGGAGAGCCGGTCGACGAGCGGTCCGACCGTGAGGCCGATCGCGATCGCCGGCAGGAAATCGGCGATGAGCAGCGCCCCGACCCAGGTTCCCGACTGGGTTCGGTCCCAGACGTCGACCGTCAGCGCGACGAATGCGAGCCACGTGCCGAGGCCCGAGCCGAAGGCGGCAAAGAAGAGGAGCCGAAGGCCGCGGATGCGGTGAAGCAAGTCGAGCTGCCTGCCGAGCAGGCGGTGCATGACTCCCGAGAACACCCCGAGCACGTCCGGCGCAGGTTAGTAGACCCCGAAGGCGAAGCGTCGTTTTGCGGGAGAAATGCGCGCGCCTCGTTACACTCAAACTGCGATGTCCGTCTCTGCCCGGCCCGCCGTCGCCGGGTCGCGGTTGCGGGTCCTCCTTGTCCACGCGAACCCGTTCCAGCGGGTGACTCCGGTCCCCGCGTACGGCCTCGAGCGCCTGCGCACCGCAGCCGAGCCGACCGGGGCCGAGATCGAGCTCCTCGACCCCTACCTCGTCTCCGAAGACCCGGTGGCAACGGCGCGCGCGAAGGCGGAGCAGTTTCGCCCGAACGTGATCGGGCTAGGAGTCCGAATCATCGACGACTGCATCGTCGTCGACCGGCTCGATGCGCCCGGGGACGAGCCGATCGACGTCAGCTTCCTCCTGCCGGAGGTGCTCGAGCTGCGCCGCGCGCTCGGCGAGGCGGCGCCGGGAGCGACCTTCGTGCTCGGGGGCGCCGGCTTCTCCGCCTGCCCGCAGGAGTGCCTGGAGTACCTCGACGTCGAGTACGGCGTCGTCGGCGCGGGCGAGGAGACGTTCGCCGCGATCTGCGAGGGCGAACCGCTCGAGGGCATCCCCGGCCTCGTCCGTCGAGGCGAGGAGCGCGGCATCGGCGCCTACGTGCTCGGCTTCGGCGGGCCGACGCGGCGCGACCCCCTCTACGCGCCCACGAACTCGTTTCCGGTGCGGACGCGGATCGGCTGCGCTATGCAGTGCGTCTACTGCACCGCGGCGAACCTCGGCCGGCGGCATGCGAGCGGCGAGCTGGAGGTGGTCCTCGACGAGATCGAGGAGACCGTGGCAACGGCGCGCGACCGCGGCGTCGGGCGGGTCTCGCTCTTCTTCGCCGACGACGAGTTCAACCTCCCGGACGAGCGCCACCCGATCATGCTCCTCCAGGGGATCGTCGCGCGCGGGCTCGCGAAGCACCTCACCTGGCGCGCCTACTTCAACCCGACCCCGTTCTCGGACGAGCTCGCCGACCTCGTTCGCGAGACGAACGGCCACATCTCGATCACCGTCGACAGCGCGGCCGACCGGCTGCTTGCGACGGCGCAGAAGCCCTTCCGGCGCCGGCACCTGGATGCGCTGATCACACTGCTCGTCGAGCGTAGCGTGTCGGCCGACCTCGGGCTCATCTTCGGCCTGCCGGGCGAGACGGACGAGACGATCGCCGAGACGATCGACTTCGTCCGCGCGCTGCCTACCTCGATCGAGGTCGTCTACTCGGCCGGCGCGCGGGTCTACCCGAACACGCCGCTCTCCCGGATCGCCGCCCAGGAGCCCGAGCGGCTCGTCGGCGCCACCGACCCGACCTTCCTCACGCCTGTCGCCTACTCGAGCCCCAGGCCGCCGCGCGAGCTCGCCCGCCGGCTCGACGAAGCCTTCGCGGGCCTCGAGAACGTGGAGCCGGTCGGGGTCGCGTACCGCAGCGGCCAGACGACGCTCGCAGAGGCATACCGCGTGGCCCTCTCGCAGGACGGCAAGCGCAGCTGGGCGGGGATCCTCGAGCGGGCCGCGCGGGAACAGGACGCGCAGCGCAAGCCGGCGGAGTCGCTCGCCGCGTGCCTCCAGGTCGCGCTCTGGCACGGCCGCTTCGATCTCGCAGGCGCCGCGGCGGCACGCCTGCTGCGCGAGAACGTGCCGCCGGAGATGTCGCGCGCGCAGCTTCGCTTCGCCCGGTTCGCGTACGGCGGGTTGGCCTTGGCGGATCGAGCTAAGGCTGCGTTGCGCCGCTGAGCACTCTTCCGAGTGCCTCGCCGAAGAGCTCGTTCTCCTCCGGCGTGCCGACGGTGACCCGAATCGCTCCCGGCGCGCCGAAGCCGCCGGCCGGACGCACGATCACCCCCTCGCGCAGAAGCTGCTCGAAGACCGGTCGCGAGTCCTCGCCGACCTCTGCGAAGAGGAAGTTCGCAACCGACGGCCCCGCCGGCTCGAGTCCGTGCTCGCGCATGATCCGATCGAGCTGCTCAAGGCCCTCCGCGTTCACGCGCCGACGCCGCTCGAGCTCCTCGTCGTCGCCGAGGCTGGCGAGCGCCGCCGCCTGCGCCGCCGAGTTGACGTCGAAGGCTCGGCGCACCTTGCCGATCGCCGTCACCACCTCCGCCGGCCCTACCGCGTAGCCGACGCGGAGCCCGGCCAGCCCGTAGATCTTCGAGAACGTCCGCAGGACGACGATCTTCCGGCCTGCCTTCAAGTAGTCCTCGATCCCGTCTGCATAGTCGGGGTCGTCGATGTACTCGAAGTAGGCCTGGTCGAGGACCGTCACCACATGCTCGGGGACTGCGTCGAAGAACGCGTCGAGCTCGGCGCGCGCGTTCATCGTGCCGGTGGGATTGTTCGGGTGGCAGACGTAGACGAGCTTCGTTCGCGGCCCGATCGCCTCGAGCATCGCCTCGAGGTCGTAGCGGTGGTCGCGCAGCGGCACCTGTCGGGGCACGGCGCCGAGCTTCACGGCGTCGATGACGTAGCTCGGGAACGAGGGCCAGCCGCAGACGATCTCGTCGCCGGGGTCGAGTGCGAGCTGCGAGAGGTAGTCGACGATGCCGTCCGAGCCTGCGCCGGGCGCGATCTCCTCGAAACGGACATCGAGCCGCTCAGCGAGCGCGGCCCGCAGCCGGTAGGCGCCGCCGTCCGGGTAACGGTTCAGCTCTTCGGCCCCCCGGGCAAGCGCCTCGAGCGCCTCGGGGAAGGGGCCGAACGGGCCCTCGTTCGACGCGAGCTTCACGACCCGCTCCAGCCCGAGCTCGCGCTGTACCTCCTCGACCGGCTTGCCGGGCTCGTAGGGGACGATGTCCCGGACCGCGGGCTTGAAGAACGAGTCCGCGATCTCCGCCAGCCGACTCACAGCGCAACCCTACTGAACGTCCAGCGCCATCAAGACGGCGTCCACGTACTCCTCGCCGCGGCGGTAATGCCCGCGCCGATAGCCCTCCTTGCGGAAGCCGAGCTTCTCGTAGAGCTCGAGCGCCGGCTCGTTGTGCGGGAAGACGTGCAGCTCCAGCTTCGTCACGCCCGCGCTGCGCGCCCACTTGACGGCCTCCTCGATCAGCGCCGTGCCGATTCCGCGGCGCCGGTGGCCCTCGCCGACCATGAGGCCGAACTCGGCGACGTGGTGGCTCGCCGGGTGCGAGTCGCGGGAGACCGAGAGGCGTCCCACAACGCCCTCCTCCGTCTCGGCTACGAAGACCGCGGCGTGCGGGTCGCGGCGCAGCGCGCGAAGGTTGCGGCGCTCGTCGGTCGCGCGACGGCCGTAGGTCATCCAGCCTTCCGGCTCGGAGGCGACGGCCCGACCCAGCTCGACGAGGACCGCCGCGTCGGCAGGAGTCGCCGGCCGGATGAGGAGCCATTCATTCACGCGCCCACGACGATGCCGTGGCCACCGCGCCGCAGGTCGCCGGCCGCGGCGAGGCTGCCGTCAGCGCGAACCTCGACGGCGGCCACGCCGCCGAAGTAGAGGTTGGGCCGACGCCAGCGAACGAGGCCGTAGCCGATCCGCTCGAGCCGGTCGAGCTCGCCCTGGTCGCAGCCTCCTTCGCAGTGGACGTGCCCGTTCTCAACGTGCACGCGTGGGGCCGAGATCGCCTCTTCGACTCCCAGCCCGTGCCGGACGACGTTCACGACCACCTGGAGGATCGCACCGCGCAGCCGCAGAGACCCCGCGCTCCCGACGACCAGCCGGGGCCGGCCTTCCTTCAGGACGAGCGAGGGCGCCATCATGCTCGTCAGCCGCAGCCCGGGCCTGGTCTCGCCCCAGGCGGGACCGAGGTCGAACTCCCCCAGCATGTTGTTGAGGTGGATGCCGGTGCCTGGAACGATCACGCCGGATCCGGAGCCCGTCGACACGGTCAGCGCAGCCGCGTTGCCGCGCTCGTCCATCACCGAGATGTGGGTGGTGCCGCGCTGCGGCCCGGGCTCGGCGCGCCCCGGTTCGGCGCGCCGCATCCGCCGGGCGGCCTCGCGCACGGTCTTCTCTGCGTAAAGCCGCCGAGCGAGACCCCCGCGGAACAGATCCCTCCCGAAGCGGTCGTCCCGCACCCGCGCTTGCTCGCGCATGACCTCGACGAGCGCTGCGAGCGCCTCGACGCTCCCGGGCTTCCCGTTGGTACCGAGCCCGTCGAGCAGCCGCAGGCCGTATCCGATCAGCACGCCCCCGGACGAGGGCGGCGGATTCGAGTCGAACTCGTGCCCGGAGAACCCGGCGCGGACGGGGCGACGCCTGATGACCCGGTACTCGGCAAGGTCGCGGGCGGTGATCGCGCCGCCGTGCTCGCGCGTGTGGAGACAGAGTGCGCGGGCGAGGCTGCCTCGGTAGAGCTCACGCGCCCCGCGCTCCGCGAGCAGCTCCAGGGTGCCGGCGAGGTCGCTCATCACGAGCCGGTCGCCGGCCATGAGGCCGGTGCCACGGCGCTCGTAGATCGCCCTGCCCTCGTCTGTATGTCGCAGGATGAGATCGAGGATCGCGTGCAGGTACGCCTGTGTGGGGGTCAGCTCGACTCCGGTGCGGGCGAGCCGGATGGCGGGCTCGAGCAGGCGTGGCCAGGGAATCGACCCGTACGAGCTGTGAGCCGCTTCGAGACCGGCCGCCGCTCCGGGCACGGCGCACGAGGCGACTCCGATGCGGAAGGCCTGCGACGACTCGGGCGTGAAGTCCACGTCGACCGACTCCATCTCCACCGTCCGACGTCTTCCGAGACCGAGACCCGGGATCGCGACGTAGAAATCGAGCACCCGCGTCGTTCGGTCCCGCGCGCGGTGGATGAGCATGAAGCCGCCTCCGCCGGGCCCGGTCAGCGGACTCTCCGTGACCCACGAAGCGAAAGCCGCGGCGAGACAGGCGTCGACGGCGTTTCCACCCTCAGCCAGGATCTCGGCGCCGGCCTCGGCGGTGAGCCGGTGCCCGGCAGCGATCGCCCCTCTCATCGGGCGAAGGGTACTCGGCCGTATGAAAGGAGCCGCCTCGGCCGTTAGGCTTCCGCGGACTTGCAGCGCGCGCACCCCCTCTTCCGCGAGGCGATGCTCGCGACCGGGGCGGCCGCCTCGCTCGCGGCCCTCCTCGCCTGGCTAGGACCGCCCGGAAACGACCTGGCGGCCCACATGTATCAGCGAACCGTTTTCCTCAACGACGGCTTCGAGCTCTGGAACAACTTCTGGTACGGCGGCCGCTACGGCTTCGTCACCTACAGCGTCCTCTACTACCCGCTGGCGGGCCTGTTCGGGATCCAGCCGCTCGCCGTCGCCTCGATCGCGACCGCAGCACTCGCGTTCGCGGTCGTCGTCGGACGCCAGTGGGGCCCGCTCGCCCGCTGGTCGAGCCGGACCTTCGCGGTCGTCTGGGCCGGTCTCGTCATCTCGGCCGCCTTCCCTTTCGCGCTCGGCGTCGCCCTCGGCCTGCTCGCTCTCTGGGCGGTCCAGGCCGGCAAGCGCTGGCGCTTCGGGGTCCTCGCCGTGCTAACGGCCGCGGCGAGCCCGCTCGCCTTCCTCCTGCTCGCGATCTTCCTCGCCGGGATCGGGCTCGGCATGCGAGAGCGGGGACGGCGCATCGTTGCGCCGGCGCTTGTCGTCGGCGCCGTCGGCGCCATCGAGTTCCTTCTGACCCGCGCCTTCTCGGACGGCGGCCACTACCCGTTCTCGAAGTTCGAGCTCATCTCCATCCTCGTCTTCTGCGGGCTGGGCGGGTCGCTCACCTGGCGTGTCGAGGGGGCGAGGACTATCCGCTGGTTCTTCGTCGTCTACGCCGTGGTCACTCTCGCCTCGTACGCCGTCACGTCGCCGCTCGGCGAGAACATCGCGCGAGTCCGGTTCGCTGCGCTCCCGATCGCCGTGCTCGTCCTCTCACTGCGAGGCTGGCGGCCGCTGCCGGTCGCGGCGGTCGCCCTCCTGCTCGCCGCGTCGTGGAACCTCAGCCCGCACGCCTGGAGCTATTCGCGTGCGCGTGCGGAGCCCGCCGCCCAGGAGGCCTACTGGCAACCGGCCGTCGATTTCCTCCACCAGCACCTCACCCCCTCCTACCGCGTCGAGGCCGTCGACACCGCAGGGCACTGGGCGGCCGTCCACCTGCCGCGCGCGGGCATCCCGCTTACCCGTGGCTGGTTCCGTCAGGACGACTTCCCGCAGAACGAGGTGCTCTACGACCGGCTCGACCGGGCGACGTACCTGCACTGGCTGCGGAGCCTCGGCACGCGCTACGTCGTGCTCACCGATGCGCCGACCGACTACAGCGCGAAGCAGGAGGCCCTCCTCATCCAGAGCGGCAACTCGGGCCTCGTCCCCGTCCTGCGCGCGACGCATATGACCATCTACGGCGTGCCCCGGCCCCGGAGAATCGTCACGGGGCCCGCGCCTGCGAGGGTGGTCGAGCTGGCGCAGACCCGGATCGTGGTCCGCGTCGGAGAGCCCGGCCTCTACCGGCTCGCCGTCCGGTACTCGCCGTACTGGAAGTCGAAGGGCGCTTGCCTGACTTCCGGCGAGGACGGAATGCTCCGCCTTGCAGCAGCTCGCCGCGGGGCAATCGCACTGCACTTCCGGGTCAATGCGGGGCGCGCCCTCGCCGCGGTCGTCGGCGCCGCCGGGCCCGGCGACTGCGCTCCGCCTAGCTAATCCGTCAGGAACGCGGGCGGCTCGAGCGGGTCGAGCTCCCGCCGGGTGCGGGTGGCGGCGCTAGGGGCAAGGACGCCGCCGAGGCCTGTCGCGATCACCGTCACCCAGACCTGGCCGGTCAACCGTTCGTCGATCGTCGCGCCGAAGATGATGTTCGTGTCGTCGCGAGAGCCGCGGCGGACGACCTCGGCCGCATCGTTCACCTCGAAGAGCGAGAGGTCGTCGCCGCCGGCGATCGACA
Organism: Gaiellaceae bacterium; assembly: GCA_036001625.1. GTDB lineage: Bacteria > Actinomycetota > Thermoleophilia > Gaiellales > Gaiellaceae > VAXT01. Next base: position 42,089 of record DASYUD010000060.1, read on the forward strand.
GCAGGATCCCACGCGCGCCGATGAGCTCCGTGTCGATGAGCGGCGAGCGCAGCGCCCGCTCCGCTGCCTCGACCGCCCGGTTCTCGCCGGTGGCGAAGCCGATCCCCATCAGGGCAGAGCCGGCGTCGCTCATGATCGTCTTCACGTCTGCGAAGTCGAGGTTGATGAGGCCGGGCATCGTGATCAGGTCGCAGATTCCCTGGACGCCTTGGCGGAGAACGTCGTCGGCGATCCGGAACGCATCGAGCATCGACGTCTTCCGGTCGAGAACCTCGAGCAGACGGTCGTTCGGGATGACGATCACGGTGTCGCAGCTCTCGCGCAGCAACTCGATGCCGCTGTCGGCCTGCGAGCGACGCTTCGTGCCCTCGAAGTGGAAGGGGAGCGTCACGATTCCGACCGTGAGGGCGCCCACCTCGCGGGAGATGCGCGCCACGACAGGCGCGCCGCCCGAGCCCGTGCCGCCGCCCTCGCCGGCAGTGACGAAGACCATGTCCGAGCCCCGCAGGGCGCGTTTGATCTGGTCGTAGGCCTCCTCCGCCGCCTGCCGGCCCAGCTCGGCCGAGGCACCCGAGCCGAGGCCCTGGGTCAGCTCGCGCCCGATGTGGATCTTGACCGGAGCGTCCGAGAGCGTCAGCTGCTGGATGTCGGTGTTGACGGCGACGAACTCGACGTCGGCGATGCCCGCGTCGATCATCCGGTTGACGGCGTTCAGCCCGGCGCCGCCGACGCCGACGACGCGGATGACCGCGAGGTAGGCGCCCGGCTCGGCGCGTGGTGCACGATGGAGCCGAGGCGCGGGCTCGGGCAACGCCTCGAGCCGCGGGAGCTCTTCGACAGGCCGTAGGTCGGGCCGCGGCGCACGCTCGGGCTCGAGCTCGGGCTCGGGCGTTACCTCCTCGAACGGCGGCGCGTGCTCGACCGTCTCCTCCATCGGCTCGGCCTCCGAGGCGCTCGCCTCTGGACCGGTGTCCGCGGCCGTCTCACCAGGAGCAGCATCGTGCTCGCGCTGGGCCTGGCGCTGCGCGGCCTCGGTCGCCCTGAAGAGCTCGGCTAGCGGGCCCTCACGCATGCTGGCGCGCTTTCGAGCCATTCAGAACCTCCTTCGCGAGGTCGCGGTACGCATTCGCGGCGTTCCCGGTCGGGTCGTACTTCAGCACAGACGTGCCCTTCACCGGCGCCTCGGCATAGCGAATCGTCTTCTTGATCCGCGTCTTGAAGACGAGCTCGCCGAAGTTCTCCTCGAGGATCTCGACCGCCTCGCGCGCGTGCAGCGTTCGGCGGTCGAACATCGTCGGCAGGATGCCCATGATCTCGACGTTCGGGTTCAGGTTCTCGCGGATCATCCCGAGCGTGTTCTCGAGCTGGACGAGCCCGCGCAGGGAGAGGTACTCGCACTGCACCGGCACGATCACGTGATCGGCGGCTACGAGCGCGTTGATCGTCAGGAGGCCGAGCGACGGCGGGGTGTCGATGAGGACGTAGTCGTACTCGCCCTTCAGCGGGACGAGCGCCTTCTCGAGCGCGCGCTCACGGCCGATCATGCTCGAGAGCGCCAGTTCCGCTCCCGCGAGGTCGATCGAGGACACGGCCAGGTCGATCTCGGCGTTGTGGATCACCTGGTCGATCGGCAGCCGGTGGACGAGAACGTCGAACATCGACCGCTCAATCGAGTCCGGATTCAAGCCCTGGCTCATCGTCAGGTTGCCCTGCGGGTCCATGTCCACGCAGAGGACGCGGAAATCCTTCTCCTTCAGCGCGGCCGCGAGATTCAGCGTCGAGGTCGTTTTCGCGACGCCGCCCTTCTGATTCGCGAATGCAATCACCCTCGCGAGGCTCGGCTTCTCGTCCTCAGACTCCTGCGCCCGCGTATGCGGGCGCGAAAGTAGGCGTGTCAGCCCCATTACGGCTCCCGAGTTCGACCGGTGTCGGCGCAGTCCTGCACGCCTCCATTGTGCAGGAAAATCCCAGCTGGGAATAGGAATCGCACGATTTTGCGGCCTTTTCCTCCGCGAGCCCTAGAGTGCCGGGGTGGCCGGGGCGCTCCAGCTCGTCATTTTCGATTGCGACGGAGTGCTGGTGGACAGCGACCGCATCTCGGTGCGGATCGACGTCGGCGTGTTCGCGCAGCTCGGTTGGCCGATCAGCGAGGCGGAGCTGATCGAGCGCTTCGTGGGCCGATCGGACGAGTTCATGGTCGGAGAGATCGAAGCCCAGCTCGGACGCCGTCTCGCCGAGGATTGGGAGGACGAGTTCGAGCATCTCTACCGGGAGGCCTTCGAGGCCGAGCTCACCCCGGTCGACGGCATCGTCGAGGCCCTCGATCGGATCAGGACGCCCACCTGCGTGGCGTCGAGCGGCAGCCACGACAAGATGCGGCACACGCTCGGGCTCACCGGCCTGTACCCGCGCTTCGAGGGTCGCATCTTCAGCGTCAGCGAGGTGACCGAAGGGAAGCCTGCTCCCGACCTCTTTCTCCACGCGGCCGAGCGGATGGGCGCCGAGCCCGGCGGGAGCGCGGTCGTCGAGGACAGCCGCTTCGGCGTGGAAGCTGCACGCGCCGCCGGCATGAGGGCGTTCGGCTACGCCGGCGGGTTGACTCCCGCCGAGCGGCTCGAGGGGCCCGGGACGGTCGTCTTCGACGACATGCGCGACCTGCCGCGGCTGCTGGGCGAGCCTGGCGCCTAGCGCGCGGCGAGCACGGCCCCGGCGCGCCGCTCGCCGGCAGCGAGCGCCTCGCGGCAGCGCTGGAGTGCACCGATCGCCTGCTGATCCGCACCGGGCTCGGCGCGCACCCACTCCTCGGCCTCGGAGAGCAGTGAGCGCACCTCGGTCAGAAGCACCGACGCCGGCGCATCCTCCCGCCGCAAGGCGTCGATCATGTCGAGCCGTTCGAGCACTGCGCGCGCCTGATCCACAGCTCCAGGGTATGCCCCGAGGCGTAACTCGTGTGTTTCGTCTTTGCGCCGAGATTCAAGCTTCCTAGACTCTCTCTTGTGCACGCCTGCAAGAACTGCGGCGAGGAGAATGAAGAGCGCGCCCGCTTTTGCTGGTCGTGCGGCGCAGCGATCGGCGACGAACAACCGGCCGGCGAGGAGCGGAAGGTCGTGTCGGTCCTTTTCGTCGATCTCGTCGGATTCACCGATCGTTCCGACCGCGCCGACCCGGAGGACGTTCGGGCCACGTTGCGGCCGTACCACGCGCGACTGAAGCAGGAGATCGAGCGTTTCGGCGGCACCGTCGAAAAGTTCGTCGGGGATGCAGTCATGGCCGTCTTCGGCGCTCCGGTCGCTCACGAAGACGACCCCGAGCGGGCCGTACGCGCGGCGCTCGGCATCCTCGACCGGATCGGGGAGCTCAACGACGAGCGTCCAGGGTTCGACCTGGCTGTACGGGCGGCGGTGAACACGGGCGAGGCTGTCGTCTCGCTTGCGGCTCGGCCGGAGCAGGGCGAGGGCATGGTCGCCGGGGACGTGGTCAACACGACCTCCCGCCTTCAGGAAGTGGCGCCCGTGGGCGGCGTCGTCGTCGGAGAGATCACGCACCGAGCGACGGAGCACATCATCGAGTACGCACCCCTCGACCCCGTCGCAGTCAAAGGCAAGGCCGAGCCGGTTCCGACCTGGCGGGCGAAGGGAGCCCTCGGTCCAGTGCGGGCCGAGCTCGAGCCGCGGACCCCGCTCATCGGGCGGGACGACGAGCTCGCACTCCTCAGGCAGACCTTTGCGAGGACGAGTCGGGAGTCCTCGGTTCAGCTCGTCACGGTGACCGGCGAGCCCGGAGTCGGCAAGAGTCGCGTGTTGGTCGAGTTTCATGCATTCCTCGGGAAGGAGACGAACGGTTCAGTCTGGCGTCGCGGACGGTGCCTGCCCTACGGCGAGGGGATCACGTTCTGGGCGCTGGGCGAGGTGATCAAGGACGAGGCTGGGATCCTCGAGTCGGATAGCCCGGGCGAGGCGACCGCGAAGCTCGCGGCGGCCGTCGAGCGGATCGTTCCAGAGCAGTCGGAGCGCGACTGGTTCACGGCGAGGCTCGCGCCGCTCGTGGGGGCACGCGTCGCCGACGCGGCTGAGACAACCGAGCGCACCGAGTCGTTCACAGCGTGGCGGCGCTTCCTCGAGGCGATCGCCGCCCAGCGACCATTTGTCCTCGCCTTCGAGGACCTACACTGGGCCGACCCGGCGCTGCTCGAGTTCGTCGGGCACCTGGTCGATCGATCGACCGGCGTGCCGCTCTTGGTCCTCTGCACCGCGCGGCCTGAGCTGTACGAGCGCGAGCCGGCCTGGGGAGGCGGCAAGCGCAACTCGACGACGATCTCCCTCGCACCGCTGACCAGCGACGAGACTTCCCGACTCCTCTCGCACCTTCTCGCCCAGGCCGTCCTCCCCGCCGAGACGCAGGCGGCGCTCCTCGAACGTGCGGGCGGCAATCCGCTCTACGCCGAGGAGTTCGTCCGGATGCTCGTCGACCGAGCAATCCTCCAGCGGCACGGGCAGGTCACTCGCATCGCCCCCGGCGCCGAGATCGACGTTCCCGAAACGGTTCAGGGCTTGATCATGGCGCGCCTCGACACGCTTGCGCCCGAGCGGAAAGCGCTCCTCTACGACGCGGCAGTCGTCGGCAAGGTGTTCTGGCCCGGAGCGCTGGCTGCGATGGGCGCAGTCGACGAAGCCGAGACCCGAGAAGGCCTGCACGAACTCGTCCAAAAGGAGCTCGTTCGAAGGGTACGGACGTCGTCCGTGAAGAATCAGGAGGAGTACGCCTTCTGGCACATCCTCATCCGGGACGTCGCGTATGGACAGATCCCTCGGAGGCCTCGCGCCCGAAAGCACCGCGCAGCAGCCGGCTGGATCGAGCGCCTCGCCGGCGAGCGCGTCGGCGACCACGCCGAGATTCTCGCCTACCATTACGGGCAGGCCCTCGAGCTCGCCCGGGCCGCCGGCGATGCGGCCGAGAGCAGCGAGCTCGAGGATCCCGCGCGCCGATTCCTCGTCTTGGCGGGCGACCGGGCCCTCGAGCTGGACGTCGAGCGAGCGGGGGGGCATTACCGGCAAGCGGTCGACCTCGTTGCCGACGACGACCCGGACCGGCCGAGGGTGCTCGTGAAGTTGGCGGAGGCGGCATGGCTCGCCGGACGGCTGCCTGAAGCGGAGAGGGGCTACGAAGAGGCGATCACCGAGTTGCAGAGGCAGGACGACTCTCTCGCAGCGGGCGAGGCGATGGTCGCCCTCGTCGCGTCTCTTCGCGACCGGGGCGAGACGAAGCGGGCACGCGAGCTGCTCGCCCGCGCGATCGAGCTACTCGAGCGCGAACCGCCGGGCCGCGAGCTGGCGGTCGCTTACGTGCACGCCGCGCGAGACCACGCACTCGCGGGACACGGGAAAGAGTGCCTCGAGTGGTCCGAGAAGGCGGTCGAACTCACCCGGCGGCTCGGCCTCGAGGACCACGCGTCGAGAGCCCTCCAGTTCCGCGGCATGGCCCGTTTCCTGCTCGGCGATCTCGGAGGCTTGGAGGACTACCGAGAAGCGCTTCGTCTCAGCCTCGAGCTCGGCCTCGGCTACTACACCGTCAACGCCTACGGAAACTACGCCGAGCAGGTCTGGCTGACCGAAGGCCCCGCTCCGGCCCTCGACCTCTACCGCGCGGGGATCGAGTTCGGCGAACGGCGCGGCATCACGTTCAAGGCCCGGTGGATCGAGGCAGAGAGCCTCTGGCCGCTCTTCGACTCTGGCGAGTGGGACGAGCTCGTAGCAACGGCGAACAGACTCGTGGCCTGGGACGAGGCGTACGGCGGAAGCCAGATTGGCGTCATAGCCGCTTTCTACAAGGCCCAGGTCCACGCGTGGCGCGACGAGTTAGCCGAGGCGAGAGCGATCCACGAAGTCCTCCCGCGCGCTAGGTCGATCGCGGACCCGCAGGTGCTGGCACCAGCGCTCGCGATAGCGGCGGTGATCCAGAGAGCGCTAGGCGATCCTTCCACCGCCGTCGCCCTGGTCGAGGAGTTCGAGCGCTCGACGCGGCAGGAGGCGGGGTACCGCGCCAACCATCTCGCGGATGCAGTCGCCGTCTGCGCTTCTGCCCGCGCACTCGACCTCGGCGCAGCCTTGCTCGAGGACGTCGAGACAGTCGCCGCCCGCCACCGCCACGGCGTCCTCGCGGCCCGGGCCGTTCTCGCCGAGGGTCGCGGGGAACTCGAGGAGGCGCACGGGCTCTACGCCGAGGCCGCGGAGCGCTGGGCGGATTACGGGTTCGTGCTGGGCGAGGGCCAGGCTCTGCTCGGAGAGTGCCGCTGTCTGCTCGAGCTCGGGCGGGGAAACGGCGTGGGAGGGAAGCTCGCAAGAGTGCGGACGCTGTTCGCGAACCTCGGTGCGCGCCCGCTCCTCGCCGAGGTCGACGGCTTGATTCAGCGCTCGACGATGCTCAGCGCCTAGCTTGCGAGGGCCGTCTGCACGGCGAGGCCGGCCGGCCGCGGGCGCACTCCGAGGAGCGCCTCGTCGAGCTCGGCGACCAGCCGCCGCCGGTCGCCGCGCCTAAGCGTCTCGACGAGCGCGCGTCGGACGAGGTCGGCCGCTCCTTCGCTTCCACCCTCGCGCAACTGCCGAAGCGCCGAGAGGCAAGCCTCGCGCTCGCGGCCGGTTTCGCCGAGGAGCACGGACGCGCGAAGGGCCGCCGCCCAGAGGCCGTCGCCCGCGCCGAGCAGCGCCTCCAGCGCCGAACGCAGCTGCTCCGAGCGAAAAGGCCCGTTCTGGAAGAGAGAGAGCTCCCAGCGGTCGATCGCCTCGCCCAGTTCCAGGTCTTCGTCGGCAGGGACAAGCCTCGCGCGGAGCTCGCGCGCGAGCGCGCCACGGAACGTATCGAGCCTCGTCGGCTCGGCCGGGGGAGGCGTGGCTGCGATCGGCAGCACCGGCCGAATGCCGTACGGGCGCCAGTCCAGCCGCTCGAAGAGAACGGGGCCTGCGGCGACCGGCCCTGCCGTGGCCAGGCGAAGGGCTGTTACGGCGTCAGCTACCTCACCCGGAGCGTCAGGCGGCTCCGACCCGCCGACAGGGAGAGCCCGCTCGAGCTCGAGCACGCACATGCGGTCGGGCTCCCGGCCGAAGCCTTCCGGCGCGAGCCGGGTCGCCTCCGGCCAGTGCGCCCCGAGCTCCCCATCGGCCGCGTGCCGGACGCGCAGCCCTGCTCCGAGCTCGACGATCCCACCTGCCTCGAGGCCGACGAGCGGCGCGATGGCGGCGTACGCGCGCTCCTCTCCGAAGAGCGAGCGCTCGAGGGCCGCATACGCGCGATCGAACGCCTCGTCGTCCCAGTCGAAGCCGCCGCACGCCTCGGCGACGTCCGCGAGCAGCGGCAGGAGCACCGTTCGGAAGAGCGCCTGGTCACCGCCCGCACGTACCCCCGCGTGCGCCCGCGCGTAGATGGCGGCGGCCGGCTCGTGCCGGAGCGCCTCGAGCGCGAGCGAAGTATCGGCGAGGGCGAACAGTCGCCCCTCGCGGGTCTCGACGTAGGTGCGCACGAGCGGCCGGTACTCGTAGAGCGTCGGCCGGTCTCGGGCACCGTGCTCCTCGAAGACGAACTGGATCTCGGCGCCCGTCTCGACCTCACGGCCGAGGAACGCGAAGGCGCCCAGGCAGAACCCGCGCAGGGCCGAGTGAAGCTGCGGTGACCGCATGGGCACGACTACGCGCCCGGCAGGTCGTCTCCTTTCTGGCACTCAGGGCACCAGTAGGCGATCCGGTTCGCATCGCCCTGGCCTCGGGAGCGGATCGTTGCGCCGCAACGAGGGCACGGCCGCCCGGCGCGGCGGTAGATCGCGCGCTCCTTGAGCCCGTATTCGAGCGAGCCTCGCATCAGGCGAGCGGCCTCACCGAGCACCTTTCTGATCTCCTCGTCCTCGACTTCGCCGAGGTGCCGCCAGGGCGAGACGCGCGCGCGCCAGAGCCCCTCGGCCCGCCAGAGGTTGCCGATGCCCGCGACGAGCCGCTGGTCGAGCAGCGCCTCGCCGATCGGCATCGCCGCGTCTGCAGTCCTGAGCTTGGCCGACATCGCGTCCAGGTCGGGCGGGTCGGCGAGGATGTCCGGCCCGAGCCTGCGCACGCGGCTGTCGTCGAGCTCGAGCACGGGGCCGTTCCACAGCACCGCCTCGCACTCGGAGCCGCGAAGAACGAGCCAGGGCGTGCCCCGGCGCGTCCCGTTCTTCGGCACGACCTGCCAGCTACCGCGCATCCGAAGGTGGCTCCGGAGGACGAGCTCTCCTTCGAAGCGCAGCAGCAGATTCTTGCCGACCGCTTCGACGCCGAGCAGCCGCCGCCCGTCGAGACGCTCGGCAACCCCGGTGAGCCGGGCGCGCGGGTGAGGGGTCTCGACCCCGAGCCGCTCGCCCACGAGTGGCTGCAAACGGCGGGCTGCGCGATGGAGAGCGTCGCCTTCGGGCATGGTTCAAGCGTATGCATCCACGCTGGAGAGCAGCAGGAGCGGGTGCGGCGGCCGCGATTGTCTGGGGCGCGCTCGAGCCCGTCGATCGACGGCTCTTCCGCTACGACTACTCGGACGTCGCCGTGCTCGGCAAGGCGTTCACGCGCGGCCCAGCCTGGCGCCCGCTGGGGTTCGCGGTGCATTCAGCGAACGGGGCGATCTTCGGGCTCGTCTACGACGAGGCCCGGCGCCGAGTGCAAGTCGATCCACGTCGGCTCGCGCTGGGGATGGCGATCGCCGAGCACCTCGCGCTCTTTCCGCTGGGGTACTTCGTCGACCGCTATCACCCGGCGCGCGGGGAGCCTGGCCTGGCACGGCTCTTTCACCAGCGCGCGTTCGCGCAGGCGTCATTTCGCCACGCCCTGTTCGGCTTCGTCCTTGGCCGGCTCGCCGAAAGATAGAGTCGCGAGAGACTGAAGCGCTTCTAAGAGGCTCCAACATAATGACGCTTCGTCGCCGGGGCGCGATGGTCGTTCCGAGGCAAGGACGCAGGGAGCGCCCAGGCTGGTCAGCCTGGGCGCGAGAGAGGACACAGCCTCGGGGCGAGCAGCGCGGCCCGGCGGCACAA
>DASYUD010000061.1:0-45705 GCA_036001625.1 Gaiellaceae bacterium
TCCACGCCGGCGATGTGGCAGAGCATGTGCAGGCCCGCCGTCCCGCTCGACACAGCTGCCGCATAGGGCGCGCCGACCCGTTCGGCGAAGAGCTCCTCGAACCGCTCGATCGTCGGCCCCAGCGAGAGGCGCCCCGACCGCAGCACGTCGAGCACGGCCTCCTCCTCGCGCTCGTCTATGTACGGGCGGGAAAGCGGAACCCGCTTTTGGGCCTTCACGCCTCCGCGGTCAGCTTGAGGTTCGCGTACTCGAGCCACTGCGCCCAGCGCTCGCTCTTGCCGCGGCACGTGTCGAGGTACGCGGTCTGCAGCTCCTTGGTCACCGGGCCCGGCGGACCGATCAGGTGGTCGTCGACCTCGCGGATCGGCGTCACCTCCGCCGCGGTGCCGCACATGAAGACTTCATCCGCCGTGATCAGGTCGGAGCGGATCAGGTTCTTCTCCTCGACCGTGTACCCGAGATCCTGCGCGATCTGGATCAGGGAGTCGCGCGTGATCCCGGGCAGGATCGACGTCGAGAGCGGCGGGGTCGCGAGCTTGCCGTCCTTGACGACGAAGACGTTCTCACCCGAGCCGTCGGCGATGAACCCGTCGTCGGTGAGGAGGATCGCCTCGTCGTACCCGGCGCGGTTCGCTTCCGTGACGGCAAGCATCGAGTTGAGGTAGATGCCCGTGGCCTTCGACGCGTGCGGAATCGTGTTCGGCCCGACGCGCTTCCAGGACGAGATCTTCACCCGAATGCCGTTCTTCAGCCCTTCCTCGCCGAGGTAGGCGCCCCAGGGCCAGCTCATGATCACGACGTCGACCGGATTGCCGGCCGTCGAGACGCCCAGCTCGCCGTACCCGGAGAACGCGATCGGGCGCAGGTAGCACTCGGGCAGGCCGTTGACCCCGATCAGCTCCCTGCAGGCAGTGTGGAGATCATCGATCGAGTACGGGATCTCCATGTAGAGGAGCTTCGCGGAGTTGTGGAGGCGCTCCAGGTGATCCGTGAGCCGGAAGACCGCGGGGCCCTTCTCGGTCTCGTAGCAGCGGATGCCCTCGAACACGCCGGTGCCGTAGTGCAGCCCGTGCGTGCCGACATGAACCGTGGCGTGGGCCCAGTCGACGAGCTCGCCGTTCATCCAGATCTTCTCGGTCTCGCGCATCGCGCCTCCTTTCATCAGATGTTATGCGGCAGCCTCGACGGCGTCCATCAACTGCGCCCTGGCGAGCCTGACGAGGTCGGCGGGCGCGAGCGCGGCGAGATGGCTGGGCGAACCGGCGCCGATCCAGACGCGCTTGTGCACGAGAAGGCCGTTGTCGACGAAGATCCGGTCGACGCCCGGCAGCGGGAACGGCGCGACCGCGCCGGCGGCGAACCCGGTCGCCCGCTCCACCTCCTCGGGCGAGGCGATGCGCGCCCGCGCTGCACCTGCGGCAGCCGCGATCTTCGCCGGGTCGGCGCGGCGGTCACCGGGGACGAGGGCGACGACCCAGCGCCCGTCGCAGTCGAAGACGAGCGACTTCACGATCTGGCCGAGCTTGCAGCCGGCCGCGCGGGCCGCGTCCACGGCCGTGGGCGTCCCCTCCGAGAACTCCTCGATGCGCGCCTCGGCGCCCATCTGCCGCAGGTAGGCGGAGACACGCTCGACCGGTTCCGGCCAGGGAGCACCCACGAGGCCAGCGCCTAGCCAGACTCTCCGAGGGTGATGAAGTGGGCGTCGTCGAAGCCGGCGGCGCGCAGCGTCTCGACGAGGTCGGGCGGCGGGGGGGCGTCGAGCGAGAGCGCCATCAGGGCCTTGTCCCCGCGGTTTGTGCGTGACACCGCCATGTTGGCGATGTTGACGCCCGCTTCGCCGAACAGCGTGCCCACCCGGCCGATCACACCCGGCACGTCGTCGTAGCGGAAGAACGCCATCAGCGGCGCGAGCTCCATCTCGAGCTCGAACCCGAGCGCGCTGACGAGCCAGCGTCGGTGCTCGCGTCCGATCGTCGTCCCGGCGACGCGAAGCTCGTCGCCGTCCGCACGCAATGAGACGCGGACGAGGTTCGTGAAGTCGCGCGAGGCGCGACGACGCTCCTCGACGACCTCCACGCCGCGCTCGGCCGCGATCACCGGCGCGTTCACGTAGTTCACCGGCTGGTCGGAGCGGCCCTGGAAGGCGCCGTTCAGCGCGGCCACGGTGAGAAGCCGCGTGTCGTAGCCAGAGAGAGCCCCGTAGTACGCGAGCTCGATCCGTTCCGCTCGGCCGCCGGCGAGCTCCATCGCCAGCCGCCCCAGAGTCGCCGCGAGCGGGATGAACGGCCCGAGAATCTCGAGGTCCTCAGCGCCGATCGAGGGGATGTTGACCGCGTTCGTGACGAGGGCGCCCTCGAGCGCGGCGGTGACCTGCTCGGCCACGATCACGCCCGCGCGGTCCTGGGCCTCCTCGGTCGAGGCGGCGAGGTGCGGAGTGACGATCACGTTGTCGAGCTCCAGCAGAGGCCCCGAGTACGGCTCGACGGCGAACACGTCGAGCGCCGCGGCCGCGACCTTGCCCGAGCTCAGCGCGTCGACCAGAGCGCCCTCGTCGACCAGCTCGCCGCGGGCTGCGTTGACGATGCGGACCCCGTCGCGCATCCTCGCAAGGGCCTTGCTGTCGATCGAGCCGGTCGTCTCGTCGGTGAGCGCCAGGTGCAGCGTGAGGAAATCGGCCGCGGCGAGCACCTCGTCCCGTGTCTCGGCGCGCTCGACGCCGAGCTCGCGGAACCGCTCCCGGGCGACGAACGGGTCGTGCGCGACGACGTTCATCTCCAGCCCGAGCGCCCGTCGGGCGACCTGCTGCCCGATCCGCCCGAAGCCGAGCACGCCGAGCGTCTTGCCGGCAAGCTCGATGCCGCCGTACCGCGCGCGCTCCCAGCGGCCCTCCTTGAGGGCCGAGTGCGCCTGCGGGATGTGCCGCGAGAGCGCAAGCAAGAGGCCGAGCGTGTGCTCGGCGGCCGAGATCACGGTCGACTCGGGGGCGTTCGCGACGACGATTCCTCGGCGCGTGGCCGCTTCGACGTCGACGTTGTCCACGCCGACGCCTGCCCGCCCGATCACCTTCAGCCGGTCCGCCTTCTCGATCAGCGCGGCGTCCAGCTTGGTCGCCGAGCGGATGACGATCGCCTCGTAGTTCGCGATCGTGCCGGCGAGGTCGCCGTTCAAGTCGACGTCCACGTCGAAGCGCTCCCGGAGAAGCTCGATGCCCGCGTCGGCGATCGGCTCGCGGACGAGGACCCGCGGCCTGCTCACGCGGGTCGAGGCTGGGCGGCTCAAGCCGGCGTGCGCTCGTACGTCTCGAGCGCTCGGGTGACGGCGACGCCGCGCTCGACGTCGGCGCCGGCCTCGGCGAGCGAGACCTCGATCCCTGCCAGCGCCGTCGTGATGTCGAAGACGTCGAACCAGCCGATGTGGCCGATGCGGAAGACCTTGCCCTTCAGCTCGCCCTGGCCCGGGGCGAGGGTGATGCCGAAACGGTCGCGGAGGTCGAGCAGGAGCTGGGCGCCGTCGACCGCCTCCGGCACGCGGACGGTGGTCACGACCGCCGAGCTGTCGTCGTCCGGCGAGAAGAGCTCGAGACCCATCGCCTTGACGCCCTCTCGGCAGGCCCGGCCGAGCCGCACGTGGTGCTCGAAGGCGGCCTCGAGCCCGCGCTCGAGGACGAGGCCGAGGGCGACGTCGAGGCCTACGACGAGCGATACGGCCGGAGTGAATGCGGCATCGAGCTTCGCCTGCGCGTCGCGCGTTCGCTCCCAGTCGAAGTAGAAGCGCGGGCAGCGCGCCTTTGCGCGGGCCTCCCAGGCCGCCTCGGAGACCGAGACCATGGCAAGGCCCGGCGGCGTCATCAGCGCCTTCTGCGAGCCGGAGACGACCGCGTCGAGCGCCCACGCGTCGGCCTCGAGCGGGATCGCGCCCAGGCTCGAGATGGCGTCGACCGCGACGAGCGCGCCGGCCTCCTTCGCGACGGCCGCGAAGGCGCGCACGTCTGCGACCACTCCTGTGGACGTCTCCGACTGCGTGACGAGGACCGCCGTCGCGCCGCCGAGCTCGGCGAGCCGCGCCGCGAGGTCGTCCGGCGAGGGCATCTCGCCCCAGGCGTAGCGCAGGTGCTCGAGCTCGCAGCCGTAAGCGTCCGCGATGCCGGCCCAGCGCTCGCCGAAGTATCCGGCCGAGACGACGACGACGCGCTCGCCCGGCGAGCAGAGGTTCGCGATGGCCGACTCGAGCGCTCCCGTCCCCGAAGACGTGAAGAGCAGGACGTCGTTCGAGGTGCGGAAGACCTCCTTCAGCCGCGCCAGGCACCGCTCGTAGATGGGCCGGAAGTCCGGGCTTCGGTGGTGGACGATCGGCCGCGCCGTCGCGGCGAGCACCTCGGGCGGCACCGGCGTCGGCCCGGGCGTCATCAGGTAGCGCTTCTCCGCCAAGTCTCGTGAGCCTAGCTCAGCCGTAGGCTATTCAGGTGGAAGCGCTCATGGCGTTCGCGGCTGCGCTCCTCGCACTGCGGCTCGGCGGGGCGCTGGCGACCCGCTGGCGCACACGGCGCGCCCCGGAGCTCGCCGCCTGGTCCGGCTCGCTGCTCGCATACGCCGTCGCCTCGGCGGCGCTCGCCTGGGGCGCGGCGGCCGGCTGGGACGAGCGCGCCTTCCGCGTCTACTACCTCTTCGGCGCGCTGTTGACTGCGCCGCTCCTGGGGCTCGGCTCGCTCTTGCGCATCGGGTGGCGCTGGGCGATCGGGCCCACGCTCGTCTACGTGGGGCTCGCCGCCGGAGTCGCAATCGCCGCCCCGCTTCACGGAGAGGTTTCCGGCTCGAGCATCCCGGAAGCCCAGGCGCACCTCGACTTCTTCCCGGCCCGGCTCGCCGCGATCGCAGGGAACTCGCTGGGTACGCTGGCGGTCGTACTCGTGGCAATCGCCACGTTCCCTCGCCGTCCGCTCGGCAACTCGCTCGTCCTCGCCGGAGTGGCGACGGCCGCGCTCGGAAGCGCCCTGGCGGGGCTGGGTGAGGCCGAAACGGCGGTCTTCGTGGCCGCCGCGGCGGCGCTCTTGTACGCAGGCTTTACGGCCCGCTCGCGCAACTCGGGCTAACAAATCCCCGCAAAGGGGGTCTTACCTCCTTCGAAACCACAACGCGGGCCCACCGAGGGTTGCTTGCTTGGACGGCTGCGGCACAGTCGCGTCCGGTGAGCACCGGGCCCCGGACAAGAGGGGGTCTTTCTCTTGCATCGACAACTACCGCGGCTGACGACTGCCCTGGTCCTTGCCTGGCTCGTCTTCGCCGCACCCGTCCCGCACCAGGCTGAGGCGACGAACCGCGCGCGGAACGTCCCAAGCGAACCGCGCGTCCTCAGGCAGATCCATCGCTACCAGCGCGAGACGTGGCGCTGGCAGACGGTGATGGGAGTTCGCCGGACGCGTTCTTCGCGGACGGTCCAGACCGCCTCGAGGCTCCGCGTGCGGAACCTCTGGCGCCGCCGGGCGGTGCACGCGCGACGGCGGGCGTCCCACCCTCCGCATCGTGCCGCGTGGCTCTGCATCCACCGCTACGAGGGCGCCTGGGCCGACGCGAATCCGCCCTACTACGGTGGGCTCCAGATGGACATCGGCTTCCAGCGCACGTACGGGCGCCGGCTTCTGCGCCGGAAGGGAACGGCCGACCACTGGACGCGGCTCGAGCAGATGTGGGTCGCCGAGCGCGCGCACCGCAGCGGACTCGGCTTCTATCCCTGGCCGAGCACGGCACGGGTCTGCGGGCTCATCTAGAGTCCGTTCATGGGACGGGGATCGAGACGGATCCGCCGCTGGCGCAACGACCGCGCTCGGAAGAAGAAGGATCGCGAGAAGCGGAAGGCGGAGGCTGCCGCCCCGCCGCCGGCAGCGGCACGCACTAGGCGACGGCGCTCGTCGTCCTCCGCCTAGAGAGTCACACGCTTCAGCGGGCGAGTTAGGACGCGAGCTTCTCGCGGAGGAGCTCGTTCACGAGCTTCGGGTTTGCGCGGCCCTGCGTCTCCGTCATCACCTGGCCGACGAAGAAGCCGAGTAGCCCTTCCTTGCCGGCGCGGTACGACTCGACCTGCTCCGGGTTCGCCGCGAGCACCTGGTCGATCAGCGGCTCGAGGTCGGCGGCCTCGGTGATCTGGCCGTCGCCGAGATAGCGCTCGGCCGAGAAACCGACGTCCCCGCTCGCGGCGAGAGCCTCGGTGAACGCCTGCCGCGGGATCCGGTCTCGCGCCTCGATCAGCTTGGCGAGCTCTTCGGGGCTCACGGCTGCCGGATCGACGCCGGTCGCGGCGAACTGGTTCATGAGCACGTTCGCGACCTCGCGCCGATCGCCGCCCACCTGCTCGAAGAGGCGGTCGCGGCCACTCGTCACGAGCCCTTCGGCGAGCTCGAAGCCGACCTCTTCGGTGAGCCGCCTGATCCGGGCGCCGGGCAGCTCGGGCAACTCGGCTCGCAGCCGCTCGACGAGCTCCCGCGCCGGCTCGAGGGGGACCAGGTCGGGCTCGGGCAGGTAGCGGTAGTCCTGGGCCTCTTCCTTCGAGCGCAAGGGCGGCGCGGCTTCGTTGCCCGGATCGAAGTGCATCGTCTCCTGCACGACGACGCCCCCTGACTCGTAGACCGCGATCTGCCGCTGGATCTCCCGCTCGATGCCTTTCGCCGCGAAGTTGAACGAGTTCATGTTCTTGAGCTCGGTGCGCGTTCGTAGCTCGTCGGAGCCCTCGGGCCGGACCGAGACGTTGACGTCGAAGCGGAGCGATCCCTTCTCCATCTCCGCGTCCGAGATGCCGAGCTCGACGACGGTCTGCCTCAACATCTGCAGGAAGCGCTTTGCATGCTCGGCGGAATGGATGTCCGGCGCCGTGACGATCTCGACGAGCGGCGTGCCTGCCCGGTTGAAGTCGACGAGCGTTCGGTCAGCGCCGGAGATACGCCCCTGGGCACCGCCCATGTGCACGTTCTTGGCCGCGTCCTCCTCGAGGTGTGCGCGGACGATCCCGACCGCGACGTCTCCCTCGGCCGTCGCCAACGGGAGCTTCCCGTTCACACAGAGCGGCTCGTCGTACTGGGAGATCTGGTAGCCCTTCGGCAGGTCGGGGTAGAAGTAGTGCTTGCGGTGGAAGATCGCGCGCTCGGCGATGTCGCAGCCGAGGGCGTGCCCGAGCAGGATCGTCATCTCGACCGCGCGCGCGTTCGGCACCGGGAGCGCGCCGGGGTGCGCGAGGCAGACGGGGCAGGTGCGCGTGTTCTCGGCCGCGCCGTACTCGAGCTCGCAGCGGCAGAACATCTTCGTCCGCGTTTTCAGGTGGACGTGGATCTCGAGCCCGATGACCGGTTCCCAGCTCAACGCAGGCGCTCCGGGACGAAGTCGAACTCCAGCGCGCGCTCGAGCGCGTGGCCCGCGCGGAAGAGCAGGTTCTCGGAGAACTGCTGGCCGATCAGCTGGAGGCCCACCGGGAGGCCCTCGGACAGGCCGCACGGGATCGAGAGGCCCGGCAGCCCGGCCATGTTCGGGGGGATCGCCAGCACGTCCGAGAGATACATCGCCAGCGGGTTGTCGGTCTTCGCCCCGAGCGGGAAGGCGACCGTGGGCGAGGTCGGGCTGACGAGGAGGTCGAACTGCTCGAGCGCGGCGGCGAACTCCCGGCGGATGATCGTGCGCACCTTCTGCGCCTGGCCGTAGTACGCCTCGTAGTAGCCGGCCGAGAGCGCGTAGGTGCCGAGCATGATGCGCCGCTTCGGCTCGTCGCCGAAGCCGGCGTCGCGGGTCCGCTCGTACATCGCCCGGATGTCACCGTTTCCGACGCGGGGGCCGTAGCGGACTCCGTCGTAGCGCGCGAGGTTCGAGGAGGCCTCCGAGGGCGCGATCAGGTAGTAGCAGGGCAGGCCGTACTCGACGGAGCGAGGCAGGGACGTCTCCCCTACCTCGGCTCCAAGCTCCTGGCAGAGCTCGATCGCCCGGTTGACCGCTTCGCTCACGCCCGGCTCGATGCCCTCGGCTTCGTTCAGCTCCTTCGGGACTCCGACCCGAAGGCCTTTCAGGTCCTCCGCGTCCGGGATTGCCACCGGCTCGGGAAGGTCGACCGTGGTCGAGTCGGCGCGATCGCGGCCGGCGACGATCTCGTAGAGCCGCGCGCAGTCGCGGACGGTCTTCGTGATCGGGCCGACCTGGTCGAGGCTGGAAGCGAAAGCGACGATGCCGTAGCGGCTGACGGTGCCGTACGTCGGGCGCAGGCCGACGAGCCCGCAGAGCGCCGCGGGCTGCTTGATCGAGCCGCCCGTGTCGGAGCCGAGCGCCCAGGGTGCGAGGCCGGCGGCGACCGCGGCCGTGGAGCCGCCGGATGAGCCACCGGGGACGCGCTCCGGATCCCAGGGGTTGCGCGTCGGCCCGTAGGCGGAGTTCTCCGTCGAGGAGCCCATCGCGAACTCGTCCATGTTCGTCTTGCCGAGCAGCGGCAGGCCCGCCTCCTTGCAGCGGGCGGCTACGGTCGCGTCGAAGACCGGGGTGTACCCCTCGAGGATCTTCGAGCCGGCGGTCGTCTGGACGCCGCGGGTCGAGATGAGGTCCTTGAACGCGATCGGCACGCCGTCGCCGCCGCTCTCCTCGACGGTTATGAGGTAGGCGTTGAGCTCGGGGTCCCGCTCGGCGATCGCTTCGAGGTAGGCGGCGTGCAGCTCGGCCGCGGAGACCTCGCCTCCGTCGATCAGGCCGGCGGCTTCCTCGGCGGTCAGGCGGAGCGTGTCGATCACGCGCCACGGCCCCTGTAAAATGGCACCGCCGACCTCCTCCCCACGTCGAGCTTACTGAGGAAAAGCGCACGCGTGGGTGACGCGGGTGTGACGAAAGCGCACCAACGGATGGGGTGCTCGCGCCGCCCGTTCATGCCGGCGGGACGCGGAAGAAGCCGCCTTCGCGGTCGGGCGCGTTCGCAAGCGCTTCGTCCGTGGGGTGCGAGGGGCGCGGCTCGTCCTCGGCCCAGACGTTTGCGAGCTCCAGCGGATGTGAGGTCGGCTCGACCCCTTCCAGGTCCAGCTCGGCGACCTTGCCGACCGCCTCGAGGATCGCGTTCAGCTGCCGGCCGAGCCGCTCGACCTCCTCGTCGGTCAGCGCGAGGCGGGCAAGGCGCGCGACGTGTAGCACCTCATCGTGAGAGATCGCCACCGTTCAATCCTAGAGCGGTTGGTATTGGCTTCGATTGTCTCGACCGGTCATTTCAGACGGACACCGGGCAAAGCTCGGGTCAAATGCCGCGGGCCCCTTCCGGGGCCCGCGTCGACTCTCGACTCCAGAAGCTTCTAGAGGGCGGTCACGTTCGCAGCCTGCAGGCCCTTGTCGCCCTGCACGACTTCGAACTGCACGCGCTGACCCTCCGTCAAAGACCGGTAGCCGTCCATCTGAATCGCGCTGTGATGGACGAAGACGTCGTCCCCACCCTCGCGCTCGATGAAGCCGAAACCCTTCTCGTTCGAGAACCACTTGACGGTGCCCTCTGCCAACGTTCCTCCTTCAGACAAACAAACGACGGCCCGGACGCCGAGCCGTCGGCCCCTCTGTAAAGCGGCCGAAGCGTACCGCTAGCCCCCGGGAAACGCAAGAAGGCCCCGGCGGTAACGGGCTGCGCGGACCGTGCTTCGGAGCAGCATCGCGATCGTCATCGGGCCGACGCCGCCGGGCACCGGCGTCATGAGGCCGGCGAGCTCGGCCGCCGCCGGATCGACGTCGCCGCGGAGGCCCTCGGGAGTCCTGTTCATGCCGACGTCGACGACCGCCGCCCCCGCCTTCACGTCGCCGGCACCGACGAGGCCGACCTGACCGGTCGCGACGACGAGCACATCTGCCTCGCGACAGCGCTCGGCGAGGTCACGCGTGCGCGAGTGGCAAATCGTCACGGTCGCGTTCCGCGCGAGCAGGAGCAGCGCGACCGGCTTGCCGACGATCTCGCTGCGTCCCACGACCACCGCTCGCGCGCCCTCGAGCGCGACGCCGTGCTCATCGAGCAGGGCAATGATCCCGAGCGGCGTCGCCGACACGTGAGTCGGCTGTCCGAGGTAGAGCTGGCCCACGTTGAACGGGTGAAAGCCGTCGACGTCTTTCACGGGCTCGACGGCGCGTATGACTCGCCCCTCGTCGACGTGCCCGGGAAGCGGCAGCTGGACGAGGACCCCGTCGATCGCCTCGTCGGCGTTCAGGGAGGCTACGAGGTCGAGCAATTCCTCCTCTGAGGTGTCCGTGGACAGCCGGTAGTCGCGCGCAACGATGCCTACCTCGCGGGCCGCATCGTGCTTGCGCTCGATGTAGATCTGGGAAGCCTCGTCCTCGCCGACGAGCACGGTCGCCAGCCCGAGCTCGCCGAGCTCACGCACCTCCTCGGCGACCTCGGCGCGGATACGCGCCGCCAGCTCGCCGCCCGCCATCATCGTCGCGGCCATGCCCCGGCTACGGGATCGGCAGCTCGACGTCGCCGACTTCGAGCCCGAGCGACTCCGCCAGGCGGACGCCCTCCTCCAGGTCCTCGCGCAGCCGCTCGATGTCGCGCGAACGCATTGCGCTGCCGATGAAGGCACGCTCCTTCGGCCGCCAGAGTGCATGCTCGATGAAGATCGGCAGCAGCCTGTTCGCCGCGTCGATCAGCTTCCGCTTCGTCTTCTTCGACGCATTCTGGAGCAGGACGCGCTCGTAGGCCATCCCGGCGCCGTGATGGATGCCGTCGTCGGTGGCAAGCCGGTTGCAGAGGTCCTCGAGGACGGTGCCGCGGGAGGCGCGGGCGATGAGCCGGAACCTGGAGATGATCAGCCGCTCGTAGAAGACCTGCATCTGGAAGACCTTCTCCTCGAGCGTGTCCGCCTCGAGCGTCATGTGCGCGAGCTCGTCGAGGTGCGGGTCGCGCTCCGCGATGCCGCCGACCTCACCGATCAGCTTCAGCCACGCCTCCGTGTGGCGCGACTCGTCCTGCACCATCGTCGAGTAATAGAGCTTCGCCTCGGGATCGGGCGCGATGTTCAGCAGCTGCGACGACATGTCACAGGCGAGCATGTCGGCCTGGAGCTGTTGGGTGAGCACGGAGCGCCAGAGGTCCTTCCGGCGCGCCTGACGCTGCGCTGACCCCTTGCCCTCGGGGATCGGCGGAATCTCGCCCCAGGGCAGATCGCGTACCTGCCACTCCTGGCGCTTGGCGAGCTCGTAGAAGCGGAGGACGCCGGCATATTCGCCGCGCTCCCCCGTCTTCTCCTCGACGACCTGCTCGGTAGCCATCCGGCGCAGATTATCGTCCCGGTGGTGGAACTCAGGAAATGGCCGCGGAAGAACGACTCCGAGTCGATCAAGGCGCGGCAAGCGGCGCTCGACGGGCGCATCGACACGGAGGTCTTCGAACACGATCTGACACCGTGGGTTCGGGCCCAGGAGGCGCTCACAGGGGTCTCGGTGATCCCGACCTCGGTCATCGGGCCGCTGACGATCTCGCTCGGCGAGTACGAGCTGACCGAGCCGGACGGCGAGCTTGGCGAGCGCGGCCGTGCCACCGACAAGGTCTACGTGCCGCTCGCGCACACCGAGGGCTCGCTCTCGGACTCCCTCTATCGCGGCGCGAGGGCTGCGGCCGAGTCGGGCGGGTTCCGCACTGAAGTGCTGCGCGACCGGATGACGCGCGCCTCCGCCTTCGTCTGCCGCACCGCCGAGGAGGCGGCGGCACTCGCCCGCTGGGTCGAGGCCGAGCTGCCGCGGATGCGCGAGTGGCTCGCCGAGCGCGACGAGGACTGGGTCTCCCGCTACGCGAAGCTGCGGGAGGTCGAGACGTACGTCGCGGGTCCGCTCTGCCACGTCATGTGGGCGTTCACGACGGGCGACGCCTGCGGGCCGAACATGATGACGCGCAACTCGTACGCGCTGAACATGGGCTTCGTCATGGAAAACGCTCCGGTGAAGCCGGAGCGCGCGATCCTCGAAGCGAACATGGGCGGCGACAAGAAGGTCTCGCACCGCTACTTCGAGCGCGGCGGCCACGGGAAGACCGTGATCGCCGAGGCAACGCTGACGGACGAGGCGGTGCGCCGGGTTCTCCGCACGACGGTCGACGACCTGCTCGAGCTCTCCTGGGCGGGCACCCACGGCGCGGTCGCCTCCGGGATGATGTCGGTCGCCTTCACGCCGGCGACGGCGATCGCCGCGATCTTCGCCGCGACGGGACAGGATCTCGGCATGATCGGGACGAGCTCGATGGCGCACGGCACCGGGCGGCGCGTCGACGGCGGGATCAACTGCGCGATCCGCCTGCCTGGGCTCGAGGTCGGCACCGTAGGCGGCGGCACGACGCTTCCGTACGCCCGCTCGTGGCTCGGCCTGATGGGTTGCGCGGGGCCGGGGAAGGTCTACCGGTTCGCGCAGATCGTCGCCGCCGCGACCCTCGCTCTCGAGATCTCCGCCTCGGCCGCGATGGCGACCTCCGGCTCGGAGAACTTCTTCAAGGCGCATTTCGAGCGCGGCGGCCTGCGCTGAAGATCCCCCCGCACCACGACCCGACCTGCTTCGGCTGCGGCGACAACCCGATCGGCTTTCACCTCCCGCCGCCCGTGCAGGAGGGTGCGGACCGCTACGAGACGAGGTTCTCCTTCGACGAGCGTCACCAGGGCGGTCCGGGGCTCGTCCACGGCGGTCTCGTCTCCGCACTCCTCGACGAGGCGTGCGGCCTTCTCGCCACGTGGTACCGCTTCCCGGCCGTGACCGGCCGCATCTTCCTTCGCTACCGCCGGCCCGTGCCGATCAACCGGCCGCTCGCTGTGCGCGGCTGGGTCGAGGAGGAGAAGGGGCGGCGGATCCACGTCCGCGGGGAGCTCTGGGACGCGGGCGAGCTCCTCGCCGAAGCGCGGATGGCCTTCGTCCACGTCCCGCTCGAGCACTTTCTGGCGACCCCGGAAGGCCGCGCGGCCGGCGAGGCTTGGCGGCAGCGGCTGGCCGGCGCCCGACGGCACAGCACGCGTTGACCAGCCTCCCCATACGAAAGCCTTGGAAATCAGGGCTATTGCCCCTTCTCGTGCGAGCCGATACATGAAGCATCGTGGTTCGCATCCTGATTGTCGCCGCCATGATCGCGGCAGCGCTCGTCACCGTCCGTCAGCAGCACGTGCTCCAGAATGCGGGGCTGATCGGCTACTGCGAGGAGGTCCCGACGCCTGTCCGCCAGACCGGTGTCTGGCACGAGTGCCGCCCCGGCAAGCTCACCGGGACGCCCGGGCTGTCGCTGGCGTCGTGCGCGCGGATCAGCCGCGGACCTGACCGCGATCTCTGGCGCTGCTTGACGCCGCTCGAGTCGAATCACGCACGCCAGTAGCGGCGCCAGTACTAGGCGTCGCTGCGCACCGTGTCGCCCGAACGGGCCTCACGAGTCGCGAGCGCGAGCGTGATCGCGTCCTCGGGGGCGAGCGCGCGGCCTACCGCCGCCTCTGCCTCGAACGCCTCGTCGCCCAGCTGGGCGCGCAGCGCCGGCACGAAGCGCTCGTGGATCGCCCGCTCCGCCGGGGACCGCGTGGCGCCGATCGCCTCGAGCAGGGCCTCGGCCGTCGCGTGAAGCTTCGCGCCGAGGGCCGGCTGCCCCTGGGCGCCGCTTGCGGCGGCAAGGCCCTGCAGGCACTCGGCGGCGACGCGCTTGTCGCCGCGCTCTCTCGCCAGCGTCAGCCCCTCGGCGAAGAAAGCCTCCGCGCGCGCGTGATCCCCCGCGCGCAGCTGCAGGCGCCCGAGGTTGACGAGGGCCACGGACATGCTCCACGTGTCGGGCAGCGCGCGCGAGATCGCCAGTCCTTCCTCGAGCAGGACCGTCGCCCGTTCCTCCGCGCCGTGAGCGAGCTCGTGGCGGCCGAGGTTGAGGAGCGAGTTCGCGACGAGCCGCTTGTCGCCGAGCTCACGCCGCAGCACCAGGCTCTCCTCGAAGAGCTTGGTCGCCCGCGCCTCGTCGCCCTCTTCCGCCTCGATCTCCGCAAGCACGTTGAGCGCGCCGGAGGCGGTCCAGCTGTCACCCTCCTCTCGCGCCAGCTCGAGGCTCTTCCCCGCGAGCTGGATCGCACGCTCGTGCTCGCCTCCCGCCATCGAGAGCCAGGACAGCTGGGCGAGCGCGGCGGCCTCGCTGCGCACGTCTCCGAGCTCCCGTGCCAGCGCCAGGCACTGCTCGAAGTACTGCTTCGACTGCGCGTAGTCGCCCTGCCCGAGCGCGGCGTAGCCCGCCGCAAAGCACGCCTTGCAGAGCACCGGCGGGGAGACGCCCTCGGTCGAGGCGAGCGCCTCCGCCAGCCACCTCCGGCCCTCGGTCATGAGCCCTCGCGTACTCCAGAAGCGCACGAGCGCGCCCGCGAGCCGGAGGCCGAGCTCGCGCTCGCCGGCCTGGAGCGACCAGGCGAGCGCAGCCCTGATGTTGTCGTTTTCCTCGTCGAGGCGTTCGAGCCATACGGCCTGGCCCGAGCGGGTCAGCTCGGGCTCGGCAGCCTCCGCCAGCGCGAGGCAGCGCTCGGCGTGGCGGCGCTGCAGCTCCTCGAGCTCACCGCGCTCGGCCAGGCGCCCCAACGCGTACTCACGGATCGTCTCGAGCATGCGAAAGCGCGGCTCGCCGCTGGCGCCCTCGCGCTGGCGCAGCAGGCTCTTGTCTACGAGCGACGCGAGCCCGTCCAGCACCTCGCCGAGCCCGGCTCCGTCCGTTGTGCTGCAAACCGCCTCCGCGCCTTCGAGCGAGCAGCCGCCGACGAAGACGCCCAGGCGTGCGAAGAGCGCCTGCTCGCGCTCGTCGAGCAGCTCGTAGCTCCAGTCGATCGTGTTGCGCAGCGCCTGCTGGCGGGCCGGGACGTCGCGCGCCCCTCCGGTCAGGAAGTCGAGCCGCGTCTCGAGCCGCTCGACCATCGCCTGCGGAGAGAGGAGCTTGACACGGGCGGCCGCAAGCTCGATCGCGAGCGGAAGCCCGTCCAGCCGCACGCAGATCCTTGCGACCGCAGGCGCGTTCTCGTCGCTCAGCTCGAACTCCGGCCTGACCGCCCGCGCCCGCTGGACGAACAGCGCGATTGCCGCGGAGCCCGCGAGCGCGGCCGGGGTCGGCTCCTCGCGCGGATCCGGCAGCGACAGCGGCTGCACCGGATACTCGTGCTCGCCCCGGAGGTGCAGCGACGCCTGGCTCGTTGCCATGACCTTTACCCCGGGCGCGACGCCGAGCAGGTCGGCGACTAGCTCCGCCGCCGGCAGGACCTGTTCGAAGTTGTCGAGCACGAGCAGCAGCGGGTCCGAGCCGACTCGGGTGCGAATCGCCTCGAGCAGCGGCCGGTCAGGCGACTCCTCGACGTCGAGCGTCCGGGCGATGGCCGACGCGACGAGTGTGGGGTCGCGGATCGGCGCAAGGTCGACGAAGAACGCACCCCCCAGCTCGCTCGCAAGCGCAGCCGCAGCCTCGAGGGCGAGTCGCGTCTTGCCGGTCCCCCCCGGGCCCATGAGCGTCACGATCCTGACCTCGGGCCGGCGCAAGAGCTCGCACACCGCCTCGAGCTCCTCCTCGCGTCCCACCAGCGGAGTCGCAGGCACAGGGAGGCTCGACTCGGGCTCCGCCGCTTGAACCGCGGCCGGCGCGCGCGCCGAGGCAGGCCTCGCGGTCGCGCTTACCGGCTCTGCACCGCCGAGCGCGGCGCGGGCGGCGTCGATCACCTCGCGGCAGCTTCCGTAGCGCTCCTCCGCCTGCTTCGCGAGTGCCTTCGCGACGACCGCGTCGAGGCCGCCCGGCAGCTCGGGGCGGCTGTCCGTCGGAGCCGGCGGCGGGTCGAGGAGATGTGCGTACACGACCGCGACGTCCGTCTCCCTGTCGAACGGCTTCTGACCGGTCAGGCACTCGTAGAGGACACAGCCGAAGGCGTAGACGTCCGCCGCGGAGTCGACAGTGGCCTCGCCCGAGATCTGCTCCGGAGCGGCGTAGTCGACCGTGCCGAGGAAGAAGCCCGTCTTCGTGATCCCGGGCGACCGCGTCCTCTTGGCGATCCCGAAGTCCGTCAGGTAGATGCGGCCCGTCGCCTCCTCGATCATGACGTTGCCCGGCTTGACGTCGCGGTGGACGAGGTCGTTCGCGTGCGCGGCGTCGAGGGCGCTCCCGACCTGCTCGAGGATCGAGATCACCCGGCTCGCACCCAGATGCCCCTCCCCCTCGATCAGCTGCGCGAGGTCCTGGCCTTGGACGAAACGCATCGCGATGTAGACGACGCCGTCCACCTCGCCGGCGTCGTAGATCGGGATGATGTTCGGGTGGTCGATGGCGGCGACCATCTGTGACTCGCGGATGAAGCGCTCCCGGAAGTCACCGTCCTGCGCCAGGTCGGGTGCGAGCGTCTTCAGCGCCGCTTTGCGCCCGAGCAACTGGTGCTCGGCCTCGTAGATGAGGCCCATGCCGCCCCGCGCGAGCATGTGGATGACCCGGTAGCCGGCCAGTTCGCTGCCGACTTCGAGAGTCAGGCTCATTCGGAGTCCGCGTGCCGTTCGACGCGCTCGCGCCGGCACGGGCGTGCCGAAGCGGCTGGGGGCTTGTGCAATGACCTCCTTCTCGAACCTATGCTAACGCGGCGGAACAGCCGGCTTTAGGCGCCCCCCTCGGCGGCGGCCTGGATGAGACTCGCGTACGCCGTCGCAGTCTCAGGCCGGCGCTCGGGCTCCTTCTCGAGCGCCTGCAGAACGGCGCGGCCGAATTCGGGCGGAAGGTCGTCTCGGGCCGCGCCCGGGTCGGGCGGCGCCTCCTCAAGGTGCGCGAGACCGATCTTGAAGACACCGCGATCGGCGAACGGCGGCTGCCCGGCAATGCATTCGAACACCGTGCAGCCGAGCGCGTAGATGTCGGAAGCCGACGTCGCCGGCCGGCCCTTGATCAGCTCGGGGGCGAGGTAGTCGAGGGTGCCCATCACCTGCCCCGGCCTCGTAAGGACCGTGTAGGCGCGGCCCCTGGCGAGGCCGAAATCCGTGAGCATCGCGGTCCCGTCCTGCTGGGCGATGATGATGTTGGACGCCTTGACGTCCCGGTGCACGACGCCCTTGTCGTGAAGGGCATCGAGCCCCATGCCGACGTCGGTCACGAGCCTGACGGTCTCTTCCAGACCGAGCGGCCCGTCGCGGCGCAGCCGCTCGTCCAGCGTGTCGCCCTCGACATAGCCGACCGCGAGATAGCTGCGCCCGTCCGCCTCGCCGGCCTCGAGGATCGGAACGAGGTGCGGCTCGCGCACCTCCGACGCGGCCCGAGCCTCCTGTTCGAACCGCCTCCTGAAGACCTCGTCCCCGGTCAGGTCGAGCTTGAGGACCTTGAGCGCGACGGTCTCACCGTCGCTTTCGCGCACGGCTTTGAAGACGAGGCCCATTCCGCCCTCTCCGAGCAGCTCGTCGAGCCGGTAGGGGCCGAGGGAGTCGCCGACGCCCAGCTCACGGTCCGCAGGTGAGAAGTCCGACACAGTGGGGAAGGATAAGCGCCCGGGCGCGACAACTCCATAGCTGTGTGCTGATCTGCTTCGGCGGACGCCGGTCGCCTATCTTCCCCCCGGCTCATTTCCCAGGGAGAGGCGATGGCGACGGGCGGTGATCCGGTCAGCGGGGAAGGCAAGTTGGCGGGAATCCGTCTGGCCGGCGGCTACGCCGTCGTCGCGTTGTTCCTCATCACTGCAGTCGGCCTCTCGCTCGGGATCGGGGCCGACGAGCACGCGGCGCCTGGAATCGCCGGGATCTACGAGACGCAGGCTGGAGGCTGCTTCGGCAACAGCTTCAGGCTGAACCAGTCGGGCGAGTTCGTCGACCTGGAGGGACCGGGGCCGGCAGGCGGTGAGCTGCGCCTTCGGCACCGCCGGCTCGTGGGCGACGTCACCTGTGCCGACGGCAGCAGCGCAGAGGCCGACCTCGCCGTCCGCGGCGCGGGCACGGACGTCTCGCTCGCCGGGACGGCAGGCGGCCAGAGCCTGTCCGCGAGCTTTGCCGAAGAGCTGCCCAAGCCGGGCGAGGCCAAGGCGCCTGCGAAGAAGCGCTCCGGCGAGGAGACGTTCGGCCGCCTTATGCTCGCGGTCGCCGCGGTCATCTTCGCGGCCCGGTTCCTCGGCGCGGTGCTCGTCAAGGCCGGCCAGCCGCAGGTGATGGGCGAGGTGCTGGCCGGGATCGTCCTCGGGCCCACGCTGCTCGGGGCCGTGGCGCCCGAGGTCAAGGACTACATCTTTCCCGGCGACATCGTTCCGCTGATCAGCGCCGCCTCGCAGATCGGGCTCGCCTTCTACCTCTTCCTCGTGGGCATGGAGCTCGATCCGCGCATGCTGCGCGAGCGCATCGGCCAGGCGGCGTTCATCTCGAACACGAGCGTGGCCTTTCCGCTTGCGCTCGGCCTCCTGGCCGCGCTGCCCATCTACGAGATCCTCGCCCCGGACACCGACTATGTCCCGTTCGCGCTGTTCATGGGCGTCTCGATGTCGGTCACCGCCTTGCCCGTGCTGGCCCGCATCCTCAGCGAGCGGCGCATGCTCAAGCGCCCCGTCGGGGCGCTGGCGATGACGAGCGCCGCGATCGACGACGTGACCGCCTGGGGGCTGCTGGCCCTGGCTACCGCCGTCGCCGGCACCGGCTCCAGCCTCGACGCGCTCGGCGTGGTCGGCCTCGCCGGGGTCTTCACCGCCGCCATGATCTTCATCGGGCGTCCGCTGCTCGGCCGTGTCTCGGCCGCCTACGACGAGGCCGGCCGCGTCCCGGCGCTCTGGCTCGGAGTGATCTTCGTCAGCGTGCTCCTGTCCGCCTACGTCTCACAGCAGATCGGCATCGCAGCGATCTTCGGGGCGTTCGTCATGGGTCTGATCATGCCGCGCCACGCCGGTCTCACCGACGACGTGACGCGTCGGATCGAGGACTTCGTCGTCACCGTGCTGCTGCCGCTCTTCTTCGTCGTCACCGGCCTGCGCACCGAGATCGGCTTGCTCAACCGTCCGATTCTGTGGGCGATCACGCTCGGGCTGATCGCCGTCGCGATCGCGGGCAAGTGGCTCGGTGCGATGGCCGCGGCTCGCTACGGCGGCTTCGGGTGGCGCGATTCCGCCGCCGTCGGCGCGCTGATGAACACCCGCGGGCTGACGGAGCTGATCGTCCTCAACGTCGGACTCGACCTCGGCCTGATCTCGTCGACGCTCTTCACGATGCTCGTCGTCATGGCTCTCGTGACGACGTTCATGGCGGGGCCGGCTCTGCGCCTGCTCGACCCCCGCGGCGAGCTCGGGACCTCACCGGAAGAGGAGCTCCGCGCAGCGCTGCTGCAGGTCGCGCCCGAGCCGGCGGAGCGGCCGCATTCGATCGTCGTCGCCCCCCAGGACGGGAAGAACCTCGACGCCCTGCTGGCGATCGCCGAGCCGCTCTCCCAGTCGAAGCCTCCGCGCGAGCTCCTCCTCGTGCGGCTCCTCGTGCCGCAGCTCGTCGCCACCGGCCTCGCGGCAGACGACCGCGAGCTGCGCACGGCGAGCGAGGACCTGAACCTGCGCCGTGAGCTACTTCGTGAGCGCGGCCTGGACGTTCAGGCGGTCGCGTTCACGACCCCGGACCCCGGCGAGGACCTCGTCCGCATCGCTGCGGACGACAGGATCGACCTTCTGCTCATCGACGGACGCCGGCCGCTCCTAGGCTCCGGTGTGCCGCGGGGAGAGGTCGGCGCCGTCCTCGAGCGGGCGCCGTGCGACGTTGCCGTGCTCGTCGAGCGGGAGGGCGTGCCGGTCGTCGACGCCGAGAGCCCGGTGCTCGTCCCCTTCGGAGGCGCAGAGCACGACTGGGCGGCGCTCGAGCTCGGCGCCTGGATCGCCTCGGCCCGCCGAGCGCCGCTCAAGCTGCTCGGAGCGGCCTCGACCGGCGAAGCCGGAACGCGCGATGCCAGCCGGCTGCTCGCGAATGCCTCGCTCGTCGTGCAGCAGCTCGCCGGCGTGGCCGCGGAGCCGGTGCTGACGAATCCGGGCCGGGACGTGCTCCGGACGGCGGAAGGCGCGGGGCTGCTCGTGGTGGGGCTCTCCGAGCGGTGGCGCGAGGAGGGCCTGGGCCCACTCCGCACGGAGCTGGTGAAGTCGGCACCGGCGCCGACGCTCCTGGTTCGGCGCGGTGTGCGGCCGGGCGCGCTGGCCTCGCGCGACGACGTAACGCGCTTTCGCTGGTCGGCAGCCGGCCAGGCCTCCGGCTAGCGGCGAATCTCCACGGTCAGCTCGGCGAAATCGACGACGAGCTCGACGTGGCCGCGACGCAGGCGGAGGACGCGGCGCTCCTCGTCAGCGCTCGCCTCCACCTCGGACGGGAGCTCCCGGCGCAGGCGCAGGAGCTCTCTGTAAAAGGCGCGCAGGTCCGCGTCGCCGCCCGCAGGATCGAGCTTCGAGCGCAGAAACGTCTCGGGCGACTGCGGATCGGGGACGTCCTCGGCGGAGAAGCCAGCGTACGCGGCGAACTCGCGCCTTCGGCCTTCGCGCGTCGCCTCGGCGATCAAGGGGTGGATGTGGTCGGTGAAGAACTGGAACGGCCGGCGCTCGCCGTACTCCTGGCCCATGAAGAGGAGCGGCGTCTGCGGCGCAAGGAGGAGCAGGGCGGCCTGGAGGCGCGCGGCCGTGGCGGAGGGCCGGTCGCCGACCGCCCGGTTGCCCACCTGGTCGTGGTTCTGGACGCAGAAGACGAGTCGCTCGGGCGGGGTGCGCTCGAGCTGTCGCGCGAGGTCGACGACCGAGCCGCGATGGGGTGCGTAGTGACCCTCGCGCTCGCCGGTGAGCAGGACGTGCTGCTCGTGGTGGAACTCGTCCGCCCACTGCGCGTCGCAGCCCCACTCCTCGAGCGGACGCATGTCGCCGCTCGAGATCTCGGCGATGACGAGTGCCCGCCGGTCGGTTTCGTGGACACGCTCGGCCAGCTCGGCGCAGACGTGCTGCGGACCGTCGTCGAGGATCGCGTGGGTGGCATCGAGGCGGAGCCCGTCGACGTGGTAGTCACGCACCCAGCTGGATGCGTTCTGAATCGCCCACTCCCGCACGCCGCGCTGCGAGAAGTCGATCGCCTTGCCCCAGGGCGTCTGGAAGCGCCCGGTGAAGTAGGGGCCGAAGGCGCCAATCGCCTCCGCGCCGGGCCCGATGTGGTTGTAGACGACGTCGAGGATGACCCCGAGACGGGCGGCGTGGGCGGCGTCGACGAGCCGGGCGAGCCCTTCCGGGCCGCCGTACGCAGGATGGGGCGCGTAGGCATACACGCCGTCGTAGCCCCAGTTGCGCTCGCCGGGAAAGGTCGCGACCGGCATCACCTCGATCGCGGTGACGCCGAGGTCGCTCAACTCCGCCAGGCGCGGCGCGATCGCGTCGAACGTGCCCTCGGGCGTGAACGTGCCGACGTGGAGCTCATAGATCACCAGCTCGCCAAGCCGCAGACCGGGCCACTCCCCGTCCGTCCAGCGGAAGGCGCGCGTATCGACGACTCGCGAGGGCCCGCGGATGCCCTCGGGCTGGAAGCGCGAGCACGGGTCGGGGAGCGCGGTTTCGCCGTCGAGCACATAGAGGTAGTCGTCGCCCGGCTCGGCGGAGAGGGCGCCGTCGAAGACGCCGTCTTCGACCTGCGAAAGCGCGTGCTCGGCGCCGCGAACACGCACCGCGACCGAGGACGCTGCCGGCGCCCAGACGCGGAAGCCGACCGAGCCGTCCTCGGTCGGAACGGCGCCGAGCGGGCGCACGAGCGGCGGGCGGACGCGCATCGCGCGGCAGGCTATAGTCGGAAGTCGAGGGCCTGGCTCACGTCCGGTCGGAAAAGGGAGGTTACGTAGGGATGAGCAAGCGGATCCTGATGATCCTGTCTGAATGGGGCTACTGGGGCGAGGAGCTCGTCGGACCGCTCGAAGTCTTCGACGAGAAGGGCTACGACGTCGACTTCGCGACGCCCACAGGCAAGCGGCCTGTCGCGATCGGCGTCAGCATGGATCCGAGCTACATCGATCCGCCGCTCGGCCGCTCTGTGACCTCGGAAGAGATGGGCGAAAAGGTGCGTGAGATCGACACCTCACCGCGGCTCGACAACCCGATCAACCTCTCGGAGCTCCTCCCCGATCGCCCTTACCACAGCTCGCCCACGTTCCTGCGCGAGCAGGAGGCGTACTACAAGGAGCTCGACCGCGTCGGCAAGGAGCTGGTCGAGAAGTACGACTCGATCCTGATCGTTGGCGGCAGCGGCCCGATCGTCGACCTCGCGAACAACCACCGCGTCCACGACCTCATCCTCACCTTCTACCGGGCGGACAAGCCCGTCGCCGCCGAGTGCTACGGCGTCACTGCGCTTGCGTTCGCGCGCGACCAGGAGGATCGCAAGAGCATCATCTCGGGCAAGCACGTCACCGGCCACTGCATCGAGTACGACTACAAGGACGGGACCGGCTTCATGGGAACGGATTTCAACATGGGCCCCCCGCCCTACCCGCTCGAGTACATCCTCCGCGACGCGACGGCTCCCGGCGGCCAGTACCACGGCAACGTCGGCAAGGAGACGTCCGTGATCGTCGACTACCCGTTCATCACCGGCCGCTCGACGCCCGACTCGTACCTGACCGGCCAGAAGGTGGTCGAGGTGCTCGAGGACGGCCTGCGCCGGTGGGGCTTCCACGCCGAGTGACCGCGCTGTGACGTGAGCCCATGAGCGGCAAGACCGGACGCTTCGCGATCATCGAGCAGTTCCTCGCGGACGGGATGACGGTCATGTTCGGCAACCCCGGCACGGTCGAGCAGGGCTTCCTCGACGCGCTCGGCGATTACCCCGACTTCCGGTACATCCTGACGCTCCAGGAAACGATCGCGGTGGCCATGGCTGACGGCTACGCCCGCGCGACTCAGCGCCCGGCGCTCGTCCAGCTGCACACCGGCGTCGGGCTCGGAAACGGGATCGGGATGCTCTATCAGGCGAAGCGCGGCTACGCGCCCATCGTGGTCGTCGCCGCCGAGGCCGGCATCCGCTACGACGCGCTGGACGCCCAGATGGCGGCCGACCTCGTCGCCATGGCGGAGCCTGTCACGAAGTGGGCAACCCGCGTCGTCGACCCGGGGTCGGTGCTCCGGGTGCTTCGCCGCGCCGTCAAGATCGCCGCGACGCCGCCGACGGGTCCCGTCTTCGTCGACCTGCCGATGGACGTGCTCGACGCGCCGTGCGAGGAGGCCGTCGTACCGACGTCGCTGCTCGACACGCGCGTCGTGCCAATCGCCGAGACGGTGGCGCGGGCGGCCAAGCTGCTCGCCGCCGGCTCGCGGCCGCTGATCGTGATGGGGGACGGCGTGGCCTTCTCGGGCGCGCAGGAGGAGCTCACCCGATTGGCCGAGCTGCTGGGCGCGGAAGTGTGGGGCGCGAACTCGTCTGAGGTGAACATCGCCGCCGACCATCCGCTCTTCCGGGGCCAGCTCGGCCACATGTTCGGCGACCACAGCCGCGCAATCACGTCGCAGGCGGACGCCGTCCTCATCTGCGGCACCTACGTCTTCCCGGAGGTCTTTCCGGCCCTCGACGGCGTGTTCGGCGAGGGGGCCAGGGTCGTGCACGTCGACCTCGACGCGTACGAGATCGCGAAGAACTTCCCGGTCGACCTAGGGATCGTCGCCGACCCGAAGCTGACGCTGGGGCTGATCGCCGACGAGCTCGAGCGCACTCTCAGCGCCGAGCAGCGAGAGGCGGCCGCCCGGCGCGCAGCCGAGCTCGCCGAGCTGAGACGGCAGGAGCTCGAGGCCGCGCACGAAGCAGACCGCGCCTTCGAGGACGCCGTGCCCATGCACGCCTCGGTCTTCATGGCCGAGCTGGGGCGCCAGGTGCCCGAGGACGTGATCGTCTTCGACGAGGCGCTGACCGTCTCGCCGGACCTCACGCACCACCTCGTCCCCACCCGGCCGGGGCACTACTTCCAGACCCGCGGCGGCTCGCTCGGCGTCGGCATCCCGGGGGCGATCGCGATCAAGCTCGCCCACCCGGACAAGACGGTGATCGGTCTGACCGGAGACGGGGGGAGCATGTACACGATCCAGGCGCTCTGGACCGCGGCCCACCACGAGATCGGCGCCAAGTTCGTCATCTGCAACAACCGCAGCTACGAGCTGCTCAAGCTGAACTTGCAGCAGTACTGGCGCGAGCGCGACCTGCCCGAGCGCGATTTCCCGGCCTCGTTCGACCTCGCCGAGCCGGACCTGCGCTTCGACGAGCTGGCGCGCGCGATGGGCGTCGCGGCCGCGCGCGTGGAGACGCCCGACCAGGTGGAGGGCGCGATCGCCGAGGCGCTTGCGCATCCCGGCCCGTACCTCATCGACGTCGTGCTCCAGAGCGAGGTGCCCGGGCACGAAGAGGCGCTCGTGCAGCGCCGGCCCGTCGCGGGGACGCGGGCGCACTCGTAGAGGCCCGCATGGACGACGGGGGCGGACAGGACCTCTACGAGCGCCAGGTGCGCTACCTCGAGGAGAAGCGCACGGACGAGATGGTCGACCACCACTACGCCGACGACGCGACGTTCGTCACGTTCGGGAACGTCGTCCGCGGGCGCGAGGCGCTCAAGGAGATGTTCCGCGGCTACCTCGAGTCGGTGGGCTTCCTCAAGGTGCTCTCCACCGACAAGTTCGCCGAGACCTCCGACACGATCCTCTTCGAGGCGACCGTCAACTCGAGCCTCGGACAGTCCCGGGTCTACGATGCGTTCGTCCTGCGCGAGGGCAAGATCCTCTACCACTTCGCCGGCGTCATCGACGACGAGGCGCCGGCCGACACAAGCTAGGAGGGAACCGAATGGCCGAGCCGCTGACCGAGGCCGAGGTGAAGGAGTTCGTCACCGACTGGTACCTGAAGCTCGACGTACACGCGCCCGCCGACGAGATCATGCCGATGGTTGCGGAGGCAGACGA
The DNA here is from genome assembly GCA_036001625.1 of Gaiellaceae bacterium. Taxonomy (GTDB): domain Bacteria; phylum Actinomycetota; class Thermoleophilia; order Gaiellales; family Gaiellaceae; genus VAXT01. The sequence continues at coordinate 24,878 of DASYUD010000061.1, forward strand.
GGGTCTCGAGATGAAGTTTCCGGAGGCCACCGTGCGGACGCCCGACGAGTTCAAGGGCATGCTCGATACGTGGTACCACCGCTTCTTCGACGAGGTGCACACGATGAAGGAGCTCGACATCTCGACCGGAGACGACAAGGCGGACGTCAAGCTCTGCGTCAACTGGCAGGCGAAGATCTGGGATCCCCCGGACCCGAAGAGCAAATGGCTCGGCTTCGACGCCTACCAGACCTGGGTCGTCAAACGTTCCCAGGCGAGCGGAAAGCCTGTCATCGCGACCTACATCGTGGACGACCTCGACCCGATGCCGGGCTCCACGATTCTCTGATCGTCGGCATCATCAGTCCGGGGTGAGCGCGCCTCCGGAACCCGTCTCACAGCCGGAGCCGGCCTCGGACGCCGGCTCCCGGCTCCTCCTGGGCGCGATCAGCGACGCGATCCTGACCGTCGCCGCCGAACACGCGGTCGAGCCCGTCCTCTCGAAGCTCGTGCACGCGGCTCGCGAGCTCGCGGGGGCCCGCTACGCCGCGCTCGGGATCCCGGACGGAGAGGGCGCGTTCGCCCAGTTCCTGACCTCGGGGATGAGCGAAAAGGAGATCGCCCGGATGGGGCCGCTTCCCCGGACGCACGGGCTGCTCGGTGCGATGCTGGAGACCACGGAGCCGTACAAGACAACCGACATCAAGCGCAACCCGCGTTTTCGTGGCTGGTGGCCGCGTGCGCACCCGGACATGAGCTCGTTCCTCGGCGTGCCGATCGTCTCGAAGGGGGCCGTGATCGGCGCCTTCTACCTGACGAACAAGGAGGCCGCCGACGAGTTCGGCAACGACGACGAACGGGTGATCGAGATGCTCGCAGCGCACGCGGCTGTCGCGATCGAGAACGCCCGCCTGTACGAGCGAAGCCGTGAGCTAAGCGTCGTCGAGGAGCGCAACCGCTTCGCCCGGGAGCTGCACGACTCGGTCACGCAGACGCTCTTCAGCCTCGTCCTGACCGCCGACGCCGCCGGGACGCTGCTCGAGCGCGATCCCGACCGGGCGAAGGTCGAGGTCGACCAGCTCGGCCGGCTTGCACGGGAGGCGCTGCACGAGCTGCGCGCCCTCGTCTTCGAGCTGCGCCCGGCCGACCTCGAGGCGGAGGGGCTCACAACCACCCTCCGCAAGCACGTCGACGTGCTACGGCGCGTCCAGGGGCCCCGGATCGACGTCGAGCTCCAGGAGGACCTGGACCTCGATCCTCCGCGCGCGCTGGAAGTCTTCCGCATCCTCCAGGAGGCGCTCAACAACGCGCTCAAGCACGCCCAGGCGACGACGATCCGGGTGCGCCTGGAATCGCGGAACGGGCGCCTGAGCGCGAGCGTGGGCGACGACGGTGTCGGCTTCGCTCCCGCCGAGCCCGGCCTCCGGGCCCGTCGGCTCGGCCTGACCTCGATGGAGGAACGCGCGGCGGTGCTCGGGGGGACCTTGGTGATCCGCTCGGCGCCCGGTAGTGGAACGACCGTCTCGCTCGAGCTCGACGATGCCTGAGCGGATTCGGGTGCTGATCGCGGACGACCACGCTGTCGTGCGGGAGGGCCTCCGGACCTTCATCGGGCTCCAGGAGGACCTCGAGGTGGTCGGCGAGGCGGCGGACGGCCGGGAGGCGGTCGCGGCGGCCGAGCGGCTCCGCCCCGACGTCGTTCTCATGGACCTCGTGATGCCCCACCTCGACGGTGTCGAGGCGATCCGACGGATCCGGGAGCGGAGGCCGTCGGCGCGCGTGATCGTGCTGACGAGCTTCATCGAGGACACGAAGCTGTTTCCTGCCCTCCAGGCCGGCGCGGCCGGGTACCTGCTGAAGGACGTCGAGCCGCGCGAGCTCTCGCGTGCGATTCGCGCCGTGGCCGCCGGCGAGGCGCTGCTCGACCCGTCGGTGACCGCCCGCCTCTTACGGGAGCTGGCGGAGCCCGAGCGGCGAAAGGTTGACGTCCTGACCGAGCGCGAGCGTCAGGTGCTCGCCCTCATCGCGCGCGGATTGTCGAACAAGCAGATCGCCGCCGAGCTCGTCCTCTCGGAGAAGACGGTCAAGACGCACGTCAGCCACGTGCTCAGCAAGCTCCAGCTCACCGACCGCACGCAGGCGGCGCTCTGGGCGGTTCGCGCGGGCCTCGTCGAGACCGAGTAGACGCCTCGAGACCTAGGTCGAAAGACCGAGCAAAGACCGATCCTCGGGCCGATGGTGCGCGGCGCCGCCCGGCCGTACCTTCTGTGTATGAAAGTGGCGCTGATCACCGGCGCGTCCCGCGGGCTCGGGCTTGCGCTGGCGCGCGCGCTCGCCGAACGAGGCTGGCAGCTCGTCGTCGACGCCCGCGAGCCCGAGCCGCTCGAGGCGGCACGCGCCGAGCTCGCCGCCCTTACCGAAGTGCGGGCACTCGCGGGCGACGTGGCCGACGCGGAGCACCGGCGGGCGCTCGTCGAGGCGGCGGACGGGCTCGGGCGGCTCGACCTGCTCGTGAACAACGCGAGCGTGCTCGGGCCGAGCCCGCAGCCTCGCCTCGCCGACTACCCGCTCGAAATGCTCGAGGAGGTCTACCGGGTCAACGTCCTGGCCCCGCTCGCGCTCGTGCAGCTCGCGTTGCCGCTGCTCCAGCGCTCGGGTGGGCAGATCGTCAACGTCACGTCCGATGCGGCGATCGTGGCGTACGACGGTTGGGGCGGATACGGCTCGGCCAAGGCCGCCCTCGAGCAGATCACCAACGTGCTCGCGAACGAGCATCCCGATCTCCGGATCTACCGGGTGGATCCAGGGGACATGAGCACGCGCATGCAGCAGCAGGCCTACCCCGGGGAAGACGTCTCCGATCGCCCGCCGCCGGAGGCGAGCATTCCAGGCCTGCTGCACCTGATCGATGCCGAGCTCCCGAGTGGCCGCTACGAAGCGCGGGAGCTTGCATGAGACGGGCGCTCGCCGAGGTCGAGGAGGAGATGGAGTTCGAGCTGCCGGCGGCGCTCGAAGCGCACGAGCCGCCCGAGGAGCGTGGGGACGGACGCGACGACGTCCGCCTGATGGTCTCCTATCGGGAGAGCGGGAGGCTCGTGCACGCCGGGTTCGACGACCTGCCGCGGTTCCTCCGGGCGGGCGACCTGCTGGCGCTCAACACCTCGGGAACGCTTGCGGCTGCGCTGGAGGCCCGCGACGCCGACGGTACTTCCCTCGCCCTGCACCTTTCGACGCCCGACCCGGCTGCGCCGGGCAGCGAACGGTGGATCGTCGAGCTGCGCCGGCCCGTCGAAACGGCTACGGCGCGGTTCACTGGCGGCCGTTCGGGCGAGGTGCTCTCGCTCCCCGGGGGCGGGCGGGCAACGCTGCTCGCCCGGCAGGCGCGCCGCTCCCGGCTCTGGCTCGCCCGGCTCGAGCTTCCCGAAGAGCTGCAGGCATACCTGTCGCGGCACGGACGTCCGATTCGCTACCGGTACGTCGACCGCGACTGGCCGCTCGACTACTACCAGACCGCCTACGCCACCGAGGCCGGCAGCGCGGAGATGCCGAGCGCCGGCCGCGCGTTCACGCCGAAGCTCATCACCCGGCTGGCCGCCCGAGGAGTTCAGCTCGCACCGCTCATCCTGCACACCGGCGTGTCGTCGCTGGAGGAGGACGAGCCGCCATACCCGGAGCGCTACCGGGTCCCCGCCGAGACCGCCCGCATGGTGAACGCCGTTCGCGCCTGGGGCGGGCGGGTGATAGCAGTCGGGACGACAGCTGTGCGGGCGCTCGAGACTGTCGCCCGCCCCGACGGCACGGTCGTCCCCGGGGAGGGATGGACGGAGCTCGTGGTCACTCCGGAGCGCGGTACCCGCGCCGTCGGCGGCGTGCTCACGGGGTGGCACGAGCCGCACACCTCACATCTTCAGCTCCTCGAGGCGATTGCGGGCCGCGAGCTCGTCGAGCGCTCCTACCGCGCTGCGCTCGAGAGCAGATACCTGTGGCACGAGTTCGGCGACGTCCAGCTGATCCTGCCCGAGTAGCGGACCCCAGCCCCTAGACGGATGCGGGGCCTGCGTCGTAGACTCCTCGCGAGTTCCGCAAAACGCCGGAATCTCGGCGGAACCCTCAGAAAGGAGCGACATGGCAGTAGAACAGGCAACGACCGCGATGGCAGTCGTCGAGAAGATGTACGACTGCTTCAACAAGGGTGACATGGACACGATCAAGAACGAGGTGTTTGCGCCGGACCTGAAGTGGACCCTCCCGGGCCGGCATCCGCTGGGCGGGACGAAGCACGGCGCGGACGAAGTGCTCGCGTTCTTCGGCGAGCTCAACAAGCACGGCGTCCAGGTCGACCTGATCAACATCGCCCAGTGGACGGACGACACGGTCGTCGAGGTGCACCGTGGCTACGGCCAGGTGGGCGACGCGAAGCTCGACGCCGTCAACTGCACGCACTACATCGTGCGCGACGGCAAGATCTCCGAGGTCCAGGTCTACATGGGCGACCAGTACGGCGCCGACAACTTCTTCTGGGCCGTCTCCGAGCTGAAGCCGATTCCCGACCGGCTGAGCTGAGGGGCGGGCGATGAGCGAGACCGTCAGTACGACAGAGGTCACACCGGAGCTCGTCGGCAAGGCCTACGAAGCGCTCATGTCAGGCGACATGGAGCAGATCCGCAACTACTGGGCCGAGGACATGGTCTGGCTCGTTCCGGGCCACAACCCGCTCTCGGGCTGGTACCACGGCCTCGACGGCTTCCTCGGCTTCATGGGCCAGGTCGGAGCCCTCTCGGGCAACAGCTTCAACATGGAGTCGATCGCGGTCATGACCGGCGACGGCTGGTCGGCGGACGTGACCCACAACCTCGGCTACCGCGAGGGCTACGAAGGCTCCGGCGAGGTTCCGTACACCAAGCTCGACATCGACGTCGTCCACGTGCTGCGCTGGCGTGACGGGAAGGTGATAGAGGGCAAGGGTGCGATCTACGGCGACGGAACGACCGAGTACGACCAGTTCTGGTCGCCCCGGAACGCGCGCGAGGGAGAACGCTCGACCTAGGAAGGAGCTCTATGCCGATCATCAACATCAAGTTCATCGAGGGCGTGGTCGCGACGCCCGAGCAGAAGCTCGAGCTCGTCGAGAAGATGACCGACACGTTCGTCGAGATCCTCGGCGACGTCGTCCGGCCGTTCACGTACTGCATCATCGACGAGACTCCCCCGATGCAGTGGGGAATCGGCGGCGTCCCGATGCCCGACCTCGAGTATCTGACAACCCGGCACATGGAGGTCATCGAGCGGGCCAACGACCTCATGCGCGAGGCGATGGCCGAGATGGCAAAGGCGCAGCAAGAGGAGAGCAAGAAGGAAACGCAAGCCACACCCGCGTAGCCGCGCAACCAACGCCCCGACGAAAAGAGGTCACCTTATGGCCGAAACGCTGTCTGCTTCCGAAGAAGCTAAGGCGGTCATCCGCCGCTGGAACGAGGAAGGCTGGTCAGGCGGGAACTACGACCTCGCCCACGAGATCATCTCGCCGAACATGGTCGTCCACGGTGCGGGAGGCCAGACCGTCGGCATGGGGCCAGACGGCCTCGTCGACCTGATCAGGACCTGGCGTACCGCCTTCCCGGACGGTCGCATGGAGATCGACGATCTGATCGTCGAGGGCGACCTCGTTGCGATCCGCAATACCTGGTACGGGACACACGAGGCCGAGTTCTACGGCGTACCCGCAAGCGGAAAAGAGGTCGCGGTGACGTCGGTCGGGCTCGACCGCGTACAGGACGGGATCGTCGTCGAAGGGTGGGGCGAGCTCGACATGGTCGGGATGATGCAGCAGATGGGCGCGATGCCGATGGCCGGCCCCGGCGCCGTCGCAACCGGGCGCCCGCCGGTCTGGGGGGAGACCCGATCGGAGGCCGGAGGCGCGCCCTCCTCAGCGGAGAGCAACAGAGCCGTCCTGCTTCGGCTCGTCGAGGCTCTGGCGAGCGGCGATCGGGAAGCCGAGGCACTCGTCGAACGCGACGCATTCGTCGATCACAACCCGGTCTGGGGCACGGAGAGCTTCGACTCGGTCGTCGACTCGTACGAGACCCTCCGCCGCGCCATGCCGGATCTGCAGTTCGAGGTCGACCGCTCGAACATGGTCTCCGAGGGCGACCAGGCCGCGGCCCACTCGCTCGTCACCGGCACGCACAGCGGCGACGAGCTGTTCGGCACAGCCCCCTCGGGCAAGCAGCTGACGTGGACGCACAGCGACTTCGTCCGGATCGCCGACGGCCGCATCGTCGAGCGCTGGGTGTCGGCCGACACGCTGACGCTGTTCCAGCAGGCCGGCGTGCTCCCCGGCGGAGGTTAGGTTAGACCCTACTCCTGACCCGAGATCGAGAGGAGCAAGCCACATGGCGAAGCCTGAGGACATCACCGTCGAGGACAAGGCGAACCAGTTCGACCGGATCTTCGCCTCGACCGACCCGGTAGAGATCGCGAACAAGGCGATCATCGCGCGCTACGTCTACGCGACGAACATCCTCGAGGTCGAGGTCTTCGACCGGTTCGTGATCCCGGACTACGTCGACCACGACCCGACCCCGGGTCAGGAACCCGGTCTCGAGGGCCTGAAAAAGGCGTACCACACCTTCCTCGAGCCGTTCCCTGACGTCCTCTTCGTCTTCGAGGACATCATCGCCGAGGGCGACCTCGTCTTCGGCCGCGGGGTCATCAGCGGCACGCACCAGGGCGAGTTCTTCGGCATCCCGCCGACGGGCAAGCGAGTCCACTGGACGGGGACGCGCCTCTTCCGGCTCGAGGACCTGATGGTGACCGAGGGCTGGATCAACCTCGACTTCCTCGGGCTCCTCCAGCAGATGGGCGCGGTCCCGGCCCCGCCTGCGCCACCGCCGCCGGACACGCCTCCGCCGCACATCACCGGGGCGCCGGCGACGCGCGAGGAGACGAAGGCGATCATGCAGCGGCTGGTCGACGAGTTCTGGAACGAGGGCAACATGGACGTCGCAGACGAGCTGTTCCACCCGCAGGCGTCGAGCCCGAGCGCACCCGGCCTGCCGCTCGGGCCGGAGGGCGTGAAACAGATCGGCCAGATGTTCCGCACAGCGTTTCCCGACTACTGGATCCGCATCGACCTGATCGCGGGCGAGGACGACCGGGTCGCCGCGCGCTTCACGCAGGGCGGCACGCACGAGGGCGACCTCTTCGGCATTCCGCCGACGGGCAAGACGGCAGAGTGGACGGAGATGGGCATCCTCCGGATCGCCGACGGCAAGATCGTCGAGAGCTGGTATGACGTCGACATGGCCGGGCTCATGCAGCAGCTGGGCGTCGGGGGCGACGGCGGCGCGGAGCAGCCCGTCGGCGCAGAGGCCGGCGCCGAGGCCTGAGGAGGCGCCGATGGACACCCGCGAGGTGATCGAGACCTACTACGACTCCGTCAACCGGGGCGACTGGGACACATGGCTGACGCTCTTCAAGGACGACGTGGCGATCGACGAGCAGCTCGCCGGCCACGTCGAGGGGATCGAGATCCTGCGGGGCGCGATCGACGTGATGAAGCGCGGCTACTCGAAGTTCGAGAACGTGCCGCGACACGTCGTTGTCGAGGGCGACGAGGCGACGGTGGTGTCACACATCTCGGCGGCGAACGCGGCCGGCGAGCCGATCGAGGCGGACGTGGCGAACTACTTCCGGCTCGAAGACGGGAAAATCGCGTACATGGCGAACTTCCACGACACCGTTCCCTTCCAGCCGTTCACGTCGCAGGATCTCGGCTGATGTAACTGGTCAGGAGGGCTGCCGGCCGGGCGGGCGGCCCTCGTCGTCCCCCGCACCAGAGAGAAGCGCAGTCGTCAGAATGGCCGTTGTCATCCGGTTTGGCACAAGACCTGCCGCCGCCACCGCCGCGGTGGGCTCCACCTCGAGTTCGACGCGCCGAAGCATCGTCAGCGCGGCAATCATGCCCGCGCCGGCGATTCCCGCGATCACCCAGAAGGCGAGCTGAAATGCTTCCGTGAGCGCGACCGGCGGCGGGTTCCCCGCCTCGAGCAGCGTCGTGAAACGCGTGGTGAAGATGGTCGACGCGACCGCAACCCCCACGGCGCCGCCGATCTGCTGCGACGTGTTGATGAGGCCCGAAGCCAGCCCTGCGTCGCGCTCCTCGATGCCCGCGAGCGCCGCGATCGACACCGGGACAAAAGCGAACGCGATGCCAATGCCCGTCAGCAGGTAACCCGGAAGCAGGTCGACCGCGTAGGTCCCGTCGACGTCGATCTGCGTGTACCAGAGGAGGCCCAATGCGATGAAGGCGAATCCTGCGGCCATCACAATCTTCGCGCCGATCCGGTTGACCAGGATTTCCGCCACGCCGGCCGCCATGATCGCCGTGCCGGCTGTCGCAAGGAAGGTGACACCCGTCTTCAACGCTCCCCAGCCGAGCACCTGCTGCACGTAGAGCGTGAGCAGGAAGAACATGCTGAAGGTGACTGCCCCGATCAGGACGCCGACGACATTGGCGCCGGAGATGCTGCGCACACGGAAGATGCGGAGCGGCATGAGCGGCGCCGCCGTCCGGCTCTCGATGAACACGAAGGCGGCGAAAAGGGCGACGGCCGCGGCGAGGAGCAGGATCGTGCGGGCCGAACCCCAACCGGCGTCGGGCGCCTTGGAGATCCCGTATACCAGCAGCACCAGGCTGCTGGTGACGGCGACGGCGCCGAGCGGGTCGTACTGACGGCGGGCTCCGACGACCCGGCTCTCGCGCACGAGCGGCACAGCCAGGATTAGGACGAGGATCCCAATCGGGACGTTGACGTAGAAGATCGCCTCCCAGCCGAGGTACTTCGTCAGGATGCCGCCGAGGAGCACGCCTATCGCGGAGCCGCTGCCGCCGAGCGCGCCCCAGACGCCGAGGGCCTTGTTCCGCTCGCTCCCCTCGGGGAACGCAGTACTGACGATCGAGAGCGCGGCCGGCGAGACGATGGCCGCGCCCAGCCCCTGCACCGCGCGACCCGCGATCAGAAACTCCTCCGTCGTGGCGAGCGCGCAGGCGAGCGACGCGGCGGTGAACACCACGACGCCGGCCATGAAGACGTTGCGGCGCCCGAGCAGATCGGCCGCCCGTCCGCCGAGCAGGAGGAAGCCGCCGAAGGTGATCGCGTACGCCGTGAGGACCCACTGGAGGTTCTCTTGCGAGAAGCTGAGGTCCTTGCCGATGGACGGCAGGGCGACATTCACGATCGTCACGTCGAGCACGGTCATGAGAAACGCGGTGCCGACGAGCCCCAGCGCCTTCCAGCGGTTCGGGTCCAGTTCCGGTGCGCTCAGGTGAGATCCCCGCCGCGAGCAGTGTGCACGGGGTAGTTATCTCATGCCGCGGGGCCTGTGAGAAGGCCTTCGCGCTCAGGACGCGAAAAGCGAGCGCTCGGACGCGCGAATCGACGGCTCTAGACGACGCTCCGCTTCCGTCGTAGACTCGCCTCGTTGCTGGCCGAAAGGACCCTCGTAGACGCTACGAGGAAAGGAGAAGCACAGTGTCCGGACAAGACGCCAAGGCGGTCTACCAGCGGTTCGTCGAGGAGGTCATCAACGAGGGGAACGTCGAGGTCATCCCCGAGCTCTTCTCCTCGGACTACGTCGATCGCACGCGCCCGCCCGGGGCTCCGGAGGGGCTCGCGGGCGTGAAGATGATTCCGCAGATGTTCCGGGGCGCCTTCCCGGACGTTCACTTCACCATCGAGGACATGGTCAGCGAGGGCGACACCGTGGCGACCAGCGTCACCGGTCGCGGTACGCACCAGGGCCCCTTCCTCGGCATCGAGCCGACCGGACGGCAGGCCGCATGGGCATCGATGGGATTCTTCCGCGTGGAGGACGGCAAGATCGCCGAGCACTGGGGCGTTCCCGATCTTCTCACCCTGATGATGCAGCTCGGCGTGATCCCGGCGCCCCCCGCCGACCCCAACGCGCCGGGCGCCGTGGACACGAGCACGCCGGAGGAGAAAGAGCAGCGCGCCCAGCTCGAAGCGATCGAGCCTGACCCCGAAGAGGGCAAGCGGATCATGCGCCACCATGTCGAGGACCTCTTCAACAAGCACGACCTGTCGGAGCTGGACGAGTGGCTGGCTCCCGGCTACTGCTACCACGTGCTCGGACAGGACATCTATGGCGCCGAGGGGTACCGATCCACGGTCTACCCGCTCTGGGACGCCTTCCCGGACACGCACAACGAGATCCAGCAGCAGGTCGCCGAAGGCGAGCTCGTGTCGACGCTCTGGAAGGCGACCGGGACTCACGAGGCCGAGTTTTTCGGGGTGCCGCCCACCGGCAAGCGCATCGAGATCTACGGCATCTCGATCGAGTGCATTCGTGGGAGCAAGCGGCTCGAGGGCTGGGGCTGCCCCGACATGCTCGGGCTCATGCAGCAGATCGGTGCCGTCCCCTCGCCGGAGCAATCCGCCGGAGCGCGGACGTAAGCGCGGAGACGACGAAGCCGGAGGACACCGCGGTCCTCGTACCTGATGGCTGAGTACGACTTCATCGTCGTCGGCGCCGGGTCGGCCGGGGCGGTGCTCGCGAACCGCCTCAGCGAGAACGGGAGCGCCTCCGTGCTCGCGCTCGAGGCCGGCGGCGACCAGCTGCCCGAGAACGTCGCCGCTCCCGCGCTCTGGTTCACGCTCTTCGGCTCGGAGATCGACTGGGGCTACATGAGCGTCCCCCAGGAGGCGCTGGACGGCCGCCAGACCTACGAGCCGCGCGGCAAGGCGCCGGGCGGCTCGAGCAACCTTTACATCATGATGCACATCCGGGGCCATCCCTCGGACTACGACGACTGGGCCGCGAACGGGTGCGACGGCTGGTCGTACGCGGAGTGCCTCCCGTACTTCGAGCGCCTCGAGAAGGCGCTGCCGCTCCAGCACGCGGGCGAGAACGGGCCGAACCCGACCTCGCAGGCGTTCATCGACGCGTGCCGCGAGCTCGGCTACCCGGGGAGCGACGACTTCAACGGCGAGAACATGGAGGGCGCCGGCTGGCACCGGATCAACGTCAAGGACGGTCGCCGTTTCAGCACGAAGGAGGCCTATCTCGACCCGGCCGCCGGCCGCTCGAACTTCACTCTCAGCACGGGGACGCAGGCAAGACGTCTGCTCTTCGACGGCAACCGCTGCACGGGCGTCGAGTACGCGCGCAACGGCAGCGTGGAGACCGCCACCGCTCGCAGCGAGGTGATCGTCTGCGGGGGCGCGATCGAGTCGCCGCACCTGCTGCTCCTCTCGGGGATCGGTCCGGAGGCCCAGCTTCGCGAGCATGGCATCGACGTGGTGGCGGACCTACCGGGCGTGGGCGAGAACTTCCACAACCATGTCCTGACGGGCGTGATCCGAGAGTGCTCGCAGCCCGTGCCGCCGCCGAACCAGAACCTCTCCGAGGCGGCTCTCTTCTGCCGCTCGAGCACCGGCACGCGCGGTCCCGACCTCCAGCTCGCGTTCGTGCACGTGCCCTTCGACATCATCATCGGCGAGGGGCATCCGAACTCGATCACCATCCTGCCCGGCGTCGTCCAGCCCGCCTCCAGGGGCTGGGTGCGGCTGGCGAGCGCCGACCCGCTCGAGAAGCCGCTCGTGAACCCGAACTACCTCGGCAACCAGCGCGATCTTGACGTTCTGGTCGAGGGCGTGAATCTTGCCCGCGACATCTTCGCCGCCAAGGCCTTCTCTGCCTGGGTGGCGGACGAGCTGATGCCCGGCCCCGAGGTGCGCTCGGACGAGGAGGTGCGCGCGTTCGTCCGCGGCAAGGCCGACTCGTACCACCACCAGTCCGGCTCCTGCCGGATGGGCAGCGACGACCTGGCGGTCGTCGACCCGGAGCTCCGCGTCCGCGGCGCCGAGGGCCTGCGGGTCGCGGATGCGAGCGTGATGCCGAGAGTTCCTTCCGGCAACTGCCACGCCGGCATCGTCATGATCGCCGAGCGCTGCGCCGACATGTTGAAGCGCGAGCACGGCCTCGCCGACGGATGACGCGCTGAGGCCTCCGCATGCGCTTGCAAGGGATGAAGATCGCGGTGCTCATCGAGAGCGACTACTACGAGCCCGAGATCTGGTACTACCGGTACCGCTTCGAGGAGGAGGGCGCCGAGCTCCATTTCCTGACGCGGCTCTGGGGCCAGGATCGGCTGACGTTCACGGGCCACGAGTGGAAGGTGCCGCTCGAGGTCGACGAGAGCTTCGAGGGCATCGACGACGATGCTCTGCGCGAGTTCGCCGCGGTCATCGTTCCCTCGGGGATGGTCTCCGACAGGCTCCGCTACACCGAGGACATCGAGAAGCTGCCGCCTGCGACCGAGTTCCTCAAGCGCGCGTTCGCCGAGCCGGATGTGCTGAAGGGGATCATCTGCCACGGCATGTGGCTGGCCGCGCCGGTGCCCGAGCTCGTGCGCGGGCGCCGCGTCGTCGCGCACAACAACCTCCTCGGCGACGTGCGTAACATGGGCGCCGTGTACGTCAACGAGGACGTCGTCGTCGACGGCGACCTCGTTACCGGGCGCAGCGGCGGCCACTGCCACCTCTTCGCCCGCGAGATCATCGACATCCTTGCCGGGAGGTCCAACGGAAGCTGACATGGGCGACTATGTGATCAATCACCTAGGACTCTCCTGCCGTGACCCCATCGCGCTCGAGCGCTGGTATGCGAAGCACTTCGGCTTCACGCGGAAGCGCGTCTTCCTGCCCGGGCCTGATCAGGTTGTCGTGATCGGGAACGGGGGCGTCTCGCTCGAGCTCTTCCCTGCCAAGGGCGAGCGGCCTGCCGCTCCCGAAGGCGACGGAGCCGGGCCCGAGTACCCCGGTTTTCGGCACCTGGCCTTCCTCGTCGACGACCTCGACGCGAAGCTCGCCGAGCTCGGTACGGAGGCGCCGATCACGCTCGGGCCGGTCGACATGGACGGGCTGATTCCGGGCATGCGGGCCGCGTGGGTCTCCGACCCCGAGGACAACATCGTGGAGCTGAACCAGGGCTTGATCGACGAAGAGAATCCGCCGCCGCTGGAATCCGACACCTGACAGGAGAGTTGATGAGCGACACGATGCGCTTCACGTTCTCGGACACGATCGCCGGCGCGGTCACGGGATTCGACCCAGAATCGGACAGCTTCGGCCTCCAGACCGCCGACGGCCGCGAGTTCGACGTCGCGCTGACCGACACGACGTACGCGGAGCTGCTCCGCAACCTCGGCGAGCCGTACGTCGACGCCACGGGCCAGATGCGCGACATGCTCGCGCCTGGCCGCTTCCTGTTCGCCTACGGGGTCTTCTACCCAGAGGGCGAACGGCACTCCTTCGAGGCGAAGCACCTGGTCTTCGTCGGCCGCACGCCCTTCGACTACATGTTCGAGCAGCCCGACTGGTGGATCACCCAGGTCCGCTCGCTCGCCGAGTTCTACCTGCGCGCACAGTTCGGCGAGGGAGAGGTGGACTACCGGAACTACCGCACCGTCCTCACCCTCGAGGGGTACAAGCCGTCGACCCACCGTCAGGAGACAGACACGATCTCGCGACTCGTCTACGGGTTCGCGACCGCGTACCTCCTGACCGGGGAGGACCGCTTCCTCAACGCGGCCGAGCGAGGAGTCGAGTATCTGCGCGACCACATGCGGATCGTCGACCTCGCACAAGGGATCGCGTGCTGGGTGCACGGGATCGACGTCAGCGGCGACAGCGAGCGCAAGGTGATGTCGTCCGAGTTCGGCGACGACATCGACGCGATCCCGGCCTACGAGCAGATCTACGCGATGTGCGGACCGGCGCAGACGTACCGCGTAACCGGTGACCCCCGGATCATCCGCGATGTCGAGATGACGCACGAGCTTTTCAACCGCTTCTTCCTCGACCCCGACGAAGGCGGCTTCTATTCACACGTCGATCCCATCACGTTCAACCCGCACGCCGAGGTGCTCGGGCGGAACCGCTCATGCAAGAACTGGAACTCCGTCGGCGACCATGCCCCTGCGTACCTGATCAACGTCTACCTGGCGACGGGTGAGGAGCGCTTCGCCGACTTTCTCGCCCTGACAGCGGACACGATCGTCGAGCGCTTCCCCGACTACGACAACAGCCCGTTCGTGAACGAGCGCTTCCACCGCGACTGGTCGCCCGACCACGAGTGGGGCTGGCAGCAGAACCGCGCTGTCGTCGGGCACAACCTGAAGATCGCCTGGAACCTGATGCGGATCCAGAGCGTCCGCCCGAACCCGGCCTACGTAGAGCTCGCCGAGCACATCGCCGAGGTGATGCCGCCTGCCGGCAGCGACCTCCAGCGAGGCGGCTGGTACGACGTCGTCGAGCGGGAGCTTGGTGACGGCCAGGAATGGCACCGCTTCACGTGGCACGACCGCAAGGCGTGGTGGCAGCAGGAGCAGGCGATCCTCGCCTACCTGATCCTCGCCGGCACACTCGATCGCGAGCGGTACCTCTACCACGCTCGCAACGCCTCGGCGTTCTACAACGCTTGGTTCCTCGACCACGACGCGGGCGGCGTCTACTTCAACGTGCTCGCGAACGGGCTGCCGTACCTGCTCGGCACCGAGCGCTTCAAGGGCAGCCACTCGATGTCGGGCTACCACGCGTTCGAGCTCTGCTACCTCGCCGCCGTCTATACGAACCTGCTCGTCATGAGCCAGCCCCTCGACCTCTACTTCAAGCCCAAGGCGGACGGCTTCAAGGACGGCATGCTGAGGGTGGCTCCGGACCTCCTTCCTCCCGGGTCCGTCCGCCTCGAGGCCGTCTGGGTCGACGACCGGCGGTACGACCGCTTCGACCCCGAGGCGCTGACGGTTACTCTGCCTCCCGGCGAAGAGGTGCGCGTGCGCGTGCGGCTCGTGCCGACGATGACAGGTGAAAGGGTCGAGGAAAAGGTCCCGGCCGCGGAGACGGTGCCCGCCTCCTAGAGGCTCCAACATAATGACGCTTCGTCGCCGGGGCGCGATGGTCGTTCCGAGGCAAGGACGCAGGGAGTCCCAATGCTTTTCAGCATTGGGACGACCGAGGACGCCGCCTCGGGGCGAGCAGCGCGGCCCGGCGGCACAAGGCTCATTGTGTTGGAGCCTCTTAGCGCGGGAGCAGGTCGTCTACCAGGGAGCGTCCAGGAGCTTGACGATGCCCGACACCGGGATCGGAACCCAGTCCGGACGGCTGTTGAGCTCGTAGCGAAGCTCGTAGACCGCCTTCTCGAGCTCGAAGACCGCGAGGAGCTTCTCGGTGTTGTCGCGACCCAGCGGCAGGAGCTTCCGATCGACCCGCTCGTAGTACCCCTCCAGGAACGTGTCACATGCGCGCTGCTCCCAATCCTCGGGCACGTCCACGCCCTGATTGATGCGCGCCGCGGCGGCCGCATTGGCGAACGAGCGCAGCATGCCGGCGACGTCCCGGAGCGGCGAGCGCTTCCGCCGGCGCTCGGACAGCGACCGGGCGGGCTCGCCCTCGAAGTCGAGCACGATCCAGTCTGCGCCCGACCAGAGCACCTGGCCGAGGTGGTAGTCCCCGTGATGTCGGATGATCTTCCCGACACCGCTGACGTAGATGTTGCGCAGCCGGTCCCGCAATTCCTCGCCGCGATCGGCGATCGGCGCAACCGCGTCCGTCTTCGGGAGCTCGAGGAAGATGCTCTCGATCTCGTGGTCGATGGTCGCAGCCAGGAGCGGGATCGACTCCGGGCTCGCCTCCTCGGGCGCGAAATCCGCGTTCAGCGAGTCGGACGCGAGGGCGCTGTGCAGATCGCCGGTCACCTCACCGAGCCGCCGCGCGCGGGCGAGGAACGCCTCCGGGTCGCGGGCGAGCTCATCGAGCGCAAGCTGCCAGCCGTCGATCCCGTCCGGCACGTAGCGCTGGAGGATCCCCAGGGTCACGTCCAGGACGCGTCCGGTGTACGAGTACCAGCCGGCGAGCGGGGCGGTGTTCGCGAACCCCCGCTCGGTGAGGAATCGAAGCAGCTCCAGCTCCGGGTTGATCCCCGGCTCGATGCGGCGGTACACCTTGAGTATGAGGAGATCCCCAAACACGATCGAGGTGTTCGACTGTTCGGAGCCGACCGGGCGGGGCTCGGCGAACTCGGCGACGATGAGGCCCGTGTCGATCGTCCGGGACTCGAGCCTCCCCTCCTCCCCCTCGTGCGATCCCTGCTCGCGCATCAGGTGGAAGAGCTCGCGCGCGAGCGTCGGGTCGACGAGCGCGTCGTAGATCCGCCACCCGTCGCTCTCGGCGATCGTCTCTCCGTCCCAGTCGTCGTTGGACGGCCGAAAGCCGAGGAGCACCTGGTAAAGCTCATGCGTCCCCTCGCGGAAGCGAATCTCGACGAGGGCGGAGACCATCAGCGGCGGCTCTGTCCGCAGCACGGCGGCGTCGACCGTGCGTGCGTGGGTGATCTCGTGCGCCTTCGAGCCGAACCAGCGCTGGCGCCGGACGAAGTCGGTGAGCGCCCGCTCCTCGAGGAAGCCCAGGTCGCGGGCCCGGACGCGCTCCTCGATCACTCGCCGTCGCGCCGCAGCGCGAACCAGAAGAACCCGCGCGAAGAGAGGGTCAGCAGGTACGGGAGCTGACCGATCGGGGGAAATCGCGTGCGCCCGAACAACTCTTCCGGGACCATACCTTCGAACTCCTTGAGGTCGAGCTCGACGTACTGCGCCGAGCGGCCGAGGTTGTGGACGCAGAGGACGATCTCGTCCTCGTACGTCCGAATGTGGGCGAAGATGCGGGGGTTCGGCGTGGGGAGCGGCTCGTACGTGCCGAGTCCGAAGACCGGATGCTCCTTGCGCACCTCGATGAAGCGCTGGATCCAGCGAAGGAGCGAGTACGGCGTGCGGAGCTGCGCCTCGATGTTGACGGCCTGGTAGCCGTAGAGAGGGTCCATCAGCGGCGGCAGGTAGAGCTGCGCGAAGTCGGCGCGCGAGAAGCCGGCGTTCCGGTCGCCCGTCCACTGCATCGGGGTGCGCACGCCGTCGCGGTCGCCGACGTAGACGTTGTCGCCCATTCCGAGCTCGTCGCCGTAGTAGAGAACGGGCGAGCCCGGCAGCGAGAAGAGGATGGCGTGCATGAGCCCGATCTCCATCCGGCCGTTGTCGAGCAGCGGCGCGAGGCGGCGGCGGATCCCGAGATTGAGCTTCGCCCGCGGATCCTTCGCGTACTCCTTGTACATGTAGTCCCGTTCCTCGTCCGAGACCATCTCCAGCGTCAGCTCGTCGTGGTTGCGAAGGAAGAGGCCCCACTGGCACGAGTCGGGGATGGCCGGCGTCTGGCCCAGGATCTCGTAGATCGGCGCAGCCTCCTCGCGGCGCAAGGCCATGAACATGCGCGGCATGACCGGGAAGTGGAACGCCATGTGGCACTCGTCGCCGTCGCCGAAGTACTCGACGACGTCGGCCGGCCACTGGTTCGCCTCCGCCAGGAGCACGACGTCGGGGTAATTGGCGTCGATCTCGGCGCGTAGCCGCTTCAGGAACTCGTGCGTCTCGGGCAGGTTCTCCCCGTTCGTTCCGTCGGCCTCGAAGAGGTAGGGGACGGCGTCGAGCCGGAAGCCGTCGATGCCGAGATCGAGCCAGAAGTGGAGCGCCTCGAGCATCGCTTCCTGCACCTCGGGGTTCCGGAAGTTGAGGTCCGGCTGGTGATGGAAGAAGCGATGCCAGTAGTACTGGCCCGCCTCGGCGTCCCAGGTCCAGTTCGAGGGCTCGCTGTCGATGAAGATGATCCTCGCCTCGGGCCACTTGTCGTCGGTATCCGACCAGACGTACCAGTCGCGCTTGGGCGAGTCGGGGCTCGAGCGCGCCTCCTGGAACCAGGGGTGGTCGCTCGAGGTGTGGTTGACGAGGAAGTCGGCGATGATGCGGATGCCGCGCCGATGCGCCGACTCGACGAGTCGCCGGAAGTCCTCGACCGTGCCGTAGTCGGGGTGGATGGACATGAAATCCGCGACGTCGTAGCCGCCGTCGCGAAGAGGCGAGGGGTACATCGGCAGCAGCCAGAGACAGTCGACTCCAAGCCACTGGAGGTAGTCCAGCTTCTCCTCGACGCCGCGCAGGTCGCCGGCGCCGTCGCCGTCGGAGTCGTAGAAGCCGCGGATGTGGATCTCGTAGAACACGGCCCCCTTGAACCACAGATGATCGGACTCGAACCACTGGCCGGGCTCGATGACGATGGTCTCCCCGCGGTCGCCCACGCCCAGCGACCGCCGCCACATGCGGGTCGTGCTCATTCTCGCTGGACGGCTCACGAGGTCACCGTTCGACGCGAAAGACGTAACTCCGGCCGGGGTCGAGGCGCACGTCGTTGGGGCCGCTGCGCCAGGGGTAGACGTCGCCGCTCAGAAGATCGCGCACGGTGAACGCCGGCGGCCGACCGCCGTCGCCCCGCACGACCACGACCCCCTCGCGCGTTTCGAATGCGTCGAGGTTCGCGACAACGAGGACCTCGTTGTCGTCCTGCCGCTTCGCGTAGGCGAAGAGGTGGTCGTTCTCGGTCTCGAGGAACGCGACGTTGTCGACGCGTTGAAGCGCCGGGTTCTCCCTGCGGATTGTGTTCAGGCGCTGCGCGAGTGGGAGGAGCGGCCCGTCGAGCCGGCGCTGCTTGACCTCGTACTTCTCCGAGTCGACGTACTCCTCGCTCCCCTCCTCGAGCGGCACGTTCTCGCAGTGCTCGAAGCCCGAGTAGATGCCGTACGTCGGCGAGAGCGTCGCCGCCAGCACGAGCCGCGCTTCGAACGCGGGCCGGCCGCCCTCCTGGAGGTAGCGGTGGAGGATGTCCTGTGTGTTTGCGAAGAGGTTCGGCCGGTAGAAGGGCGACCATTCGAGAACCTCCTGCATGAACTCCAGCAGCTCCGACTTCGTGTTCTTCCAGGTGAAGTAGGTGTAGGACTGGTTGAAGCCGACCTTGGCGAGCGTCCTCATCATCGCCGGACGCGTGAAGGCTTCGGCCAGGAAGAAGACGTCCGGGTCGCTGCGCCGGATCTCGGCGATCAGCCACTCCCAGAAGGGAACGGGCTTCGTGTGCGGATTGTCCACGCGAAAGACGCGTACCCCATGGCCGATCCAGAAGCGGACGACGTCGTGGAGTGCCTGCCAGAGGCCCCGCCAGTCCTCGCAGTCGAAGTTGACGTTGTAGATGTCCTGGTACTTCTTGGGCGGGTTCTCGGCGTACTTCAGCGTCCCGTCCGGGCGCCTGTGGAACCACTCGGGATGTTCCTTCAGCCACGGATGGTCCGGAGAGCACTGGATCGCAAAGTCGAGCGCGACGTCGATCCCGAGCTCGCGCGCACGCGCGGTCAGCCGATCGAAGTCCTCGAGCGTCCCGAGCTCGGAGTTGACCGCGGTATGCCCGCCGTCCTCCGAGCCGATCGCCCAGGGGCTGCCCGGATCGTCGGGCCCGGCCGTCGCGGCGTTGTTCTTCCCCTTCCGGTTCGTGTGCCCGATCGGGTGGACCGGCGGGAGGTAGACGACGTCGAACCCGAGCTCGGCGAGCTCGGGTAGCACCCGCTCGACACCGCTGAAACCGCCCCACGAGCGCGGGAAGAGCTCGTACCAGGAGCCGAAACGAACGCGCAGGACATCGACGTCGACCGGATACACCGAAGAAGCGATCCGTTCCGAGCGGTCCGCCTCCGTGCCCGCGAGCGCGTCCTCGACCGTGAGCGACTCGACTCCGAAGAGGGCGGCCCCCTCCGAGAGCTCGCCGGAGAGATCGTTCTGCCCCGCCTCGAACTTGCGCTGGAGCTCGTCGCGGAAGGATGCGAAGCGGTCGACCCAGGCCTCGACGGCAAACTCCCAGGCGCCGCAGCGGTCGGGCACGAATGTCGCGGTCCAGCGGTCGTTGCCCTCCTCGCGCATGAGCGTCTCGCGCCATTGGCGCTCGCCGGCCGGCCGGTAGCGCACCGCAGCGCCCAGAAGCTCGTGCCCGTCACGGAAGACGTCGGCCGAGACCTCCAGCGGGTCGCCGACCGTGGACTTGACGGCGTGGCTGCCGCCGTCGACCTGGGGGGCGACGCGCTGGATCTGGATGCGGTGGGGAGGGCCGTTCCCCTTCAAAGGCGTCATGCTTGCGTTTGCGCTCACACGGTTCGACGGTTTAGACAGAGTCCTCACGATGGATCTTCCACGCTCCTCCGGAATCCTGCTTCACCCAACGTCGCTGCCCGGCGGCCGGCTCGGGCCGGACGCGTACCGCTTCGTCGACTGGCTCGCCACCGCGGGTCAGAGCTGGTGGCAGATCTTGCCACTCGGCCCTCCCGACGAGACGGGCTCGCCCTACCGGTCCGCGTCCGCCTTCGCCGGGTGGACAGGGATCCTCGCCGACCCCGCGGCGCCGGTCAACACCGAGGAGCTCGAGCAGTTCGTCGCGGAGCACGCCTACTGGATCGGGCATTGGGCGGAGTTCGCCGGCGGCGAAGCAGTTGCGGACCAGGTGCGCTTCGGGCGCGAGTGGAGCGCGTTGCGTGCGTACGCCGCCGACCGGGGGGTGCGCCTGATCGGCGATATGCCGATCTACGTTGCCGACGGCGGCGCCGACCACGAGACGTGGCCCGAGCTCTTCCAGAAGGGCTTCGTCGGCGGGGTCCCACCGGATAGGTTCACCCGCGACGGCCAGCGCTGGGGGAACCCGCTCTACGAGTGGAGCGCGATGCGCCAGATCGGCTACCGCTGGTGGATCGAGCGCTTCCGGCGCGCCTTCGAACTCGTAGATCTGACCCGGATCGATCACTTCCGCGGCCTCGTGGCCTACTGGGCCGTGCCGGCCGAGGCGCCCACCGCGCGCACGGGCGTCTGGCGACGCGCCCCCGGGCACGAGCTGTTGGAGGCCGTCCAGAGCCGGTTC
>DASYUD010000062.1:0-6773 GCA_036001625.1 Gaiellaceae bacterium
TCGTCGTAGACGGCCGGCTCGACGCAGCCGCCCGTGACGGAGCCGGCCACCTCACCCTGCTCGGAGACCGCGAGGACGGCGCCCGGCCCGCGGGGCGCGGAGCGCTCCGTCTTGACGACCGTGGCCGTGGCGAAGCGGCGCCCCTCCGCCGTCCAGCGCTCCAGTGTCCCGAGAACGTCCTTCATGCCGTCACCGTTGCGTAGCGCGACGGGTCGGCCTCGAAACGCTGGCGGCACCCGGCGCCGCAGAAGGCGTACGTCATTCCCTCATGCGCGATCGTCTCGGTCCCGGCAAGGGAGACCATCATGCCGCAGACGGGATCGACGGCCTCCGCCGGCGGCGCCTCAGTCGGGGTGCGGGCGTGGCGCCAGGCGACGAGCTCGGCGAGGATCGCGACGGCGACCTCCTCCTGGCGGATCGGACCGAGGTCGAGCCCGGCCGGGCTCTTGAGCCGCGCGAGGGCGTCCTCGTGGACGCCTGCTGCGCGGAGCGACGCCGCGACGGCTTCGGCTCGGCGCCGGCTCGCAACGAGGCCGACGTACCCGGCCGGCCCGGCGAGGGCGGCCGCGAGCGCCTCCTCGTCGCCGCGGCCCATCGTCGCGACCACGACCGCGTCGGCGCGCTCGTCCTGCCCGCGGGCGACGCGCCAGTCGATCGCCGCGGCGAGACGGGCGAGCGTGTCGGCTGCCGGGCTCTCTCCGACGATCGCAAGGAGCGGCGCGGGAAGCTGAGGCTCGACGAGGATCTCGACCGCGCCCTCCGACGCGCAGGAGCCCTCAGTGGAAACGACCCGCGACTCGCCGTCGGCCAGCGCGCCGAGGGCCTCGCGGACGACAGTCGGTTCCGAGCACGAGCCGCCCACCCAGCCGTAGACGGAGCCGTCAGGGGTCACGACGGCACGGTCGCCGCGCCGCGCCGACGCGGGCCGGCGGACGTTGACGACGGTGGCGAGCGCGAACGGCTCTCCCGCCGAGGCGAGCTCGCCGGCCCGGATGAGCACGTCTCCTGGTCTCACTCGGCCAGGCCCACCTCGTTCAGCGCGGCCCACACCTTGTCGGAGGTGACCGGCATCTCGAAGTTGCGGACGCCCGCGTGGGCGAGCGCGTCGACGACCGCGTTTACGAACGCTGCCGGAGAGCCGACGGTGGCCGACTCCCCGACCCCCTTTGCCCCGAGCGGGTGGTGCGGCGAGGGCGTAACCGTCTCACCCAGCTCGAAGGAAGGAGTCTCCCAGGAAGTCGGCAGCAGGTAGTCCATGAAGTTGGCGCCGATGCAGTTGCCGTCCTCATCGAAGTCGATGAGCTCCATGGCGGCGATCGCGAAGCCCTCCGTGAGGCCGCCCATGATCTGGCCCTCGACGATCATCGGGTTGATGCGGACGCCGCAGTCGTCGACCGCGACGACCCGCTTGACCTTCCACGCACCCGTGCCGCGGTCGATCTGGACCGCGACCGCATACGTCCCGAATGGATACGTCATGTTGGGCGGGTCGTAGTAGTAGACGCCTTCGAGGCCGTCCTCCATCCCCTCGGGGACGTTCGTATAGGCGGCGAAGGCGATGTCCTGGATCGTCGTCGACTTCTCGGGCGCGCCCTTGACGCTGAAGCGGCCGTCCTTCCATTCGAGATCGTCCTCGGACGCCTCGAGGAGATGGGCGGCGATCTTCTTCGCCTTGGCCCGGATCCTGCGCGAGACCATTGCGGCGGCCGCTCCCGACACAGGGGTCGAGCGGCTCGCGTAGGTGCCGAGCCCGTAGGGCGTGTGGTCGGTATCGCCCTCCTGCACCTCGACGTCCTCGGGCTGGAGCCCGAGTTCTTCTGCGACGATCTGCGCGAACGTCGTCTCGTGACCCTGGCCCTGCGCCTTGACGCTCAGCTTGAGCACGGCCTTGCCGGTGGGATGGATGCGAAGCTCGGCTCCGTCGTTCATACGCAGGCCGGCGATCTTGTACTCGGCTCCGTGCCCGGCGCCGACCACCTCGGTGAACGAGGCGAGGCCGATGCCGATGAGCTTCCCTTCCTTGCGCGCCTCGGCCTGCTCGCGGCGCAGGTCCTCGTAGCCGAGCTTCTCGAGGGCCATATCCATGGCGGCCCCGTAGTCGCCCGAGTCGTACTCGAAGCCCGTCGCGGACTTGTAGGGAAACTGCTCGGGCTTGATGAAGTTCGAACGGCGAAACTCGGCGGGGTCGGCCCCGATCTCGTACGCCGCCGTCTGCACGAGGCGTTCAATGAGGTACGAAGCCTCCGTGACGCGGAACGAGCATCGGTAGGCGACGCCTCCAGGCGCCTTGTTGGTGTACGCGCCGTCAGTCTCCACGTGCGCTGCCGGGATGTCGTAGGAGCCCGTGACGATGTGGAAGAGCCCGGCCTTGCAGATGGTCGGCTGGGCGTCTGAGAAGAACGCGCCGTTGTCCGACAGGAGCTTGACGCGCAGGCCGGCGATCCGATCGCCCTTGAGCGCGAGCTCCCCGTGCATGTGGTAGTCGCGAGCGAAGCCGGTGGAGATGAGGTTTCCGGTGCGGTCCTCGACCCACTTGACCGGCCGCCCGATCAGGAGCGAGGCCGCCGTGGCGACCACGTAGCCCGGATAGATCGGGACCTTGTTCCCGAACCCGCCGCCAAGGTCCGGCGAGATGATGCGGATCTTGTGCTCGGGCAAGCCCGCGACGAGCGCGAAGAGCGTCCTGTGCGCGTGCGGAGCCTGCGACGTCATGTAGATCGTCGCCTTTCCAGTCGCTGGGTTGACGTCGGCCACGCAGCCGCAGCACTCGAGCGGCGCGGGATGGCAGCGCGGGTAGAAGGTGTCGAGCTCGACGACCTGGTCCGCGCCGGCGAAGGCCTTGTCGGTGGCCTCCTTGTCACCGGCCTCCCAGTGGTAGATGTGGTTGTCCTCCTGCCCTTCCTTCTCGTCCCGGATCACGGGCGCGCCCTCGGCGAGGGCCTGCTGCGGCGAGGTGATCGCCTGCAGCGGCTCGTAGTCGACCTCGATGAGCTCGACCGCGTCCTTGGCGATGTAGACGTTCTCCGCGATGACCGCAGCCACCTCCTGTCCCTGGAAGCGGACCTTGTCCGTGGCGAGCACGGCCTGCGTGTCGCCGGAGAGGGTCGGCATCCAGGCGAGTGAATGCTGGGCAAGGAGCTCGCCCGTGACCACCGCCACGACGCCCGGAAGCGCCTCCGCCCGCGAGGCGTCGATCGACTTGATGCGGGCGTGCGCGAACGGACTGCGCAGGAACTCGAGGTGGAGCATGCCCGGAAGCGTGATGTCGTCGAAGTAGTTGCCTTTCCCCCGGATGAAGCGGGCGTCCTCCAACCGCTTGACGGAGTGGCCGACGCCACGGATCTCCTCGGTCGCCGCCATCGCTAACTCCCCTCCCTCATCTTTGCGGCCGCGTACTGCACGGCCTTGACGATGTTCTGGTAGCCCGTGCAGCGGCAGATGTTGCCGGAGAGAGCCCAGCGGATCTCGGTCTCGCTCGGGTTGGGGTTCTCTGCCAGGAGGGCAGTCGCCGTCAGCATCATCCCGGGTGTGCAGAAGCCGCACTGGAGGCCGTGCTCCTCGTGGAAGCCCTCCTGAACCGGGTGGAGGCCGCCGGCGGGAGCGAGGCCCTCCACGGTCGTGATCTCGCTTCCTTCCGTCTGCACGGCGAAGCACGTGCACGACTTCACCGGCGTCCCGTCGACGAGCACCGTGCAGGCGCCGCAGCTCGTCGTGTCGCAACCGATGTGCGTGCCTGTGAGACCGAGCGTCTCCCGGAGGAAGTGGACGAGGAGCAGCCTCGTCTCGATCGCGGCGGAGCGAGCCTGTCCGTTGACCGTCACGTTCAGCTGCTTCGTGTAGACGGCCTGCTCGGTGGCGGTCTCGGTCACTGCTTCTCCCTCCTCTCGGCGGCCTTGCGCAGGCCGCGCTCGGTGAAGACCCGAACGACGTTGCGCTTGTACTCGGCGCTCCCGCGAACGTCGTCGCGGGGCTCTGCGGCCTGAGCGGCGAGCCGCGCAGCCTCGCCGATCGCCTCGTCGTCGAGCTCGTGCCCGGCGAGCGCCTGCTCCGCAGACTCGGCGCGGAGGTTGCGTGGCCCGACGCCCGTGAGCGCGATGCCCGCCCGCTCGACCTTCCCGTTCGAGAAAGAGACGTGGACGCCGACCGCGACGGTGGCGAAGTCGCCGACCTTGCGCTCGAGCTTGAAGTAGGCGCCGCCCGAGCGGGGGCCCGGTTCGGGCACCTGCACCCAGGTGACGATCTCGGTCGGCTCGAGCGCGGTCGTGAAGGGCCCGAGGAAGAAGTCGTCGAGCGAAATCGTGCGCGTCCCGTCGGACCCGCGCACCTGCACCTGGCCGCCGCCGGCGAGCAGGGCCGATCCCCAGTCTCCCTGCGGATCGGCGTGCGCGAGCGACCCCGCGACCGTGCCGCGGTTGCGGACGATCGGATCGGAGATCTGCGGCGCCGCGTCGGCGAGCACGCCGTAGCGCTTGCGCAGGAGGTCGGAGCGCTCGCACGCCTTATGGCGGACGAGTGCGCCGATGTTCAACATCCCGTTGTCCTCGTAAAGCTCGTCGAGGCCGTCGATCCCGTTCAGGTCGACGAGCGCGCGCGGCGACGCGAACCGCAGCTTCATGAGAGGGATGAGGCTCTGGCCTCCGGCAAGCACCTTCGCCTCGTCCCCGTAGCGCTCGAGGACGGAAAGCGCCTCCTCCACGCTCGACGGCGCGAAGTACTCAAATCTGGCGGGGTACATGGAGTTCCTCCCTTCCCGCCCACCGGGTGGGGTCCGGACTGCTGGGAGCATACGCTCCGCCCGGAGTACGCTTCAACCATGAAGATCGGATCTGTCGAGGACGTCGAACGGGCGCTCCGCAAGGAGTTCTATCTTCCGGATCGAGGGCTCGCGACGGCGGTCTTTTTGGCCCTGCAGATGGGCCGGCCGCTCCTCCTCGAAGGGGAGGCGGGCGTAGGGAAGACCGAGGTGGGCAAGACGCTTGCGCGCCTCCTCGGCGCGAGGCTGATCCGCCTTCAGTGCTACGAAGGCATCGACGCGGCGCAGGCGCTCTACGAGTGGGACTACTCGCGCCAGCTCCTCTACGCGCGCACGTTGCAGGAAGGGGAGGTCGCGGCCGAGCGTGTCAAGGAGCTCTACGGGCCCGACTTCCTCGTCGAGCGGCCGCTGCTCGCGGCGATCCGGGCCGGCGCCGGCGCCGTTCTCCTGATCGACGAGCTCGACCGCGCGGACGACGAGTTCGAGGCCTTCCTGCTCGAAGTGCTGTCCGACTTCACCGTGACGGTTCCGGAGCTCGGCACGATCGAGGCTGCAGAGCCTCCGGCGGTCGTCATCACGTCGAACCGGACCCGGGAGCTGCACGACGCGCTCAAGCGGCGCTGCCTCTACCACTGGATCGACTTCCCCGACCTGGAGCGCGAGGTCGAGATCATCCGTCTGCGCGCGCCGAACGTGTCGGAAGCGCTCGCTCGCTCGGTCGCCGAGACGGTCGCTCGACTGCGAGCGTTCGACCTCGTCAAGCGTCCGGGCGCGGCCGAGGCGATCGACTGGGCGGAGGCGCTCGCGCTTCTCGGCGCCGAGACGGCAGATGGAGAGGCGGCGCAGGCGACGCTCGGGTGGGTCGTGAAGAACCGCGACGATACAGCCCGGGTCGCGGCCGAGCTCTTTCCGTGAGTGAGGAGGTCCTGACCCGCTTTGGCCGCGCGCTACGCGACGCAGGGCTGGCCGTCGGCACCGGACGAATAACGGACTTTTGCTACGCGGCCTCGTTACTCCCTCCCGGCGATCTGTACTGGGCAGGGCGGGCGACGCTCGTCGCCCGGGCGGCCGACATCCCCGTCTACGACGAGACGTTCGAGTCGTTCTTCGGGCCAACGGTGAAGCTGGAGCGTCAGCCGGCCGTCGTCCGGATCCGCGTCGAGGCCGAGGCCGAGAATGCCTTGGCCAGCCCGGTCGAGCTCCTGAAGGAGAAGAGCTTCGCGCGCTGCTCCGAGGCCGAGCTCGCCGCGCTGGGGCAGCTCATGCAGCAGCTGCCGCTCGTCGTGCCCGAACGGCGCTCGCGCCGGCGCGTGGCGGCCAGGTCGGGCGCTCCCGACCTCCGGCGAACCCTTCGGCGCTCGTTCCGGACGGGCGGGGAGCCCGCCGAGCGTGCTTGGCGCGAGCGACGCCGCCAGCAGCGGCGCCTCGTTCTCCTGCTCGACGTGTCAGGGTCGATGGACGCCTACTCGCGGGCCCTCGTCATGTTCGCGCATGGCGCCCTCCGCTCCGGCCGGCGCGTCGAGGCGTTCTGCTTCGGCACGCGCCTCACTCGCGTAACACGGGTGCTCGCTGCGGCCGACCCGGACGCCGCTCTTTCGCGCGCGGCCGCCGAGGTCATCGACTGGGACGGCGGCACGCGCATCGGCGAGTCGCTCAAGACGTTCCTCGATGAGCACGGCCACGGCGGGCTCGCGCGCGGTGCCCTCGTCCTCATCTGCTCGGACGGCCTCGAGGTCGGGGACCCAGAGGTTCTCGTCGCGCAGATGGCGCGGCTCTCACGCCTCGCATACCGGGTGGTCTGGCTCAACCCGCTGCAGGAGGATCCCGCCTACGAGCCGCTCGCGCGCGGCATGAAGGCCGCTCTCCCCTACGTCGACCTCTTCGCGAGCGGGCACAGCCTCGCGAGCCTCGAGGAGCTCGGGGCCGCGCTCGCGCACCTCTAGGGGAGGCCGCGGCGGCGCTGCCAATCGTCGAACGCCGCCCAGGACGAGAGGTACTCGCCAAGGCGCTTCAGGCCTTC
>DASYUD010000063.1:0-7248 GCA_036001625.1 Gaiellaceae bacterium
GATCCGGTGGTCGGTGAGGCGGTTCTCCGGGAAGTTGTAGGTACGGATCTTCTCCGCCCGCTCGCCCGAGCCGATCTGCGAGTTGCGCTGCGCCGAGAGCTCGGCCCGTCGCCGCTCGCGCTCGAGCTCGAACAGGCGCGCACGCAGGACGCGTAGCGCCTTCGTCTTGTTCTGGAGCTGCGACTTCTCGTCCTGCATCGAGACCACGAGACCCGTCGGGAGGTGCGTGATGCGCACGGCCGAGTCGGTCGTGTTGACGCTCTGGCCGCCGGGGCCCGTCGAGCGATAGACGTCGATCTTCAGGTCGTTCGGGTCGAGCTCGACCTCGACCTCCTCCGCCTCGGGCATCACCGCGACCGTCGCCGTCGAGGTGTGGATTCGACCCTGCGACTCGGTCTCGGGCACGCGCTGCACCCGGTGCGTTCCGCCTTCGTACTTGAACACGGAGTACGCGCCGTCGCCCTTGACGGCGAACGTGACCTCCTTGAAGCCGCCGGTCTCGTTCGGGCTCGCGGAGAGCTGCTCGGTCTTGAAGCCGCGGCGCTCGGCGTAGCGCGTCAGCATCCGGAAGACGTCCCCGGCCCAGAGCGCAGCCTCGTCGCCACCGACGCCCTGCCGGACCTCGACGATCACATCCTTGGCGTCGGCCGGATCGCGCTCGACAAGGCCGAGGCGCAGTTGCTCCTCCAGCTCGGCTAGCCGCTGCTCGCTGTCAGCGAGGAGTTCGTGCAGCTCGGGGTCGCTCCGCGCCGCCTCGACGTCGGCCCGTGCCTCGCGCCACTGCTGGGCGAGCCTGTGCGGCTCTTCCAGCTCCTTCAGCCGGCGCCCGACCTCGGCCGCCTCGCGGCGGTCGTTGTAGACGGCAGGGTCGGACATCCGCTCCTGCACCTCCGTGTAGGAGCGCTCGAGGTCCTCGACGAGCTGATCGATACCGGCCATAGCCGAATGAGGTTAGCTCCCCGACCCGAGTACCGTCCCGAACCGTCACGTCCGGTGCCTGGCACCGGACGTGTCCGCGCGAGTCGCTGTCTCGGCACGAAGGCCACGGCCCGAGCGACTCGAGGTGTTACGAAGCAGCACGCAAACGGACGCTTTCGGCCACGTCCCGTGCCTGGCACCGGACGTGGCCGTTCGAGGCGCGCCTCTTCGACTCCGCGAGCCCGGCGGCGGCTAGCCGAGCGAGGCGTCCAGCGTGATTTCGGGGACCCCTGCGAGTGCCTTCGAGACCGGGCAGTTCGCCTTGGCCGTCTCGGCGGCTTCCCGGAACCCGTCCTCGTCGAGCCCGGGGACGCGGCCGCGCACCTTCAGGTCGATCTCGGTGATCCCGGTGCCGGGCACGAAGGTCACCTCGGCGGAGGTCTTCAGCTCCTCAGCGGGGTTCCCCGCCTGGGCGAGCGCGTGCGAGAGCGCCATCGAGAAGCACGCCGCATGGGCGGCCGCGATCAGCTCCTCAGGGCTCGTCTTCCCGCCGGAGGACTCCTCCGAGCGCGCGGCCCACGTGACGTCCAGCGGGCCGAACGCGCCGCTCCCGACCGCGTCGACCGAGCCGCTCCCCTCCATCAGGCTTCCCTTCCACGTGACCTCGGCACGACGCACGGCAGCCATTTACGTTCCTCCCTCGAGCTTCGCGTTGACCGTGACGCCCGCGCTCGCCTTGATCAGGGCCGAGAACGGGCACTCCTCGTCTGCCACCTCCGCCGCCTCCGCGAACGCGGCTGCGTCGATGCCGTCGGCCCGCGCCGAGGCGTCGATCGTCGAGTGGACGATCTGGTGGCCCTTGCCCTCGACCTCGTCCATCGTCACCCGGCACCGCACCTCCAGCAGCTGCGGCGGCGCGCCGCGCTTCGTCAGCTCGGACGCGAGCCCCATCGCATAGCAGCCCGCGTGGGCGGCGGCGAGCAGCTCCTCGGGGCTCGTCTTGGCCTCGTCTCCAGCGCCGATCCGGCTCGGCAGCGAGTACGGGATCCCGCCGAACGAGCCCGTGCCGGCGGTGATCTGGCCGGCCCCGCGGGCGACGTTTCCCTCCCAGGTGACCGTGGCGTTGCGCTCGATGCGCGGCATTCCGGCGGACGCTAGCGGAAAGCCGGAAAGGCAATGTGGGCTACGCCATGACCTCGACCGGCGCAGCGTTCTGCCTCGACCGTCCTTCGAGCTGCAGAACCTCCTTCAGGGCGCGGATCGAGACCTCCAGCTGGTCGAGGGTCGGCTCGCGGGTCGTCAGGCGCTGCAGCCAGAGGCCCGGTGCGAGCAGCGTCATCAGGATCCTGTTCTTGCTGTGCTTGCCCGCGAAGCGGATCAGCTCGTAGGCGATGCCTGCGATCACCGGCAGCAGCAGGACGCGCGTCGCGATCAGCCAGTACCAGGCCGGGCGGCCGAAGAACGCGAAGACGAAGATCGCGACGACCATCACCCAGAGCAGGAAGGCCGTCCCGCAACGCGGATGGATGAGGCTGAAGCGCTGCACCTTCTCGGGCACGAGCTCCTCGCCGGCCTCGTAGGCGTTGATCGCCTTGTGTTCGGCGGCGTGGTACTGGAAGACCCGCTTCAGGTCCGGTAGGAGCGAGATCACCGAGAGGTAGATCAGGAAGATCGCGACGCGGACGACTCCCTCGATCAGCACGAAGCCGGCTCCCGAGTGAACGGGGACGAGCTTGTCGACGAGCAGCGCCGGGCCGACCTTGAAGAGGAGGAGTGCGAAGACGATCGCGACCGCGAACGCGAAGAAGAGCTGTGCGCGGGTGAGCTCGGTCTTCACCTCCTCGCCTTCCTCCTGCGCTGCGTAGTTCGCGGAGATCGCAAGCGCCCGGAAGCCGATCCCGAGCGACTCGCCCAGGGCGATCACGCCGCGGATCACCGGCAGGCGGAAGACGCGGTGGCGTGCCATCGGCGACTCGATCGCTCGGCAGACCTGCGCGATCTCGCCGTCGGGCTTGCGGACTGCGACGGCCCAGTTGGACGGGCCGCGCATCATCACGCCCTCGAGGACGGCCTGCCCGCCGATTGCTGCAGCCACTGGGCCTCTAGCCGCGGCGCGCGCCGCCGGCCTTCTCGAGCCGGCGCTGGAAGCGCTCGACGCGGCCGCCCGTGTCCATCAGCTTCTGCTTACCCGTGTAGAACGGGTGGCAGTTCGAGCAGACCTCGACGTGCAGCTCCGGCTTCGTGGAGCGCGTGGTGAACGTGTTCCCGCAGGAGCAGTGCACCGTCGCCATGACGTACTCGGGATGGATGTCGGCCTTCATGCGCCGGCCAGGATAGCAGAGGCGGTTTCGGGGGCCACGTTGCCTCCGGAGATAACAGCCACGGCCGTCTCTCCGGGCTCGAGCTTGACCTTTCCGGCCATCAGAGCCGCCGTCGTGGCCGCCCCGGCCGGCTCGCAGGCGATCTTGGCGCGACCGTAGAGGAAGCGGAACGCCTCCTTGATGTCGTCCTCGCCGACCAGCACCGACTCGTCCACGCGCTCGAGGCAGACCGCCAGGCAGTTCTCGCCGGCGAACGGCCCGGCGAGGCCGTCGGCAATCGAGTTCGGCTTCACGGTGACGGGGGTGCCGGCCCTCAGCGATTCGTGCAGCGCCGGCGAGAGCTCGGGCTCGACGGCGATCACTCGCGCCTCCGGCTTGACGCCCTTGACCGCGGTCGCGATCCCCGAGATTAGCCCGCCCCCACCGACCTGGACGAGCACCACGTCGGCGTCGGCCACATCTTCCACGATCTCGAGCCCGACCGTGCCCTGGCCCGCCATGATCAGCGGATCGTCGAACGGGTGGATGAGCGTCCTGCCCGTCTCCGCCTGCAGCTGCTCGAGCCGCTCGAACGCCTCGGGGGAGCCTGACGCCTCGGTGTCGACGGTCGCTCCGTAGCCGCGCGCGGCGGTGATCTTCTGCGCGCTGGCGGAGGCCCACATCACGATCAGCGCGTCGATCTGCTCGAGCGCCGACGCGTACGCGAGTGCCTGCGCGTGGTTTCCGGCCGAGATCGAGATCACGCCCTTCGCCTTCTCGTCCGCGGACAGGGAGGCGAGCTTGTTGAGCACGCCGCGGGGCTTGAACGAGCCTGTGCGCTGGAAGCACTCCGCCTTCAGGTAGACCCTCCCGCCGGTCTGCTCGGAGAGGGTGCGCGAGCTGAAGGTGGGTGTCCGGTGGAGCTTGCCGGCAATCGTCTGGCGCGCGCGCAGGACGTCGTCGAGCGTGAGCACGGTGTCGGCTGCGATCGTGGCCATGCGAAGACTCTAGAGGCCGCGAGCGCGGACGCGCCGACTAGTAACCGCCGCCGCCGCCCTTCCCGCAGGCCGCGAGGAAGAGGACGACGAGCGCCGCAGCGGCGATCAGAGGCAGGTACCGGGCGATTCTCATATGAGAAGTACGCCGACGGCGCGTTTGCGGATTCGGTCAGGTGTGCTTGTACTCGGGGCCCGAGCCGCCCTCCGGCGGGGTCAGCCGGCCGCCCTTTGCGGTGATCGCGCCGCACTGGACACAGTTCGAATGGGTGACCTTCACCGTCACCGAGCCGTCCGTCTCCTCCTCGCCCACCTCGTACACCTGTGCGGGACACATGTGCGCCCACAGCTCCCCGACCATGCGCGGCACGTGCGTCTCGATCCGGATGTGGCTCGGCTGGTCGTCACGGGTCTTGTTCCCGGAGGCGAAGACCGAAGAGAGCTTGTCGAAGGTCAGCTTCCCGTCGGCCGCGGGGTAGCGCCTGTCGCGGCCGGTCCGGATCACCTCCTGTTCGGCGTCCGGCTCGGTCCGGAGCGGCCCGGGCGGGAACCTGCCCTTGGTGACGGTCATCAGCGAGGCGAGCGCGCCACCGACGAAGAAGCCGCGGCCGAACGCCTGGCGCATGTTCCGCACCTCTTCGAGCTCGCGCCAGACGTAGCTGTCGCGAACGGCCTCGTCGTACGACGCGAGCGCGCCGGCGCGCCCCGGCGCCTCGCCGCGCTGCAGTGCCCGGTAGGCGGCCTCGCCTGCGAGGCGGCCCGTTTCGATCGCATAGTGGATCCCCTTCAGCGTCGGCACGTTGACGAAGCCCGCGCCCTCGCCCGCGAGCAGCAGGCCCGGGGCGTGCAGCCGCTTCGGCAGCGCGAGGAAGCCGCCGCTCGTGATCGTCTTCGCCCCCCACTCGACCCGCTCGCCGCCCTCGAGCAGCATCCGGATCTTCGGATGGGTCTTCAGCTCCTGGAGCACGTCGTGCACCGACAGCGCGGCGTCGCGGTAGTCGAGCCCGACGACCATGCCGATCGTCAGCAGGTCGTCGCCCATCGGGTAGATGAACGAGCCGCCGAACTCCCGGAAGCGCGCGCTCGTGCGCAGCGGCCAGCCCATCGTGTGGACGATCCGGTGGAGCGGCCTCGGCACGCGCCAGACCTCCTTGACGCCGAGCTCCCACGTCTGGGCGAAGTCGCTGCGCAGTCCGAAGCGCTCGATCGCGGCGCCCGTGAGGTGCCCCTGCGTCCCCTCGGCGAGCACGGTCAGGCGGGCGACGAGGTCGGCCCCCGGCTCGAAGTTGCCGAGCTCCTGCCCCTCACGGCCACGGCCCTTGTCGCCGGTGCGGATGCCCTGGACGCGGCCGTCGGCTACGAGCAGCTTCGCCGCGGCGGTCTCGGGCAGGATCATCGCGCCGCCCTCCTCGGCCTGCTCCGCGAGCCAGCGGCCGAGCTGCGAGAGCGACGCGAGGTAGTTGCCGTGGTTTCGCATCGTCGGCGGCGGGGGGATCGGGAGCGCTCCGCGCGGCGTCAGCACGTAAACGCTCTCGCCGGGGACCGGGCCGACGAAGGGCAGCTCGTCGAGCCGCCTGCGGTCCCTGAACAGCCGCTGCAGGGCGCGCGGGTTGACGACGGCGCCGGAGAGCAGGTGCGAGCCGGGCTGCTTGCCCTTCTCGACGACCGCGACCGGCACCTCGCCGAGCCGCTCCGCGGTCGCCGGGTCGTCCTCGAGTAGCTGGCCGAGCCGGATCGCGCAGGCGAGGCCCGCCGGCCCCGCGCCGACGATGCAGACGCCGACCTCGATCCGCTCGTCCTCGGGGTCCGTCGGCGGCGCGATCGCCTCCAGCCAGGACCAAGGAGGGGGATAGTCCGCGGGCTTCACGGCTACGAGCGACCTCGGCGGTGCGCACGCGTCATCCCGAACGCACAGCGTGGATAGTCCGCGGGCTTCACAGCTACGAGCGACCTCGGCGATGCGCTCGCGTCATCCCGAACGCAGAGCGTGAAAAGTCCGCCGGCCGGGTCATCCCCGCGCGCTGCGGACGAGCTCGGTCAGCCTCGGCACGATCGCGTGCAGGTCGCCCACGACGCCAAGGTCGGCGAACTCGAAGATCGGCGCGTGCGGGTCCTTGTTGATCGCGACGATCGTGCCGGACGACTGCATGCCGACCTTGTGCTGGATCGCGCCGGAGATTCCGACGGCGACGTACAGCTTGGGCGAGACGGTCTTGCCCGTCTGGCCGACCTGGGTCGAGTACGGGTACCAGCCGGCGTCGACGACGGCGCGCGTGGCCGCGACCGCGCCGCCGAGCGCCTTCGCGAGCTGCTCGACGACGGTGAAGTTCTCCGGGCCGCCGAGGCCGCGGCCGCCCGCCACGATCACGTCGGCCTCCTCGATCGACGGGCCGGTCTCCTCCGCGTGCGCCTGCTCGACCATCGTGGCGCCGGTCGAGAAGTCCTCGAACGAGGCGGAGACGTTCTCGACCTCGGCGCTGCCGCCGGCCTCCTGCGGGTCGAAGGCGCCGGAGCGAAAGAGCGCGAGCCGGGGGGTCGAGCTCCAGCCGGACTCGACGAGCACCGTGTCCTGGAGCGCAGGCTGCTTCGCGACGAGCCCGCCGTCGCGCTCCTCGACGTCCACGAGCTGCCAGTTCAGGCCTGCGTCGAGGCGCACCGCGAGGGCGGCGGCGAGGTCGGCGGCGAGCACGGATTGGCCGAAGAAGACGTTCTCGATCTCGTTGTCGCGCACGATCTGCGCGAGTGTGTCGACCCGCGGTTGCGGCAGCGGCGACTCGAGCGTCGGATCGTCGACGACGTAGACCTTGCTCGCGCCGTAGCGACCCGCCTGCTCCGCGAGCCCGGCGACTCCCGAGCCGAGGATCGCGCCGTGTGCCTCGCCGAGCTGCGCCGCGCGGGCGAGCACGCCGAGCGAGCCGCGCTGCAGCTCGCCCTCGTGGTGCTCGAGGAAGACCAGTGTGGTCATACGAGCCGCTTCTCCTGCAGGAAGGCGAGGATCTGCTCGGCGGCCGAGCCGTCGTCCTCGATCGTCTTCG
>DASYUD010000064.1:0-8403 GCA_036001625.1 Gaiellaceae bacterium
GGACGCGGAAGCAGGCGGGGCCGCGGGCAAAGCCCGCGACCCCTTGAAGCGGCAGCGCAAGCGCAGCCGCGGAGCGTCCGTCCTGAGGTCGGCACCGCAAGCGGTGCCTTAGTGCTCGCCCAACCCGACGCCGTGCCGCCGGACGGCGATCCAGCCGCCCCGGCTGAGCCCAGGGCCCTCGAGGAGCAGATCGAGCAGCTCCAGCTCCGAGTGCGCCGCGCGGAGGAGCGGAGGCGCGCGCTCCTGCACATCATGGGCGACCTGAACGAGTCAAACCGGCAGCTCGGCGACCAGCGCAAGGCGATGCTGCACATCCTCAAGGACTCGCACGAGTCCAACCTCAGGCTGGGCGACAGCCGCAAGGCGATGATCCACATCATGGGCGACCTGCGTGAGACGACGCAGGAGATGGAGCGCCGCGAGCAGGAGTTGCGCGACAAGCAGGAGCAGCTCGTCCAGGCCGGGAAGCTGGCGACGCTCGGCGAGCTCACCACCGGCGTCGCCCACGAGCTCAACAACCCGCTCAACAACATCGGCCTCTACGTCGGCAACGTGATCGACCGCGTCCACCTGGGCGAGCTCGACAGCGAGCCGGTCCTCGCCGACCTCGAGAACGCGATGGAGCAAGTGCGGAAAGCCACCGAGATCATCTCCCACCTGCGGACGTTCGGCCGGCCGGCGCCGGTGAGGGTCGAGGAGGTGCGCGTCGACCAGGTAATCGAGCGGGCGCTCTCGCTCATGCACGAGCAGCTGCGACTGCGCGCGATCGAGGTCGAGCTCGACCTCTGCGCCGACGAGCTGATCGTGCTCGGCAACCCCATCCAGCTCGAGCAGATCTTCCTCAACCTGCTCACCAACGCGCGCGACGCGCTCGCGGACGCACCCCGCAGGAAGATCCGGATCCAGTCGACGCTCGACGCCGGCAGGGTCAAGATCAGCTTCGCCGACACCGGGCCCGGCATTCCCGCGGGCATGGAGCAGCGCATCTTCGACCCGTTCTTCACGACCAAGGAGGTCGGCGCCGGCACCGGGCTCGGACTCTCGATCACCTACAGCATCGTCAAGGAGCACGGAGGCGAGATCTCGCTCGTCGAGTCGCCCGGCGAGGGCGGCGCGATCTTCGAGGTCGAGCTGCCGATCGCGGGCGACGAGCCCGCCGAGGAGCCGCTGCTGTGAAAGATGCCCGGATCCTGATCGTCGACGACGACGTGGCCCTGCTGGAGGCCCTCCCGCAGGCGCTCCAGCTGCGGATGGACGGCATCGCGATCGACACCTCGGAGACCGCTTCCGACGCGCTCGAGCGGATTCGGGAGGTCGACTACGACGCCATCGTCACCGACATCAAGATGCCCGGCATGGACGGGCTCGCGCTCCTGAGCGAGATCGCGCACGCCCGGCCAAGCACGCCGACGCTCCTCATCACCGGGCACGGAGAGCACGACCTCGCCGTCCAGGCCCTCCGCGGCGGCGCCTACGACTTCGTCGCCAAGCCGATCGACCGCGACTACTTCGTCGCTTCGCTGGAGCGGGCGATCCAGATGCGACGCCTCGACCGGCAGGTCGAGAAGCAGCGACTGGCGCTGGAGCGGCACGCGCGAGTTCTCGAGCACGTCGACGACGGCGTCTTCCTCGTCGACGAGGAGGGCCTGATCCAGCACTGGAACCCCGCCGCCCAGGCGATCACCGGCCTCGCGCCCGAAGCCGTGCTCGGTCGGCGCGCCGACGAGGCGCTGCCCGGCTGGAGCGCCATGGGGCCGACCGTGCCGGTGGCCACCGCGCCCGGGCCCGGAACCACCGAGGCGAAGACGCTCCCGCTCGAGATCGACGAGCGCGAGCTCTGGCTCTCCATCTCGGGCGTCGAGTTCGAGGACGGCGTCGTCTACGCGTTCCGCAACCTGACCGAGGAGCGGGCGCTCGAGGAGCTGAAGGGCGAGTTCGTGGCCACTGTCTCGCACGAGCTGCGGACGCCGCTCGCCGCCATCTACGGCTCGGCGCAGACGCTGCTGCGCCGGGACCTCGAGCTGGACGAGCGAGACGCGGAGCGCCTGCTCGAGGTGATCGCCGACGAGTCCGAGCGCCTCTCACGGATCACCTCGGACATCCTGCTCGCGAACAACCTCGACTCGGGGCGGTTGCGGCTGGAGAGGAAAGAGCTCGACGTCGGGCAGCTCGTCCGCGAGGTCGTCGCGGAGATGCGCGCCCTCTTCGCCGACCGCGACGACATCTCGTTCGAGCTCACGATTCCCGACTCGCTCGCGCCCGTCTCGACCGACGGCGACAAGCTGCGCCAGGTTCTCATCAACCTCCTCGACAACGCCGTCAAGTACTCGCCGGACGGAGGCCGGGTCGGGGTGCGCGTCGAGCCCCAGAACAATGGGCTCCGGCTCGCCGTCAGCGACGAGGGCCTCGGAATCGCCCACGGCGAGCAGCAGCGGATCTTCGGCAAGTTCTACCGCGTCGACCCGCAACAGTCGCGCGGTGTCGGGGGAACCGGCCTCGGCCTCTACATCTGCCGCGAGCTCGTACGATGGATGGAGGGCCGCGTCTCGGTCACGTCCAGAGAAGGAGCGGGCTCGACCTTCGTAGTCGAGCTTCCGCTCGCGGCCGCGAACGAATCCAAACGCAGCGCAGCGGTCGCCCAGACCGCGTAGAGGGATTCCGCGCAGCGCCCCGAACAGGGCGCCATGAACCTAGGAGCAAAAGCCTTGTTGCTGCTTCTGGCGATCGTGCTCTTCATCGTCGGCGCACTCAGCGATGACTTCAAAAAGGATCTCCTCTTCTGGGGTCTCGCGATCTTCGCTGCGTCGTTCATCGTTGAGAGCCTTCCGCTGGGCGGCATGATGGGCAAACGTACGCGAGACCGCGTCTAGCTGACCGAGTCAGCCCCGACCGGATCGGGCATTCCTTCGGGTCTGCCCGATCCGGTCGAGACGCCTTAGTTCATCTAGTCGCAGTCCGCGTCGGGGCGCATCGGCAGACGTCCGAGAAGCGACGCGAGCGCTTCGAGCTCCGCCGTCTCGAATCGCTCAGTTAGAAGAGCACGCACGCTCGCGCGGTGTGTTCGGGCAGCCTCCCGAAACTTCTCGTAGCCCTCGTCGGTGAGAACGGCGTACGTCACGCGGGCGTCGTGTGCGCACTCGCGCCGGCCCACGTAGCCCACACGCTCGAGGCCGTTGAGCAGACGCGTGATCCCGGACGGCGTGAGCAGCACTCGCTCAGACAGCTCGACGCGCTTCAGCGCGCGCTCAGGCGCACGGGCGAGCTGCGCGAGGACGTCGAAGTCGCTCAGCGTCAGCCCGTGGGTCGCCTGCAGCTCGGCATTGAACTGCCGCGTCACAGCCGCGTGCGCCCGCAGGAAGTTGATCCACGCCTCGAGCGCCACGCCTCTCTGCTCAGATACTTGACTACTCAACTATTCTCCGCTAGATTGTTGACTGCTCAAATATTAGCAGCGACTTCGGAAGGAGCCCAAATGTCCGCAGCTCAGATGGAAACAACGACTCTCGTCCCACAGGGAACCTGGGCCGTCGACCCTGTTCACTCGAGCATCCGCTTCGACGTGATCGACACCGACACCATGTTCAAGTCGATCAGCGGCCGCTTCACCGACTTCGAGGGCACGGTCGAGACGGGCAAGACGAAGGGCGTCGTCCGCACGGCGAGCGTCCTGACCGACCACGAGCAGCGCGATGCGCACCTGCGCTCGCCTGACCTGCTCGAAGTCGAGCGCTTCCCGGAGATCCACTTCGAGTCGAGCCGGATCCAGCACGTGGAGGGCGACCGCTACAAGATCGTCGGCGAGCTGACGATCAAGGAGGTTCCAATCGAGGTCGAGCTCGACGCGAAGTTCCAGGGAACCGGAACGGACGCCGACGGCGTCGAGAAGACCCTCTTCCGCGTCGAGGGCGCAATCGAGTGGGGCCCGACGCGCGTCGAGATCACCGCCGACATCACGGCCGTCCGCCAGTGACCCGAGTGCTCGGCATCGCCGGCAGCCTGCGCGAGCGCTCGTACAACCGAGCGCTCCTGCGGGCGGCCGTCGAGCTTGCGCCGCCCGGGCTCGCGATCGAGGAGTTCGACCTCTCCCCCATCCCGTTCTACAACGGGGACGTCGAGGCGGCTGGCGATCCCGAGCCGGTCGCGGCGCTGAGAGCGGCCGTCCGCGAGGCGGACGCGCTGCTCCTCGCCACCCCCGAGTACAACCACGGGACCTCGGGCGTGCTCAAGAACGCGATCGACTGGCTCTCGCGCCCGGCGCTCGCGTCGGTCCTACGCTGGAAGCCGGTCGCCGTGATGGGCGCCTCGAGCGGCCGCGGCGGCACGCGCCGCGCCCAGCAGCAGGTGCGCGACGCCTTGCTCTTCCCGGGCGCCGTCGTCCTCGAGCAGCCCGAGGTGCTCGTCCCGGTCGCCTGGGAGCGCTTCGACGCCGACGGCCGGCTCGTGGACGAAGCGACGCGCGCGGCGGTCGGCGAGCTGCTCGTCGCGCTTGACCAAGCCGGGGCGCGGCGGCACGCTGAAGCCGCTTAGCTCTGAAGCTCGACGGCCCGTCGGAGAATGTCGCGCAGCGTGCGTTGGTCCGCCTCGGGCAGAGCGGCGATTGCGGCCGGCGGCCCGGTCATGAGGTCGAGGGCCCGTCGGCGGAGCTTCGCGCCCGCAGGAGTCAGGGCGAGCATCTTCACCCGCCGGTCGCCCTCTCCGGCGCGGCGCACGAGCAAGCCGCGCGCCTCGAGACGGTCGGCGATGCCTGTGACGTTCGACGCGTCGCAGAAAAGCCCCTCGGCAAGCTCCCCCATCGGCAGCGGACGGTCAGGGTCGAGTAGGCGCAACGCATGCGCCAGGGGGAACGTCAGCCCAAGCTCGCTCAGAGCCGTGCCGATGCGCCTGCGAGCCTCCATCCCGATCTCGAAGAAGAGCCGTTGCGCCTCGTATGCGGGCATAGTCTGGTCCTTCGTCTTCGTGGCCACGATCGAATGATACTTGAAAGCGTTGATAGTTGATAACTTCAAATATTTGGTAGGGTGCCGAACGTGAGCCAACAGGCCGAGCACGGAATCGAGGCCGAGAGCCTCGTCAGAGTCTTCAAGGGCGACATCCGCGCCGTCGACGGAATCGACCTCGCCGTCGAGCCGGGTGAGATCTACGGCTTCCTCGGGCCGAACGGCGCCGGCAAGTCGACGACCGTCCACATGCTCACCACTCTCCTTCCACCGTCCTCCGGCCACGCGCGCGTCGCCGGCTTCGACGTCGTCCACGAGGGGCCGCAGGTGCGCCGCGCGATCGGCGCCGCCCTCCAGGAGGCCGCGCTCGACCCACTTCTCACCGGCCGCGAGCACCTCCGGCTCCAGTGCGCGCTCCACGGGATCCCCCGCGCCGAGCGCCGGCAGCGCGCGAACGAGCTGCTCGAGCGGGTCGGCCTGACGCTCGCCGCCGACCGCAAGGTCAAGGGCTACTCCGGCGGGATGAAGCGGCGCCTCGACCTAGCGCTCGCCCTTGCCCACCGACCGACGATCCTCTTCCTCGACGAGCCGACGACGGGCCTCGACGTCCAGAGCCGGAGTGCGCTCTGGGTCGAGGTCGTCCGTCTGGCGCGCGACGAGGGCGTCACCGTGTTCCTGACGACGCAGTACCTGGAGGAGGCCGACGCCCTCGCGGACCGAGTCGGCATCATCGACCACGGCCGCATCGTCGCGGAGGGCACGACCGACGAGCTGAAGGCGCAGATCGGCCGGCCGACGGTCGAGGCGATCCCCGGCGACGGGACCGAAGCTGCCGCGCTCGCGCGCATCCTCGAGCGCTTCGGCGAGCGGACGGACGGGTCGCCCAAGGGTGTCTCCGTGCGGCTCTCGCGCGGGGTCGGCGACCTTGCCGAGATCGTCCGCGCGCTCGACTCCGAGGGCCTGCGCGTCGAGCATCTCCAGCTGCACGCGCCGAGCCTCGACGACGTCTTCCTGGCCAAGACCGGGCGCTCGCTCGAGGGCGCGGGCGAGGAGGCGGAAGCGGAGGAGGTCGAGGCGGAGGCGTGACCGCCCTCGCGGCGCAGGTCGGCCACATCGCGCGGCGCTCGCTCGTGCGGACCCTTCGCCAGCCGGCGAGCGCGATCCCACCCTTCATCTTCCCGATGGCGCTC
Source organism: Gaiellaceae bacterium (assembly GCA_036001625.1). Taxonomy (GTDB): domain Bacteria; phylum Actinomycetota; class Thermoleophilia; order Gaiellales; family Gaiellaceae; genus VAXT01. The sequence continues at coordinate 6,128 of DASYUD010000064.1, forward strand.
CTCGCCGTCACCGCGGCCGGTCTCGACTCGGCGACGCGCCTTCCCGGCTTCCCCTCCGACTCGTTTCTCGCCTTCTTCCTCGCCTTCCCGTTCATCCAGGGCGCGCTCTTCGCGACGATGAACGCGGGCACCGACCTCGCCCGCGACATCCAGACCGGCTTCCTGAACCGGCTCTCACTGACGCCGATGCGAGGAGCGGCGCTCGTCACCGGCCACCTCGCCGGGGTCGTGACGATGGGGGCCGTGCAGGCGTGCTTCTATCTCGCCGTGGGGCTCGCCGTGGGGGTCTCGATCGCATCCGGAGTGCTCGGCGCGCTGACCATCCTCGGCCTCGCGACTCTGATCGCGCTCGCCTTCGGAGCGCTTGGCACCTTCTTCGCCCTTCGCACGGGCTCGGGCGAGTCGGTGCAGGGGCTGTTCCCGCTTCTCTTCGTCGGGCTCTTCCTCTCCTCCATGAACCTGCCGAGGAACCTGATCGAGGCCGACTGGTTCCGCTTCACGGCGACGATCAACCCGATCTCGTACCTGATCGAGGGGGTGCGGAGCCTGATCATCGAGGGCTGGGACGCGCAGGCGCTCGCGCTCGGCTTCGGGATGGCAGGCTTGATCGCCGTCCTTTCGCTCACGGCATCGGCCTGGGCGCTTCGAGGGAGGCTGACGCGCACATGAGGCGTGGCGCCTCCTTCCGGTCGGTGGCCTTGGCGGTGGCGTGGCGCGTCCTCCACAACGTGTTCACGACGCCCTCGCTCCTCCTGCCGAGCCTCATCTTCCCCCTCTTCTTCTTCACGGCCTTCGCCGGCGGGCTCTCGCGCGTCGACAACATCCCCGGCTTCGACTTCCCGCCCGGTTACACGACGTTCCAGTTCGTCTTCGTCCTGCTCCAGTCCGCGGCGTTCGGCGGGGTCTTCACCGGCTTCGGGGTCGCGCGCGACTTCGAGAGTGGGTTCGCGCGCCGACTGCTTCTTGCCGCCCCGCAGCGGGGCGGCCTGATCGCGGGCTACGCGCTCGCCGCGGTTTCCCGCTGGGCCGTGACGGCGACGATCCTGACCGTCGTCGCGGTCGCGGCGCACATGAAGGTCGGCGGCGACGGCGTCGACCTCTTCGGGCTCTACGGGCTCGCCCTGATCGTCAGCCTCGCCGGAACGCTGTGGGCGACTGGCGTCGCCATGCGGCTGCGGACGATGCAGGCCGGGCCGATCATGCAGATGCCCGTCTTCCTGACCCTCTTCTTCGCGCCGGTCTACGTCCCGCTCGACCTCCTGAGCGGCTGGCTGCACGCGGTCGCGAAGGTGAACCCGGTCACGAGGCTGCTCGAAGCGGGGCGCAGCCTCATCGCCGGCAACCCGTCCGAGGTAGGGCTCGCCTACGGGGTCGCCTTCGCTCTCGTCGCGGGCTTCGCGCTCTGGGCCCTCCGCGGGCTGGGAAGCGCGGAGCGCGCTGGAGGCTAACTACCGCCGGCCGCCGACGATCCTGAAGCTACTGCGGCCGAGCATCCGCCCGTACCGCGGGCTCGAGGGCGGGCCGTAGCTCGGCCAGACGAACCAGGTGTATGCCGCCGGTCGCAGCCGGAAGACGTGCCCCTTGTACGTCCAGCGCGAGCGCAGCTTCAGACGGGGCCGGTTCGGCCAGCGGCTGAGAATCTTGCGGCCGTGCCGGTACACCTGGACGTTGTAGAAGCGCGCGCGGTTGGCGGCGCGCCAGGCAAGGAGGGGCGGAGTCGTGAGCCGCGCGTCGGGGAGCGGCGAGAAGAGCGCGCTGCTACGCGCGCGGCGGAGAAGGGCAACGTTGACCACGAACGACGCCGAGCCGATGTTGCTCGACCGGTCCGCAGAGGAGCAGCTCACCCGAGTTGAGCCGAGCGGGAAGCGCGTGCCGGAGGAGGGCGCGCACGTCGCAACGACCAGAGGGTCGACGAGGTCACGCGCCGAGGCTGCGAACGTCACGACCGCTCCCTTCCGGCTCGTGGTCCGGACGGTCTTGCCGGCGGGGACGCTCACGACGGGGGGAGTGCGATCGAGCACCGCGATCCGGAAGCGCTCCGTCGCCGTCGTCTGCTGGTCGGGATCGTACGCCGCGCAGGTGACGGTGGTCTCGCTGAGCGGGAAGGTCGAGCCGGAGGCTGGATCGCAGCTGACCGGCAGGGGGCGGTTCAGATGGTCGACCGCGGAGGCCGTGTAGGTCACAGCCGCGCCCGCGAAGCTCTGAGCTTCGACGGTCATGTCCGCCGGGACGGTGATCCGGGGCGGCTGGGGCGGTGGTGGTGGCGGTGGCGGTGG
>DASYUD010000065.1:0-14947 GCA_036001625.1 Gaiellaceae bacterium
ACCGCCATCGAGGAGAGCATGAAGAAGGCGAGCAGCGGCGTCCCCAGCCCGACCGAGAACATGTGGTGCGCCCAGACGAGCATCGAGACGAACGCAATGCCGACCGTGGCGAACACGATCGCCGTGTAGCCGAAGATCGGCTTGCGCGCGAACACGGGGATCACCTCGGAGACGATCCCCATCGCCGGCAGGATCATCACGTAGACCTCGGGGTGGCCGAAGAACCAGAAGACGTGCTGCCAGAGCAGCGCGTTCCCGCCTTCGTCGGGCAGGAAGAAGTGCGTTCCCGCCTGCCGGTCGAGGAGCAGGAGCGTCAGCCCTGCGGAGAGGGCCGGTAGCGCGAGGAGCAGGATGATCGAGAACGTCTCGATCGTCCAGACGAAGAGCGGCATTCGCAGCCACGTCATGCCGGGCGCGCGCAGGCGGTGGATAGTGGCGAGGAAGTTGATCGCCCCGAAGAGCGACGAGAGCGAGAGGATGTGGAGCGAGAGGATGAGCAGGTCGACGCCGTGTCCCTTCCCCTGCTCGGAGAGCGGCGCATAGATCGTCCAGCCCGTCTTCGCCGGGCCGCCCGACGCGAAGAAGCTCGAATAGAGCGTGATCCCCCCGAAGAGGAAGAGCCAGTACGAGAGCGCGTTCAGACGCGGGAACGCGACGTCGCGCGCGCCGATCATCAGCGGCACGAGGAAGTTGCCGAAGCCCGCGAGGATCGGGACGACGACGAGGAAGACCATCGTCGTCCCGTGCAGCGTGAAGAGCTCGTTGTAGCGGTCGCGCGTGACGAAGCTCTCGTTCGGCGTCGCGAGCTGCGCTCGGATGAGGAGCGCGAGGAGCCCGCCCGCCGCGAAGAAGACGAGGCTCGTCGCGATGTAGAGGATCCCGATCCGCTTGTGGTCGACGGTCGTGATCCAGCTCGCGACTCGGCCGCGCTTCCACGGGACGGGATAGGTCTCGGCTCTAACCGCCACTGAACTTCGTCTTCTTCACGTAGGCGGCCAGGGCGTTCAGCTGCCGGTCGTCCCAGCCGCGGCCGACGGTCGGCATCGCGCCCTTGCCGTTCCGGAGGAGCCGCTCGAGCTTCGCGCGGTCGTCGAGGGTCCCGCGCACCTTCTCCAGCGCCGGGCCGATCAGGCCTTCGCCCCGGTCGCCGTGGCAGGGGGCGCAGGCGCCCGCGAAGGTTTGCTCGCCCAGCGTGATCGGCCGCGCAACCTGCGCGGCAAGCCAGGACTCGAAGTCGGCGGGAGGCAGCGAGCGCACGCGGCCGAGCATGAGCGCGTGCTGGACGCCGCAGAACTCGGCGCACTGGCCCCGATACTCGGCCGGGCGCGCCGGAGTCTGGAACCACGTGTGGTTCACGCGGCCGGGAATCGCGTCCATCTTCCCACCGAGCGACGGGATCCACCAGCTGTGGGCGACGTCGTTCGCGGGCGCGGTGATGTAGAGGTCGACGACGCGACCGGCCGGCACGCGTAGCTCGTTCACTGCGACCGCGCCGTTCGGATAGACGAACCGCCAGTAGAACTGGCGACCCTCGACTCGCACCTTCAGGTGCGCCCCGGCGGCCTCGGCGGAGGGCGCGTTGTCGATTCCCGGCAGCTTGTAGAAGACGAAGCTCGCGATCGCGGCGAGGAGGACAACCGGGATCGCCGTCCAGATCAGCTCCAGCCGATGGTGGCCGCGGATCTGCGGGCCCTCGATCTCTCGCCCCCGCCCGCGGCTGCGGAAGCGAACGACGAACAGGAGGAGCGAGGCCTCGACGAGGATGAAGATCCCCCCCGTGATGCCGAGCACGAGCCAGTAGGCGTCCCTGATCCGGCCGGCGTTCGGCGAGTGAGGCTCGACCGGGGCGATGCCGCCGTTGCCGGCGAGGGCGGTTCCGGCGAGGACGAGCGCCAGCGCCAGGACGATCCACGCGGAGACGAGGAGCTTCCGGCGCACAGGCGGTGGCATTGTATGGAGGTGCCTGGGGAGGGGGCTACTTTGAGCGGAAGGTGGCATGGCTGACGGCTCCCGGGTCGCGCTCCCGTTTGAGGTGTCGGAGCCGTTCGAGGTCTTCGTGAACGGCGTCCCGCAGGAGGCCGGTCGCGACTTCCTGCTCGAGGGTCGGACGCTCGTCTTCGATCGTTCGCTCGCGCGTGAGGGGAGGCTCGGATTCTGGCGCTGGCTCTCGCTCTTCCTCGGCGTTGCCGGCACGTACCGGCAGGACGACAGCGTCGACGTCGTCTACCAGGCGGGCGGCCGGCGGACGGTGGCGAGCGGGCTGCCTATCGAACGACCAGGAACTGGTTCGCAGAGCTGACCGAGAGGCCGGGGCTCGTCCCGCCGCCGATCGCGTAGGCCTTCCGGCCCGCGGCGACGAGGCCAAGCCCATGGCGTGGGGTCGGGAGGTTCGGGAGCCGTGACCAGCGGCGGCGCTTCACGTCGAAGCGGTAGACCGTCCTGATCGTCGCGCTCGGGGTTTCGCCGCCCGCGGAGACGATCCAGCGGCCGATTCCCGCCGCCGCGGTGCCCCCCCGCTTGCCGGGGACGCGCGGCAGCCTCCGCCAGCGCCGCGCGCCGGGGACGTAGACCTCGACGAGGTCGAGGTTCGTGTCCGCCCCGGCCGTGCGCCCGCCGACGGCGTAGATGCGGCCGTTCAGGGCGGTCACCCCGAGGTGCTCGCGCGGCGTCGGGCCCGGGGCCGTCGACCAGCGGTCGCCCGCGATGTCGTAGACGAGCGTCGTCTTCGCGAGCTCGGTCGGCTGGGCGATCGTGGACGAGGCGACACCGCCGACGACGTAAAGCTTCCCGTTCACGATCGCCGCCCCGCCCGCCGCGCGCTGCTCCGACATCGGCGTCAACCTCATCCACGCGCCGCCCGAGTACACGAAGAGGGTCGTCAACCGGGACCGTCCGGGCCCGTAGCCGCCGACGACGTAGAGCTTGCCGCGGTAGCCCGCGGCCATCGTGTGGTCGACGGGCAGCGGCAGGTCGGCGGCCCGCCGCCAGCTGTTCGTCTTCGGCGCGTACGCGTCGACCCGCGGCGAGTTCTGCCCGTCCGCGGTGAAGCCCCCGACGACGTAGATCCGGCCGCCCGTGAGCGCCGCCGCGACCTCGCCGCGCGCGACGGGGAGCGGCGCGCCGCGACCCCATTTCGTCGCCGCCGCGCCCGCGGCGAGCGCCGGCAGGAGCAGGAAGGAGAGGAGGAGAGCGCCGGTCCGCACGCCGAGATCTTAGGCGCCGCTTGCGGCGCCGCGAAGCCACCGGTCGACGCACTCGGACCACAAGCGACACAAGGAGAGCCGGGCGCACCTCCCGGCTGCACCAAGCAGCCGCAATGCCGCACTTGCGCTCGCCGGGTCTGACCAGGGGAGTGCCCGGCTCTACTCATTAGATGCCGCCCTCCGCGGAGTTCTTGCGGTGTGACTCGAGGAGCGAGGGCCCGTAACGCCGTGGCGCGCCGGTGGGACGGTTCGACGTGGACATCTCGTTCACGAGCGTGCTTGTCGTCGCCGCGATCGCGTTCCTCGCGCCGCTACTGCTCGGGCTCCTGCCGCGCGCACCGCTCCCCGCGGTCGTGCTCGAGCTCGTCGGCGGGATCCTCGTCGGGCCTTCCGTGCTCGACTGGGCGAAGGTGGACGCGCCCGTCCGGACTCTGTCCCTGCTCGGCCTCGCCTTCCTGCTCCTGCTCGCCGGGCTCGAGATCGACTTCGACCGCCTGCGCGGCCGCCTGCTCGAGGTGGCAGGGCTCGGCTTCGTCCTCTCGTTCGGGATCGCGCTCGCGATCGGCTTCGCCTTCGACGCGGCCGGGCTCGTCCGCTCGCCGCTCCTGGTCGCGATCATGCTCTCGGCGACCTCGCTCGGCGTCGTCATCCCCGTCCTCAAGGACGCGGGCGAAGGCGGCTCGCAGCTCGGCCAGCTCGTTCTCGCCGGCGCGACGATCGCCGACGTCGCCACGATCGTGCTCCTCTCGCTCTTCTTCTCCGCGGAGGCGGGAAGCACGACTTCGCGCGCGATCCTGCTCGGCGGCTTCGTGCTGCTCTCCGCCGCCGTCGCGTTCGCGCTGGTCGGCGCCGAGCGCTTGCGGCGGCTAACAGACGCGCTCGTCCGGCTCCAGGACACGACCGCACAGATCCGCGTGCGCGGCGCGTTCCTCCTGCTCGCCGCCTTCGTCGTCCTCGCCGACCGCTTCGGCGTCGAGTCGATTCTCGGCGCCTTCATCGCGGGCGCGGTGCTCAAGCTCGTCGACCGCGACCGGATGATGACCCACCCCTTCTTCCACCGGAAGCTGGAGGCCGCCGGCTACGGCGTCTTCGTCCCGTTCTTCTTCGTCACCGCGGGCTTGCAGCTCGACATCGATGCGCTCGACAACGGATCGACGCTCGCGCGGGTTCCCCTCTTCGTCGCGGCTCTCCTCGCCGTGCGTGCCCTGCCCGCCGTCGTCTACCGAGGGACCGCGGGGACGCGTGGCGTGGTCGCGGCGGGTTTGCTCCAGGCAACCACCCTCGGCTTCCTCGTCGTCGCAGGCCGGATCGGGATGGACCTCGGCCTTCTGAGCGAAGCCAACGGCGCAGCGCTCGTCGCCGCCGGCCTGGTCTCCGTGCTGATCTTCCCCTCGGCCGCGCTCAGCGTGCTGAAGGGCAGGATGATGTCACCGCGAATTCCAGTCGCGGAAGGCGCGGAGTAGCACTGCCTCGGCCTCGGGGTCGAGGTGCTCGGGCGTGAGCCGGCCCACCAGCTCGATCGTCGTCCGCATCTGGTCCAGGTAGGTCGTGCAACCTTCGCACGGCTCGAGATGCGCCTCGAATCTCGCTCGGTCCTCGGGCGGCAGTGCCTCCTCGAGGTAGTCGGTGACGAGCTCGACGAGCTCCTGGCAACTCAACTGTTCGACGGTTTCGGTCACGCTGCCTCCGAGAAGTACTCCTCGAGCGCGCGCCTCACCTTCGAGCGGGCACGGTGGAGGAGGACTCTCTGATTGGTCTCGGAGAGCTCGAGCGCGTTACGGACCTCCTCGGCGCTCCACCCCTGCACGTCGCGGAAAGTGATCACCGCGCGCTGAGCCGGCGGCAGCTTCTCGATCGCCTCCTCGATCAGCCGCAGAGTCTCGTCAGCGAGAAGCCGCTCCTCCGGCCAGTCGGCCGGAGGCGAGGCCCAGTGGCCGGGCCAGCGTGGATGCTCGGGGTCTTGGAAGCGATCCGGATCGACGGCCGCCTCGGGCACCGTTTCGGGTTGCCGCAGGGCCGAGAAAGGGATCGTGCGACCCTCCCGCTGGGCGCGGGTCTTGGCCCGGTTGGCGAGAATCCGGAAGAGCCAGGTCTTGAGCGACGAGCGGCCCTCGAAGCGGTCGATGCCGCCGAGGACGGCAAGCCAGGTCTCCTGGACGACCTCCTCGGCGACGGAGCGACTGGAGACGTAGATCTGCGCAACCCGCAGCAGCGCCGCCTGGTACATCCGAATGAGCTCCTCGAAGGCGCGCTCGTCGCCTTCGCGAAGGGCCTCCACGAGCCGCATCTCATCGAGCTGGACGGCATGCTCCACGCCGCGACTGTAACGAGTCCTCCCCGAAGGAGACAGAGCCGACATGAAAGCGATCGCAGTGCATCCAGGAAAGGCGGGGTCGATCCACCTCGCCGACGTGCCCGAGCCTTCCGTCGACGACGTGCCGGGCGGGCGCGGCGTCCTCGTCGAGGTGCTGCGGGTCGGCGTCGACGGCACGGACAAGGAGATCAACGAGGCGGAGTACGGAGCCGCGCCGCCGGGCGAGGACTTCCTCGTCATCGGCCACGAGAACTTCGGGCGGGTGCTCGAGGCGGGGCCGAACGTGCCGAGCACGATCAGGCCCGGCGGCTTCGTCGTCTCGACCGTGCGCCGCCCCGGCCACTCGATCTACGACGAGATCGGCCTCCAGGACATGACGACCGACGACACGTACTACGAGCGCGGCATCAACCTCCTGCACGGCTACCTCACCGAGCGCTACGTGGAGGATTCCGAGTACGTCGTGCCGCTGCCCCAGTCGTTGGGCGAGGTCGGCGTACTGCTCGAGCCGACGACCGTTGCCGAGAAGGGGATCAACCAGGCGTACGAGATTCAGCGCCGTCTGCGCGTGTGGCGCCCGCGCCGCGCGTGCGTGCTCGGCTCGGGGACGATCGGCCTGCTCGCCACGCTCGCCCTGCGGCTGCGCGGGCTCGAGGTCGTCTGCTGCTCGCTGCCCAAGGCGCCCTACCTGAACAGCGACCTGATCGAGGAGCTCGGCGGCACCTATGCGTCAACGCAAGACCTGACACTCGGACAGGTTGCGCAGGAACATGGCCCCTTCGACCTCATGCTCGAGGCGACCGGGTTCAGCCCACTCGCCTTCGAGGCGGCGGAGCTGCTCGGGAAGAACGGCGTGCTCGTCCTCGTGAGCGTGACCGGCGGCGATCGCAAGGCCGAGGTGCCCGCCGACAAGATCAACCAGGGCTTCGTGCTCGGCAACAAGGTGATGGTCGGGACGGTCAACGCCTCGCGGGAGGACTTCGAGCGCGGCGTCACCGACCTGATCAGGGCCGAGGCGGTCTACCCCGGCTGGCTCGGGAAGCTGCTGACGCATCCGGTGCAGGGCCTCGACCGCTACGAGGAGATGATCGAGCACCTCATGCACGCCGACGGGATCAAGGTCTACGTGGAGGTGAACGGAAACCGATGAGCGACTCCCCCTACCCGGCGATCGCCGACTACGCGCTCCTCTCCGACTGCCACTCGGGCGCGCTCGTCTCGAAGGACGGCTCGATCGACTGGTGCACGTTCCACCGCTTCGAGGCGCGGCCGGTCTTCGCCCGCCTGCTCGACTGGGGCAAGGGCGGCTTCTTCCGCATCGCCCCGCGCGACGACTACGAGGTGACACGGGGCTACCTGCCCGGGACGAACGTCCTCGAGACTCGCTTCCAGACGGAGCGCGGTGTCCTCGTGCTCACCGACTGCTTCCAGGTGCGGGCCGACGGGGGCCACCCCGAGCACCGGCTCATCCGACACGTCCGCTGCGAGGAGGGCGAGGTGGCGGTGAAGGCGAAGTTCGAGCCACGCTTCGACTACGGGATCACCGAGCCGCGCGTCGAGCAGCTCGACTCCGACCTCGCGATCGCCTACGGCGGGCCCGATGCGCTCGTCCTCCAATCCGAGCTGCCGGTCGGCACGGCGGAGATCTCGGCCTGCGCCGTCGCCGGCACGCTGCGCTCGGGAGAGGACGCATACCTCGTCCTCACCTGGCAGCTCCCGCACGAGCTCGACGCGCAACGTCTTCCGCGCGAGCAGATCGAAGCGGAGCTCCAGGGGACGATCCGCTTCTGGGAGGAGTGGTCGGCTCGCTGCACGTACGAGGGGCCGTACCGCGAGCAGGTGCTGCGGAGCGCGCTCGTCCTCAAGGCTTTGACGAACGGACCGACGGGAGCGATCGTCGCAGCCGCGACGACGTCGCTCCCGGAGGAGGTCGGAGGCGAGCGCAACTGGGACTACCGCTTCTCGTGGCTGCGCGACTCGGCGCTGACCCTGAACGCGCTCTTCGCGCTCGGCTACGTCCAGGAGGCGCACGACTACATGGCCTGGCTGCGGCGAACTACGGCCGGCCGCGCGAAGGCCCTCCAGATCATGTACGGCGTCGGGGGAGAGCGCTTCCTGCCCGAGGTCGAGCTCGACCACCTCGAGGGCTACCGCGGCTCGCGGCCGGTGCGGATCGGCAACGGGGCCGCCTCGCAGTTCCAGCTCGACACGTTCGGCGAGCTGCTCGACACCGCCTGGCTCTACCGGCAGCAGGGCGGTGAGATCGACGAGGTCTTCTGGGACTTCCTGGGCCGGGTCGGCGGCGCCGTCATGGACAGCTGGGCCGAGCCCGACCAGGGCATCTGGGAGATCCGCGGCGAGCCGCGCCACTTCGTCTACTCGAAGGTGATGGCCTGGGTCGCGCTCGACCGCCTGCTGAAGATCGCGGAGGCGGACGAGCGCGAGGGCAACCTCGAAGGCTGGCGGGCTACGCGGGATGACATCCGCGCGCAAGTCGAGCGCGAGGGCGTCGATCCCGAGAGCGGCGGCTTCAACCAGTCGTTCGGCGACGGCGGCAAGCTCGACGCGTCGAACCTGATGATCCCGATCGTCGGCTTCGTGGAGCACGCCGACCCGCGGGCGCGCGTGACGGTCGAGAAGATTGCCGCCGAGCTCTCGGCGGACGGCTTCGTCTATCGCTACGTGACCGACGGCGTCGACGGGCTTTCGGGCGAGGAGGCGACGTTCGCGATCTGCTCGTTCTGGCTCGTCGAGTGCCTCGCGCGCGCCGGCGAGAGCGAGCGGGCGCGCGAGCTCTACGAGCGGCTGCTCTCGTTCTGCAACGACGTGGGCCTGCTCGCCGAGGAGATCGACCCCCACTCGGGCGAGATGCTCGGCAACTTCCCGCAGGCTTTTTCGCACCTCGGAATCATCCTGGCCGCGATCGCGCTCGACATGCCCGAGAAGTCGATGACGATGGTCGAGAGCGGCGCCGCTGCGGGTGCGTAGCGAGGCCGAGCGGAAGCGGCGGCTCGCGGTCGAAGCGGCCGGCGGTCGGCTCGTCACCTCGCGCCCGTGGGACGTGCGCTGGCTTCTCTGCGGCCGTGGCCGCCCGGTGGACGTGTCCGCTCCCAACTCGCCCTACACGGTCGTGGTCGAAGAGGGGAGCGCGCGTGTCCTCTATCAGGACATCGAGGACTCCCGCGTACGCGCCGAGGAGCGCTTCGACGAGCTCGACTACGAGCTCGAGCCGTACCCCTGGTTCGAGGGCCACGGGCTCGAGCAGACGGAGCCGGCGCTCGACGAGCTGCGCCGCAACCTGTGTCTCGAGGAGATCGAGCGGTACCGCGCTGCCGGCGCCGACACGGCCGAGGCGATGCGCGTGACGCTGGGGGCTCTTCGGCCTGACATGACCGAGCTGGAGGCGGCCGCGGAGCTCGGGCGGCAGGCGCTCCGGCGGGGGCTCGTGCCCCTCGTCGACCTCGTCGCGGGCGAAGACCGCCAGAGGGTGCATCGCCATCCGCTGCCGACCGAAGCGGCCCTCGGGCGCCATGCGTTGCTGGCGATCACGGCGGAGCGCGACGGCCTTCACGTCTCGATGACGAGGCTCGTCTCGTTCGGCGCGCCGGCGAAGGAGCTGGCGCGGCTCGTGGAAGCCTGCGCCGAGGTCGACGCCGCGTACATCGCGGCCTCGCTCCCCGGCCGGACGCTGGGTGAAGCCTTCGCCGCGGGCGAGCGAACCTATGCCGAGCGAGGGTTCCCCGAAGAGTGGCGTCTCCATCACCAGGGCGGGCTAACGGGCTACCGCGGTCGCGAGGTCTTCGCCGTTCCGGGTGAGCCGACGCGGATCCCGCCTTGCGCCGCCCTGGCGTGGAACCCGTCCATCGCCGGCGGCGCGAAGTCCGAGGACACGGTGCTCGTCACCGAGGACGGCGTCGAAGTGCTCACACGCACTCCAGACCTCGGTGAGCTCGAAACCGCCGGCCTGCCGCGCCCCGCGATTGTCGAACTTTGACTATTTGACGGCAGCGCGCCGAGGCTCGACACTGTCGTTGCAAACGTTCGCCCCTGCCGGCGGCTTGCAGGGGAGAAAGGGGAGAGACTGTGCGCATCAAATGGCTTCTTGCCGTTGCGATTGCGGCTGCTGCGCTTGGCGTCGGCACGGCAATCGCGACGCACGTGCCCGAGATCGACCCGGCGACAGTCCCGGTGGGCTTTCTCGCGACGCACAACGACGTCGACAACTTCCGCGTCAGCTCGTTCGCACGCGCCACGAGGCATCACGACGCGGACGTCTTCGTCCAGCATGCATTCCTCGACCCGAATGCGGCGACGATCTGGCATACGCACCCCGGGCCGGTGATCGTCACCGTCGTCCGCGGCAGCCTTACGTACCAGGACCAGCACGGTCACCGGTGCAGGTCCAGGACGTATACACAAGGACACGGGTTCGTCGACCCGGGCTTCGGCCACGTACACCGCGCCATCGCGGGGTCGACCCCCACGCACTTCTACGCGGTAGCCGTGACCACGACCGGATCCCCGACCCACATCATTCCGGCGGATCCGCCGCCAGCCTGCTCCTAGCCTCGCGGGCCGGAGGGGCTGCCAGGTGCCCCTCCGGCGCAGGCCTACGCCAGATCGCCCCGCAGGAGGAGGACCCGCGCCGGGGCGCCGTCGGAGCCCTCGATCTTGAGCGGCGCGGCGACGAGGAAGTAGTCGCCGGGCTCGACGCCGCGCAGGTCGAGGCCTTCGATCGGGACCACGCCGGCCTCGAGGAGGATGTGGTGTGCCTCCTCGTCGCCGACCGAGAGCCAGTCGACGCCGACGACCTTCACGCCCCGCTCGACGAGCAGCTTCGCCCCCGAACCATCCAGGCGGTCGAATGTCTCCGGGAACTCGTTCTGCGCCCAGAGCTCCGAGTTCGGCGTCTTGAACAGCACGCGCGCGGCGCCTTCGGGCGCGGTGGCCGCCGAGTCCCGCGAGAGATCCGGCGTCGCGATCACGACGCAGGGCCCGAGCAGCTCCTTCAGCGGCAGCGACTCGGCACCGGGCGCGCCGTCTATGAAGTGGAGCGGCGCGTCGACGTGCGTCCCCGAATGAACTCCGAAGTCGAGCTTGCTGAGGTTCGCGGCCGCGCCCTCGGAGATCGACTTCCAGCGCTCGAGGCGGACCGTCGGGTCGCCCGGGTACGTGACCATGCCCGTGCGGATCGGGACGCTGACGTCGAAGATCTCCATGTCGTCTTAGAGGCTCCAACATAATGACGCTTCGTCGTCGGGGTGCGATGGTCGTTCCGAGGCAAGGACGCAGGGAGCGCCCAGGCTGGTCAGCCTGGGCGCGAGTGAGGACACAGCCTCGGGGCGAGCAGCGCGGCCCGGCGGCACAAGGCTCATTGTGTTGGAGCCTCTTAGTCACGCGTGGCGGCCGTCCGTTACACGTGTAACGCCGCGCCGCGCCGCGGGACGGTTTGACATGGCCATCGACACGTGCCGCTGGGGCCACACAGAGCCCCGCATCCGCAAGCTGGAGGAGGTTCACTGATGGAGCGCTACGACCTGATCGTCCTCGGCGCGGGCTCGGCTGCCCGCGACGGCGCGAAGAAGGCGGCGACGCAATACGGCGCCAAGGTCGCGCTGGTGGAGAGCACGCGCTGGGGCGGCAGCTGCCCGAACGTCGCCTGCAAGCCGACGAAGGCCTACCTCGTCGTCGCCGAGCTCGTCCATGACGTGAACACGATCGCGGAGACCCTCGGGATCGAGGTCGGCCCGGCGCGGATCGACCTCACCCGCGTCAAGGCGCGCAAGGACTCGCTGAAGAAGCCGCAGCCGAAGTGGGTCGAGGACCTGAACGCTCTTGGCTTCGACACCTACGAGGGCGAGGCGACGATCGTCGACGCGAACACGGTGCGTGTCGGCGACGAAGAGCTCTCCGCCGACCGGATCCTGATCGCGACCGGCTCGCGGACGGCCGTGCCGCCGATCGAGGGGATCGAGGACGTCGGCTGGATCGACCACGTCTCCGCGCTCGAGCTGACCGAGCTGCCCGACTCGATGCTCGTCGTCGGCGGCGGCGCGGTCGGGCTCGAGTTCGGGCAGGCGTTCGCACGCTTCGGCTCGCGGGTGACGATCGTCGACGCGCTCGACCAGATCGCGCCGCGCTCCGACCGGCAGGCCGCCGGGGAGCTCCAGGCCGCGCTCGAAGCGGAGGGGATCGAGGTCGTCCTCGGCTCGTTCGTGAAGAGCGTCGAGCGCGAGGGCGAGGAGATCGTCGCCACGCTCGTCCCCCGCGAAGGCGAGGGCTTGCGCGAGGTGCGAGCGACGCAGGTCCTGCTTGCGTCTGGCCGCGTGCCGAACGTCGAGGCGCTCGGGCTCGAGGAGCTCGGGATCGAGGGGCACAGGCTCGGGATCACGGTCGACGAGCACATGCGGACCTCGGTCGAGGGGATCTGGGCGGCCGGCGACGTGACCGGTCTCGCCCAGTTCACGCCGGTGGCCCAGTACCAGGCGCGGCTCGCGGTCGACGACATGTTCGGGTCGAACGGGGCTACGGCCGACTATTCGATCCTGCCGACGGCGATCTTCAGCGACCCGGAGCTTGCCGGGGTGGGGCTGACCGAGGAGGACGCGCGCGAGCAGGGGATCGAGTACGAGAGCGTCGTCCACGAGCTGAAGTACGTCCAGCGCGCGTCGTACACGAACACGAAGCACGGCCTCTTCAAGCTCGTCTTCGAGCGCGGCTCGCGGCGGGTTGTGGGCCTGCACGTCGTCGCCCGCGGCGCCGGTGACATCGTTCAGGGCTTCTCACTCGCGCTGAAGCTCGGCGTGACGATCGACGACTTCGCGGGCATGCACCACACCTTCCCGACGATCGGCGAGGGCGTGAAGGCCGCGGCGGAGCAGGCCATGCCCGAGAAGGTGGCGATGGCGGAGGTGCGCGCCTGAACGAAGCCCATTTCTCCATTTGCCCCCGCGTGCGGCGTAACGTGACACGGCTTCGGCAGACTATTGAGTGATGCCGAAGATCCAGAAGACAGAGCAGGAGTGGCGCGCCGAGCTCACGCCCGAGCAGTACCACGTGCTGCGCGAGAAGGGCACCGAGCGCGCGTTCACCGGAGAGTACGACCATGTCTTCGAGCCGGGCACGTACCGCTGTGCCGGCTGCGGGGCCGAGCTCTTCGTCTCCGAGACGAAGTACGACTCCGGCTGCGGCTGGCCGGCCTTCTACGCGCCGGCGAGCGACGCCGCGATCGACGAGGAGACGGACGCGGGCTTAGGGATGATCCGCACCGAGGTGATGTGCGCGAACTGCGGCGGCCATCTCGGCCACGTCTTCCCGGACGGGCCGCATCCGACCGGGCAGCGCTACTGCATCAACTCGGCGGCACTGAAACTGGAGGAGGAGTAGTGGAAAGGAAGGCAACATTCGGAGCGGGCTGCTTCTGGGGCGTCGAGGCGGCGTTCCGCCAGCTCGAGGGCGTTAGTGCGACCGCGGCCGGCTACGAGGGCGGCACGCTCGACAATCCGACCTACGAGGACGTCTGCTCGCACACGACCGGCCACGCCGAGGTGGTCGAGGTCACGTACGATCCGGAGCGCGTCTCCTACGACGACCTGCTCGAGGTCTTCTGGGCCAAGCACGATCCCACGCAGCTCAACCGCCAGGGCTGGGACATCGGCGACCAGTACCGCTCGGTGATCTTCGTCCACGACGAGGAGCAGCGGGAGGCGGCCGCCCGCTCGAAGGCGCTCGAGCAGACCCGCTACGCCCAACCGGTCGTGACGCAGGTCGAGCCGGCGCGGGCGTTCTACCCCGCCGAGGACTACCACCAGCAGTACCTCGAAAAGCGCGGCCGCTCGACCTGCACGCCCGCCCTGCGGCGTACAGCCGCTGCGGGCTGAGACCGGCTCGCGCTGACCTCGCGGCCGTACCGGCTTGGCGGTCGGCCCCGAACCGGTAGAAAGTAGCCCTCGTGGGTTGCAGGAGAGGCAACCGAAGGATGCTGCCGCTGATCGGCGGGGGCATCGCGCTCTCGCTGCTCCTCCTGCCGGCGGCGAGCGGCGTCTCGGGAGCGACCACCCGGGTCAGCGTGGCGAGCGCCGGCGAACAGGCGAACAGCGACAGCCTGGCGGCCGCGATCAGCGCCGCCGGCCGGTTCGTCTCGTTCTACTCCTCGGCATCGAACCTCGCCGCGGGGGACACGAACAACGCCCGGGACGTCTTCGTCCGCGACCGCGGGAGCGGCGCGACGGCGCGGGTCAGCATCGACGGCGCCGGCGCACAGGCGAACAGCCACAGCTTCGCGCCGGCGATCAGCGGCGACGGCCGTTTCGTCGCGTTCTACTCCCATGCGTCGAACCTGGTCGCGGGTGACACGAACGGCGTGGACGACGTCTTCGTCCACGATCGCCAGAGTGGCGCCTCAACGCGGGTCAGCGTCGACAGCACGGGCGCCGAGGCGAACGGCGCCAGCTATTCCCCTGCGATCAGCGCGGACGGGCGCTTCGTCGCCTTCGAATCCGACGCCACGAACCTGGTGGCGGGAGACACGAACAGCGCCCGCGACGTCTTCGTCCACGACCGCCAGAGCGGCGCGACGGCGAGGGTCAGCGTCTCGACCACCGGCGCCGAGGCGAACGGCGGCAGCTATTCGGCTGCGCTCAACGCCGACGGGCGCTTCGTCGCCTTCTCCTCGTACGCGTGGAATCTGGTCGTGAAGGACACGAACGACGGCTCGGACATCTTCGTCCACGACCTCCAGGGCGGCGCGACCTCGCGGGTCAGCGTCGACACGGCCGGGGTGGAGGGAGACGGCAACAGCTTCAGGCCCGCGCTCAGCGGCGACGGTCGCCTTGTCGCCTTCGACTCCGATGCGTGGAACCTGGTCCCGGGCGACACGAACGACACCTTCGACGTCTTCCTGCACGATCGTCAGAGCGGCCTGACGACCCGCGCGAGCGTCGACGACGGCGGCGGGCAGGCAAGCGGCGCCAGCCAGAGGGCCACACTCAGTGCCGATGGCCGCTACGTCGCCTTCTACTCGGACGCCTCGGACCTGATCGCGGGAGACTCGAACGGCTCCCTGGATGTCTTCGTGCACGATGCCCAGAGCGGTGCGACCTCGCGGGTCAGCGTCGCCAGCGCCGGGGTGCAGGGGGACGGCGACAGCCTCAGGCCCGTGCTCAGCGCCGACGGCAAGTTCGTCGCGTTCGACTCCGTTGCCCCCAACCTGGTGGACGGAGACACGAACGGGTTCAGCGACGTCTTCCTGCGCGATCTGACGGCCGGGCCACCCCCGCCTCCGCCTCCGCCCGCGCCGGTGCGATGCCGCGTCCCCAGGGTGATCGGCATGCGGCTGGCAGCGGCGCGAACGCGCATCCGCCGCGCGAACTGCCGGGTCGGCCGCGTGCGCCGTGCTCGCTCGAGGCGCGTAGGACGCGTGCTCGCGCAG
>DASYUD010000066.1:0-33078 GCA_036001625.1 Gaiellaceae bacterium
CCCCCTCGAGCGGCTTCGGCTCGGCCTTGATCGCCCAGTAGCAGACGGCGCCCAGGTAGAGGAGCGGCAGCTTGAGGATCAGCAGCATGAACACAAGCTCAACCACCGCCGGAAGTGTAACTCCGGCCCTCTCGGCGCTAGAGAGGAGCCGGGCGCTCGCGGCGCGGCTCGCGCGGCCCGTTCACGCGGAGCCGGAGGATGTCGGGCCGGTGGTAGTGGCCGGCCGGGTCGAAGCGCTGGCGCTCGGCGCGCAGCATCCCCGGGTCGAGCTGGGCGTAGAGCACGCCCTCCTCGTCGTAGAGCGGGCCCGCGAGGTACGAGCCGTCCGGGGCGAGGATGGCGCTCCCGCCGCGGCCGATCACGTCATGGCCTTCCAGTTCGTCGCGCAGCGGGAAATCGTCCGGGTAGGCGGCCGCCCGCTGGTAGTGCGACGGTGCGACCACGAAGGCGCGCGACTCCCGCGCGATGTGGACGAGCGTCGCCTGCCAGGGCTCGCCGTCGTCCGCGGTCGGAGCGAGGTAGATCTCGACACCCGACTCGTAGAGGGCGAAGCGCGCCAGCGGCATGTAGTTCTCCCAGCAGATGAGCCCGCCGATCCGGCCGAGCTCGGTGGGGATCGCGCGCAGGCCGCTCCCGTCTCCCGGCCCCCAGACGAGCCGCTCGTGGTTCGTCGGGACGAGCTTTCGGTGCCGGAGGGCCAGCCTCCCATCGGGCGCGTAGTAGAGGAGGGTGTTGTAGAGCGTGCCGGAGCGCTCGGGGTCGCTCTCCGTTGCCCCGGTTACGAGCCAGACGCCGTGCTCTGCGGCGACGGCGCCGATCCGGTCGGACGCCTCGCCCGGCACCGTCAGGGCTTCCCGTGACAGCCGCGCGAACGCTTCCTTCACCCGCGGATCGGCCCAGCCCGCGAACGCCTTCGCCCAGACGGACGAGGGGTAGACGGAGACGAACACCTCCGGGAAGACGACGAGCGAGGCTCCTTCTCCGGCGGCCTCCGCCGTCAGCTTCGAGAGCTTGTCGATCGTCGCCTCGCGATCGAGAACAACCGGCTCGGCCTGCACGCAAGCGACCTTGACGGGCCCCTCCACGCCTCGATTGTACGCAGGTCAGCTCTAACGAATTCGCATCGAGAGCGCGCCCGCCGCGTAGCCGGCCTTGCTCGCGCGGAAGACGACCCGGCCGCGCTTCCGCGGGCGGAGGCGGAACGAAACCCTGCCGCGCCCGTTCGTGCGCCCGACTCGCGGGCGAAGCCCGGCCCCCGAGACTCGGACAGTGGCGCCCGCGACAGCCTTCCCCGTCGGATCGGAGATCGTCACGAGCACGCGTGTCGTCCGGCGGCGAAGAAGGGCGCGGTTGACCGCTACGCGCAGCCGCTGCGCGATGTCGATCTGCTGTGGCTGCGTCCAGTCGCCGAGGTTCATCGCCTTGTCCATCGCAGCCACGCGCCAGTAGAGGGAGCCGCCGGCCAGGTAGCTCGGGTGCAGGAGGAGCGGCGCGTAGCTCGTGTTGTCGGTCGTGATGTCCTCGACCGTGAAGGCGAAGTCAGGCCGGGTGGAGATCTGGACGCGGAAGTTCTTCGCCCCGAGCCTCCAGCCCCAGGAGAGGAGCACGTGATTGCCGGAGAAGCTCGTCCGGGCCGGGCTCGGCTCGCCGAGCGTTCGCGTGAAGGGAACGTAGGCCGACCAGGGTCCCGTGACGAAGCCCGCAGGGAGCTTCGGGAACTCGGCGCGGACGTGCCAGCGCCAGATGCCGGGGCCGAACAGGTAGACGAAGGCGACGGAGGAAAGCCTGAGGTTCGACCACTCCTTGTGGCCGCCGTCCGGCCCGTCGATCGCGAACGTGTAGCCGGAGGCGCCCGTCACGCTCGACCACGACCAGGCCGGCGTGAAGTCACCGCTCGTCGCGTTGTCTGCCGAGGGCGTCGGCGTCGGGAGCCGTCGCTGGAAGGTGCGCACTGTCGACCAGTTGAGGCCGATCAGGTTCTCGTCGTCGGCCCGCACCCGCCAGTAGAGCGTCGTGTCGGCCGGGTGCGTCGTGAAGGGCGTGTACGAGGTGGAGGCGGTCGTCACGTCCTCTAGCGGAGCGGCGAAAGTCGGCTCCTGGGCGACCTGGAAGCGGTAACGGCGGGCGCCTTCGACCGACGTCCACCGGAAGATCGGCTGGTCGGTCAGCAATGCGCTGTTCGCGGGCGAGAGCTGCGCCGGCGGAGTCGAAGCCTTCTGGAAGTTCGAGGCCGCGGCCATGAGGGGATCGCCGACCGCGCCGCTCCCGTTCGAGCCCGTCGCCGGCAGCACGGCCCAGTAGTAGAGGGTCGTCTCGTCCGAGTAGGTCGTCGGTCGGGCGAGGCTGCGAGGCGAGTATGCAGGCACCTGCGTGAACGCGTAGTCGACGAGATTGCTGAAGTTCGCGTCCTTCGAGACGAGGACGAAGTAGCTCGCCCGTCCGGCGAGCGGGCGCCACGTGAAGAGAGGCGTGCGGCTCGTCGTCGTCCCGCGGATCGGCAGGACGTAGTCGTCGGCCCCCGGGTAGCCCACGTTGCAGGAGGGCGTGCACGAGCCGCCGGCCGGGTAGCCCGACCACTGGAACGCGGCACCGGTGCCGTCGGCGAGATACGTGAAGTCGCCGTACACCTCCTGGAGCGTCGTGTCACGCTCGCCGCGAGCCCGCACGCGGGCGCAGTAGGCCTGGTTCAGCACGAGGCCTGTACCGGAGTCATACGCGACCTGCATTGCATCGGGATACGGCTTGACGTTGTTCCAGCCCACTCCGAGCGGCGACCACGAAGGAACCGACGTCGTCACGCGCCAGGACGTCAGCGCCGCACCCCAGTTGCAGATCCCGCCGCTGAGCTGAGCGACGTCGACCAGGTAGCTCGAGGCTCCCGGCACGGGGTCCCAGGCCAGGATCGGCACGTTGGTCTGGTAGCCCGCCGTGACGGGATCGACGTCCGTCCCGGGGTCGAGGAGGTTATCGCGCATGTGCAGGTTCTTGATGCTCGGCGCGGTCACCGGCGGCACCTTGTCGAAGGTCTTCACGAAGTCGGGCCCGCGGTTCCAGACGCCCGCGTTGCCGGCGGCGTCGAGCGCTCGCACGCGCCAGTAGTACGTGTTGTCTCGAAAGACGACCGTCGGTGCGAGCGAGGTCGAGATGGTCGTCTGCGTGCAGCAGACCTTCGAGCCCGGCGCAAAGTCCACCGAGGAGTTGACCTCGACCTCGTAACGGGTCGCGCCCGGCACGGCATCCCAGGAGAACTGCGGATCGAACATCTCGGTGGCGGCCATCAGGTCGGTCACGTGCGGGGTCGTCGCCGAGGGCCACGTCCAGGTGAAGGAGGAAACGGGCGACGGCGCGCCCCTGTTCCCCTCCGAGTCGACCGGAACGACGTTCCAGTAGTACGTACCCGACGGCAGGAGCGTGAAGACAGGCACGTAGTTGGTCGCCCACGTCTCGACCGGGTGGCCTGAGTTTTCGACGATGTTCGCGAGCGCAGGGTCGCTGGCGAGCGAGAACATGTAGCTGGAGGCGTAGGGGACGGGGGACCAGCCCAGCTTGATCGGCGCACCGGGGAACGTGAAGCCGAAGCCCGGCACGGGCGAAAGCGTGCTCGGCGAGGCCGTCCAGAGCTTGCGGAGGGAGCGCGGCGCCGTCCAGGGCGAGGTGCCGCCGCTTTTCGTCGTCGCCCGGACGCGCCACCAGTACGTCCCGTTCGGAAGCGTCTTCTTGAGCGTCGCACGAGTGTTGCGCGTGGAGAAGCTGCCCTCGCCTCGTCCTAGGACCGGCGAGTTGAAGTTCTGGTCCGCCGCGACCTGGAATTCGTATGAGTCGGCGCCCGGGACGGGGCTCCACGAGAACGGGGGCAGCGCGTCGACGGTCGCGCCGGCGCCGGGCTCGAGGAGGACCGGTGAAGTGAGCGCGGCCTGTGCGGGCGCGGCGAAGGCGAGCACGACGCCCGCGAAGGCGGCGAGCAAAAGGGGTAGGCGTCTGCGGTCTGAGGCCATGGTTGCGGGTGTGAGCCTGCCGCTGACTCGCTCAGAGCATCGTGTCCTGGGGCCTCCCGGCACATCCCTCGCGCGAGGGGATCTCTACCGTTCGCGACGCTTGGGAGGGCCTAGCTTCGGGCCTGCGTTGGCCTCGCAGCGGCTCAGACGCCGCCGCACCTCGTCGAGGAAGCGGGCGGTCTGCTCGCGGAGGTCGTCGGAGATGAAATCGCCCGGCGGAGACTCCTCGTCTTCGTGCTCGGGCTCGTTTCGCTTCCACTCCCGATTGGCCATCCGCCTCTAGTGGATGGATGCACGGCCCGCGTCCGCCTTGCGGCAGAGGCCGACGCTTTTCGCGCTCTTTGCGAGAACCGGCCGGCTATCAGGCAGTCATTACCTCCCAGGTCACGCCTCGACCCCGGCGCGGAGATTCTCGAGGACGACCCCGATTGTCTCGCCGAGTGCGTCCGTCGGGCTGAACTCGACGATCTCCGACCCTGCGAAGTGGATCGGCGTATGGCCCGGCGGCACGTAGTAAGCATCGCCTGCCGCGTAGGTCTCCTCGCGGTCCGCGAACCGGAAGGCCATCTTTCCCTCGATCACATAGCCCCAACGTGGGAGCTGCGAGCGGTCGTCCGGCAGCCCGCGGAAGAGGTCGGCGAGGTCGGCGTCCGCCGTGTGCGACTCGAAGCAGACGGAATAACCGCCCTCGAGGTGCTCCAGCTGAACCTCGAGGCCCTCAAGCTCAATCGTCTCTGACGCGGTCTCTTTCGATACCTTCGGCATGTCGCGCCTCCTGTTGCTCGTGGGTTGGCTCGAGACCGAGGCTAGGCGCGCCCGGCTTGTCGTGCATCGGTGCCGGTACTCAACTTGCCGCGCCCCGCTACGTAATCCCGTGCGCGTGCGCCCAGGCGGTCGCGATCGCACGTCCCGTGCGGCCGGAGGCGCCGACCTTGAGGTAGATGTTGGCCACGTGGCGCTCAACGGTGCGCACGCTGAGGACGAGCTCGCGGGCGATGTCGTCGTTCGAGAGTCCGCGTGCGACCAGCCGAAGCACCTCTGCCTCCCGCGCCGAGAGCCCGCCGAGGCTCGCCTCGGGTGCGCGGGCGCCGAGCTCCTCCAGCGCCTTCCGCGCGCGCGCCTCGGCCTTGCCGGCTGGAACGTCACGTCCGGCCACGCGCAGCACGGAGGCGAGCTCGAGCCGTGCGAGCGCGGCGTCGTAGCGGGCGCCGGCCGCGTCGAATAAATCGGCGGCGTCCTCGAGGAGCGGGCCGGCAGTGGTGGCGTCGCCGACCGCAACGGCGACCCGTCCCTCGGCGAGCAGTGCCGCCGCGCGCAGCGGCGCGTTGGGGCATGCCGCGGCGATCGCCGCGATCTCGTCCGCGGCCTTGCGGGCGGACCCCTCGTCGCCGCCCGCAACCGCGGCGCGTACCAGCAGGTCGAGCCCGGCCACGCGCTCGAAGCGGCCCGCATCGCCGACACGACGCAGAAAGCGCTCCGCCGCGTCCACCGCGGTCTCGGCATCTCCGCGGTCGAGTGCCAGCAGCCCGGTGAGGAGGGCGTGGAAGCGGTGCGACTCCACGCGCGGGAGAAGCTCCTCAGCCTCGCTGGTCCGTCCCTGCCGACGCCGCAGCTCGGCGAGGCGCGCGAGCGGCTCGATGTCGCGCCCCGGCCGCAGCGCGCCGAGCTCGTCTACCGCCGCCGTGAGCTCCTCGTCCGCGCGCTCCCATTCGCCGTGCCACAGCAGCACATCCGCGTAGGCCGTCCGGCAGATCGAGAACATCTGACGGTCCGCGAAGCGCGTCGCGATGTCGCGCACGCGAAGGCACCACTCGTTCGCCCGCTCGAGGTCGCGGACCAGCTTGCAGGCGTCGATCATGTGGCAGCACACCGTCTCGATCGTGTCCGCATCGGTCATCTCGCCGCCGACCGCGGCGGCCGCAGCGGCGTCGAGCCGCCGCATGCCGCTCCCGATCTCGCCGGCGCTGACCAGAGCGAGGCCGTTGACCGAGAGCGCGAGCATCTCGACGTCGACCGCTCCCAACTCGCGTGCGAGCGCGAGCGCGCGCGACGACTCCGCCTGCGCCGAATCAGGGTCGTGGCCGGCGAGCGCGAACTGTGCGCGCAGCACTGACACCCACGCAGCTGCAACGCTCGGCGGCTCCCCCTCTACCAGCAGCGCGGCGCGCTCGACCCAGCCCGAGGCTTCGGCCGGGCCCCGAAATGCGTACGCGTCGTGCCCGAGCTGAATCGCGAGCCGTGCGGCAGTCACGTCGTCGCCGAGTGAGCGGGCGAGGCGGTAGCCGCGCTCGTGCGCCTCGATCGCCGCCTCCGCATCGAGCTCGTAGCGAGCGGCGAGGCCCGCGCCCTCGTACGCCTCGGGCGTCTCCGCCTGGGCGAGCGCCTCGGCGAACCGCGCCCGGGCCTCGGCCCAGGCGCCGCGCGCAAGCGCCACCTGCCCGTGCTCGATCGCTCTACTGGGCTCGTCTCTCCGCGTGCGCGCAACGATAGTGCGGACCTCCGCACGGCGCTTCTCCCTTTCGCAACGGGTGTCTCTGCCGACGCCTAGGCAGAAGAGGCGAGCAGCGCTTCTGCTTGGCGCGCGTATGCCGCCGCGCCGACCGAGCCGTAAAAGGCGAGAGCACGCTTGAGCTGCGCATCCGCATCCGCTCGACGGCCCTCGTGCGCGAAGAGCTCGGCTGAACGGAGCCGTGCGTACGCCGCGTCCGGGAGCGAGCCGATCTCGGCGCAGAGGTCTGCGGCTCCAAGAAGGTTGCCGGAAACCACGCGCCGAGCCGCCTCGAACCACGGTGTGAGGTTCGCCTCATGGTCGAGGAGCTCGAGGAGATCCGCCTCGCGATGCAGCGCCCGCACTGTCCATGCAACATCGAGCGCTGCCGACATGCCCCTGAGGAATCCTTCGCTCCACAACGCCAAGAGCTCGCTTACGAGCCCGTCAGCCTCAGGCGCGCGGCAGTCCGCGAGTGTCCACGCCTGGAACGAGATCGCCGAGGTGAGCACCTGCGGATCCCCGGCGACTCGCGCCAGCTCGAGTTGCTTCGCCGCATCTTCGCGCGCGCCGTGCACGTCGCCTCGCGCGAGCCGGATACGGCCGCGCACGTCACGGCAGATGCTCTCGAGGTAGTGCGGCGAGCCCGTCTCGGATTCTGCGATGAAATCGTCCGCGTAGCGGAGAGACTCGTCCCAGAGGCCCCGGTAGTAACAGTAGGCTGCTTGCTCGGCTCGCTCCCAACGGATGTCGGAGGCGACGCCGAACCGATCGGCCAACTCGCGGCTCTGCTGGCGCAGCTCCCATGCGCGCTCGAGCTCGCCGAACTCCGCATGCATAGACCCCAGGTTGACCAGTGTCCCCCAGCTCTCGTGCGAGTTGATCGCCTCGGCGATCTCGAAGCTCCGCTCGAGCTCCTCCAGCCCGCCGCGATCGCCCATGAGCGCTCGGGCCGTGCCGATCTTCATCAGCGCGACCGCCTGCAGCTCCTCGAGACCGAGCTCCTCGGCCATTCTCAGCGCCTCCGAGCCAACCTCGATGGCCTGTTCGAGCTGCCCGGAGAGCATCGCGAAGCGAGAGGCGTTGGCCAGTACGAACGCCTTCGACGAGGAGGCGCCTTCGGCGCGGACTAGACCGACTGCGCGGTCCATGTGTTCGAGGACGCGCTCGCGGCGCCCGCGCGCCCACCAGACGTTGGCGAGGACGACTTGCGCTTCGGCGGCTCCGCCCGTATCGCCGCCCGCCAGAAGATCGTCGTGCGCCTCCTCGAGAATCCGCTCGTCGAGGCTGGGGTCGTCGCTGCGCGTCCTGCCGTAGCGAAGGAGCAGCACCGGCCGCTCCGGATCGTCGCGCGGCCAAAGCTCGAGCGCAGCCTCATAAAACCGGGCCGCCGCGGCGACGGCGTGCAGCCGCGACGCGCGGTCGCCCGCCTCCCGGAAGGCAACGCGCGCCCGCTCCTCGAGCTCCGGCCTCACTTGGCCGGCGGCGCGAGCGAGCTCGAGCGCGCTCAGATAGTGGTGGGCGAGCATCTCGGCCTGATCCTCGCCTCGGTCGAGGGAGAGCGACTCGAGCCATTCGGCGGCCAGCCGGTGCTTCTCAGCCCGGGCGGCCCGCGGGATCTGCGCGTAGGCGACGTCGCGAACGAGCGTGTGGCCGAACGAGTATTCCTCCTCTTCGGCGACGGACGAGCGCCGTTCGCGGCGGACGAATTCCTTCCGCTCGAGAGTGTGCAGACGCTCCCCGACGCTGAACCTGTCGACCCCGCCGATTGACGCAAGCGCGCCCGACCAGAACACCTTTCCGAGCACGGACGCGTCCTGAAGCAGCGCCTTCTCCTCGGCGGCTACGCCGTCGAGCCGCGCCGCGACGATGCCCTGGATGGTCTCGGGCAGCGGCAGCTCGGCGCCCTCCCGGCGCTCCGCGAACATGCGCGCGTACTGCTCGGCGTAGAGGGGATTGCCGCCGGCCCTCGAGAGAAGAGCGGCCTGACTCTCCGCCGGCAGGACGGCTGTCTCGAGCAGCACCGCGAGCAGGCGTGCTGTCTCCTCGTCGGTCAGGGGCGAGAGCGAGGTCGTCAGCGCATTCCGCTTGCCCCCACCCCAACCGGGCCGGCGCTCGAGCAGCTCGGGCCGAGCCGTGGCGACCACGAGCACGGGCACTCCCGTCGCCCGGTCCACGAGATGGTCGACGAAGTCGAGCAGGTTATCGTCGGCCCAGTGCAGGTCCTCGAATACGAGGACGAGCAAGGCCTGTTCCGCGAGCGCCTCGAAGAAGCGGCGCCAGGCGGCGAAGCTCTCGGCACGACGGTCCTCGCCGAACTCGCTGTCGCCGCCGAGGCCGACAAGGGGCTGGAGGTGACGCTCCACCCAGGAAGCGTCGGCAGCGTCGCCGACGGCGTCGAAAACTGCGCTTCGAAGCTTCTCCTGGGTCTCCTCGGCCGCGTCCGTCTCCAGGATGCCGGCGTGTGCCTTGACCATCTCGGCGAGAGCCCAGAAGGTCACGCCTTCGCCGTACGCAAGCGAGCGGCCGCGGCGCCAGAAGATCAACTCGGGATCGCCCTCGACTGCCTGAAAGAGCTCGAAGATGAGCCTGCTCTTGCCGATGCCGGGTACGCCGACGAGCGTCACGAGCTGCGGTCCTCGCTCCTGGCGAACGCGCGCCAGCGTGCCGAGCAGGAGGTCGAGCTCGCGTCTTCGCCCGACGAGCGGCGTTTGCGCCTGGACCCTGTCGACTCCGACATGCGAGCGCGCCTCGACCGCCTCCCACACGCTAATGGGCTCGCTCTTCCCCTTTGCCTGCACGGGCTCCGCTTCGCGGTAGTCGATCGCCGCACGGGTCGCGCGGTACGTCGTCTCGCCGACGAGGATCCCGTTGACGGGCGCTGCGCTCTGGAGGCGGGCGGTTGTGTTGACGACGTCGCCTGAGGCCATACCCTCGCCCGCGCTCGGTTGAGCGCCGAGCGCGATGAGCGCTTCGCCGGTGTTGACGGCGATCCGCACCTGCAGATCGGCATCGTCTTCGGCGATGGCGTCGCGGATCGCGAGCGCCGAACGTACCGCCCGCTCGGGGTCGTCCTCGTGCGCGACGGGAGCGCCGAAGAGCGCCATGACGGCGTCACCGATGAACTTCTCCACGCTACCGCCGAAGCGTTCGAGCTCGGAGCGAAGGCGCGCGTAGTAGGGCGCAAGCGTTGCACGCACGTCCTCGGGGTCGAGTTGCTCGGCCCGGCTCGTGAAGCCCACAAGGTCGGCGAAGAGAACGGTCACGACCTTGCGCTCCTCGCGCGGCACGGGCGCTTCCTCGGCCAATGGAGCGGCACAGGCGCCGCAGAAGCGGAAGCCGTCCGGGTTCTCTTGACCGCAGCGGGGGCAAGTGAGCACGCAATAAGAGTACGACGGCGTGGCGGAACCTCGATCTTGCGGCCCCAGCCAGTGGCCCACCGCTATTCGCGCTCACGCAAAAAGGCCCGCAAATGCGGCCTTTAGGTAGCGGGGCAGGATGTGAACCTGCAATCACGGGCGGGGCGACCGCGGCAGGAATCCGTACGTCCCTTTAACCCGTCGAGGTCGAACGCGCTCTGCGGGGCTTTTGCGATTCGATGGAGCCAGCCGGGCTCGAACCGGCGACCTTCTGAGTGCCACTCAGACGCTCTCCCAACTGAGCTATGGCCCCGTGGTGCCGTCCAAGTCTAGCCGCGAAGTCGAAATCCTCTGCCCAGTTGATCCGACGCTTCTGACTGTTTCGCGATGGCCTTACTCGCAGCCGGATCTCGTGTCGCTGCGGGAACAGCTCGATTGGGAGGAAGAAGCACCGATCGAGGCCAGCGCAGTACGCCGCAAAGGCATCGATCTCATCGGGCGTATACGACCGCTTCCGCTGCCCCCTTCGGACTCGTCGAGATGAGCAGGAGCGGATCGAGAGGGTGTCGCCGTGGAGGGCTGCCCATTTGCACTGAACGCGTACCAGCCGCCCGCCGAGCAAGAAGATCATGTCGAACCGCCCGCCCTCGGCGACCGGCCTGTAAACCTCGATGCCGAGCTTGATCGCCTCACACGCGATGGCCGCCTCCGCGATTGCTCCCTTCTGGTCCGTTGTCATCGAAGTCAACATAGCGAGCGCCTCGGCTGGGCCGTGGCCGGTTTGGACAGTCCGAACTGACAGCGAAGCGGGCTACAATTGGGGCGGACGGAAAGGAACCAGCGAACCCCTGAACTCACTCGAACAAGCACGCCGAATCGCCGGCCTCGCCGAGGAGAAGCTGGCGCAGGACATCCTCATCCTCGACATGCGGCCGGTGTGCACCTACACCGACTTCTTCGTCCTCTGCTCGGGCCAGAACGCCCGCCAGACGAAGGCGATCTACGACGAGGTCCGGCAGGGCCTGAAGCACGGCGAGGACCTCCTCCCCTTCTCCGTCGACGGCGGGGCCGAGGGCACCTGGATCGTCGCCGACTACCTCGACGTCGTCCTCCACGTCTTCACGCCTGAGACGCGCGAGTACTACCGGCTCGAAGAGCTCTGGGAGGACGTGCCTTCCGTCGAGCTAGCCATATAGGCCCAGCTCCTCGATGAGCGCCGCCACGGGCGGCGGGACGAGCTCGTCGACCGGCTCGCCGCGGCCTACGCGGGCGCGAACCTCGCTCGACGAGACCGGCGGCGAGTCGAGCTGAAAGAAGACGACCCGGTCGCCGAACCGCTCCAGCTCGGGTTGCGGATAGCCGGAGCGGGCGCCGACCGCGAGGCGCACCCACTTCAGCAACTCTTCGGGATCCTTCCAGGTCGAGAAGCCCCCGCCCTGGTCGGCCCCTACGACGAACAGCGCGTCGCCGAAGCGCCCCCCGCGGACGGCGTCGACTGTGAAGGCGTGCGGGTCGAGCTCGACCTCGACGCCCTCCAAGTCCTCGAACGCGGCCCGCGCGAGCCGCAGGCGAGTCTGTGCATCCGCAATCACCTCTCGATGACCTGGGCGCTCCGCCACGAGCACGACGAGCCGCTCGATCGGCAACTGCTCGAGAGCGGCGCGCGCGAGGGCCGTGTGCCCGTTGTGCGGGGGATCGAACGCGCCGCCCAGCAGGCCGGTCAAGGCATCTCCACCACCTCGTCCCCTATCGCGACTTCGTCGCCCGGCTTCGCGCCGGCGGCGCGCAGCGCAGTGGCCAGCTCCTCGTCGCCCGGCGGGCGGCCCGCGACGCGGAAACCTCGGTCGGTCCTGAGGATGCGGAAGCGGCGGTTGCGCGGCTTCGGCCGGTAGACGAGGAAGTCGGCAAGCCCTTCGGGCCGGGCCGCCGGTGGCGCCTCCTGCGGAGGACAGTGCTCGAAGAGCGAGCGGCGGAAGCCGTCGATCCCGGCGCCTGTCGCGCACGAGACCGCGAAGACCGCCCTGATCCGCTCGTCCTCGACTCCCAGCTCGGGCGGCTCGCGGACGAGGTCGACCTTGTTCAGCACGACGACCTGCGGCAGCGCGTCCAGTCCTGCGCCGTAGGCGGCAAGCTCACGGTCGATCGCCGCGAACCGCTCGGCGGGCTCGCCCTCGGCTACGTCGACGACGTGGACGAGCAGGCGCGCCCGTTCGAGGTGGGCCAGGAACTCGTGTCCGAGCCCGAGCCCGCGGCTCGCGCCCTCGATCAGCCCCGGCACGTCGGCGACGACGAGCTGGCGCCCGTCGGGCGAGTCGAGCGTCCCCAGCACCGGCTCGATGGTCGTGAACGGGTACTCGGCGACCTTCGGGCGAGCATTCGAGATCCGGGCGAGGAGCGACGACTTGCCCGCGTTGGGGAGGCCGACGAGCGCCGCGTCGGCGAGGAGCTTCAGCCGGAGCTCGAGCTCGGCCTCCTCGCCCGGCAGCCCGACCTCGGCAAAGCGCGGCGCCTGCCTCGTCGAGCTCGCGAAACGGCGGTTGCCGCGCCCGCCCGCGCCGCCGCGCCCGAGGACGACGCGCGCGCCCGGGCTCGCCAGGTCGGCCACGAGCTTCCCGCTGTCGAGGATCTGCGTGCCGGCGGGGACGCGAAGCTCGACGTCATCCCCTGCGGCGCCGTGCTTTCCTGAGCCCCCTCCAGGCCGTCCGCGGCTGGCCTCGACGAGGCGCTTCGAGCGGAACCGCGAGAGGTCGCGCAGGTCCGGGTCGGCAA
This sequence comes from Gaiellaceae bacterium, assembly GCA_036001625.1. Taxonomy (GTDB): domain Bacteria; phylum Actinomycetota; class Thermoleophilia; order Gaiellales; family Gaiellaceae; genus VAXT01. The sequence goes on from DASYUD010000066.1 coordinate 12,612, forward strand.
CGAGGACGACGTCGCCCCCCGGCCCGCCGTCGCCACCGTCCGGGCCGCCCTTCGGGACGTGCTTCTCACGCCGGAAGCTCAGCGCTCCGTCGCCGCCGCGACCGCCCTGCACCCGGATGCGGGCGCGGTCATGGAACATACGCGCTGTAGCTCTTTAGTCGGTAACCGCGACGACGCGGCGCTCGCCGCTCGCCTGGAATGCGACCTTGCCGTCGCGCTTGGCGAAGATCGTGTCGTCTCGGCCCATGCCCGTGCCGGGGCCTGACCGGAACTTGCTGCCCCGCTGGCGGACGAGGATCATCCCCGCCGTTACCTGCTGGCCGTCGAAGATCTTCACGCCGAGGCGCTTGGCCTGCGAGTCGCGCCCGTTCCGCGACGAGCCGAGACCCTTCTTGTGCGCCATTACTCCGCCTTCTTTCTCGTCGTCGTTGCCGGCTTGCGCGCGGCCGGCTTCTTCGCCGGCTCGGCCTTGGTCTTGGGCTTCGCCGCGCGCCCGGCGGTCTTTTCGCCGATCGACTCGATCTCGATCTGCGAGAGGCGGCTCCGGAAGCCGGTGTGCCGCCGATAGCCCTTCTTCGGGCGGTATTTCCCGATCCTGACCTTGTCGCCGAGGACGTGCTCGACGACGCGCGCGGTGACCTGGACCTTCGGCTTCAGGTCGGCCTTGCCGTCCCCGCCCAGGAAGAGGAGCGCGGGATGGAACGTCTTGCCCTCGTCGGTCTTGACGCGGTCGACGAGCAGCCGCTCGCCCTCGCGGACGCGGTACTGCTTGCCACCCATCGAGATGATCGCGTAGCTCTCCATCTTGTGCGAACGCGGGCTCGAGCCCGCGAGCGGTCAGTGTAGCGGCTCGCCCTCCGACTCGACTGCCGGCGCCGGGGTCTTCTTGCGCCGCCCGCGGCCGCCTCGGCTGCCGCGCCTCGTCCGCTTCTTCTTGACCGGCTGCGCGCCGTCCGCGGCAGGCTCGGCGGCTTCCGGTCCCTCCTCTCGGCCCAGATCCGGAGCCGGCACGTGGATGGTCGGGGCCGCGGCCGCTTCCCCTTCGGGCTTCCCGTCGGCCGCCACGTCCGTCGTGGCCGCCGCGGGCTTCGGCTTCCGCTTCCGGCCGCGGCCGCCGCGGGAGCCCCGCCTGGTCTTGCGCTTCGGCATCTCCTCCGCAGCGGGCTGCTCCCCGGCAGGCTGCTCCAGAGCGGCCTCCTCGGGAGCGGCCTCCTCGGAAGCGGCCTCCGCCTCCACCTTCAGCTCGATCCTCTTCCTCGGCGCGCGCGTGGGCTCCTCTGCCTCGCGCGGCTCCGGTTCGTCCGTCGCCGCCTCCGCCTTGCCCTCGGGCTGCTTCTTGCGAGGCGCCCGCGTCGGCTTCTCGGCCTCGGCCTCGGCGGTGATCGGGCCGTCCATCGCCCCCGAAGCAGGCTGAACGAGCGTCGCGTACGCCGTGCCGTCGAGCACGCGCTCGACACGCACCTTCACCTTCTTGCCGACGAGCTTCGCGGCGTCGGCGACGGAGACCGAGATGCCGTCGAGCTTGCCCATGCCCGCGTCGAGGTCGTGCAGGCCGACCTCGACGAGCTCCACCCGCACCTCCTGGCCCTCGGCTACCGGGCTCTCGGGCGCGATGTCGGCGAGCTTGCCCTCGGCAAGAACTGCGAAGTGGTCGAGCGGTAGCCCAGCATTTCCCTCGACGAAGAAGCGGCGCTTTGCAAGCGCCTCGATCTCTGCCAGGCGGCTCGCCCCGGGCCCGACGAGGTGCGCGGCGACGTGCTCCTCGAGCTCGACCCGGAAGGCCTCGACCCCGCGCTTCGCGGACGCGGCCAGCGCGCGCAGCCGCCGCTCGGCGTCGACCGCAGCGGATGTGTCCGAGAGGACGATGCCGTCACCGGCGCACGTTGGGCATTTCTGGGTCAGGATCTCGCGCGGCCCCTCGGTCACGTTCTGGCGAGTCATCTCGACGAGCCCGAGCGGGGAGATCTCGACGACGTACGTCTTCGTCCGGTCTCGCTCGAACTCGGTCTTCAAAGCCTCCTCGACCGTGGCGCGGTTCTTCGGATTCGCCATGTCGATGAAGTCGATGACGATGATCCCGCCGATGTCGCGCAGGCGGAGCTGGTGGACGACCTCCTTGACCGCCTCGAGGTTGTTCGCCGTGATCGTGTCTTCGAGCCGGGCGCCCGAGCTCTTGGAACGCGAGCCGACGAAGCGGCCCGTGTTGACGTCGATGATCGTGAACGCCTCTGCGTAGTCGAAGACGAGGTAGCCGCCGGACGGGAGGTCGACGCGGCGCGAGAGCGTCGAGCGGATCGCGTCGTCGACGCCGAGCTGCTCGAAGAGCGGCGTCGTTTCCCGGTGGCGCGCGACGCGCTCGACCATGTGCGGCGAGGTCTTCTTGAGGTAGCCGACGATCCGCCTGTAGGTGCGGTCGTGGTCGACGAGGGCGCGCTCGAAGTCGTCGGTGAAGAGGTCGCGCACCACCCGCAGCGGGAGCTCGGCCTCCTGGTAGACGAGCGCGGGCGTCTTCGCCGCGGCCGCCTTGGTCTCGATCGAGCGCCAGAGCTTCTTCAGGAAGTCGAGGTCGCGCTCGATGTCCTCGGCCGAGGCGCCCTCGGCGGCCGTGCGGACGATGACGCCGCCCTTCTTCGGTGCGAGCTCCTTGAGGATGTCGCGCAGGCGGATGCGCTCGTCGTCCTCGAGCCGACGCGAGACACCGAGGCCCTCGCCGCTCGGGACGTAGACGACGAAGCGGCCGGGCAGCGAGATCTCCGTCGTGAGCCGGGCGCCCTTCGACTTCATGGGGTCCTTGACCGCCTGGACGAGCACCTCCTGTCCACGCTTGAGAAGGTCCTGGATCTTGCGGCCCTTGCCGCGACCCTCGAGCTCAGGCGTGACGATCTCGTCGACGTAGAGGAAGCCGTTCTTCTCGAGACCGATCTCGACGAAGGCTGCCTCCATCCCCGGCAGGACGTTGTCGACGGTGCCCTTGTAGATGTTCCCCGCGATCGAGCGGCGCCCGGGCCGCTCGAGGTAGACCTCGGCGGGCCGGCCGTCCTCGATCACCGCCACCCGCTGCTCGCCGACGTCGACCGAGACGAGCAGCTCCCGCTTGGCCTGCGGAAGCGGCGGGCGCTTCGGCGGCTGGCGGCGCGCCCTCCGCTGGCGCTCCCTGGGCGCGCGCTTCGCGGGCGTCTTCGCGGGCGCCTTCTCGGCGGTCTTCCCGGGCGTCCTCGCGGCCGGAGGCTCTTCCTTGCCCGCCTCGGCGGGCTCGCCGGCAGGCTTGCGCCGGCCCCGGCCCCCGCGGGAGCCGCGCCTTCTTCTCTTCCTCGTCGGTTGTGCGCCCGCCTCGGCGGGCCGGTCGGTTACGTCAGGGACTGATACCGGAGCGGCGGCCTTCTCGGGCGCCTGCTCCACTTGCGCTTTGCGCCTGAACCATTTCAGCAAACGAAATCTCCTTCTTGGGCGCGCGCGCATGCTTCGCCCCGAGGGCGGTGCGCGCGCAGCGTGAACGGGTCAAAAGCATCTCGCCTCTCAGGCTAGCAGCCGAGGCGGAACCCGCTTCCCCCTTACGCCGCCGCCGGCCTGAGTTTCGCCAGTCTCGTTCGGATCGCCCGCAGGCGCTGGCTCAGGCGCGCCCAGGCCCAGGGCTCGACCTCGAGGTAGCGCACGGCCGTCTGATTCCTCGTCGCCGCGAGGTACTCGAACCAGGCGTCGGCTTCCTCGATCAGCAGCAGCTCGCGCGCTTCTCGCCTCGTCGCCATCCCGGCCACCTTTCCGTCGCGTAATGGACGCGATCGTAGGACCAGGCTCGGACGGACTACCTCCGGCGAAGGCAGATGGCCTGCAAAATGCCGATCGCAAGCAGGTTGGCCACCATCGACGAGCCGCCCACGCTCACGAACGGCAGCGGGATCCCCGTGATCGGCGCCATCCCGATCGTCATCCCGACGTTGATGAAGATCTGGACGAGCAGGGCGAAGGCGATGCCGCCGGCCGCGATCGCCGCGAAGGCGTCGCGGGCCAGGGTGATCACCTTGATCGCGCGCCAGATGACGAGCAGGTAGAGCAGCAAGAGGATCGCCGCGCCGCTGAATCCGCGCTGCTCGGCGAGAGAGGCGAAGGCGAAGTCGGTCGCGTGCTCCGGCAGGTAGTGAGAGTTCGTCTGGGTCGCCCCCGAGACGCCGCGCCCGGTCGGGCCGCCCGCCCCGACTGCCGTGATCGACTGGGTGATGTTCCAGGTCGAGCCGCTCGGGTTCTCCGAGGGATTCGTGAAGCCGACGATGCGCTGCCGCTGGTAGTCCTTGAGGACGTTGACGCCGACAGACGGCCCGATCCAGAGCACGAAGGCCGCCGCGAACACCCCCACGCCGAGCAGCGCGGCGATCTGAGCCCAGCGCGTGCCGGCGACGAAGAGAGCGGCGCCGAGGGCGGCGGCGTAAACGATCGCCGTCCCGAAGTCGGGCTGAAGAAAGACGAGCAGGATCGGGGCCAGCGCAAGGCCGGTCGCAGCGAGCGTCGTCTGGCGCTCCGCGATTCGCCTGCCGCGCTCGGCCAGGAATGCCGCGAGGAAGACGACGAGCAAGAGCTTGCCGAACTCGGAGGGCTGGAACTGGAGCGGGCCGACGTCGATCCATCGCCGTGTGTTCCGAACCTCCTGGCCGAAGACCGGGACGATCACGAGCAGGGCCACGAGGAGGCCGTACAGTGCCCGCGCGTGACGGCGGTAGAAGCCGGGGTCGAGCAGCACGAGGGCGAGCATCCCCGCCGCGCCGATCAGCGCATACGCGGCCTGGCGCACGACGTAGTAGTTGGGGTCGCCCGTGACGTCGTCCTTCGTGATCCCGGCGATCGCCCAGAGCCCGAAAGCGACGAGACCGGCGACTGCGAGGAGAAGCGCCCAGTCGAGGTTCCGCACCAACGAGGCCTCGCGCGGGCGGGCTCGCGCCCGGGCCGAGGCTCGCTGGGTGGCGACGTAATCGACCATCAGTCCGCCTGCGCGGGCGCGACGATGCCCGCCTCGGTGCCGAAGTACTGCTCGAAGACCTTCAGCGCGGCGGGCGCCGCGGCCTCGCCGCCGAAGCCCCCGTTCTCGATCACTGCGCAGACGACGAGCTCCGGCTTGTCGAACGGGCCGAAGCCGCACCACCAGGAGGTGTCGGTGAGGTAGGTGGAGTCGCCGATCGTGACCTCCTTCTCCGCCGTGCCCGTCTTGCCGGCGATCCCGACCTGGAAGTGGCCGAAGACGCCCGCGGAGGTGCCGGCGGTCGAGTGCGTCGCCTCGTAGAGGCCCTCGCGCACGACCCCGATCGCGTCGGGGTCGACGTTCAGCTCCTTCGCCGGATACGAGAAGCGTCGCAGCACCAGGGGCCCGGCGGTCGGCCCGTTGGTCTCGCCCGGCTGCTCGACGGAGCCGACGACGTGCGGGGTCACGAGCTTGCCGCCGTTGGCGACGAGCGCGTAGAAGCGGGCCATCTGGAGCGGCGTCACCTGGAGGTCCTTCTGACCGATCGCGAGCTGGACCGAATCGCCCGACTTCCAGAGGCGGTCGACCTGCCAGCAGCAGGGGTCGGTCTTCTTCGTGTACGTGTCGCGGCGCCACTTGATCGTCGGGACGAGGCCGGCCTCCTCCGGGCCGACGTCGATCCCGCTCGGCTTGCCGAAGCCGAAGGTGGAGGCCCATCTCTGGAGCGGTTGGCCGCGCTCGGGCGGCAGGTCGTAGAAGCGCTTGCCCACGTTGTAGAAGTACGTGTCGCACGACTGCGCGATGGCCGTCGGGAGCGTCATCGACTGGTTCGCATACGGGTCCCAGTTCTTGAAGACCTGCTTGTCGATCGTCAGCTCGCCGACGCACGGAAGCGAGTCATAGGGGGCGAGGATGTGCTCCTGCATGGCCGCGAGGGCGGTGACCGGCTTGAACGTCGAGCCCGGCGGATAGACGCCGGAGATCGCCCGGTCGAGCGCGGGGAAGTTCTCCTCTTCGGCGACACGCGGGTCGAGCAGCGGCGCGAGGTCGCTGCGCTTGGCGCGGCCGGAGTAGACCGACGGGTCGTAGGTCGGGTACGAGGCGAGTGCGCGGATCGCCCCGTCCCGCGGATCGAGCGCGACGATAGCGCCGCCGTTCGCGTACCAGTTGTGGTTGCCGACGGCGAGGTTGATTCCGTCCACGATCGCTCGCTGAGCGGCCCGTTGGAGCTTCGCGTCCAGCGTGAGCCTGACCGCGTAGCCGTCCGAAGGCAACTGCTTCAGCTCTCTGGGGCTCGTCGGCCGCCCGAGAGCGTCGACGCGCTGCTGCTCGAGCCCGGCCCGGCCGCGGAGGTACCTGTCGTAGCTTGCCTCGATGCCCCCCTGGCCGATCCTGTCGCCGAGCCGGTAACCGTGCTTCTCTTTCAGCTGCTGCGGAGAGATCTCGCCGACGTATCCGAGCAGCTGAGCGGCGAGGTCTCCGTACGCATACCGCCGCACGTACGTCTTCTGGATGGTCATGCCCGGGAACTCGCTCTTGTGCTCGTAGAGGTAGGTCGCCTTCGCCTTGCTGACGAACTCCTTGACGGTGACCGGGGTCACAGGGTCGTTCCGATGCTGCGCCAGCTGCCTCGTCACCTCCGCAAGTGGGACGTTGAGGATGCGGGCGAGGCGGCGGACCTCTGCGTAGGCGCCCTTGTCGGGGAGGTTGGCGGGCCAGAGGCGCACGGCGAGCCCGTTCGCGTTGCCGACGAGGATGTGGCCCGCGCGATCCTTGATCGGGCCGCGCGGCGCCTCGATGCGCACCGTGCGCACCTGGTTGTTCTGCGCCGCACGGAGGAACTGGTTGCCGGAGAGAACCTGGAGGGCCCAGAGCCGGAAGAAGAGAACGCTGAACGCGGCAAGCGCGAGGAACCCGAGGATGCCGATCCGGAACGCGAGCTGCGGCGTCAGCCGGAATGGGCCTTCGACGCGCGGGTCGGGCGGAAGGAATCTTCCCGGCCGGAGCGGCACCGGGCGGCTAGCCAACGAACTCGACCTCCGGGCGCGGCTCGGGCCGCAAGAACAGCCGTCGAGTCAGGGAAAAGACCGGGAAAGCAAGGAGGAGGTTGAGCGCGACACTCGCCGGCAGCGCGTCCACGAGGGAGACGCGTGCCGAGGCCGGCTCGCGAAGCATGAAGTGGAGGACGAGCGCCCCCACTGCATAGAGCACGGTCACGACTCCGACCGAGAGAAGCGGAGCGTGGGCCCGATCCCTGCCGGTCGTCTCGCCGTACCGCCCGATCCAGAAGCCGGCGAGCGTCAGCAGCAGCGAGGTGAACCCGAGCGTGCCGAGGCGGGCGACGTCGAGCAGGAGCCCGGCCCAGAAGCCGGACACCGCCCCGAAGGTCGAGCCCTTTGCGAGGGCGACGGCAACGAGCGTCACGAGGACGAGGTCCGGCGACCCGCCGAGGATTCCGATCGAGGCGACGATCGTCACCTGGACGACCACGAAGAAGAAAAAGAGCAGAGCCGCTTTCGCCGGGAGCACCATCAGGGCATCCGTGGCCGCGGCTTGTCGCTGACGAGGACGAGTACGACGTCGAGCGAGGAGAAGTCCACGAAGGGCATCACCTGGATGTCCTGGTAGGACTCGATGTCCGACTGTTCGACGCTCGTGACGCGCCCGATCGGAATGTCGCGCGGGTAGAGCGAGGGCAGTTGTCCCTGCCGACGCCCCGCCGTCACGACCAGGTCGCCCTTGACGACCACCCTGTCCTTCCCCACCAGGTCGAGGATGAGGTTGTCGCTGGGGCCCTGCCGAAGCACGCCGACAGCGCCGTGCTGGTGATCCCTCGCCGCGACCGCGGCCTCCTTGTCCGTGATGAGCGTCACCTGCGCCTCGTTGTGGACGACCTTCGTCACCTGGCCGACGAGCCCGCGCTCGGTGACGACCGCGTCGTGCAGGCCGACGCCGCTGCTCGAGCCCGCCGAAATGACGATCCTCTGCTCGAACTCGCTCGCCGGGTTCGAGACGACGCTCGCCGTCACAGACTTCCCGGCCGGGAAATCCTCGGGAAAGGTCAGCCCACGGCGGTACTTGAGGATGCGACTGAGCTCGCGGTTCTCCTGCGCGGCAGTCGCGTTCCGGATCGCCTCCTGGCGCAACCGGTCGACCTCCTTGTGCAGGTCTTCGTTCTCCGACTTCGCGTGGTAGAGGCCGTGGACCCAGCCGTACGCGTCGCGGAACGGGCGCGCCACCCGCTGCGCGGCGACCTCGAACGGGCGCATGGCGCTCGCGGCGGCGCTCTGGAAGCCGTGCAAGCCGCCGCCGCTCGGCGACTCGCGGAAGTAGACGGTGATCATCGCGAGCGAGGCCAGGACGAGCAGGCCGACGACGAGGCGCCGCTTCAGGGTGCCTGCCGCCCGCGACGAGTACGAGGGGGCGACCGCGCGCCGAACCGGGGAGCCCAGCGCCGCCACCCGCGCGCTGCGATTCCTAGGCACGGGCCTTGAGACTAACGAACTGCGCGGAAAGCCCGACCGCCTCCCCGGGCCGACGATGCGAGCCGCGGAGGGCTTGGCGAAGCTCCGCCAATGCCGGAGCGGGACGCTCGAGGTCGTGGTAGTTTCGCGCTGCCGCGGAGGACAGCGGCGCGTGGACGAGGACGACGTGGAGCCACGCGGCGCGCGGCGGCCTTCTCCCGGCGAGGTTGTCAACTCGACGGAAGGAGGAGAACGTGAGGAAGCTCGCACTGCTCGCCGGGGTTGTTTGGGTGCTCGCGTTCGCGGCGCCCGCGTCGGCCTCGCACGGATGGAACCCCTATCCATGGCGTGTGTCGCCGCAGGGCGCGTGGGATTACGCGTGGTACGTGAACGCGATGCAGACGGCCAAGCTATGCCGCTACCACGGCCTCATCCCATGCGGGAACACGATCTACGGGGACGGCGAGTGGTTCCGGCAGTACTGCCAGAGCCGACACAACACCCAGTACGACGTAGCGCTCATCATTGAGAACAGAGCGACTCAGGCGCAGAACTGGTGGGGCGCGCACGGGATCACCGTCCACTGGTCTCAGGGTGGCGGCTACCCGCCGACCTGCTACTTCACCACCGAGGCGGACTGGGACGTGCAGGACTTCTAGGGTCACCCGCGAGCCGAGCGGCGTCCCGCGCCGCTCGGCTCAGACTGGGGCGCGACTTCGCAGTCTGGCGGCGGCAGGTCTACCGGCGGTAGCCGTTGCGGCTCTTCGCTCTCGACTTTGCGGTTCGGTTCATCATCTCGAGCACCTCGAGGCTGCGGCCCGAGCCGACCGCCACGCACGTGAGCGGAGACTCGGCGAGCTGGGCGGGCATCTGCGTCTCGTGACGGAGCCGTTCGTCGAGCCCGGCGAGAAGAGCGCCCCCGCCGGCAAGGACGATGCCGCGGTCCATGATGTCCGCGGCGAGCTCGGGAGGCGTCTTGTCGAGCGTCGAGCGGATCGCGTCGAGGATCTGGCCGACCGGCTCCTCGAGCGCGTGGCGCACCTCATCCGAGCTGATCACGACCGTCTTCGGCAAGCCGGTCAGCATGTCGCGTCCGCGCACCTCGGCCTGAACCTCCTCCTTCAGCGGGAAGGCGGAGCCCACCTCGAGCTTGATCTCCTCGGCGGTCTGCTGCCCGATCAGGAGCTTGTACTCCTTCTTGATGTGGCTGACGATCGCCTCGTCCATCTCGTCGCCGCCGACGCGCAGGCTCTGCGAGACGACGATCCCGCCGAGCGAGATGACGGCGACCTCGGTCGTGCCGCCGCCGACGTCGACGATCATGTTCCCGGTCGGCTCCGAGACGGGGAGCCCCGCGCCGATCGCGGCCGCCATCGGCTCCTCGATCAGATGCGCCTCGCGCGCGCCGGCGGAGAGCGTCGCCTCCTCGACCGCGCGCTTCTCGACGCCGGTCACGCCGGAGGGAACGCAGACGACGACGCGTGGATGGGCAAAGCGGTGCTGGTGCACCTTCTGGATGAAGTGACGGAGCATCTGCTCGGTGACGTCGAAGTCGGCGATGACGCCGTCCTTGAGGGGGCGAATAGCCGAGATCGTGCCCGGCGTGCGGCCGAGCATCCGCTTCGCCTCGACCCCCACGGCGTGCACGTCGCCCGTTCGCTCGTCGATCGCGACGACCGAGGGCTCGGAGAGGACGATGCCGCGCCCGCGCACGTAGACGAGCGTGTTCGCGGTCCCGAGATCCACGGCCATGTCGCGGCCGCCGAACCCGTTGAAATAACTCAGAAAGCCCATCTCCCGGCCCGAGTCTAGTGAAACTGCGGCAAGACCTGAACCTCGCTGCCGTCTCGCTTCGCGAGACCAGTCCAGCTAGCCGAAGCCGTAGAGCCCGGGGAAGCGCTCCGCGAGGAGGCGGACGAGGAGCGCGGCGGGGAGACCGACCACGTTCAGGTAGTCGCCCTCGACCCGTTCGACGAGCGCTGCGCCGAGACCCTGGATCGCGTAGGCGCCCGCCCGCTTTTCCCATTCGCCGCTCGCGACGTAGTGAGCAAGGTCGCGCGCGGTCAGCGAGCGAAACGTGACGCGCGTGACCTCGTGCGCCAGCTCCTCCCAGCCGGGCGTGACGAGACAGAGGCCGGAAACGACCTCGTGCGCGCGGCTCGACAGGCGCTCGAGCATCGCCTCCGCCGCCGCCGCATCGGCGGGCTTGCCGAGCGCCTCGCCGTCGACCACGACAGCCGTGTCGACCCCGAGCACGGGGCACTCGTCGGCTCCACCTGCGGCCGATCGAGCCTTGCCACGCGCGTGCGCACGCACGAGCTCCACCGGATCCGCGCCGGCCACGCCGCGCTCGTCGTACCTGGGCGGGACGACGGCGAAGGGAAGCCCGAGCTGCTCGAGGATCGCGCGGCGTTGCGGCGAGACCGAGGCGAGCACGATCGGAGGGGCCGGCGGAACGCTCACCCGTGCTTGCGCGCCCGCCAGATCTCCTCATCGGGCCAGCGCCGAGCCCACTCGGCCGGGACGGTCGAGTAGTACTCGTGGTCGACCGCGTCCTCGGGCGCGAAGAGCTCGCGGAAGTCCACGACCTCAAAGCCGCTCGATCGCAGGAGCCCGAACATGTCGCTCGTGCTCGGATGGAACTCGACGCCGGGGTCGTCGTCCTGCCACTCCAGCCGGTACAACCCCTTCTGGGGCCGCACGAGCCGCTCCACCACCTGGCCCTCGTCGGGCATGCAGAGCATCTGGAGGGTCGAGCCGCGCATGAACACCAGCTCTCCACCCGCCCGCAGCAGCCGAGCCGCCTCGGGGATCCAGAGAGTGGGATCGCACCAGATCGAGGCTCCGTACTCCGAGAACACGAGGTCGAAGGACGCATCGGGCAGGCTAGTCCGCTCCGCATTTTCCTCCAGGAACTCCAGTTCCAAACCGAACTCGGCATTCATGCGCCGGGCCGTCTCTAGCTGTGCTGGAGTGACGTCCACGCCAACAACGCGGGTGGCGCCTGCGCGCTTCAACCACGCGCCGAAGTACGCAGTTCCGCAACCGAGCTCCACGACGTCCTTGCCTTCGAGGTCGGGCAGCATGCGGACCTCGGTCTCCGGAAGCTTCCACTTGCCCCAGGTAATTTCTTCCTTGGCCCAGGCGCCGCGGGCTCGGCGGTCCGTGTACTCGGCGTTCGCCCGCGTCCAGCCCTCGCGGTTGATCGCGACGTAGTCCGGATCAGTCAAACCAGAGCGCGATCTCGCGTGCCGCCGACTCCGGCGAGTCCGAGCCGTGGACGAGGTTGTCGGGCATCGAGAGAGCGAGATCGCCGCGGATCGAGCCCGGCGTCGCGTTCGCCGGGTCGGTCGCTCCGATCGTCTCGCGAACGATTGCGATCGCGCCCTCTCCCTCGAGCACCAGCGCGAGCGTCGGGCCCGAGGTGATGAACTCGACGAGCTCGCCGAAGAACGGCTTCTCGGCATGCTCGGCGTAATGCTCCTCCGCCAGCGCGCGGTCGACATCGACCAGCCTCGCCGCCGGCATCTCGAGCCCGCGTCGCTCGAAGCGAGCGAGGATCTCGCCCGCGAGCGCGCGGCGCATCGCGTCGGGCTTGATGAGGACGAGCGTTCGTTCGGCCGCCATCGGCGGCGACTCTACTCGGACCCGGTCTCCCTCCGAGGCGACTCGAGCGGTGGGAAATGAATCGGAGTCGGCGACGCGATCGGCGTCTCGCAGTACGGGCAGACCTGCCAGAGAGGCTCGAGCGGCGCCTTGCAGTTCACGCAGGATTGGCGTAAGCGCGTCGTGCAGACGGGGCAGACGAGGAAGTTCTCGTCGATCTCGGCACGGCAGACCGGACAGTGCTGCTGCCGGCGGCGGCCGAGGCTCTCCTCCATCGCCTTGATCTCGAGCTGGCGCTCGCGCACGTCTTCGAGGTACTCCGGCGGCCGGAAGAGCATGTAGATGAGCACGCCGGCGAACGGCGGCACGAGGCCGAGCACGGTGGCCATCGCCACGAGCCAGGGATCCTCGATCCGGCGCCGTGCGTCCTTGTAGACCCAGTAGCCGATCGCAAGCCAGAAGACGACGAGGAGAAAGATCCCGAGGTTCCGCACGACGGGCCACGTGCCCGACCCGAAGAAGAAGTCGTGCAGACCCCCGAAGAACCCGGAATCGCCACTCGCTCCCAAAACCATCGTCTTATTGTTCCTCGTTATAGGAGAAGTTGACCGACGACGTAGCCGGCGGCAAACGCGAGGCCGACGATCGTCAGGACAACGACGGCGGCAAACGCGAAGACGCTCAGCCGTTCGGCAGCTTTCGTCGCCCTGCGCCGTCTTCCTCTCATCGGTAGAGATCCGCCAGGAGATAGAGCGAGCCGGTGACGAGGACCGGGCCTCCCCGCTCCCGGCTCCGCGCGAGGGCGGCCTGCGGGTCGGAAAGGGCTTCCACGTGGTCGAAGTGCCGCTCCGCCCGCTCGGCGAGCTCGCCTGCGGGCAGGGCGCGTGGATTGCTGGACTGGGTTGCGACGAGCGTCCGGCCCGCGTTCGCCAGGCGCGCCAGGAGCTCGTCCACGCGCTTGTCGGCCAGGATCGACACGCAGAGGACATAGTCGCGGGAGGGCAGCCGCTCGAGCAGCCACTCGGCGGCCTCGGGCGTGTGAGCGCCGTCCCAGATCTCACCGTCTCGCCGCTCGAGCCTTCCCGGGAGCGAGACCTCGACCTCCCGCTGGATCGACCTGGCGAGGAACGCCTCGGCAGCCTCCCGCGGCCCGCCGATGACGATGTCCGCGCTGATGGGAGCGAGCCGCGTGAAGGTGTTGTCCGGTAAGACAACTACTCTTGCCGCATGCGCTACTGCAAGCTTCTCCTTCGCGATCTGCTCGTGGGTCTCGCCGAGCACCTGGGTGTGCTCGAGCGCGACGTTCGTGAGCAGCACGACCGGTGCATCGACGACGTTCGTCGCGTCCAGCCTCCCGCCCAGGCCCGCCTCGAGAACGGCCACGTCCACGCCGGCCTCCGCGAACTCGGCCAGGGCAGCCGCCGTCAACACCTCGAACTGGGTGGCGCCTTCTTCCTCCGCGGGGCCGCGAACCCGCGCGACGGCCCGCTCGAAGGTCTCGCGATCACAATCCAGGCGCTCGTGCCAACCGGAGACGTGCGGCGACGTGTACGCGCCCGCATCCAGGCCCTCGGCCCGTAGGAGCTCGGCGATCGTCCTCGTGGCAGTCGACTTCCCGTTCGTGCCGACGACGTGGATCGCGGGATAGGCACGCTGCGGCTCGTCGAGCCGGGCCAGCAGCTCGCGCATCCGGTCGAGCCCGAACTCCTCCGGCCAAGGGCTGAGCGAGGCGACCCACTCGGTCGCGGTCGACGGCTTAGTCGCGGAGCGCATCGAGCTCACGGCGGTAACGCTCGAGCTTCTCGCGCTCGGCCTCGACCACCTCCGGCGGGGCCTTCGAGGTAAAGCGCTCGTTGGAGAGCATGCCCTCGGCGCGCGCGATCTCCTTGCGCAACCGCTCGCGCTCAGCCTCGACGTTGCCGTCGACCTTGACGCGCTGGGGCTTGACGACGGCCTCGAAGATCCGCAGCTCGTCGCCTGCGAGCTCGGCCCGAACGCCGCTGCGCCGGAAGATGGCGGCCATGTCCTGCACCCGGTCGAGCGCTCCGGCCTCGTCCGCATAGCGTCCATCGGGCTCAGGCCAGGGGGCGACGATCAAGCGAGTGTCACGCGCGGGCAGGTTCGACCAGATCTCCTCGGTCACGTGGGGCATCATCGGGTGCAGCAGCTTGAGCAGCCGCTCGAGCGCGGCGAGCGCGGTCGCGCGCGCGTCCTCGTCTCCGTTGTAGAGGCGCGGCTTGATCGCCTCCGCGTACCAGTCGCAGAAGTCGTCGAAGGTGAGGTGGTAGAGCGTGTCGGCGACCGGCGCGAACTCGAAGCGCTCGAAGGCGTCCTCCATCTCGGCCTGGGCCGCGTCGAGCCGAGCGAGTATCCAGCGCTCCTCGAGGTCGCGTGGGCGCGCCTCCGGCATCGCCTCGCCGACGTTCGCTTGGATCAGCCGCGAGACGTTCCAGAGCTTGTTCGCGAGCTTGCGCCCCTCGCCGACCATTCCGTACGAGAAGCGCACGTCCTGCGTCGACGACATCTTCAGGAGGCCGTAGCGCAGCGCGTCGGCGCCGTACTCGGCGATCACGTCCACGGGATCGATGCCGGTGCCGAGGCTCTTCGACATGCGCCGCCCGTCGGGCGCGAGCACAGTCGTGTGGATGATCACGTCGCGGTAGGGCACCTCGCCGAGCAGCTCGAGGCCGGCGAAGATCATCCGGTTGATCCAGAGGCGGATGATCTCGCGGGCAGTCGTCATGACGTGACCGGGGTAGAAGGCGCGCAGGTCGGGCGTCTCGTCGGGCCAGCCGATCGTCGCGAACGGCCAGAGCGCCGACGAGAACCACGTGTCGAGCACGTCCTCCTCGCGCATCAGCTCCGTCGAGCCGCACTCTTCGCAGGTGGTGGGCTCGTCCTCCTGGACAGTCAGATGGCCGTCCGGACAGGTCCAGATCGGGATCTGATGCCCCCACCAGAGCTGGCGTGAGATGCACCAGTCGGGTGCGTTCTCGAGCGACTCGATCGCGAAGCGGTGTTGCGACTCGGGATGGACGACCACGGCCCTCTCGCGCAGCGCCTGGATCGCCGGGGCGCCGAGCTCCGTCATCGCGCACCACCACTGGAGCGAGATGAGCGGCTCGATCCGGCTCTCGCAGCGCATGCAGAACGCGACCGAGTGGCGGTATGGCTCCTCCTTCTCGAGCTGTCCCCGCTCGCGCAGCCACTCGAGCACGCGCTCACCCGCTTCCTCCTGGGTGAGCCCTGCGAGCTCGCCGGCCTCCTCGCTCATCTGCGCGTCGAGGCCGATGACCATCGGCTGGGGCAGACCGTGGTCGCGGCCGATCTCGAAGTCGGTCGCGTCGTGGCCGGGCGTCACCTTGAGCGCCCCGGTGCCGAAGTCGCGCTCGACGCGGTCGTCCGCGATCACCGGCACGCGCCGCTCCACGAACGGCACGAGCACCTCCTTGCCGACGAGCTCGCGGTAGCGCTCGTCCTCGGGATGCACGGCTACTGCGACGTCGGCCAGGATCGTCGCCGGGCGCACGGTCGCGATCGTCACGTGCCCGCTTCCGTCGGCGATCGGGTAGCGCGCGTAGAGCATCGTGTCGTCGACCTCCTCGTGGACGAGCTCGAGGTCGGAGAGCGACGTCAGGTGAAAGGGGCACCAGTTGATAATCCGGTTCGCGCGGTAGATCCAGCCCCTGCGGTAGAGGTGGACGAAGAAGCGCATCACCGCGCGGATGTAGTCCTCGTCCATCGTGAACCGCTCACGCCTGTAGTCGAGCGAGGCGCCCATCCGCCGGAACTGGGCCATGATCGTCCGCCCGTAGAGATGCAGCCATTCCCAGACGCGGGCCTCGAACGCCTCGCGGCCGAGGTCGTTGCGCGTGAGCCCCTCGTTCTCCAGATCCTTCTCGACCACGGCCTGCGTCGAGATGCCGGCGTGGTCGTAGCCCGGCTGGAAGAGGACGTTGTGCCCGCGCATGCGGTGCCAGCGGCAGAGCGCGTCCTCGAGCGCGAGCTGGAGAGCATGGCCGGTGTGGAGCTCGCCGGTCACGTTCGGCGGCGGGTGCATGACGACGAACGGCTCCCGGGGATCGTCTGCCTCGGCGGCGTAGAGGCCCTCTTCCTCCCAGGTGCGCTGCCAGCGCTCCTCGACGCCTTCCGGCTTGTAGAGCGGGTCCATCGGCGCATCGTAAGGCCGCGGGCGCTCAGCGTCCGGGCCGGAAGAACGGATGCGGTCAGGCAGCGACTATGTGCTCAGTATGCCGAAAACGCGAGAGGCCGGCGACGCACGCCGGCCTCTCGCGGCAATCGATGCGACTCATTCGTCGCCTTCCGCCAACTCCTCCGCGTCACCGAGATTCGAGTTTCCTTCAAGGAAGTCGATGTCCGCGACCTCGCCGCGGCCGGGGCCCGTATAGCGGAGCACGTAGAGCCCATTGCGGATGTCGACGACGTAGATCAGCCCGTCCTTGATGATCGGGAAGCTCCACACCACGACCTTGTTCGGGCCGCGGGAGAGTGCCGGATCCTCGAGCGCGGCCGCGGCCAGCGGCGTCGGCGAGAACCAGCCGACCTGTGACGGGCTCGCCGGGTTCCCGACGTCGACCGCCTGCAAGCCACCCGAGTGCCACGAGTCGAAGACGAGATCGGCCAGCGCCGTCGGGTTATGCGACGAGTAGCTCGTGAACTGCTCGGTCTCCGGATCGTCTCCGAACGGGCCCGGAGCCCCCTGGAAGGCCTGCGTGTTCTGGAAGAGCTTGTACTCCCCGACGAGGCCCGGCGTCACAGGATTGGCGACGTCCCAGGAGCGCATCCAGCCCCACGGCCAGCCGAACGAGGATGCGGTAAAGGTCCCATAGACCTCGTCGATCGTGATCGCAAATGGACGGCCGGGAAGCGGAACCGCCGAATGGCTCTCGCCGCAGCCCGCCGCTGTGTGCCCGGGACACTGCGGACCCGTGCCCCAGGTCGGAAACGGTGCCGGCGTGATCAGATCGTCATTGAGGTTCTCGACCGTGCCTTCCGGGACCTCGTCGTTCGCCACCTTGCTCGTGTCGAGGACACCGAAGCCGCCGCGCAGGTACGCGAGGTACGTCCGCGTCCCGTCGAAGGACGGCGTCATCGAGTGCAGAGCAAGGTCGAAGTCGTAGTTGGCGGGGTCGGCCGCGCCCGGGAAGAACTGATTCCAGTTGCCCTGCGCGACCAGCTTGACCGGCCCTCCACGGGGCACGTCGCTGATGTCCTCGATGACGAAGTTCGGCACCGCCGGATTGACTGAGGTCGTGGGCGTCGACTCCCAGAGCAGCGCACGGTCGTCGTCCTCGGGATCGTTCCAGAGGAAGAACTCGTGCGGCTTGACGGCGAGCCCTATTTCGGACCGCGTCACATGGCTACGCAGGAACCTCGGGTGCACCGGGTCGCGAATGTCGAAGAACTTGTAGTCGAATGGAAACGTCGTGTCGTTCCCGCGCGGGCAGACGTGGATGAGCCTGCTGCACCGGAACGTCAACTCGATGAGCAGCCTCTTCTCCGGCCAGACTCGCAGCTCGCGCGACGTGATCCCTACAGGCTGACCCGCAGGGTTCTGCGGCGCCGGGATCTCGCCCACCACCTGGGGGCTCGCCGGATTGGTCGCGTCCACAATCAGGATTCCGGGATGGACGTGCGTGCACGTCCCGTCTGGATTGGTCGGGGTCAGGACCGGGACGACGGGCCCGGAGCCGTTCAGGTCGCCGCAAGAGTTCGAGCCGTCCGAGCGGTTGCCGATGTAGATGAAGGTCCGGCCGGACCGCTCGAAGATCGCGAGTGCCGCATTCATCCCCCGGTCGAAAAGTGGGTTGTGCCCGATGAGGCGGAAGTTCTGAGACGTGCCGGGCGTGCCGCCGCCTTGCCCGACGCCGACCGCTCCGTGCACCACGGCGGGAATGGCGATCGCCAGCAAGGCTACGAGCCCGACGGTTAGACGACGTCGCATGAGCCTCTCCTCCCTACTCGCTTGTCCGGCAGGGTTTACCCCCTTGCCGCGAGGTCTACGCCCGTTTGCACTCCTTGACAGCGATCGGTAGAAGCCGTCGATGCGTCTGACCGTCCCGACCGGCGCACTCGCCGAGCGCAACTTTCGACTGCTCTTCTCGAGCTCGACGATCTCCGGGCTCGGCGACGGGGTCTCGCTCGTCGCGCTCGTCTTCGCCGTCCTGCAGGTGTCGGACTCGGCGGTCGCGCTGGGGCTCGTGCTGGCCGCTCGGCAGGTGGCCGATGCCGCGATCGTCCTCGCGGCCGGTGTCTGGGCGGATCGGCTTCCGCGGCATCTCGTCCTGATCGCCGTCGCGGTCGTCCAGGGCGCGGCCCAGGCGGCGACGGGAACCCTCGTCCTGACCGGTGCCGCGACAATTCCCATGCTCGTCGTCCTGCAGGCCCTCTACGGGCTCGCCGAAGGGTTCTACCTGCCGTCGTCGACTGGGCTCATACCGGCGACGATCAGCGCCGGCCGGCTCCAGGAGGCAAACGCGCTGCTCGGACTGTCCCGCAACGGAACGCGGATCGTCGGGCCGGCGATCGGCGGCGCGCTCGTCGCGATCGGCAGCCCCGGCGTGGCGCTCCTGGTGGACGCCGCCTCGTTTGCGGCGGCGGCGCTTCTCCTCTGGCCCCTCAGGCTGCCTCCTCGCGCCGAGGTCGTCGAGGCCAGGTCCTTCTTCGCCGAGCTGCGCGAGGGCTGGGGCGAATTCCGCCGTCAGACGTGGATCTGGACGACGATCGTCTTCTTCGGGATTGGCAACTTCGCCTTCGCTTCGTACTTCGTGCTCGGGCCGATCATCGCGAAGCGCGAGCTTGGAGGCGCGCCCGCGTGGGCGGCGCTGACGACAGCGTTCAGCGTCGGCGCCCTGCTCGGCGGCCTGCTCGCAATCCGGATCCGCCCGCGAAAACCGCTCGCGGCCTCGTGCATGGCGGCCTGGGTGTTCCTCTTACAGCCACTCGGCATGGGCCTCAGTCTGCCGCTGTGGGCGCTGGTCGTCTTCTCCGCGATCGCCGGCTGCGGGCTTGCGGTGCACCTCGCGCTCTGGTTCACGGTCTTCCAGCAGAACGTGCCGCCGGAGGCCATGTCGCGCGTCAGCTCGTACGACTCCTTCGGCTCCTTCGTGCTCCTCCCGCTCGGCGCCGCCCTCGCCGGGCCGGTTGCAGCTGTCATCGGCGTCCGCGAGACGCTGCTCGGCGCGACGGCTGTGATCGCGATCACCGAAGCAATCGTGTTCGCCCAGCCGAGCGTGCACGCGATCCGCGCGCCTGAGCCGGCGGAAGCTCAGGTCGATTTCGGCTAGCGGAGGACGGGTCGAGCGGTCGGTTCAGACGGAGCCCGCGCGGAGCGCGGTCTCCTGAGGTCGGCATCGCAAGCGATGCCTAGGCCGACTCTTCGGCAAGCTCTTCGGGCTCGTCGGCGTCGCCGCCGGCGCTCGTGACGAGCGTCGGCTTCAGATCCTTCTCGATCGTCTCCTTGGTGATCGCGCACTTGGAGACGTCCGTGCGCGAGGGGAGCTCGAACATGACGTCGAGGAGGGCGTGCTCGATGATCGAGCGCAGGCCGCGCGCGCCGGTCTCGCGCTCGAGCGCCTTGTCGGCGATCTCCCAGAGCGAGTCCTCCGTGAAGACGAGCTCGATCGAGTCGTAGGCGAAGAAGCGCTGGTACTGACGGACGAGCGCGTTCTTCGGCTCCGTCAGGATCCGCACCAGATCCTCGCGCTGGAGCTGGTGGACAGCCGAGACGACCGGCAGGCGGCCGATGAACTCCGGGATCAAGCCGTACGAGAGCAGATCCTCCGGCATCACCTGCGAGAGGAGCTCGGAGGCCTCGGTGTCGTGCTTCGAGCGGATCTCGGCGCCGAACCCGACGGCGTTCTTGCCGGTCCGCTTGCCAATGATCTTCTCCAGCCCCGAGAACGCCCCGCCGCAAATGAAGAGCACGTTCGTCGTGTCGATCGAGAGGAACTCCTGGTGCGGGTGCTTGCGCCCGCCCTGCGGGGGCACCGACGCGATCGTGCCCTCGAGGATCTTGAGCAGCGCCTGCTGGACGCCCTCACCCGACACGTCGCGCGTGATCGACGGGTTGTCCGCCTTGCGCGCGATCTTGTCGACCTCGTCGATGTAGATGATCCCCGTCTCGGCCTTCTTGATGTCGAAGTCGGCCGCCTGGATCAGCTTCAGCAGGATGTTCTCGACGTCCTCGCCGACGTAGCCGGCCTCGGTCAGCGCCGTCGCGTCGGCGATCGCGAAGGGGACGTTGAGGATGCGCGCGAGCGTTTGCGCGAGGAGCGTCTTGCCGCACCCGGTCGGGCCGAGCAGGAGGATGTTCGACTTCTGGAGCTCGACGTCCGAGTCGTCCTGCCCCATCTGCACCCGCTTGTAGTGGTTGTAGACGGCGACCGCGAGTGTCCGCTTCGACTCCTCCTGGCTGACGACGTAGTCG
>DASYUD010000067.1:0-30181 GCA_036001625.1 Gaiellaceae bacterium
GAGGAGCATGTCCTTCGTGTAGATGAGGTCGTCGCGCGAGTACTCCGAGAGCTCGTACTCGGCCTCGAGCGTGATCGCGTCGAACGGGCACGCGAGCTCGCAGTAGCCGCAAAAGATGCAGCGCGAGAGGTTGATCTCGTAGATGCGCGCGTAGCGCTCACCGGCCGAGACGCGGTTCTCGGCGGTGTTCTCGGCGGCGACGACCCGGATGCAGTCCGCGGGGCAGGCGGCCGCGCAGAGCGAGCAGCCGACGCACTTCTCGAGCCCGTTCGCATGCCGCCAGAGCCGGTGGCGGCCGCGGAAGCGGGGGTAGACCGGGCGCTTGTACTCCGGGTACTGCTGGGTGATCGGCTTCTTGAAGATCTGCCTCAGCGTGACGCCGAAGCCGCGAAACGAGTCGAGAGGCTGGGGGCTCATACGGCGATCACCAGCGCGGCGGTGGCGAGCGCGTTCAGCGTCGCCACCGGCAGGAGGATCTTCCAGCCGAGGTCCATCAGCTGGTCGTAGCGAAGGCGCGGCAGCGTCGCTCGCAGCCAGATGAAGATGCCGATGAGAACGAGCACCTTGAGCAGGAACCAGAGCGGCCCGAGCGGCGACCACGGCCCGACCCAGCCGCCGAAGAAGAGCGTTACGCAGAGACCGGAGAGGGTGATCATGTTCACGTACTCGGCCATCGAGAAGAGGCCGAAGCGCATGCCGCTGTACTCCGTGTGGTACCCGGCGACGAGCTCCGTGTCCGCTTCGGGGAGGTCGAAAGGCGGCCGGTTCGTCTCGGCCGTGCCGGCGGCGAAGAAGACAAGCAGTCCCACGACCTGCGGCACGGCGAACCAGATCGTCTCCCGCTGCTTGTCGACGATGTCGACGAGCGAGAGCGAGCCCGCCATGAGGACGACGCCGAGCACGGAGAGAGCGAGCGCGACCTCGTAGGAGACGAGCTGGGCGCACGTACGCATCGACCCGAGGAGCGCGTACTTCGAGTCCGAGGCCCACCCGCCGACGATGAAGCCGTAGATCCCGAGCGAGCTGAGCGCGAAGATCAGGATCAGCGAGATCGGCACGTTCACGATCTCGCCCGAGATGTCGTACCGCCAGACGTGCCAGCCCTCCCCGAAGGGGATGACGCTGAACGCCGCGAGCGCAGTCGTGGCAGAGACCACCGGTGCGGTGATGTAGAGGAAGTCGACCGCGGTTCCCGGAAAGAAGCTCTCCTTGCGGATGAGCTTGACGAGATCGGCGATCGGTTGCAGGAGCCCGAACGGCCCGGCGCGGTTCGGGCCGTAGCGGCCCTGCATGCGGCCGATCAGCTTCCGCTCGACCCAGGTCATGTACGCGAACATGAGGAGCAGGAGGTTCACGATCACGACGGCTTTCACCACGTCGATCCACCAGGGCTCGTTCACGGTGCGACGTCCACGTGCGTCCCGAGACCCCGCGCATGCTCCGCCGCGACGCGCGCCACGCCGCGGACGAGCTTTCCATTCAGGCGCGCGCGGAGCTGGACCGAGGTGCCGTTCGAGCGGACGCTGACCGTCCGACCCGCCTCGACCTTCAGGCGCCGTGCGTCCTGGGGTGAAAGCTCGACCTCGGCCTCGGGCCGCTGGAACTGGAGCTCGGGGATACGCTCGACGGCGGGCCCCGAGAAGAGCGGCCGGTACGTGACGAGCCGGAGGCCCTTGCCGGCAGGCTTCCGCGGTGCTGGTCCCCCCTCCCCGGCTTCGCGCATGGGGACGCGCCCGGGCAACGGCGCCTGCTCGCCGACGACGCCGTACGCGAGCCCGTCGTAGGCGACGGCGGAGACCTCCTCGAAGAGCTGCGAGGGGTACGGCGAGAGCTCGACGCCGAAGCGCCCGGCGAGCTTCGCGAGCCACGCGAGCTCGTCGGGGCAGGGCGGGAGCACCGCGCGTCTTAGCCGCTGGAGCCGCCCCTCGACGTTCACATACGTGCCGTCGCGCTCGAGGTAGCTCGTCCCGGGGAGGACGAGGTGGGCCCATGGAGCGACGGGGCGGCGGAACATCGAGATGGCGAGCACTCGCTCGGCCTGCTCGGCGAGCGCGCGGACGTCGGGGTTCGCGGCTGCCTCGTCGCCGGAGACGACCAGCAGCCCGATCGGCTCGGGGTTTCCCTCGTCCTCGTCGGCGGCCGCCGACCAGGCGTCGGCGACGCCGCGTCCGTTAGCGGTCTCGGGAAGGTAGAAGGCGCCGCAGCCCGGTCGCTCGGCGAAGCCGAGCTCCGCGGCGAGCGAGGCGAGTGGCGCGCCGCCCTGCCCGCCCGGGCCCGACCAGATCAGCAGGGTCCGTTCCGCCGCGCGAAGCCGCGCGCCGAGGTCGTCCTCGCGGGCCGAGGCGAGCCCGCCCTCGGGAGCGCCGATCTCCGTTGTGACCACCTCGGCGCCGGCTCTGCGCGCCGCCCGCAGCCAGAGATCGACGATCGGGGCCCGCTCGGCCACCGGGTCGTCACCGAGGACGACTACCAGCTGCGCCTCGGCGATCGCCGAGAGCGGCAGGCGGAAGGCGTCGAGTGCGGGGCTCACGTCCTCTGGCAGCAGAGCCGAGTGGGCGCCGAGGCCGCGCCGGAGGAGCTTTGCGAGCGCATAGGCCTCCTCCACCGTCTCCGACCCGGACAGAGCCGTCACGATCTTGCCCTGGGCGGCGCGCAGGAGCCCCTCCGCCTCGTCGAGGGCCTCGTCCCAAGAGAGCTCCTCGTAGCGGCGCGGTCCACTCCGTCGCAGGGGATCGAGGATCCGGTCGTCCGCCCGCAGGTGCGTGAACCCGAAGCGTCCCTTGTCGCAGAGCCAGCCTCCGTCGACCTCCGGATGGTTGCGCGCGAGAATCCGCTTCACCTTTCCCTCGCGAGTCGTCGCGTGCACGTTGCAGCCGACCGGGCAGAGGCCGCAGACGGTCGGCACGTTCTGGATCTCCCACGGCCGGGCCTCGAAGCGGTACTGGGTCGACGTGAGCGCGCCGACCGGGCAGAGCTCGATCACGTTGCCGGAGAACGGAGCACGGTACGGCTCGTCCTCGAAGGTCGCGATCACCGACTGCGCGCCGCGGTTGCGGGCGATCAGTTGGCCGTCCTCGGCGACGGATTCCGAGAAGCGCGTGCAGCGGTAGCAGAGGATGCAGCGCTCGCGGTCGAGCGCGATCGTCGGCGAGATCGGGATCGGCTTCTCGAACGTGCGCTTGGGGAGGGTCAGCCGGCTCGCTCCCGGGCCCCAGCGGAAGGTGAGGTCCTGGAGCGGGCACTCGCCGCCCTTGTCGCAGACGGGGCAGTCGAGCGGGTGGTTGACCAGGATGAACTCGAGCATCGCGTTCTGCGACTCGGCCGCCTCGGCCGAGCTCTGCGCCGTGTGGACGACCATCCCGTCCTGCGCGGTCAGCACGCACGCGGCCTGAACCTTCGGCGCCCCCTCGACCTCGACGAGGCACATGCGGCAGGCCCCGATCGCGGGCCCAAGGCGCGGCTCGTAGCAGAAGACGGGGATCTCGATCCCCGCCGCGAGCGCCGTCTCGACGAGCCCGGTCCCCTTCGGCACCTGGACCTCGCGCCCGTCGATCGCGACCGTGACGACCTCGGGTGCGCTCACGCGGGGACCTCGGCGGGGCGCGCGTGCGTGTCGACGGGGGCGAAGACGCCTTCCAGCGACGACTCGCCTCCGAAGGGGCAGCCGCCCTCGTCGACGTGCCGCTGGAACTCGTCGCGGTACTTCTCGAGGTAGCTCGACACGCACCAGACGGCGAAGTCGCCGAGGGCGCAGAGCGACTTGCCGAGAATCCGGTCGCAGACCGAGATGACGAGGTCGAGGTCGGCCTGGCCGGCGTGCCCTTCCTCGATCTTCTCGAGGAGCTGCACCAACCAGCGCGTCCCCTCTCGGCACGGAGTGCACTTCCCGCACGACTCGTGCATGTAGAACTTCTCGGCCCGCAGGCCGAGCTGCACCATGCAGGCGCGGTCGTCGACGACGATCACCGCCGCCGAGCCGAGGAACGAGCCCGCGGCCTGAATCGAGTCGAAGTCGGCCGGCGTGTCGATCTCGTCCGGCGTGAACACCGGCACCGACGAGCCTCCGGGGATGATCGCCTTCAACTGCCGCCCACCGGGCACGCCGCCGCCCACGTCGTAGATCAGCTCGCGGAGAGTCGTGCCGAGCGGCAGCTCGTAGTTGCCCGGCCGGGCAACGTTTCCCGAGAGCGAGTACACGACCGTCCCGGGCGAGCGCTCGGGCCCGAGATCGGCGTACCACTGCCCGCCGTGCTCGAGGATGATCGGGACAGTAGCCAGCGTCTGCACGTTGTTAATCAGCGTCGGGGACGCATACAGGCCGCTAACCGGCGGAAACGGCGGCCGCGGCCGCGGCTGGCCGCGCTTTCCTTCGAGCGACTCCAGGAGCGCCGACTCCTCTCCGCAGATGTACGCGCCCGCGCCGCGGTGGACGACGAGCGTGACGTCGCCGAGGAGCCCGGCGTCGCGTGCCTCGTCGGCGGCCCGCTTCAACACCTCGAACTCGGCGAGGTACTCGCCGCGGATGTAGATGAACACATGCTTCGCCGCGATCGCGTGCGCGGAGATCAGACAGCCCTCGATGAAGCGGTGGGGAACGCGTCGCATGATCTCGCGGTCCTTGAACGAGCCCGGCTCGGACTCGTCGGCGTTGGCGACGACGTAAGTAGGCTTGCCTGCCTGCTCAGGGCGCTGAACCAGGCTGAGCTTGCGCCCCATCGGGAAGCCCGCGCCGCCGCGGCCACGGAGCGTCGCGGTCGAGATCTCCTCGATCACCGCCCGCGGGTCCATCGCGCGCGCCTTCTCGAGCGCGGTGTAGCCGCCGATCGCACGGTATTCGTCGAGCCGAGCAAGGTCGCGCTCGTCCGCGCCGGCGAGGACGAGTGGCTCAGCCGCCACGCAGCTCCTCGACGATTCCGGGCACCTCCTCGGGCCGGACAGGCTCGCGGTACCCGTGGTCGACGACGACGACCGGGGCCAGGCCGCAGCCGCCCGCGCACTCGAGCGCGCGCAGAGTCACCTCGCCGTCCGCGGTCGTCTCGCCCGCCTTGACCCCAAGCTGGTTCTCGAAGGCCTCGAGCACTTGCTGCGCGCCGACGAGCGCGCAGGAGATGTTCGTGCACACCTCGACGAGGTGTCGGCCCACGGGCTCGAGGTGGAGCATGTCGTAGAACGACGCGACCGCCTGGCAGTGGGCCGGCGTGACATTCAGCGCGTCCGCGACCTCACGCAACGTTTCGGGCGAGAGCCAGCCGTCGCGCTCCTGCGCGAGCCGCAGTGCGGGCAGGAGCGCCGAGAGACGCTCGGGGTACTGCGCGGCGACGTCCTGGATCTGCTCCGCGAGCGTCACCGGTCCACCTCTCCCATCACCGTGTCGAGCGAGCCCACGATCGCGATCAGGTCCGCGACGAGCGCGTCCCGCATGCAGGTCGCGGTTGCCTCGAGCGCGACGAACGACGGCGCCCGGAACTTCACGCGCCACGGCTTCGGGCCGCCGTCCGAGACGACGTAGCAGCCCATCTCGCCCCGCGGCGACTCGATCGTCACGTAGACCTCGCCCTCGGGGACGCGGTAGCCCTCGGTGACGATCTTGAAGTGGTGGATGAGCGTCTCCATCGAGGTGTGCAGCTCGTGCCGCGGCGGCAGCACCACCTTGCGGTCGTCGGCGATCCATGCCCCCTCGGGCATCCCTTCGAGGCACTGCTCGACGATCCGCACGGACTGGCGCATCTCCTCGACGCGGACGCGGTAGCGGTCGTAGACGTCGCCGTTCGGGTAGACGGGCACGTCGAACTCGACCTCGGGGTAGGCGAGGTAGGGCTGGTCGCGGCGGAGATCCCAGTCGACGCCCGACGCGCGCAGAACCGGCCCCGACTGCGCGAGCGCGACCGCGTCCTCCGCGGAGAGAAGGCCGATGCCGCGCGTGCGCTCGAGCCAGATCTCGTTGCGCGTCAGGATCGCCTCGTACTCGTCGATCGCCTTCGGCATCCTGTCGACGAACTTGCGGCACTCGGCGGCGAAGCCGCGCGGGACGTCTTCGGCGAGCCCGCCGGCCTGGAAGTAGCGCGTGTGCATGCGCGTCCCACCGACCATCTCGTAGAGATCGAGGACCAGCTCGCGCTCCCGGAAGCAGTACCAGAACATCGAGATCGCACCGAGCTCGAGCGCGGCGGTGCCGAGGTAGATGAGGTGCGAATGGAGGCGGTTCAGCTCGGCGAGGAGCATCCGCATCCACGTCGCCTTCGCCGGCACCTCGATACCGAGCAGCTTCTCGATTGCGAGCACGAAGACGAGCTCGTTGTGCTGGAAGGAGACGTAGTCGATCCGCTCGGGGTACGTGATCGCCTTCCACCACGTCTTCTGCTCCATGTTTTTCTCGAAGCCCGTGTGGAGGTAGCCGACGACGGCGCGCAGGCCGACGACGCTCTCGCCCGAGAGATCGACGACGAGCCGGAGGACGCCGTGGGTGGACGGGTGGTTCGGGCCGAAGTTGACCTGGAGGACGTCCTCGGGATCGAGGAGGTCGGCCGGCACCTCGAGGATGGTCGGGATCGGCGAGGGGATGCGCGTGCCCTCGTAGATCCGCGGGCGGTCGGCGACGGCCATCACTCGTCTCCTGAGAAGCGCACGGGCTCGCCGCCGAGCGGGTAGTCCTTGCGCAGGGGGTGGCCCTCCCAGTCGTCCTCCATGATGATCCGGCGCAGGTGGGGATGGCCCTCGAAGCGGATCCCCATCAGGTCGAAGGCCTCGCGCTCGTGCCAGTCGGCCGTCGGCCAGACCGAGACGACGCTCGGCAGCGCACGGCCGTCCTCGATCCACACCTGGAGCCGCACTCGAGGTGCGCCTGCTCGGACCGCGAGCAGGTGGTAGTTGACCGCGAAGCGGGCGGGCTTCGGCTGCGGAGATCGTGCGAGCCCCTGCGCCGCCGGCTCGTTGAGATCGCGGCCCCCGGCCGTGCCGTAGTAGCCGGCGATGCCGGCCTCTCCCCAGCCGAGGTAGTCGGTTGGCGTGATGTCGGAGAGGAAGTCGAAGCCCTCCTCGTCGTGGAGGTAGGTGCACGCCTCGACGAGCCGCGCGGGATCGACGACGAGCGTCGTCTCGTCGTACGCCTCCGTGCGCTCGACGAGCCCCGGGACGCCCTCGTACGTCAGCTTGCTACGCCCCGAATCTCGTAGGCCGGCGGCACGCCGGCCTTGATCTTCTCCTGGAGGCGGACGATTCCCTCGACGAGCGCTTCCGGCCGCGGCGGGCAGCCGGGCACGTGAATGTCGACCGCGACGATCTTGTCGACGCCCTGCAGGATGGCGTAGTTGTTGAACATCCCGCCCGAGCTTGCGCAGGCGCCCATCGCGATCACCCACTTCGGCTCGAGCATCTGGTCGTAGATCTGGCGCAGCGGCGCCGCCATCTTGTGCGCGACGCGGCCGGAGACGATCAGCAGGTCGGCCTGGCGCGGCGAGGAGCGGAAGACCTCCGCGCCGAAGCGCGCGATGTCGTAGCGCGAGGAGACGATCGACATCATCTCGATCGCGCAGCAGGCGAGCCCGAACGTATCCGGCCAGATCGAGTTTCCCTGCGCCCAGGCGACCGCCTTGTCGACGGTCGTCATCATCAGCCGCTCCTCGAGGTCGCCGAGCTCACGCTCGAAGACGCCAGGTCCCTTGCCCCGCCACAGGACCCGCTCGGAGTTGAGGCCGTAATCCGCGAGCCGCTGCTTGCGCCTTACCGCCACCGCAGCGCTCCCTTCCGCCAGATGTAGACGTAGACGACCGCGAGGACGGCGATGAAGAAGGCGAGCTCGGCGAAGCCGAACCAGCCGAGCGGCTTCAGCACGACTCCGAGCGGATACAGAAAGACGATCTCGATGTCGAAGACGATGAAGAGCATGGCCGTCAGGTAGAAGCTGATCGTGAAGCGGTTCGCGTGCGGCGGCCCCTGCGAGACTCCGGACTCGAAAGGCAGCCTGCGCGTCCGCGTGTGACGCGACGGGCGCGTGGCGAAGACGAACGACATGAGGATCATCGAGGCGGGGATGACGAGCGCGAGCGTCCCGTAGATGAGAAACGGAAGCCAGCTATCGAGCATCTGCGAGCCAGCCGCTCGGGGCCACGTCGGGCGGAAACGTACCACGGCACGAGGCGGCGAGGATTCGGCTCAACCGTGCGGGTATCGGCTGTTACAAACTCCGACCCCGGAACGGGGCATGAAGCGCCGGGGCACATTGCTACCATTCGACCGATGGCCACTGTCGAGCAGGAAGCCCTCGTCACGATCACCACGGCGGCGGCGACGAAGATCAAGAACCTGATGGCCGAGGAGCCCGCGGGCGACGCTGGGGTTCTTCGCATCGCCGTGCAGGGCGGCGGCTGCTCGGGCTTCGAGTACGCGCTCGGCTTCGACTCGGCCGCGCAGGAGGGCGATCAAGAGATCGACGCGCACGGCATCCCGGTCGTCGTCGACCCTCTCAGCGCGCCCTATCTGATGGGGACCGAGATCGACTTCGTCGAGGGTCTCCAGGGCGGCTTCGCGATCAACAACCCGAACGTCGTCTCGAGCTGTGGGTGCGGGCACTCGTTCCAGGTCGAGGAAGGCGCAGCGTCCGAGGACTATGCGGCCGAAGCCGGCTGCGGCTCCGGCTGCGGCGCGTAGAAGAGCCCCTGCACTAGATTTCCGGCCGTGACCGACGACGGCCTCGTCGACATCACGATCCTCGGCGCGGGGCCGACAGGCCTCGCGGCGGCCTACTACGCGGGTCATCGCGACGCGACCGTTCGCATCGTCGAGAGCCTCGAGCAGCTCGGCGGGCAGGTCGCCGCGACGTATCCCGAGAAGCACGTCTACGACGTCGCGGGCCACCCGAAGATCCTCGGCCAGGCGCTCGTCGACCTCTGTGCCGAGCAGGGGCTCCAGTACGGCGCCGAGGTGATCCTCGGCGAAGAGGCGAAGACGCTCGAGCGCGTCAACCAGAACGGCGAGGAGGTGCTCGCGCTCTCGACCGACAAGGGCGGCCCGTACCTGTCGCGCGCGCTCATCGTCACCGCGGGACACGGGGCGTTCGAGCCGCGCAAGCTCGGAGTCGAGGGAATCGACGAGTGGGAGGGCAAGGGCGTCCACTACTTCGTGCGGGAGAAGGACGTCTTCAAGGACAAGAATTGCGTGATCGTCGGCGGCGGAGACTCTGCGCTCGACTGGACGCTGGGCCTCCAGGACACGGCGCGTCCGCCGATCGCCCTCGTCCACCGGCGAGACCGCTTTCGCGCGCTCGAGGCGTCGGTCAACGAAGCCCGCGAGCTGGAGTCGGAGGGGCGGGTGCGGATCCTGACCCCCTGCGAGGTGCGCGAGATCCACGGTGACGGCTCGATCGAGGGCGTCTCGATCGAGAACACGGAAACCGGCGAGATCGAGCGTGTCGACTGCGAGGCTTTGATCACGCTGCTCGGCTTCCACTCCCACCTCGGCGAGATCGCCGAGTGGGGGATCGAGCTCGAGGGCAAGCGGCAGCTCAAGGTCAATCCGATGACGATGGAGACGAACCTGCCGCGCGTCTTTGCGGCCGGTGATGTCGCGGGCTACCCGGAGAAGATCACCCTGATCACGATCGGGATGGGCGAGGCCGCGATCGCCGCCAACAACGCGATCGCGCAGATCCGAGACGAGAAGGTTCAGCCGAAGTACTCGACCGACTGATTGCTGCATCCCTCATCCGAGGGTAGGCCCGACGGCCGGTCGTGCCGATCGCAGCGAGCAATGGATCGCCCGACTGTCGAATGCCTTGGGTGCGGCGAGACGCGGCGCGTCGACCTCGCGAACCGCGGTCACAGCCACCTCCAGACCGGCGAGTGTCCCCGCTGTCGCTACGTCGGCTGGGCAAGCCCGGCCGACCTCTCCGAGCTCACTCGGCGCGCGCTGCGGGACCGGCCGGTCGACGATCGCCGCTTGGGCGCGCTGGTTATGGCACAGCCAACCTCCTCCCCGCTTCGAGCCTAGCCGCGGGCGACGCACCTGTGGGTGCCTGCTTCGCGCCGAATTGGCGACGAAGAATCCCCAGGAAGGCGCCGGCGGCAGGGCGCAACTTGCGGGATACACTCGCCTCATGGAGGAGCTGTGGGGCCCCGAGACGCAGAAGGCGATCGAGAACTTCCACGTCTCGGGCGAGCCGATTCCGCGCCACGTCGCCCGCTGGCTCGGTCGCATCAAGGCCGCCGCCGCTCGCGTGAACGCGGAGCTCGGCCTGCTCGACGAGGAGAAGGCCGAGCGGATCGCGGCCGCCGCGGACCGGGTCGCGGCCGGCGAGCTCGACGAGCAGTTCCCGATCGACGTCTTCCAGACCGGCTCGGGCACCTCGTCGAACATGAACGCGAACGAGGTGATCGCGAGCCTCGCCGGCGAGGACGTGCACGCGAACGACGACGTGAACATGGGCCAGTCCTCGAACGACGTCTTTCCCTCGGCCGTCCACCTCGCTGCGCTCGAGCAGTTGACGAACGACCTTCTTCCGGCCCTCGACCGGCTCGCCCAGGCGCTCGAGGCGAAGGCGAAGGAGTTCGAGGACGTCGTCAAGGCGGGCCGCACGCACCTGATGGACGCGGTGCCCGTCACGCTCGGCCAGGAGTTCGGCGGCTACGGGGCGCAGGTGCGGCAAGGGATGGCGCGCGTCGAGGCCGCGCTCGAGCGCCTGGGGCAGATCCCGCTCGGCGGGACGGCCGTCGGCACCGGCCTGAATACGCACCCCGAGTTCGCCAAGCGCGTCCGCACACGCCTCGCGGACGACACTGGGCTCGCCGTCCTCCCTCCGGCCGACCCGTTCGAGGCGCAGGCGGCGCGCGACGGTCTCGTCGAGGCGTCCGGCGCGCTGAAGACAGTCGCCGTGTCGCTGACGAAGATCGCCAACGACCTGCGCCTGATGGCCTCAGGACCCCGCGCGGGCCTCGCGGAGATCGCCCTGCCAGAGCTCCAGAAGGGCAGCTCGATCATGCCGGGCAAGGTCAACCCGGTGATCCCCGAGGTCGTGACCCAGGTCGCGGCCCAGGTGATCGGCAACGACGTCGCGGTCACGATCGGCGGCATGCAGGGGCATCTCGAGCTGAACGTCTTCGTCCCGGTGATCGCCCGCAACGTGCTCGACTCGATCCGGCTCCTTGCCGCGGCTTGCCGCCTGCTCGCGGAGAAGTGCGTCGAGGGGATCGAGGCGAACCGCGAGACCTGCGAGCGCTACGCCGAGGTCACGCTCTCGGCCGCGGCCGCGCTCAACCCGTACATCGGGTACGACAAGGCGACCGAGATCGTCACGGAAGCCGCTGCGACGGGGAAGTCCCTCCGCGAGGTCGCACGCGGCGCGGGCGTCGACGAGGAGACCCTCGCTAAGGCGCTCGACTACCGGGCGATGGCGAATCCGCACCTCTCGGCTACGGAGACGCCCTAGCCGCGGGAATGAGGGGCGCGCTCGGGCTGCGCGCCGCGCGGGTCATTTGCCGCCGGCCGAACCTGGCGGAGAAGACTTGTACGCATTGTTATCGAGTCTTATATTCCCGGGGGAACCACCTCGTCGGACACGGCCGGCGGCGGCAAAAAGGGAGGGGAGCTCATGAAGAGGGTGCTCATTCGCTTGGCGCCGGTCGCGCTACTGGCGGCGCTTGCGCTCACGGGGGCGGCGGTCGCGCCCAACTCGGCGGCGAGCGGGCCGACCGTCGGGAACAAAGTCCTCCAACACGCGCTGGACGTCGAGCTCGGAAAGGCGACGGACAGGCCGGGGCAAATGCCAGTCTCCGGCGGCGTCATGTCGACGCTACACGAGCAGCTGCGCGTGTCGGGCGCGCACGGAACCCACCTAGGCGCCGCCGATACAGTCGATACCGAGGGTTGCCAGAACGTCTTCGTCGGCGGCGGCCAGCGGAACGTCCGCGTGAACCAGGACTGTTCGCTCCGCCGCCAGGCCGAGGAAGTCCTCGTGATCAATCCGCTGAACCCGCAAAGCATGATCGCGGGCCAGAACGACTCCCGGCTCGGCTTCAACCACTGCGGCTACGACTGGACGCTCGACGCCGGCCACCACTGGGGCGACCAGATCCCGCCCTTCTGGCAGTACCTCCTGCTCGACAACCACACGTCGGACGCGTGCAGCGATCCGACGGCGACGTTCGACTCGCAGGGCAACGCCTACGTCGGCGGAGTGCTGTTCGACGTCGCGAGCGCCGCGAGCTCGATCGTCGTCGCGAAGTCGAACGCCGGTATCAACGGCGCCTTCTACCACTCGCCTAACCCCGCCGGCGGCCTCCAGGAGTTCCGGGACACGCCCCTCGGCGTGGTCTCGGCCGACGCCACGGGGAGCGCTTCGAACGACAAGGAGTTCATCGTCGCGGATGCGAGTCCGTCGAGCCCGAAGCACGACTACGTCTACGCGACCTGGACCCTGTTCACGGGTGGTCACAGCCCGATCTACTTCAGCCAGTCGACCGACGGCGGCGCGACGTGGTCGGCGCGGATCGAGATCAGCGGCTCGAATGCAGCGATCTGCACCGGCGGGCCCTGCAACAACGATCAGGGCTCGCAGCCCACCGTTGGCGCGGGCGGGACGCTCTACGTCAGCTTCGGAAACAGCAATACGGGCACGGCCAACGGCCAGACGCTGTTCGTCAAGTGCCCGGCCTCGGCCAACTGCGCCAACTCGGCCAACTGGACGGCGCCGGTCAAGGTCGGTGACCTGGTCGACGGCCTGCCGATAGGCCCGAACAGCACGACCGGGTGCCCGGGCGGGCGAAGGTGCATCCCCCCGAACGGCTACCGCGTGACCGAGTTCACGACGATCTCGAATTCGATCGAGCCCTCGGGCGGAACCCTGTACGTCGTCTGGGCCGACTTCCGGAACAACACCAACGCGAGCTGCACGGGGTCGGCTTCGACCGCGACCCCGCCGTGCGACAACGACGTCTTCTACTCGTTCTCGACGGACGGCGGCATCACGTGGAGCGCCGCGCGCAACATCACGCCTCGCGCCTCTCGCGGGTTCGGCGAGACCGCGCAGTGGCAGCCGTGGAGCAAGACGGCGCCTGACGGGTCGCTCTGGGTCGGCTACTACGACCGCCACTACGGCAACTGCGAGACCACCGGCTGCAACGACATCACGGCGACACAAATCATGAATCCGTCGTCCGGGAACCCGACGTACACCGACTACCGCGTGACGACGGACTCGATGCCGAACCTGACGGCCGTGAACAACGCGCAGCAGGCCGGCTTCATCGGCGACTACATGTGGGTCGACGTCGACGCTCAGAGTCAAGCTCACCTCGTCTGGGCTGACACGCGCCCGCATGCGGGCACGGTTCCGGAGGAGGATCTCTACTACGCGAGGGTGCCGGCGCTGCCGCCGACGGCTCCTCGTGTGCACATGCCTGCACCGCTTCCGCAGGCCGCGCTCGCACCTGCCCGGGCCTCCGCCTCGGCAGGGAACCTCGCGAAGATCCGGAGCCCGATCCTCCGGCACAAGGTGGCCGTGGCGCTCGGCCGGGAGCCGGCGCGCCCGAAGGAGATGCCCCTCTCCGGAGGCGTCCTATCGACGCTTCTCGACGCGATCGGCTACCACCCGGCAGGGTCGGCGCCGAGCGCCCGGATCGAGGTGACCGGCACAGAGGGCTGCCAGAACGTGCTCTCCTCGGGCGGTCGAACGAACATCCGGGTCAACCAGGACTGCTCACTCCGGCGGCAGGCCGAGGAGGTCATCGCAATCGACCCGACCGACGAGCAGCACATGATCGCGGGGCAGAACGACTCCCGGATCGGCTACAACCATTGCGGGTACGACTGGACCTTCGACGGCGGCCAGCACTGGGGCGACCTGGTGCCGCCCTTCTACCAGTTCCAGCTGCTGGACGGGCACGTCGCGGACGCGTGCAGCGACCCGACGGCGACCTTCGACTCCCTCGGCAATGCCTACGTCGGCGGGATCCTGTTCGACATCAACAGCTCCGCGAACGGCTTCGTCGTCTCGAAGTCGAACGCCCCGTTCGGCGGCGCCTTCTACCACTCGCCGAATCCCGCGGGTGGCCTTCAGGAGTACCGCACTCTGCCGGTCGGCGTCGTGGCCAGCGACACGACCTCGGACAACGACAAGGAGTTCATCGTTGCCGATGCGACTCCGTCGAGCCCGAAGCGGGACAACGTCTACGCGACGTGGACGCTGTTCACTCCCGACGGCCACAGCCCGATCTACTTCAGCCAGTCGACCGACGGCGCCGCGTCCTGGTCGGCGCGGATCGAGATCAGCGGCTCGAACCCGGCGATCTGTACGTTCCCCGATCCGGGCCTCTGCAACGACGACCAGGGCTCGCACCCCGTCGTCGGGCCGGACGGGACGATCTACGTCGCGTTCGGGAACGCCAACACCCCGTTGCCCGGCATCAACCAGGTCCTGTTCGTGAAGTGCCCGGGGACGGCTGACTGCTCCAACGTGGCCAACTGGACGGCGCCGGTCAAGGTCGACGATCTGATTGGCACCCATCCGGGGAATCTGCCGCCGAACACGTATCGGGTCCCGGAGTTCACGTCGATCTCGACCTCGGTCGACCAGAACGGCAAGCTCTACGTCGTCTGGGCCGACCATCGCAACAACACCAATCCGGACTGCGACTTCACGAGTCCGAACCCGGCCCCGCCGTGCGACCACGACGTCTTCTACTCGTATTCGACGGACGGAGGAACGACGTGGACGACGCGGGACATCACGCCGAGGTCGAACTCGCGGTTCGGCGAGACGGCGCAGTGGCAGCCCCATAGCGAGATCACAAGCGACGGCAGTCGCCTCTGGGTCTCGTTCTACGACCGCTCGTACGGCGACTGCGAGACCACCGGCTGCAACGACATCACGGCGACGGAGATCACGAGCCCCTCGTCGGGGAGCCCGACGTACCACTACTCCCAGGTGACGACCGACTCGATGCCGAACCTGACGAGCGCGAACAACTCGGTCCAGGCCGGCTTCCTGGGCGACTACGCGTGGCTCGATACCGACAGCCAGAATCGGGCTCACATCGTGTGGGCCGACACGCGCCCGTACATGGGCTCGATTCCCGAGGAGGACGTCTACTACGCGCTGGCGGCTCCGACGGGCCCGCCACCGCCACCACCACCTCCTCCACCACCGCCTCCTCCGCCTCCGCCACCGCCGCCGCCCCCGCCACCGCCACCGCCACCGCCACCACCGCCTCCGCCGTCACCACCGGTGCGCTGCCGCGTGCCGAGGGTGATCGGGCTGACGCTCGGCCGGGCCCGCGTGCGGATCCGCCGCGCGCACTGCTCGGTCGGCCGCATCCGGCGTGCTCGCTCCAGGCGACCCGGCCGCGTGATCTCCCAGCGGCCGAGGCCCGGCGTGATCCGCCGGCGCGGCTTCCCGGTCAACCTGGTGGTCGGCCGCAGGTAGAGCCAAACCACGACGAAGACGAAACGGGGGCGCCGGCGTAGGCCGGCGCCCCCCGGTCATTCAGGCCGAGCGCACCGGCAAGCACACAGGCGCGGGCAGCGTCTTCAGGACGACATAGCTTCCGGCCGAGCCGCGGGCGACGACCCGGACGATGTCGCAGCGGCTTGCGCCTCGAATGGTGACGACGAATGCGCCGTCGCCGTCGGCGGTCGCGAGCGTTGCGTGAGAGCCCGAGCTCACCCGCACCAGCTCGCCCGCTCGAAAGTGGGCCCCTCGAATGGTCGACGGCGCGGCGGGCACGAGCCGAATAGAAGGCCGTGCGGCGCCGGCGTCCGACCCACCGAGAACCGCGAAACCAAGCGCGATTCCCGCGATCACCGCACCAACCCCGACGAGCGCCACCTTGCGCATCTTGCGCACCAAGTATTGCGGATCGAGAGTTGCCGCCGCAGCTATCGAGTCGTATATTGGCCGCGGCGTCAATCTGCCGGTCGAGGCCAGGGCCGGCTGTCAGGAAGGGGAGGTATGAGGAAAGCTCTGTTTCGATTGGTGCCGGTTGCGGCACTCGTTGTTGGCGTGATTGCGGGGGCCGCTCTGGCTCCGCAGAACGCGAGCAGCAATGCTCCGGTTGGAAACAAGATCCTCGCCCACAAGCTCGCCGTCGAGCTTGGGCGGGAGCAAGCCAGGGGCAAGGAGGTGCCGGTCTCCTCGGGCGTGATGTACACGCTGCTCGAGCACTCCGGCGCTCTGAACCAGCGGGCTCAGACGCCCCAGGGACGAGCGGCCATGAGGGCGCTCCAAAGCGACAGCCTCTCGCGTGCCAAGACCGAGGGCTGCCAGAACGAGTTCAGCGGGAACGGGCAGACGAACACCCGTGTCAACCAGGACTGCTCGCTCCGGCGTCAGGCCGAAGAGGCGATTCAGCTCAACCCGCTGGACGAGAGCAACATCATCGCGGGCCAGAACGACTCGCGGATCGGCTTCAACCACTGCGGGTACGACTGGTCGTTCGACGGCGGCAAGAAGTGGGGCGACCAGGTTCCGCCCTTCTGGCAGTTCACTCTGCTCGACAACCACACCGCGGACGCCTGTAGCGACCCGACCGTGGCCTGGGACTCGCGCGGAAACGCATACAGCGGCGGAATCCTGTTCGACGTGGCCAGCGGCGTGAGCGCCATCGTTGTCATGAAGTCGAACGCAGGCAACGGGGGCGCCTTCTACCACTCCCCGAACCCGGCGGGTGGCTTCCAGGAGTACCGCGATACGCCGGTCGGCGTCGTCTCCAATGACACGACCGCCTCGAACGACAAGGAGCTGATGACGGCCGACTCGAATCCGTCGAGCCCGAAGCGGGACAACGTCTACATGACCTGGACGCTGTTCACCGGCGGTCACAGCCCGATCTACTTCAGCCAGTCGACGAACGGCGGCGCGACCTGGTCTCCGCGGGTTGAGATCAGCGGGGCGAACGCGGCGATCTGCACCCCGGGACCCGCGTGCAACGACGACCAGGGCTCGCATCCGACCGTCGGTCCGGACGGGACGATCTACGTGACGTTCGGGAATGAGAACATACCGGGCGCCGGAACTCTCCAGGCACTGTTCGTGAAGTGCCCGGGCTCGGCCGACTGCAGCAACGTGGCCAACTGGACCGCGCCGGTCAGGATCGACAGCTTGGCCGACAACCTGCCAACCGGTCCGAACGCCAGCACGGGGTGCCCGGGCGGCCGGCACTGCATTCCGCCTAACGGGTACCGGGTAACCGAGTTCACATCGATCTCGAACTCGGTCGACGACAGCGGCGTGCTGTACGCGACCTGGGCTGACTTCCGGAACAACACGAACCCGAGCTGCACCGGCCCGGCCTCGACGGCGACGCCGCCGTGCGACAACGACATCTTCTACGCGTTCTCGACGAACGGCGGCGCGACGTGGAGCGCACCACGCACCGTCACGCCTCGCTCGCGGCTCGGCGAGACCGCACAGTGGCAGCCGTGGAGCGAGGTGACCTCCGACGGGAGCAGGCTGTGGGTCGTCTACTACGACCGTCAGTACGGCAACTGCGAGTTCACCGGCTGCAACGACATCACGGCGACCGAGGTCCGGAATCCTGCCTCGGGCAGCCCGTCCTACATCGACCACCGCGTCACGACCGGCTCGATGCCGAACCTGGTTCCGGCCAACAACCCGGCCCAGGCCGGCTTCCTCGGCGACTACATGTGGGTGGACACCGACAGTCACGGTGACGCGCACATCGTCTGGGCCGACACGCGCCCGATCAGGGGCACGGCTCCCGAGGAGGACATCTACTACGCAGAAGTGCACCACGGTCCGAACTAGCGCCGACTGAGAAGCAACGAGGGAGGGCCGCCCCCCGAGGCGGCCCTCCCACTACTACGCGACCGCGCCGCGGCCGGATCTACTCGCTCGTTCGCGTCTCTAGTAGGCGACGGCGCCGCGGCCTGTCTCGGCCGCGTGGCGTTGCTCGTCGGCGCGATACGACGAGCGAACGAGCGGCCCGGAGAAGACCGAACCGAAGCCGAGCATCTCGCCCTGCTCGCGGAGCCAGCGGAACTCGTCCGGGTGCACCCAGCGGTCGATCTTCGCGTGGCGCGCCGAGGGCTGGAGGTACTGGCCAATCGTGAGAACGTCGACGGCGTGCGCGCGCAGGTCGCGCATCGTCTCGACGATCTCGTCGTTCGTCTCCCCCAGCCCGACGATGATCCCCGACTTCGTCATCACCGGATAGTCGGCCACCTCCTTCGCGCGGGCGAGCAGCCAGAGCGCCTTGTCGTAGGACGCCTTCGCGCCACGCATGTGTGGATGGAGGCGGCGCACGGTCTCGATGTTGTGGTTGAAGACCTCGGGCCGCTCGGCGAGGACGATCTGGAGCGCCTCCTCTTCGTAGCCGAGGAAGTCAGGGGTCAGCACCTCGACCGAGGCGCCCGGCACCTTGGCCTTCAGCGCGCGGATCGTCGCCGCGTAGTGGCCGGCGCCCTTGTCGGGAAGGTCGTCGCGGTCGACCGAGGTGACGACGACGTGCTTCAGCCCCATCT
The DNA here is from genome assembly GCA_036001625.1 of Gaiellaceae bacterium. Taxonomy (GTDB): domain Bacteria; phylum Actinomycetota; class Thermoleophilia; order Gaiellales; family Gaiellaceae; genus VAXT01. The sequence continues at coordinate 18,469 of DASYUD010000067.1, forward strand.
GCCCCGCCGTCTGCGCGAGGCGGAGCGGCTCGAGCAGGTCGGGCGGGCCATCGGGCTTGCCCGAGCGCACGTAGCAGTAGCGGCAGGCGCGCGTGCAGGTGTCGCCGAGAATCTGGAAGGTCGCCGTCCCGCGCCCCCAGCACTCGGAGATGTTGGGGCAGCGCGCCTCCTCGCAGATCGTGTGGAGGTTGTGCCCGTGGATCAGCTTCTTGACGTCGAAGTAGCGCGAGTCGGCGCTCGGCGCGCGCACCTTCATCCATTCAGGGCGGCGGGGCCGCTGGGCGACGGGCAGCGAGCGCTGCATGCCGCTCAGTCTACGTTCCAAGGCGTCGCTTGCGACGCCGCTTTCAGGATGCGCGAGCTTGGCTCGGGCATCCGTCTGAAATGACCGGTCGAGTCCTTCCGAGTCGACCGACACCGCCGCAAGGCGTCGCTTGCGACGCCGCTTTCAGGATCCGCGAGCTTGGCTCGCGCGTCCCTGAAATGACCGGTCTAGGTGTCCTTGAACGGATCGAGGTAGACGTCGTCGAGCTGTGAGGCGCCGCTCGTCGCCGTAAGGCGGATCGAGATCGCCTTGGTCGTCAGCAGCCCGGCGACGTTGGTGAGCAGGAGCCCGACCTTCGGTGACGGCTTCCACGTCCCGTCACTCGAGACGGTGCCGCCGTCGAGGACGCTGAGCACTCCCAGGAGACTGTTGACGGTCACCGTGACTCGGAGCGTGGACGACTTACTCGGGCTGACGCCCACGAAGCGCAGGTGCCAGTCTCCGGCGGCGAAGCACATCGTCGGCGTCGTGGCCGAGGAGCCTGCCGGCATATACAGGGACCGGCGGTCGCTCTTCGAGTGAATGAAGTAGGGCTCGTTGCCGGAGACGACCTTCGCCCCGCCGCTGAGCTTCCAGCTCGGTGTTCCGTCCTCGAAGCTGCCACCGGGCGTGAGCATGTAGCTCGACCGATCCCCCCAGGTCTGGAAGGCCATTGAGGTGTAGGGGTCGCAGTAGCTCGCGGAGCCGGTAGCGAGCAGACCCGCATCCGCGGGGATCGCGAGGCCGGCGAGAAGCGTTGTCAAGCCGACGAGACCAAGAAACCGGCGAAGTCGTGTTGCCACAGAGATCGTCCTCCTCCAATTGCCGCCACCTCGCACCTTGGGGCTTGCGCGTGGCGCTGCATCCCCCTGACGGGGGTCTTTCCGGGGACATCCTCACCCCTCGAACGAGGGATTCCGGCGCCGAGCGCTCGTCAAGCCGAGCGGGCGCCCAGCCGATTTGACCCCGTGTGACGACTGCGGCCGAGATCACCTCACGCACGACCTCGCCGGGACTCGATCCCGACGCCCAGCGCGTGATCGAGGAGCAGCGGGCCCGGCGGCTCAGCCGTCTTGCCACCCGCGATCGCGCGACGCTCGTCGTCTCCCTCGGGCTCTTCCTCGCAGTCGCCGGCACGCTCGCATTGCTGATCCCCTCGCACCGGTCGCCCTCGGCGGTCACGGGTGCGCTCCTACTTGTGGCTTACGCAGTCGCGTTCCGTCTCGATTTCGAGGTGGGCAGCGGCTCGGCCGTCCCGACGCAGCTCATCCTCGTCCCGATGCTGTTCGTACTGCCCATCGGGACGGTCCCGCTGGCGGTCGCCGCGGGAATCCTGGTCGGCAGCGCGGTCGAATACGCGCGCGGGACGTTGCACATCGAAAGAGTCTTTCTGCGGCTCGTCGACTCCTGGCACGCCGTCGGGCCGGCCCTCGTGCTCGGCCTGGCGGGCGAGGCGCAGCCGGATCTCCGGCGCTGGCCGGTCTACCTCGGGGCACTCGGAGCCCAGTTCGCGCTCGACTACGGCAGCACCGTGATTCGTCAATGGGCCACGCTCGGGGTGCCGCCGAGGCTCCACCTGCACACGATGGGCTCGGTCTACGTGATCGACGCTGGGCTCGCGCCGGTCGGGCTCGCCGTCGCCTTCGCCAGCACCCGCTCCTCCGCCGGTGTGCTGCTCGCCCTGCCGCTGGTCGCGCTGCTCGCCGTCTTCGCACGCGAGCGGCGGGTGCGCATCGATCACGAGCTCGAGCTGCGCGACGCCTACCGTGGCACCGCGTTCCTCCTCGGCGATGTCGTCGAGGCCGACGATGCGTACACGGGAGAACACAGCAGGGACGTCGTCGAGCTGACGCTCGCCGTCGCCGACGAGCTCGGACTGTCCTCCCGTGAGCGGCGCGACGCGGAGTTCGCGGCGCTGCTCCACGACGTCGGGAAGGTTCGGGTCCCGAACGAGATCATCAACAAGCCCGGCAAGCTCACGCCGGAGGAGCGCGCGATCATCGAGCGACACACGATCGAGGGCGAGCAAATGCTGCTCCGCGTCGGCGGACTGCTCGGCGAGATCGGGCGCATCGTCCGCGCCTGCCACGAGAAGTACGACGGCACCGGGTATCCAGACCGCGTCGCCGGCGAGGACATCCCGATCATCGCGCGGATCGTCGCCTGCTGCGACGCTTTCAACGCGATGACGAGCGACCGCTCCTACCGGAAGGCTTTGCCGGTCTCGGAAGCGATGGCCGAGCTGCGCCGCTCGAGCGGGAGCCAGTTCGACCCCCGCGTCGTCGATGCGCTTCTGGCGTCCTTCGAGCGCGACGCGAAGGCCGCTTAGCCCGCTGAGGAGGGCTCCTAGCGGGCCGCCACCTGCTCGACGCCCTGGGCCAGGCCGGCCGCCGTCGCGCCGGTGGGCTTCGCAGTCAGCCGCTCGTGGATCGGCTGCGGCCAGAGCCCGGCACCTTCTTCTGCCGGTAGCTCATCGAGGCGAAGGTCGAAGACCTCCTCGAGCGCGGCAGCGGCCCACGGCCGGACGTCGTCGACCGGAACCGGACGGCCGAGCTCGCGCGCGATCGTCGTGAAGGCGGCGTCGGCGAGCCCGCAGGCGGTGGTCCACTCGGTGAATGGAGCTGTGTCGAGGTCCACATTGAGCGCGTAGCCGTGGGTCGTGACCCACTTCGAGATATGCACGCCGATGGAGGCGATCTTGCGCGGGGGTCTCTCGACCCAGATCCCGGTCAGCCCCTCGATCCGGGTCGCTTCGACACCGACTGCGCCGATCGTGTGGATGAGCGCCTCCTCGAGGTCTCGGCAGTAGCGCTTCACGTCCTGCCCATGACGCGTGAGGTCGAAGATCGGATAGCACACGAGCTGGCCGGGCCCGTGGAAGGTCGATTTGCCGCCTCGGTCGGTCTCGACGATCTCGACCTCGGCGCCCTCCGGGACGTGGACCTCGCCGGGCTCGGCGCGCCGGCCGAGAGTGATCACCGGCGGATGCTCGAGCAGGAGGACGGTATCGGGGATCGCCCCCTGCGACACGGCCGCGGCAAGCGAACGCTGAAGGTCCCACGCCTCGCGATAGGGCACGAGACCCAGGTTCATGACGTAGGCCCCGCGGCTCACGTGCCTAGCCTAGCCGTCCCCTCGACGGTCGCGGCGAGCACGTCGAGCCAGGCCGGAACGGTGTGCGCGTACTCCGCCCGATCCGCCTCAGCGAGCGGCGCGAGAATGCGATCCCACGCGCGCGCTCGGGAGACCATGCCCAGCGGGTACGCGAGGCCGAACAGGTCGACGAGCTGCGAAAGCGGTGCGAACGTCGTCCAGGGCTCGAGGTACGCATCTCGCCAGCGGGCTAGCTCGGGCCCGCCGGGCTCGAGCCCCCAGCGGTCGGCGAGACCGCGCATCGTGACGACGAGGCCTGCAAATGGGTGCCCCACAGCAGCCTCGGCCCAGTCGATGAGGACCGGGCCGCTGGGGCCGACGCAGATGTTGTTGTCCTGGAACTCCTCGTGGATGAGTGAGAGCGGAACCGTGTCGCCCAGCCGCTCCGCGTAGGCCTCGATCTCGGGTGCAAGTGCGAGGAGCCGTGGGTCGAGGTTCCAGCGCGCAAAGAGCTCCTCGAAGGCGAGGCGGAGCGTCGTCGGCCTGTCGTCGGGCGTGCCGAGCTCGAGTAGCTCTTCGACGGAGCCGCCGAGCTCGATCTGGAGTCCCGCGTAGAGCGGAAGCAGCTCGTCCCAGATCTGCGGATCCTTCGAGCCCGCGAGCAGCTCGCGAAGCGGCGGCCCCGCGTCACGCGTGAGCAGCCAGCCGCGGTCGGTGTCGATCGCGACCACTTCCGGCAGGCAATCGGGCCGCCGCTGTGCGAGCTCGACGACGAGCGGCGGCTCGAAGGCGAGCGTGGGTGAATCGGCCTTGAAGAAGATGTCGCTGTGCGTCGTCGGAACGCGCGCGAGCCCTGACCACGGGCGCGTGCGCAGGTACTCGACCGGCCCGGTCGCCTCGAAGCGGTTCTTCCTCAACGTCTCGTCGATCCAAGCTGCGACCGATTCGCGCCAGCCCGGCTGCGCCCAGGGAAGCTGCACGTCGTCTCAGTGGTCGGCGATGAGCGCCTGAGCCCTTTCGAGATCGCTCGGGGCGACGAAAATCTCTTGTTGTCCGCCCCCGAGGCCGTCCGTCGAGCCCGCGCCGTAGTCCGTGAGCTCGCGAAACGACGTGATTCCCTCAGTCCTCAGAAGCGACTGAATCATCTCAGCATCGAATTGAGTGGGGACGACCGTCAGCCGGACAAGGTCAGCGGCCACGACTGTCCAGAAGGATCGTCCAGCGCTCGATGCTCACGGCCCGGAGCATCCCGTTCGGCGTCCACGGATCCTCGTCAAGGCGCCTGCGGATCTCGCCTTCTGACTCCGCGTCCACGATCTCCAGGACCTCGCGATCGCCCTCGAGCGGGCCGCCGAGGATCAGGAACCCCGAATCGACGAGCTCGTCCATGAAGCGAGCATGCTGCTCGAAGCCCGCCTGCTCTCGCATGTCGCGGGACCAGTCCCACGGGCCGCCGCGCTCGCGCCGAACGACGAAGAGCTCTAGTAAGAGACTTCGTCCCAGGTCTCGAGGTTCTCGCGCAACTCCTTCATGAACTGCGCGCCGTAGGCGCCGTCGACGAGCCGGTGGTCGTACGAGAGACAGAGGTTCATCATCGAGCGGATTGCGATCACGTCGCTGCCGCGGTCATCCTGGACGACGACGGGCCGCTTGACGAGCGCCTCGACGTCGAGGATCGCCACCTGCGGCTGGCTGATGATCGGTGTGCCGATGATCGCGCCCCAGCCGCCGGGGTTGGTGATCGTGAACGAGCCGCCCTGCACGTCGTCGGGTGTGAGCTTCTTGTTCCGCGCCCGGTCGGCGACGTCCGCGATCGCCCGGCCGAGCCCGAGCAGGTTGAGAGCCTCGGCGTTCTTGATGACCGGCACGATCAGGCCCTTGCCGCCCTCGAGCGCGACCGCGATGCCGAGGTTGACGTACTGCTTCCGGACGATCTGCTCGCCGCGGATCTCGCCGTTCACCCACGGCCAGTTCTTGATCGCCTCGATCGTCGCGCGCGAGATGAACGCCAGGTAGGTCGGGTTGACGCCGTAGCTGCGCTCGTACTCCGGCTTCAGCTTGTTGCGGATGGCGACGACCTTCGACATGTCGACCTCGAAGACCGTCGTCACGTGCGCCGAGGTGTCGAGCGAGCGGCGCATGTGCTCGGCGATGCCGCGTCGCATCGCGGTCATCGGCTCGAGGATCTCGCCGGCGCCGGCCATCGCGGGCACGGGCTCCGGCGGAGGCGCGGCCGGTGCCGCAGGCGCTTCGACGGGGGCCGCCTCGACGGGCGCGGGGGCCGGGGCTGGCGCCGGTGCGGGGGCTTCCTCCTTCGGCGGCGCCGGCGGCGCTGCCGGCGGTCCCGACTCGATGAACTTGAGGATGTCCTTCTTGGTCACGCGCCCGCCTCTACCGGTGCCGGTGACGCTCGAGACGTTGACGCCGTGCTCGGCTGCGATCCGCGCCACGACGGGAGAGACGAAGCTCTTGCCGTCCTGCTGGGCGTCGCTCGGGGTCGGCTCGGCGGCGGGCGGGGGCGCCGCCTCGACGTCAGCCTCCGCGCTCGACACGGCCGAGGGCTCGGCGACGGCCTCGGGGGTTGCCGGCTCGGGAGCCTCGGGCTCGGGAGCAGCGGCGGGTCCGCCGGCCTCTCCGCCGATGACTGCGAGCGTCGTTCCCACGTCGACGGTCTCGCCCTCCTGGACCAGGATCTGCGAGACCACGCCGGAGGCGGGGCTCGGCACTTCGGTGTCGACCTTGTCGGTCGAGATCTCGAGCAGCGCCTCGTCGGCCTCGACCTGATCCCCCTCTTGCTTCAGCCACTTCGTGATCGTCCCCTCCGACACCGAGACGCCCATCTGGGGCATCACGACCTCGATCGCGCCTGTGACAGCCATGGCGCCTAGTACTCAGCCAGTTCTCGGAGTCCTGCGGCCACGCCCTCGACCTGCGGGATGTACGCCTTCTCGAGCTGGGGCGAGAAGGGCACGGGTGAGTCGGGCGCCGTGATCCGCACAATCGGGGCGTCGAGGTGCTCGAATGCCTCCTCGGCGATCGTCGCCGCGATCTCGGCTCCGAAGCCGCCGGTTCGCGTGTCCTCGTGCAGGACGAGCACCTTCGAAGTCTTCTGCGCGCTCTCGAGCACAGCCTGCTTGTCCCACGGGATGATCGTCCGCAGGTCGAGGATCTCGACCGAGATCCCATCGCCCTCGAGCTCCTTCGCCGCGTCGTCGGCCGTGTAGACCATCGCGCCCCAGGTGACGACGGTGACGTCCTCGCCCTCGCGATGGACGCGCGCCTTGCCGAACGGGATCGTGTACCGCTCGTCGGGAACCTCGGCCTTGATCCGGCGGTAGAGGTGCTTGTGCTCGAAGTAGAGAACAGGGTTCGGGTCCTCGATCGCGCTCACGAGCAGACCCTTTGCGTCCTCGGGCGTCGCCGGGCAGACGACCTTGAGGCCGGGGATGTGAGCGAACGAGCTCTCCGGGTTCTGCGAGTGGAAGGGGCCGCCCGAGAAACCTCCGCCGGAGGGAAGCCGGACGACGATCGGGATCGGCGTGCCCGCACGGAAGCGCTGCTTCGCCGCCACGGTCACGAGCTGATCCCACGCGCACGAGATGAAGTCGGCGAACTGCATCTCGGCCACCGGCCGCATGCCCATGATCGCGGCTCCGGTGCAACTGCCGATGATCGCCGTTTCCGAGAGGGGCGAGTCGATCACGCGCCACGAGCCGAACTCCTCCTGGAAGCCGAGCGTCACCTTGAAGGCGCCGCCGTAGACACCCACGTCCTCGCCGATCACGAAGACGCGCTTGTCGCGTCGCATCTCCTGCCGGAGCCCGTCGGAGATCGCCTGCAGATAGGTCCTTTCCGGCATTACTTGTGGTGGGGCGTGTCGAGGTCTTCCGGAGTCGCGAAGACACCTTCGGTGAGCGACTCGGGTTCGGGCAGGGGCGACTCCTCGGCGCGCACTAGCGCGTCGTTCAGGGTCTTCTTGACGCCGGCGCCGATCTCTTCCTCCTCGTCGTCGGTGAGATCCGCGTTTTCGCGCAGCCAGGTGCGGAAGCGCTCGAGCGGGTCGCTCTTCGCCCACTCTTCGAACATCTCCTTCGGCACGTAGAAGGCGTCGTCGTGGACCGCATGGCCCTCCATGCGGAGCGTGAGCGACTCGATCAACGTCGGCCCGCCGCCTTCTCGCGCCTTCTCGATCGCGCGCTTCGTCTCCCGGTAGACGGCGAGCAAGTCGGTGCCGTCGACGACGACGCCCTCGAAGCCGTAGGCCTGTGCGCGGTCGGCGAGCGTCTCGCACGCGTACTCGAGGTGGGTCGGCGTCGAATAGGCCCACTGGTTGTTGTCGCAGATGAAGACCACGGGCAGGCGGCGGACGCCGGCGAAGTTCATGCCCTCGTGGCAGTCGCCCCGCGCGGAGGCGCCCTCGCCGTACCAGGCGACCGCGACCCGCTTCTCCTCGCGGATCCGGAAGGCGAGCGCGCAGCCGACGGCGACCGGGAGCATCGCCGGAAGGTGGCTGACCATGGCGATCAGGCCGAGCTTCGCGTCCGCCATGTGGACGTTGCCGTCGCGGCCGCGAGTCGGGCCGTCGATCCGGCCCATGTACTGGGCGAAGATGCGCCACGGCTCGACGCCGCGGGTGACGTGCACGCCCATGTCGCGGTGGAGCGGCGTGCCGACGTCGTCGGGGCCCATCGCGGTCGCGACGGCGACCGACGCGGCCTCGTTGCCACGGCCCGTGTAGAACGAGCCGGGGATCTTCCCCTGCTTGTAGAGGATGTGGCCGCGCTCTTCGATCCCGCGCGTGATCAGGAGCGTGCGGTAGATGCCGAGGAGGTCCTCGCGGTCGAGGCCCGCCTCTCTCACCTCGCGCAGCGAGCCGACCGGCTCGGCTTCTCTCGCGATCGCCATGGGCCGTAGAACTCTAACGACTACCCTCCCCGGCGATGACCTTCGACTACGACAGATTCCTCATCGACCAGCTGGTCCGCCCGATCGCGAACCTCTACCGCGTAACGCCGCTCGCGATCGGCGAGACGGCGGCCGGCCCGCCCGTCGCATACGTGCGACAGAAGAAGCTGAAGGTCAAGGAGGACATCCGCTTCTACGCCGACGAGTCGGAGACGGAGGAGCTCTTCCGCATCAAGGCGCGCTCATTCCTCGACACCGGTGGTTCGCGCTACGACGTCTTCGTGGGCGAGGAGCGGCTCGGCTTGCTGTGGCACAAGTTCCGCGAGTCGCTCGTCCACTCGACCTGGCACGTGGGCGGCCCCGACGAGCAGGAGATCGCGCTCGCCCGCGAGCGGTCCAGGGCCGGTGCGATCCTTCGCCGCCTGGTCGACTTCGTTCCCTACGGTGAGTACGTGCCGATCCCGTACAACTTCGACATCCTCCTCGACGGCAAGGTCGTGGGCGGCATGGACCGCAAGTTCAAGCTTCGCGACCAGTACGTGCTGGACCTCTCCGGCGACGACGAGCGAAAGCTCGACCGCCGACTCGCGATCGCACTCGCGGTCGGACTCGACGCGCTTCAGAACAGATAGTGGGCAAGGCGTCGGACTGGCTCCGCGAGGAGCGGCGCAAGACCCTCGGCGACTGGGTGGCGTTTTGCGTCGCGTGCGGGTTCGCGCAGCGCTATTTCGACGAGTCGGAGGGGGAGCTGCCGGGCGCCTGCCCCCAGTGCGGCGGCGAGATGCGCTCGCGCTGCCCGGCCTGCGATGCGCGCTTCTCGTCCGCCTTCGCCGTCGAGTGCGAGGCCTGCGGCGAGTCGCTCCGCCCGGCCGAGGCCTTCGGCGGGCCGATACGGCGCCGAGGGCGCTAACCCGCCGCCGTTGAGTCGCGCTTCAGGCGCGGATCTCGGAGAAGCGGATCAGCGTGACGATCTCGTGCGAGGAGATCTCGCGGTTGTAGAGCTGGCCGAGGAAGATCGCGAGCTCCTCGGGACGGCGGATCTCCGGGTTGTCGTGTTCGATCTCGCGCGGCGAGAGCTCGCCGAGCGCTTTCACGTCGACCTTGTCGATGACAGCGTCGAAGATCCTCTCCCGCGGGCCGTACCTCGCGCCGACGAGCACCTGGACGACCATCCCCTTCTTGTACTTCCGGGACTTATCCCCAAGGCGAATCGTCGCCGTCTTGCGGCGGCTGCGCAGCTGGTCGGCCACCATGGGTGAGTAGAAGTTGAGCGCGTACACGGCGTCGTCCACAAGGACGCGAGGAGGCGGGGCGCATCATAAGCCGTTCTCCCGCACGAACGCGAGCGCCTTTTCGGCCATCTCCCGTTCGCCCCGGTAGGCGAGCAGCCGCTCGGCCTCCTCGAGCGGGAGCCAGCGCACCTCGGCGATCTCGTGCGCATGCTCCGGCGGGAGCTCGCCGAGCCGGCCTCGCCGGTAGCGGAAGAGGTAGAAGCTGACGACCTTGAAGACCCGCTCGCCCGCCCACGTGTAGACGTAGCGGATGTCGCCGAGCTTGGTCACGAGCCGCGCCTCGACGCCCGTCTCCTCGCCGACCTCGCGCTGGGCGGCCTCTTCGGGCTTCTCGGTGCTCCCGACGAGCCCCTTCGGGAGGGCCCAGAGACCCGGCTCCTTGCCTGCCGGGCGGATCGCGGCGAGCATCCAGCGGCCTTTCAGCCGCCGCACGAGGACGCCGCCCGCGGAGAATTCCCGGCGCACGGCTCGTTTGTAACATCGCCGGACGCCTTCGGCAAGCCGTCAGCCGGGCACCCCGGCCTGTTCCGCTTGCAGAGGCGGAAACGGGACGATAGACTGCCTTGGCACTCGGTTGGGAGGAGTGCCAACCGCTGTCACAAAGTACTCACTAGGAGGTCATGGATGAATCTGCAGCCACTGGGTGACCGCCTCATCGTCGAGGTCCTCGAAGAAGAGGAGACCACCTCGAGCGGGATCGTCCTGCCGGATACGGCAAAGGAGAAGCCCCAGCGCGGCCGCGTACTCGCGGTCGGCCCGGGCGCCCGCAACGATCGAGGCGAGATCGTCCCGATGGAAGTCGCCAAGGGCGACGAGATCATTTTCTCGAAGTACGGAGGGACCGAGATCAAGCTCGGTACCGACGACGTACTCATCCTGCGCGAGTCGGACGTGCTCGCGAAGGTCACCACCAAGAGCGGGGCCGCGAAGTCGAGCAAGAAGCGAGAGCTCGCCGGCGCCCGCGCATAGGACGAAGGGAGTAGCGAATGGCACATAAGGAGCTGAAGTTCAACGAGGACGCCCGGCGCTCGCTCGAGCGCGGGGTCAACATCCTCGCTGATGCGGTCAAGGTCACCCTTGGCCCGAAGGGTCGGTACGTCGTGCTCGACAAGAAATTCGGCGCACCGACGATCACAAACGACGGCGTCACGATCGCGCGCGAGATCGAGGTCGAGGACATCTTCGAGAACCAGGGCGCTCAGCTCGTCCGTGAGGTCGCGACGGCGACAAACGACGTCGCCGGCGACGGCACGACGACCGCGACCGTCCTTGCCCAGGCGATCGTCCGCGAGGGCCTGAAGAACGTCGCTGCCGGCGCAAACCCGATGGGGCTGAAGCGCGGCATCGAGCAGGCCGTCGACAACGTCGTCGAGAGCCTCAAGACTCAGTCGAAGGAGATCTCGGGCAAGGAGGACATCGCCCGGGTCGCAACGATCTCGGCGCGCGAGCGCGAGATCGGCGACGTCATCTCGGATGCGATCGAGAAGGTCGGCAAGGACGGCGTCGTCAACGTCGAGGAGGGCCAGACCTTCGGGCTCGAGCTCGAGTTCACCGAAGGCATGCAGTTCGACAAGGGCTACCTCTCGCCCTACATGATCACGGACGCCGAGCGCATGGAGGCCGTGCTCGACGACCCCTACATCCTCATCGCCAACCAGAAGGTCGGCGCGGTGAAGGACCTCCTGCCGGTGCTCGAGCAGGTCATCCAGGCCGGCAAGCCGTTGCTGATCGTCGCTGAGGACGTCGAAGGCGAGGCACTCGCAACGATCGTCGTCAACAAGCTGCGCGGCACGTTCCAGGCCGTCGCGGTCAAGGCTCCCGGTTTCGGTGACCGCCGTAAGCGGATGCTCGAGGACATCGCCATCCTCACCGGTGGCGAGGTCATCACCGAGGAGCTGGGTCTCAAGCTGGAGAACACGAAGCTCTCACAGCTCGGCCATGCTCGTCGGGTCGTGATCAACAAGGACACGACCACGATCATCGACGGCGGCGGCGACTCCGAGGCGATCAAGGGCCGCATCAAGCAGCTCAAGGCCGAGATCGAGACCACCGACTCGGACTTCGACCGCGAGAAGCTCCAGGAGCGGCTCGCGAAGCTGTCCGGCGGCGTCGCGGTCGT
>DASYUD010000068.1:0-11768 GCA_036001625.1 Gaiellaceae bacterium
CTAGCGCCGAGAGGGCCGGAGTTACACTTCCGGCGGTGGTTGAGCTTGTGTTCATGCTGCTGATCCTCAAGCTGCCGCTCCTCTACCTGGGCGCCGTCTGCTACTGGGCGATCAAGGCCGAGCCGAAGCCGCTCGAGGGGGCTCGCCTGCCGGTCCCGGTTGCGCCTGGGCCCCGAACGCCGACCCGGCGGCCGCGGCGCAGAAGTCCGCACGGCGGGCCGCGGCGCCGCGAAGCGCGCGTCGCGCGCGCCGCCCGTGTTGGGCCTGTTCCATGAGCACGCCGCTCGACCGGCAGCGGCCGGGGGAGACCGTCGCCGGCTTCCTCGCCGCGATCTCGCTGACGGCGAGCGCGGTCGCAACCGTCTATAGGCCGGTTCGCCTCGCGCCGTTCGCGATCCTCGTCGCGATCGTCGCCGCAGGCCTCGGAGGCCGCCATGCGCGCCTCGCGGCCTTCGCCGTCGCGGTGGGGTCGGTCTGCTGGCTCGTCGGGATGGCGGTCGCCGTTCTTACTTCGAGGCCGATCTATTGACGGCGGCAAGAGCCGGCCGGGGACGCGAGAGGGTCTCGGGCTGGTAGAACGAACCGTGTGAACGTGCACGACGTCGACGGCCTGAACGTGGGCTATGCGCAGGTGCTCCTCGAGGAGTACCTCGACAACCCGGAAGCGGTCCCCGCCGAGTGGCGTGAGCTCTTCGAGAGCGGCGATCCGCGGCTCGCCGAGGCGCTGCCCGGCCTGGCCCGGCTTCTCGAGACGCTCCGACCGGACGGCAACGGAGCACCGGCTGCGCCCGCCGTGCCGCCCGTGCCCGCGCCCGCGCCCGCTGAAGTCGTCCCGGTCGCGCCCGACGAGACCCTGCTCGGCGCCGTTGCGGCGGCGATGGCGCTCGTCAAGGCGTACCGGATGCACGGGCATCTCGCCGCACACCTCGACCCGCTCGGCTCCGAGCCCGTCGGCGACCCGGCGCTCGAGCCCGAGCTCCTCGTCCCGAAGCTGACGCCCGAGCTCCAAGCGCAGATCCCCGCGTCCGTGCTCCGCGTCGGCGCCGAGGGTGAGACGCTCGCCGACGTTCTTCCGAAGCTGCGCGAGATCTACTGCGGGACGATCGCCTACGAGATCGAGCACATCTCCGACCACCAGGAGCGCGTCTGGCTCCGGCACGCGATCGAGTCGGGGCGCTTCCGGCAGCCGCTCTCGGAGGACGAGCGCCGCCGGCTGCTCGAGCGGCTGACCGAGGTGGAGGGCTTCGAGCACTACCTGCGTCGCGCTTTCCTCGGGCAGAAGCAGTTCTCCGTCGAGGGCCTCGACGTGCTCGTGCCGATGCTCGACGAGGGGCTCGAGCTCGGCGCGGAGGCCGGCGCCCACGAGGTCGTGATCGGCATGGCCCATCGCGGTCGCCTGAACGTCCTGGCCCACATCATCGGCCGCCCGTACGAGGAGATCCTCCGCGAGTTCGAGGGCGAGCGGACGATCGAGGCCGTCGCCGCGACCGCCGAGGGGGCGAGCGGCGACGTCAAGTACCACCTCGGCGCGATCGGCCGCCGCCGGACCGCCGCCGGCGAGGTGACGGTCATGCTCGCGGCCAACCCGAGCCACCTAGAGGCGGTCGACCCGGTCGTCGAGGGGATCGCGAGAGCGGAGCAGACCGACCGCTCGACGCCCGAGGGCACCCACGATCCGAGCGTCGCCCTGCCGATCCTCATTCACGGCGACGCGTCCTTCCCGGGGCAGGGGGTGGTAGCCGAGACGCTCAACCTCGAAGCCCTCCTCGGCTACACGACGGGCGGCACGCTGCACGTGATCGCGAACAACCAGGTCGGCTTCACGACCGACCCCGCCGACGGGCGCTCGACTCGCTACTCGAGCGACCTTGCGAAGGGCTTCGACATCCCGATCGTCCACGTCAACGCCGACGACCCCGAGGCGGCGGTCTCCGCGATCCGCCTTGCGATGGCCTTCCGGCGTCGCTTCGGTCACGACGTCGTCGTCGACCTCGTCGGCTACCGGCGGCACGGCCACAACGAGGGCGACGAGCCGTCGTTCACCCAGCCGCTGATGGCCAAGCGGATCGCCGACCACCCGAGCGTCCGAGAGCAGTTCGCCGAGCGGCTCGTCTCCGCGGGCGAGGTCTCGCGCGAGGAAGCCGACCGGCTGGCCGCCGACCAGCAGGCCCGGATGCGGGCGGCTCACGAGACGCTCAAGACTTCGTTCGGCACCCCGCAGGCAGACGTAGGCGAAAGCACTCCGGCGGCGATCGACGCAAGCGTGGAGACGGCCGTCCCGGCCGAGCGGCTGCGCGAGCTGAGCGCCGAGCTCGTCAGCGTCCCCGAGGGCTTCACCGTGAACCCGAAGCTCGTCCGCATGCTCGAGCGGCGCGTCGAGGCGCTCGACGCCGGTGGGATCGACTGGGGACAGGCGGAGTCGCTCGCGCTCGCCAGCCTCCTCGTCGAGGGAATCCCCGTCCGCCTCACCGGCCAGGACACCGAGCGTGGAACCTTCTCGCACCGCCACCTCGTCCTCCACGACGCGCAGACCGGCGCCCAGCATGCGCCGATCAAGCACTTGGCCGAAGCGGCGGCGTCCTTCGAGGCGTACAACTCGCCGCTCTCGGAGTTCGCGGCCCTCGGCTTCGAATACGGCTACTCCGTGGCGGCGCCCGAGGCGCTCGTCCTCTGGGAGGCCCAGTTCGGTGACTTCGTGAACGGGGCGCAGGTCGTGGTCGACCAGTTCCTCGTCTCGGGGCTCGCGAAGTGGCGCCAGACCTCGCGGCTCACGCTGCTCCTGCCGCACGGCTACGAGGGCAACGGGCCCGAGCACTCGAGCGCGCGACTCGAGCGGTTCCTCCAGCTCGCCGCACAGGAGAACATCCGGCTCGCGAACTGCAGCACCTCCGCGCAGTACTTCCACCTGCTCCGCCGGCAGGCCCTCGACCCGAGCGCACGCCCGCTCGTCGTGATGACGCCGAAGGGGCTGCTACGGCTGAAAGAGGCGTCCTGCACGCTCGCCGACCTCGCGCAGGGCGGCTTCGCGCCCGTCCTCGACGACTCCGGGGTCGAGCGTGGGCTCGTCAGGCGGCTGGTCTTTTGCTCCGGGAGGCTCTACTACGACATTGCCGGCCACGAGCTGCGGTCGCAGGCGCCGACGGTCGCGGTCGCGCGCCTCGAGCAGCTCTACCCGTTCCCGGTCGAGGCCGCTGCCCGTCTCGTCTCCTCCTACGCAGCGCTCGAGGAGGTCGTCTGGGCTCAGGAGGAGCCTCAGAACATGGGCGCCTGGCGGGCGATCCGGCACCGGCTCGAGGAAGCGGTCGCCGGCCGGCCCCTCCGCTACGTGGGGCGGCCCTGGCGTGCGAGCCCGAGCGAGGGCTACCCGACCGCCCATCTGCGCGCCCAGGACCGAATCGCGCGCGAGGCGCTCTCGGTCTAGGCCTAGCGGCGCCGCCGCCGGCGCCTCGAAGCGGCCGCCTTCTTCGCAAGCCGGGGAAGTTGCTTCCTCGTCTCCGCGACGATGCGCCGGCGGTGCCTCGGAGGGATCCTCCGCCAGACGTCGATCGCGGTCAGAGCAATGCCCATGGGCCCGATGCGGCGCCCCAACATGCGGCGGATGCGAGGCACGGCGGCATCCTACTCGCCGCCGGTGAGAGCATCCGTCCGGGGGGCTAATCTCCGCGCCTTGCCCGGCTCCCCGCTAGAATCCGCCGCCGACCCCGCAACCGCGCACCTACCGACCGAGGGAGGATCGATGCCGGTAGAGACGCTTTCGCTCTTTGCCAACGTTATTCAGGATCACCTCGAGCTGAAACGCCGCAACTCGGAGCTCGAGCCGGATATGCCGCTGAACCACTACAAGTCCGCGGACCCGTTCGAGAATCACCCCCTCTTCAAGACGGAGGAGCAGGCCCGCATCGAGGACACGATGGACGGGGAGGAGTCGATCCCCGCCGAGGTACCGGTAAGCGCTCCCGAGCCGGAGCAGCCGGTCGACGAAGACACCCTCTGGGGCCGTTCGCGCGACTTCGACTGGGGCGACTAGCTCGCGGCTCAGCTGGTTAGGGCCGGGCGTTTTCGGGTAGGCCGTTCGAGAACCAGCCAGCGAGCCAGAGGAGTCAGATGCTACGCCTGCTCAGGTACTTGGGCCTCGGAGCCCTGATCGCCTATTTCTTCGATCCGGACAATGGACGCCGCCGCCGCGCGCTCGCGCGCGACCGGGTTCCCGCATTCATGCGACGAGGCTCCGAGCGTGCGGAGCAGCTCGCGCACGCCGCCTCGGCCCGGGCCTCCGGCGTCAAGCAGAAGGTCAAGCAGCGCGGGCAGGAGGAGCCGCAGCCGGACGACGTCCCGCTCACGCCAACCGCGCCGTGAGAGCAGCTAGGGACGCGCGGAGCGGACTGCGGCGAGGACGTGCTCGTCGCCGCCCTCGCGCATGACGTCGGCGAGCCGGCGGCCGCTGCCGAGGCCGGCACGCGCGTTCAGGAGCTCGTAGAGGCGGTTGTCGGCGAGGCCCGCGTCCCGGGCCGCGCGCACGAGCCGCGGCACGACCGGGGAGGGCCGCCAGTCCTCGTCGAACTGCCAGACGGGGTAGTAGTGCTCCTGCGAGCCTTCGGGCCGCACTGCGATCAGCTCGCCGTCGCGGCGCATCGCTTCCAGGCGGCGCGGCTCGACGGCGAGACGTTCGGCGAGCCAGGAAGCCGAAAGCGAGTCGCGCGCGATGCGAGCGTCCATGCCGGGGCGGAGCCTATCCCGCCATGACCGACGTTCGCGAGCTCCTCCGCCGCGAGCCGGACCGCGCCGAGCACGCCGAGATCCGCGAGCTCTGGAAGCGCCACTCGATCGCCGAGAAGGCGCGCGACGTCTCCGGCCTCCTGGCGACGCTCACCGACGACTGCGTCTACGAGATTGTCGGGACGGGCCACGTCTGGCGGGGCCACGAGGGGGCGGCCCGCTTCTACGCCGGGCTCCTCGGCGCGTTTCCCGACGTCGACTTCGAGCTGACGGACATCGTCATCGGCCCGCAGGGCGTCTGCGAGGCGGCGCGCGTCACCGGCACACACGAGGCGGACTGGCTCGATTACCCGGCCAGCGGTGCCGCCGTCGAGTTCACGGTCGTCATCTTCTTTCCCTGGGATCCGGAGCGCAGGCTCTTCAAGGGAGAGAAGGTGTACGTCGACCTTCCGCGCTGATCTCCTCGAGCGGGATCAGAGCTCGACCTCTCAGGCGGGCAGGATCCCGAGCGCCTCGAGGCCGTCGATCGGCTCCTGGGCGCTACAGCTGCCGAACCCGACGAAGAGCTGCTGTCGGACGCTGGCGATCTCGCCGGTGGTCGCCGAGCGGCCGCGCCAGGTGAAGGCGTCTGCGGTCACGCCGAAGGCAGACGGATCTTCTTCGGCCAATGCCTCCTCCTCGTCGTCTGCGAAGACCGCCGCCGCGAGGAGATTGAGGAACCCGTGCTCGTCATTCGCCCGAACGGGATGGTGGAGCCCGGCCGTGGCCTTGAACGGGACCTCGAGCCTCCGGCAGGCTTGAACGAGCTCCGCCAGGGCCGTGACGCTCGGCAGCACCGAGCCGCCACAGCGCACCTTGGCGCGAATCCCGAGCTCGCGGAGCTGAAGGATCCGGAAAGAGACGTCGTCGCGCAGCGGCAGCTCGAAGTAGATCTCCGGCGCGGCGTCGACCAGCATCTCGGGATCGATTCCCGCCGCCTCGACCGCCTCGATCCGTGTGTCCCCGTTCGGTAATTGCCCGCCGTCGACGACGATCGAGAGCCGCAGCGGCTCGTCGCCGAGCTCCGCGAGCTTCGACGCCGGGCAGACGAATCGGTTCACGAGCCAACCCGTCTCGCCTGCGCGGACGCGGCGGTGCTCGGCGAGGCCCTCGGCGAGCGGAAGGCTCGCGGGCGGGAAGGTCGGCGCGTGGTCGATCAGGCGCGCGAAGAGCGCGCGGCGAGCATCAGTCGTTGTCTCCGGGACAGCCACGCGGTGCTGGAGCGTACGGGATGGAGCCGGTTAGCGCCCGACGGCGACAGTCCGCCTCTCCGTTCTCGCGTTTCCGGCTCTGTCGACCGCCCGCACGGAGAAGGTCGCGCGAGCGCGCTTGCCCTGCGCGAGCAGGCGGGTGAGCTGTCTCGCCCCGGCGGACGAGAGCTTGAGCTTGAGCGTCTTCTTCCGGCCGGGGGCGCCGAGCCTTCCGGAGGCGGGCCTCAAGCGGACCTTCGACCGCTGCCCGCGGACCGAGATCGTGCCCAGGGCGCGGAGCGTGCAGGTCTCGTTGGACAAGACGCTCACGATCACGCCCTTCTGCCTGAGCACGCGCTGAGGCGAGCGGGCGATGAGCGCGAGTAAGGGCGCCGTTGTGTCCAGGTTGCCGGCGAAGGCGATCTTCGTCCCGTCGGGCGACCAGGCGGGCTCGTAGTCGTCCGATCGCGGTGTGCGGGTGAGGTTTGTCTGCGCGGTACCGTCGGCGTTCATCACGAAGATCTCGAAGTTGCCGGTGCGACCGGTGTGGTAGGCGATCTTCGTGCCGTCAGGCGACCAGTCGGGAAAGTAGTCGCTGCCCGCGTTAGTCAGCCGCCTCCGACCGCTCCCGTCGGCGTTCATCACGTCGATGAACCCGGTGTCAGTCGCCCCGCCTACGAAAGCGATCTTGGAGCCGTCCGGCGACCAGTCCGGCGACACGTCGAAGTCGTTGGCGTGCGTCAGGCGGGTCTGCCCGCTGCCGTCGGCGTTCATCACGTAGATATCGCCCTCGCTGGCGAAGGCGATCTTCGTCCCATCAGGGGACCAGGCGGGGCCCAAGTCGTCCGTCCGTGCTTCATGAGTGAGGTTTGCCTGCCCGCTGCCGTCGGCGTTCATGACATAGATCTCGTAGTTGCCGTCGCGGTCGGTGTGGAAGGCGATCTTCGTGCCGTCAGGCGACCAATCGGGGAAAGCGTCGTCCGCCGACCGATTCACCGTCAGCCTCGTGGGCCCGGTGCCGTCCGCCTGCATCACGTAGATCTCCCAGTTGCCGTCGCGCTCGCTGGAAAGGGCGATCTTCGCGCCGTCGCGCGACCAGGCCGGTGCGTCGTCCGCCGCCCGGTTCCGGGTGAGGTTTGCCTGCCCGCTGCCGTCGGCGTTCATGACGTAGATCTCGGGCGAAAACCCGCCGCGGTTGCCGGACAGCGCCCCGTCGGCGCTCAACCCTACGACGAGGGCGGTGAGGAGAACGACGCCCGAGAAGAGGCCTGTCGCCGATCTGATGCTCGCAGGCGGGCTCATGCCGGCTCACGGCCTCCGCCGCGGGGCATCACGGGATCAAGGTCTCGCCCGGAAAAGGGCGCAACGTCGGCGAGCGTGCACACTCCGTCTCCCTTCTCCTGGCCTCGTGGCGAAGGCTACGTCGGGGCAGGGTGGGAGTCAAACGGATGGCGCCACGCAAGCGCCGGGTGTGCCTAGCGCCGGCCCGAGCGTCGTCGCGCGCGTCTTGGAGCTACCGCCTCGACGACCGACACATCGACAGCCGCCCGCTCCTGCCAATCCTCGGACACGCTGAACACGACCGCAAGACCATTACATCGGCCGACCGGGGCATGACCCGGGACGAAGCCGCTGCGGTGAACGTGCAGGCGCTCCCCTTCCTCGGACCTGATGAAGCCGGTGTTCTTGACCTCGTTGAAGAAGATCATCGTTCCGTGCATTCGCGCCACGTCTCCTTTCGCATAGTGACTGGGGCCCCCGTTCGCGCCTACCACTTGGATCGCCGCCCACGCCGGCTCGTATAGACGCGGCGCGCCGGTGCAGAGCGCATTCCCGCGAGCTCGAACTGCTCGCGATGACCGAGGCGGGACGCGACACGGCTGAACTCGCTCTGCTGCTCCGGCAGGACGAACGTGATCCCGCTGCCGCTGCGACCCGCGCGTCCGGTCCGGCCGACGCGGTGGACGTATCCCTTGTCGTCCGCGGGCGGATCGAAGTTGATGACGTGCGTGATCTCGACAAGGTCGAGCCCGCGCGCCGCGACATCCGTCGCCACGAGCGTCTTCACCTTGCCGGAGCGAAAGCGCGCGAGCGCACGCTCTCGGGCGCCCTGGGACATGTCGCCGTGCATCGCGATCGCCGTGACGTCGTGGCGCGCGAGCCTCGACACGAGCCGGTCGGCGCCGCGCTTCGTCCGGACGAAGACGAGCGCGAGGCCGCGCTCGGCCTCGAGCTCCTCGATCAGCCGCTCGACCTTGTCCTCGGCGGTGACTGCGGCAAACCGATGCTCGACGTCTGCCTCGTTCCGGTCGGGCAAGACATCGCTCTCGAAGCGCGACGGGTTCCGCGTAAACGCCCTTGCCAGCTCGCCGACTTCACCGTCCAGCGTCGCGGAGAACAGCATCGTCTGCCGCGCTGAAGGCAGCCGCCGGACGAGCCTCTCGACCTGCGGCTTGAACCCCATGTCGAGCATCCGGTCAGCCTCGTCGAGGACGAGAATGCGGATGCTCTCGAGCGTGACGAGCCGACGTTCGACCAGATCCTGAAGCCGGCCCGGTGTTGCGACCAGCAGGTGAGCCCGGGCCGCGCGCTTCGCCTGGGCTTGCAGCGCCGCCCCGCCGTAGACGGCGGCCACGCGCAATCCGCGGGCGGCAGCGAGCGGCTCGCACTCCTCGGCGACCTGTGATGCGAGCTCGCGCGTCGGAACGAGGACGAGGGCCGCAGGGACCGCCGCGCCCGGATCCGTGAGCTCGACGATGGGAACCGCGAACGCGATCGTCTTTCCGGAGCCGGTCGGCGACTTTGCGAGGATGTCGACACCTTCGAGCGCATCGGGAATCACGAGCTCCTGGATGCGGAAGGGAGATTGCATACCGCGCGCGGCAAGCGCGTCCACAACGGTCGGATTGACGCCGAGCGCGCGAAAAGACTGCTGAAAAATGTTGATCACTCCTTCGACTGGTGGGCCGAGACCGACACAACTCGAGACCACCCAAGGAGCGCGAGAAGCTCAATCTCACGGGTCGCTGAACACCGACCCTACTGACACACCGTAGCAGAGTGGCAGTAAAAGTCCTGCACATTGAGCCGGCGAGGAGGCCGGGGCTTCGGCAGCCTCTAGTCTTGCGCGTCGATGTCGCCGATCCCTTTTCGCTATGTACACCACTTCCTGACGGTTCCGGTTGTCGTCAACGGCTCGGCCGAAACACGGTTCGTCCTGGACACGGGAATCGGCCTGACGCTCTTCTCGGAATCGCTCTGCGACGCGATCGGCTGCGGCCCGAACGGCTCGACCTACACCGGGCGACGGATGTCCGGCCAGCAGGTGACGATCCCGCTCGCATCGGAAGCAGCGCTCTCGATGGGGTCGATGACCTGTGAGAGCCTCGAGGTCGGCATTTTCGACATGGGCGGCTTCCCGGGCGACTTCGACGGCATCGACGGCTTCCTGTCGCTTGCGTTCTTCGCGGGCACGCCGTTCACGGTCGACTACCCGCGGCGGGCGGTCGTACTGGAAAGCGCCAAGTCGGTCGCCGCGAGGGCGGCAGACGGGAACGCCGTCGACGTGCGCGTTGATCGTGATGACGGCGCGGTCGTCGCGTTCCTCCCGCTGACCATTCCAGGGCGAGGGTCGATCACCGTCGAAGTCGACACGGGAAGCGACGCGCTGATCCTGGACGAGCCGCTCGCAGCCGACGTCGGCGTCAGCCTCGACGATCCCGCGGTGCGAAGCGTCGACGGCGAAGACGAAACGGGCCATGCCTACACCCGGTACTTCACGCAGATTCGCGGCGCGGTCCATCCGACCGTCGCGCCCCTGATCAGCCAGGCGAATCCGGACGTGATGTTCCAGAGGATCATCTACGACGGCCTGCTGGGCGACTCGTTTCTGAGGAACTTCGCCGTGACGTACGACCTCGAGAATTCTCGGATGATCTTCGCGAGGTAGGAGTGGAAGACCACTGTGTCAGCCGGAGAGCGGTTGCCAGCTCGTCGCCCAATCGTTGCTGCGGGACCGCGTCACGTTCCTCGCGGCCGAGCCGTCGCGGTTCATGACATAGACCTGCCTGAGCCCCGTCCGGTCGCTCGAGAAGAGGATCTTGCGGCCGTCCGGCGAGAAGTCCGCCGCGTAGTCCTCGCCGGGTTTTCGCGTCAACCGGCGGAGCCCGCTGCCGTCGGCCCTGGCGACGTACACCTCAGGGTTGCCGTCCCGGTAGCTCGTGAGGAGGATCCGGCCCCCGTTGTGCGACCAGGCCGCGACCTCGGTCTCGCCCGAGATGATCGTCCTCGCGTCCGTGCCGTCCGGGTTCATGATGGTGAGCCCGAAGCCGCCCACCGCGAGCCGCTTCCCGTCTGGGGACCAGGCGGCGGATCCGCCGCTCGCGATGCGATGCGCATCGCTGCCGTTGGCGCGGACGATCCAGATCGACGGCGGCGAGCTCTCGTCCGTGACGCGGACGAAGGACACGAACAGGCGGTCAGGTGACCACGCCGCCTGCGTGTCGCGCTCGGGGCCGCTCGTCAGCCGCCGCAGTCCTGTGCCGTCGGCGTTCATGACGAAGATGTCGAAATCCCGGAGCGAGGCACGGGCGCGACCGTCGAGGACGAGCTTCCGCCCGTCGGAAGAGAAGTCGCCGCGCTTGGCGGAGAAGAGTCTCGTCAGGCGGCGCTGATGCGCGCCGTTCGGGCTCATCACGAAGACCTGGGCGCGCCCTCCGAACGCGCGGTCGCTCCAGAAGGAGATCTTGCCGTTCCGCACCTTGGCCTGAGCGGCGCGCTCGGAGCGTGCCGTGGCCGTGGGAAGCATTGCTGCAAGCCCGAGGGCGAGAGTGATGAGGAGCAGTCGGTGCATGGGTGCCTCCTTGTCGGACGCTCCTCGTACACCGCCTGCGCCGGGGTGGTTCCGGTTGGGCTCTGGGCCACTCGGCGCTACGCGACACAGAAGGGTTAGCGCAGAGGCGTCTGCAGGAGCTCGACGTTACGCAGCCAGAGGGTGCCCGGGCCCTCGAACGCCACGTTGAGCCGAATGAGGTCGGGACGTTCCCCCGCCTTGAGGTAGAAGGGCACCTCGTACGACGACCAGCCGGTCGTGCCCTTCGCCTTCTGCTGGAGGCCCTTGGAGAAGAACTCTCCGCGGCCCGGGAAGCGGCACCACATCTCGAGGTAGGCGTCACCCTCGACGTCGACGGTTCTCAGCTCCGCGCCGTAGGTGAGCAGGCAGCGCTCGATACCCGGCCCGGCCACCTCGAACAGGGCAACGGATCCCGCCTCGTGCGCGTCGATCCGCCATCCGCCCTCGTCGGGCGACAGCCCGCTCTCCGTGATCGGACGGTCGGAGGGCCCGAACGTGCGGATGGTCTCCGGAGGGCCGGCAGGCTCCGGCTCCCTGAACAGCGATCTCAGTCGTTCGAGCACACGCTCGATCCTAGGGTCTTCTGGGGTCAACGTGGCCGCGGCCGACCGTAGACTGAGCGGTCGTGGACGCCGAGCTCCGTCGCCGGCTCGAGCAGTCCGGGTATGGGCGATCGGGCTTCGCCGAGCATTACGACCGCTTTCGGCCGCGACCGCCACTCGCTCTGCGGGAGTTGCTGCCGCCGCTCGCGGGCGTCGACCGGCCGAGCCTCGTCGTCGACCTCGGCTGTGGTACGGGCCTCTCGACCCGTTTCTGGGCCGAGCGCGCAGACGAGGTGGTCGGCGTCGAGCCAAACGAGGCGATGCGGACGTTCGCCGAGCAGGCGACGGATACGTCCAACGTCCGTTATCTCGGCGCCTCGTCGTACGAGACCGGGCTACCCGATGCTTGCGCAGACCTCGTGACCGCGT
>DASYUD010000069.1:0-35892 GCA_036001625.1 Gaiellaceae bacterium
GTCGTGCCGCCGAGCGACGAGGCGATCGAGGAGACGCTAGACGTCCTTGACGGGATCCTCTTCTCCGGAGGCTCCGATCTGGATCCAGAGCTCTACGGCGCCGAGCTGCACCCGGAGACCACGGGAGTGCGGGCGGATCGCGACCGCGCCGAGATGGCCCTCCTCACGGGAGCGCTCGCGCGCGACATGCCCGTGCTAGCCGTCTGTCGCGGCTCACAAGTCCTGAACGTGGCGCTCGGAGGCGACCTCGTCCAGCACCTGCCGGATAAGCTCGGCCACGAGGGCCACATGCAGTTGCCCGGCGAGTTCTCCGACCACGACGTGACGCTCGAGCCGGAGAGCCGCGTCGGCGGGCTGCTCGGTGAGCGAGCGCCCGTGAAGTCGCACCACCATCAGGGGTTGGGCCGGATCGGCGAAGGGCTGCGCGAGTCCGGCTGGGCTGAGGACGGAACGGTCGAGGCGCTCGAAGATCCATCGAAGCGGTTCGCGGTCGGGGTGCTGTGGCATCCGGAAGAGGGTGAAGACATGGCCCTCTTCGAGGGGCTCGTCGAGGAGGCCCGCCGCTACCGGGAGGCGCGTCGGTGATCACCGTCACGAACCCGGCGACCGAGGAGACGATCGCCGAGCTTCCTGCCGCGGGCGTAGAAGAGACTGATGCTGTAGTCGCCGCCGCCAAGGAAGCCTTCCCGGCCTGGCGGGCGGTAGCGCCGTCTGACCGAGCCCGCCTCCTACGGCGGCTCGCGGCGCTCGTCGAAGAGTGCGGCGAAGAGCTCGCCCTACTCGAGACCCGCAACGTCGGCAAGCCCATCGCCGACTCGCGCGGCGAGATGAATATGGTGGCCGAGGTCTTCTACTTCTACGGCGGGGCAGTCGACAAGCACCACGGCGAGACGATCCCGGTCGCGGGCGGCGTCGATATGACGTTCCGCGAGCCGCTCGGCGTCGTCGGGCTGATCGTTCCCTGGAACTTCCCGCTGGCCATCTCGAGCTGGAAGCTCGGGCCCGCGCTCGCATGTGGCAATACCGTCGTGCTGAAGCCCGCCGAGCTGACGCCGCTAACGGCCCAGCGCCTGGCCGGGCTCGCGCTCGAGGCCGGAATCCCGGAAGGGGTCCTCAACGTCGTCGCCGGCTCGGGCTCGGTCGTGGGGCAGAGGCTCGTACAGCACCCGAACGTGGCAAAGATCGGGTTCACCGGCTCGACCGAGGTCGGGCGCCAGGTGATGAAGGGCGCCGCCGAGACGATCAAGCGCGTGACGCTCGAGCTCGGCGGCAAGTCGGCGAATGTCGTCTTCGCCGACGCAGATCTGGAGGCTGCTGCCGCGGGTGCTCCGTATGCCGTCTTCGGCAACGCGGGCCAGGACTGCTGTGCTCGTTCGCGCATCCTCGTCGAGCGGTCGGCGTACGACCACTTCCTCGAGCTCCTGGTCGAAGCGACGAAGGGCGTGAAGGTCGGGGATCCGGAGAGCCCCGAGACCGAGATGGGCCCGCTCGTATCGGCCGGCCACCGTGAATCCGTGTCGTCCTTCGTCGACGGTAATGTTGTCTACCAAGGAAACACTCCAGGAGGCCCGGGGTTTTGGTTCCCGCCGACAGTGCTCGCACCGGTCTCGAACGAGGACCGGGCCGCCCGCGAAGAGATCTTCGGGCCGGTCGTGTGCGTGATTCCGTTCGCCGACGAGGCGGACGCGGTCCGCCTTGCGAACGACACGCCCTACGGCCTCTCGGGTTCGATCTGGACGCGTGACGTCGGACGCGCGATGCGCGTGACTCGGGCGCTCGACACGGGCGTGCTGTCCGTCAACTCGAATACATCCGTGCGGGTGTCGACGCCATTCGGCGGCTTCAAGCAGTCCGGCTTCGGGCGCGAGCTCGGCATGCACGCCCTCGAGGGCTATTCCGAGGTGAAGAACCTCTACGTGGCGACCGAGGGCTAGTGCCCCTTCCAGCAATACTCGCCGGCTTCCGGCCCGCGATCACGCGGCGCCAGAGCCCACCCTCGCCCTTACCAAGGCTTCTAGCCTTGGCCACGGACGAGTGCGGCCTCTGGCTTGGTGCTCGCGACCCAGAAGCTCGGCAGCATCACTGGAAGGGGCACTAGTGGGCCGGCTTGACGGCAAGGTCGCCGTGATTACCGGCGCCGGCGGCGGGATGGGGCGCGAGGCGGCGATCCTCTTCTCCGAGGAGGGCGCGCAGGTCTGTGCCGCCGACATCGACGGCTCGCTCGTGGAGGAGGTCGCCGCGGAGCTGAATGACGGCTTCGCTCTCCAAGTCGACGTCGCAAGTGGGGACAGCGTTCAGGCGATGTACGCGGCCACCGCCGAGCGCTTCGGCGGGATCGACGTGCTCTACAACAACGCGGGGATTTCGCCTGAGGACGACGCCTCGATCCTCGAGACCGAGGAAGCCGCGTGGGACCGCGTACAGAACGTGAACACGAAGGGTGTTTACCTCTGCTGCAGGCACGGCATCCCGTACCTGCTGGAGCGGGGAGGAGGTTCGGTGATCAACGTAGCGTCGTTCGTGGCTCTCGTCGGCGCCGCCACCTCGCAGATCTCGTACACAGCGTCGAAGGGCGCCGTCCTCTCGATGTCGCGGGAGCTCGCCGTCCAATTCGCGCGGCAAGGCGTCCGCGTGAACGCGCTCTGCCCGGGGCCGGTGGAGACTCCGCTGCTGCTGCGGATCTTCGGCGACGACCCGGCGGCCTACGAGCGGCGGCGGATCCACCTCCCCATGGGGCGGCTCGCGAAGCCGCGGGAGATCGTGAACGCCGCGCTCTTCCTCGCAAGCGACGAGTCGTCGTACGTGAACGGCTCGACCTTTCTCGTCGACGGCGGCCTGACCGCTGCCTACGTTACGCCCGAGTAGCTACTCGATCTTCAGGACGATCTTGCCGAGCTGCTCCCCGGCCTCCATCCGGTCGTGCGCGGCGCGGGCCTCCGCGAGCGGGAAGACCTCGTCGACGATCGGCCGCGCCTTGCCGCTCGCAACGAGCGCGTAGGCGCCCTCGAAGTCCTCTTTCGTACCCATCGTCGAGCCGTAGATCGTCAACTGCTTCCACCAGATCCGGTGGAGCGCGGCGGGCGGGTTCGGGCCGGTCGTCGCTCCGCAGACCGTGATCCGGCCTCCGCTTCGGACGGCCTGGAGGCTGCGCTGCCAGGTCGCCTCGCCGACATGCTCGACGACGACATCCGCGCCGCGGCCCTCGGTCGCGGCCTTGACCGCCTCGACCACGTCCTCCGCAGCGTGGTTGACCTTCACGTCCGCCTCGACACGGGCGAGCTTCTCGTCGCTCGAGGAGGTGATGATCGTCCGGGCCCCGAGCGCCTTCGCGATTGCGAGCGCCGCCGTCGCGAGCCCGCCGCCGATCCCCCACAGGAGCACCCACTCGCCTTCCCGGAGCGCGGCCTTCGTGACGAGCATCCGGTACGCGGTCTCGAAGACGAGCGGGAAGGCGGCGGCCTCCTCGAAGCTCATGCCGTCCGGGACGGGGTAGACGTTCGCCGCGGGGACTGCAATCAGCTCGGCGTGGGTGCCGTCGGTGTGCTCGCCGAGGACGATGATCGTCTCGCCGTGCTCGAGCCCGGGATTGATCACCACCGGATCGCCCTCGCGGAGGCCGTTGACGCCCTCGCCGAGCGCCTCGACGACCCCCGCGCCGTCGGCTCCGAGGATGCGCGGCTTCGGTACCGAGGGCCGTCCCTTGCGGACCCACAGATCGAGATGGTTGAGGGAGGCGGCGCGGAGGCGGATCAGCACCTCGCCGGGACCGGGGGAGGGATCGGGCGCGTCCTCGTAGCGCAGCACCTCCGGGCCGCCGTCCTCGTGGATCCGGATTGCCTTCAAGGCGCGTGATCCTAGGCACAATGCCCCCGTGACGACTGCGGAGCTCGAACGTCTCGCCGAGGAAGTCGGCATCGACGTCGTCGGCGCTGCGCCGGCCGAGCCCTACGAGGAGACCGAGCGTCACATCCGCGAGCGCCGCGCGCAGGGCCTGTTCGCAGACATGCGCTTCACGATGGCTCGACCGGAGGTCTCGTGCCACCCGGAGACGCTGGTGCCGGGAGCTCGCACCGTGGTCTCGGCCGCGCTCTGCTACTACTCGGACGAGGCGCCGCCCGGACCGGGGCAGGGGAGGCTCCCGCGGTATACCTGGTTCGACGCGTACGCCCAGCTGCGCGAGCGCCTCGACGCGCTCGGCCGCCGACTGGGCGGCGCGTATCGCGTCCTCGTCGACGAGAACGACCATGTCGACCGCGAGGGCGCCGCCCGCTCGGGCGTCGGATTCTACGGCAAGAACACGATGCTGATCACCCGCCGCCACGGTTCCTGGGTCGTTCTCGGCACACTGGTCACCGACGTCGCCATCGAGCCTTCGCCGCGGCTCGAGCTCGATTGCGGAGCCTGCACCCTCTGCATCGAGGCCTGCCCGACCGGGGCCCTCGACGAGCCCGGCGTCCTCGACTCGACTCGCTGCCTCTCCTACTGGACGCAGGCGCCTGCGTCGATACCCGAGGAATACCGTGAGGAGCTGGGCGCCCAGGTCTACGGCTGCGACATCTGCCAGGACGTCTGCCCCTGGAACCGCGGTGTCGAGAAGCGGCGGGCCGGCGAGGCACCACCCGCAGACGCCGAGCCGCACGTCTCGCTCGTCGAGTGGCTCGAGCTCGGCGACGACGAGCTGCGCGCGCGCTACGAGCGTCTCTACTTCCCGCGGAAGGATCCGCGCTACCTGCGCCGTAACGCTCTGGTCGCGGTGGGCAACACCCGCAACCCCGAATACAGAACCGTCCTCGAGCCGTACGCCGAGGACGACGACCC
Organism: Gaiellaceae bacterium; assembly: GCA_036001625.1. GTDB lineage: Bacteria > Actinomycetota > Thermoleophilia > Gaiellales > Gaiellaceae > VAXT01. Next base: position 4,819 of record DASYUD010000069.1, read on the forward strand.
GTTGCTGCGCGAGCACGCGGAGTGGGCGCTCGCGCGCCTCTCCGAGGGGTAACTCGTGAACGGGAAGCTAGATCGGCGGTGGCAGCTCGAGCGGTGGATCGCGTGGGCCCGCCTCGCGGCCGTGCCCTGGGCGGTCCTCGAGGTCGGCGTGTTCACCGAGAGCTACCCGTCGGGCGCCTACCAGGCCGCAGCGTGGGTGACGACGGCGGCGCTCGCGCTCGGGGCAGCGGCCTTCTTCTGGTTGACCCGCCGTGAGGCCGAGCCGCGCGTTCAGCGGGCGACCGCCCTGACGGCGCTCGCTTTCGATGCCGCCATCGTCTGGGCCTACACCGTCGTCTACGCGTTCCAGCCCGGTACGCCGATCCGGCAGCTGCTGTTCTTCCCCGTCGTCGAGGCGGCCCTCCGCTTCGGCCTCGTCGGCGGGGTCGTGACACCGCTGGCGCAGGCACCCGTCCTCGTCGCGATCGAAGCGTGGCGGGCAGACCGGTTCTCGCCGCCGGACTTCACCTTCGATCACGTGACCTTCGCGCTCGGCCTCCAGCTCGGCATGGGCGCCGTCGTCGGCTGGCTCGTCAGCCGGCTCGGGCGAGAGGCCCAGGTCGCCGAGACCCGCGCCGCCGAGGCCGAGGGACTCCGCGACAGCCTCGGCCGCCGGGTCGACCTGCTCGACGCGGCGGGCCGCTGCGCGCGGGCGCTCAGCTCGTCGCTCGACATCGAGCAGGCGTTCGCCGCGTTCATCCGCGAGCTGGGCGGGCTCGTCGCGTTCGACCGGACAGCGATCGTGCTCGCCGAAGACGGCAGCGCCCGCGTGATCGCCGCGGCGGGAGCGGGAGCAGGGACGGCGCTCGCGCCCGGGACCCGGCTGGCGGTGACCGACACCGTCATGGAGGACATCCTCGCGAGTGCGCAGCCCATCTACCGCGCGGACATCTCGAAGCCGCTCTACCCCGAGGAGGAGGAATTCCTCGCGCTCGGTCTGCGCTGCCGTCTCGCGGTTCCCCTGCTCGCGGGTGCGCAGGCGATTGGGATGATCTCCCTCGCGCGCGCCGATCCGGCCTCGTTCGAAGATGAGGAGGTCGAGCTCGTGTCGCTGCTCGGGCGCTTCATGGGCAGCGCCGTCCAGAACATCCACGCCTACGAGGCCGAGCGGGCGACCGTCCTCGAGCTGCGCCGCCTCTCGGCACTGCGCGCGGACTTCATCTCGCTCGTCTCGCACGAGCTTCGGAGCCCGATGGCGGCCGTGATCGGTTCGGCGAAGACTCTTCGTCAGCGCTGGCGGGAGCTGAATCCCGATCAACGCGAGTCGTTCCTCGCACTCATCGAGCACGAGACGGACCGCCTGGCGAATCTCGTCGGCGACGTGCTCGACACGTCGCGAATCGAATCCGGCAGCTTCAGCTACTCGTTCATCGATCTCGACCTCGGCGACCTCGTCCAGGAGTCGGCGACGGCGGCCGAGAGCGCGCAGGACGAGGTGCGGATCCGCTCGACCGTGCTGCGGCCGCTGCCCCCGGTTCGCGCCGACCGGGACCGCCTGCGCCAGGTGATCGCGAACCTGCTGGAGAACGCGGTCAAGTACTCGCCGGCAGGCGGCGAGGTCGAGATCCACACCTACGCCGACAACGGGCGCATCAACGTCGAGGTTCGCGACCACGGCCCGGGCATCGCGTCCGAGCACCAGTCCCTCATCTTCGAGAGGTTCGGGCGCGTGCGCGGGGAGCACGCGAAGCCGGGGACGGGCCTTGGCCTCTACATCGCGCGCTCGATCGCCGAGGCGCACGGCGGCTCGCTCGAGGTGCACTCGGTGCCGGAGCAGGGCGCGACGTTCACGCTCGCCCTTCCCGCGGAAGGTGAATCGAGCCTTTAAGAGGCTCCAACATAATGACGCTTCGTCGCCGGGGCGCGATGGTCGTTCCGAGGCAAGGACGTAGGGAGCGCCGATAGCAGGTCGCTATCGGCGCGACGGAGGACGCGGCCTCGGGGCGAGCAGCGCGGCCCGGCGGCACAAGGCTCATTGTGTTGGAGCCTCTGAGGCGCCTACGCCTTGGCGGCGACCCGGCTGAGCCGGAGCTCGCGGGCAAGCGCCTTCGCCCGTCGCGCGACCTGCTTGCGGAGGTTCTCCGGCTCGAGCAGCACCGCCTCGCCGCGGTCGGCCAGGATCTCGCCGATCAGCCACTCCTCGCTGCCGACGGCTTTCTCCGCCCGCGCGGCGCCGTCGGTGAGCGGTCGGGCACCCTCCTCGTTCTTCCAGCGCGCGATCTTCTTCGAGTACCAGATGCGCGCAGAGACTGCGGCGCCCCCCAGTCGTTCAGGCTCGAAGCCCGGGCGCGGCTCGAACTTCTCCCGCAGCAGGCGCGCGCTCCGCATCCGGTCGAGGCGGAACGAGCGCTGTGCGTCGCGGGTGCGGTCCCACGTATGGATGTACCAGTACGGCAGCTCCCGCTCGATGACGTGTGGCTCGACTACCCGCGTCGAGAGCGACTCCTCGCCCTCCTTCTGGTATTCGATCTCGACGAGCCGGCTCTGGCGGATGCCCTCGCTGAGCGAGCCGACGAGCTTCTCCTCGGCGCGCGTGGACCGCGGCTCGGCCGTCTGGGAGAGGTCGAACTGGCCAAACGTCTCCTCGAGCTTCCGACGGACCCGGTCGAGCGGCGAGTGCGCGTCGGCGGCGATCATCGGCCCGACGAACTCGAGCGCGAGCCGGATCGCGCGCGCCTCGAGCGGCGTCAGGCGCGGCGGGGAGCGGAAGGCGTCGCCGAAGATCTCCTTCCCGACGTGGACTTCGCCGTCCTGCAGCTCGCTATAGACGGCGTAGCACCCTCCGCCGAAGTTGACGAGGTTCAGGAGCTGGAGGTGCTCCTCAAGCGACTCGGGCGGGATGTGGAAGCGCTCCACGATGTCGGCGGCGGAGACCACCGCCTCCGCGTTCTCGCCGCAGCGGTCGAGCAAGTATGCGAGGAGCGCCTGGAGCAGGCCGAAGCGCTCGGGTGGCACCGGGCTCGCGGGCCGCTCGTCGACCTCGCGCTCCGCCTCCTTCGCATCGGCCGCGACCCTCGGCGGCTTCCCCTCGTGCCGCTCCTGGACGAGCTTCAGATCGGCCCGAACGACCCGTCGCAGCTCGGGCGGGGCCACCGGAACCGCGCGACCGTCCTGGCGGAGGATCCAGGAGGAGAGCCGGCCGAGGTCGGAGTAGCCGGTGACGAACACGCCGTCTTCGAAGCTTCCATGCGCGCCAAAGGCACGCTCGACCCACCAGGCCGTGTCGCCGCCGACCTCGACGCGGGCCTCGCCCTGAATCTCGCCCACCTGCCAGTCCGGCCGGAGCCTGTAGGCGTCGGCGTCGAAGTCGGGCGGCAGCCGGAAGTCGCGCTCGCGCCGTGTCGCGAGCCGGATGTCGCCCCGGATGCGCGAGACCCGGAAGGTGCGCATCTCGTCGGCCTCCGTGTCGAGCCCGACGACGTACCACTGGCCGCGGTCGAAGAGCAGCGAGTATGGATTGACCGTGCGCTCTCGGAGGTCCTCGCGCATGATCGACCAGTACGTGAACTTCACCGTCCGGTTCTTCGAGATCGCACCCTCGAGCTTCGCCAGGCGGCCGGGCAGCTCGGGCGAGTAGCCCGGGTCGTGAAGCTCGACCGCCCGCGCGGTCGCGGTCGGCGCGTCCTCGAACCCGGGACGGCCGAGGGCGAGGTTCTGGAGCGCGAGCCGCAGCGGCTCGGCGTACGCGAACTGCCCCTCCAGCAGGTAGAAGCACGTCTGGAGAGCCGCGAGCTCCTCGTCGGTCAGCTCGAGCGGGGGGAGGAAGTAGCGCTCGGAGCGCAGCGTGTAAAGCTCCTCGCCCGTGAACTCGTCGCGCTGCGAGTCGAGTGGGACGCCGAGCGCGAGCAGCTCGGCCCGGTCGGAGTAGAAGCGGCGCGCGAAGGCTTCGTCCGACATCTCCGAGTAGCCCTCGACGTTCTGCTTCACGTCGCGGGCGGTCAGCGGCCGTCGCTCGGCCATCAGGAAGGCGACGAGGGAGAGCTGGCGGATCAGCTTGTCGGTGTCGTGAGACATCCGGCGACCTATTCTCGCGGATGCGCGGCGACAGCGCGTCTGTTGTCAGAATTGCAACCGGCAGCGAGAGTTTGTAACAGCGGCCGAGAGGCGTTAAGGTGGACCCGTCTAGGGCACCAGAATGACGATTAATCCGAGGTTAACAGAGCTTTGCGGGGGATTAACAAGGTGACCGGCACACTTGGGATGGACGACCGAGCCCTCCATATCCAACAGAGCATGTATCAGTACTCGCGAGCCATTTATCGCTCAATCAAGGATCTGATCGATCCTTACGCCTCTCAGGCAGATCAGATCGAGTACCGGCGCGCCGTGCTCGAGGCATGCGAGCAGACGATGGAGCGGCTGGCACGAGACCCGCAGTACTTCGCGAAGCCGGAGCGCTCGCTCTTCCAGGACATCCGGCGCTACTTCCCGATCACGGCGCAGGCCCAGGTGGCGTGGACGGTGACAGAAGGCGTCACCGCCGCGGTCTCGTTCATCGAGGACCAGATCGAGGCCGGCGCTTTCGACGGCGGCGTCCCGCGCTGCCACGCGACGACGCGCAAAGGGAAGCCCTGCCAGCGGACGCCGCTGCCGGAGCGTGACTACTGCCCCTCGCACCAGCACCTCGAGCGGTCCAAGGTCGCCGCCTGAGGCACCGGTGCCACGCCTAGTGCCTACTGCGTGATCTGCCGCGTGTAGGCCTTCGGGTACGCGGACTCCGCCGAGCTGAGGCCGCTCTTCGCCTCGCTCAGCGAGCTGTAGACGCCGCTGAAGACGACGTAGTAGCCGGAGTGGAGGCTCGAGAACTCCGACGAGTCGAGGACGCCGACGTCCGTAAGGCCTGCGCTCAGCGCCTTCCGCGCCTCGCTGGTGGCCGCCCGCCGGCCTGAGCTCTGGGGGATCGACGCGAGAACCACCGTCCAGCCGTTCTGGCCGGAGGGCCAAGGCGTGAGCCCGCCGCTCGCCGGCGGAGGCGGCGGAGGAGGCGGCTCCGTGGTGGGAACGGTCCCGCTTTCCGTCGGCGGGGGCTCGGTGCCTGTGGGGGTGGACTCGGTGCCTGTAGGGGTGGACTCGGTCGGCACCGTGCCGCTGCCGCTGGTGACCGGGACCGACTCGGTAGTGGCGACTTTGGTCGGGGTCGCCGACTTCTCGTTCTCGCGGGTGGCGAGGACCGCGACCGTGGCAGCGAGCGCGGCCACGACCAGCAAGAGCAGAACGATCCAGACCCAGTCACCCGGGTACCAGGGGATACGCCGGCGCCAGGCGGTCGAGAGCACCGCGATGACTCCTCGCTCGACGGGCAGGCGGAGCCCGCACTCCAGGCAGTACTCCTGGAGCGGCTCGTAGGGCGTGCCGCACCGCGGGCACTCGCCGCCCTCGAGGTCGGGAAACGCGAGAGGAGGTGGTGCAGGCCGCTCGTCAGGAGGCTCAGGCGGCATCGCCATGGTTGTCTAGCTCTCCCAGGGATCGCCCGAGCGCTCGGCCTGAAGCATCGTCTGTTCGCCGTCGCCGGTCTGACTCTCCCGGCCCCGCGAGTCTTCCGGCACGGGCGTCCCGCAGTTCGCACAGAACTGTGCGTCGGCGGCTAGCGCGTTCCCGCAGTTCGGGCAGGAAACGACCGGCTCGGTGCTGACGGGGCGCCCGCAGTTGGCGCAGAAGTGCGACCCCCAGAGGATGGGTGCGCCGCAGGTGCAGCGAACGCCGACCCCCTGGCGGCGCGCCGCCACGCTCGCCTCGAGGAGGGAGTCGATCTCCCGCAGCCGCTCCTCGAGCGAGATCACCTCGAGGCACTGCTCGACGAGCAGGTCCTGCTTGAACCGGTCGCGCCGGTACATCTCGAGCATCAGGCCACCGAGGTCGCGGATTCGCTCCTCGCGCGTTCGCACGAGCGCGCGCCGCTCACGCCGGAGCACTCCGGGAGCGGGCATGCGCTGGGCGCGCGGCGGAGTCGGCGGAGCGCTCTCGCCGGCTCCCTCCGCGGGCCGCCTGCGGAAACGGTCGAGCAGCGAGGGTCGAGCCATCGGGCGGCGCGAGTCTATAGCAACGGGAAGCTAGGGCCGACGCTCGGCGGCGCTCCTCCGGCCGCTCAAAGGTCGATCACCACCAGCCGTTCCTCGGTCAGCTCGCGCACTGCGTACGCCGGGCCCTCCCGTGTGTTCCCCGAGGCCTTGACGCCGCCGTAGGGCATCTGGTCGGCGCGGAAGGTGGGCGCCTCGTTGACGATCACGCCCCCGAAGTCGAGCTCCTGGGCGGCGCGGAGGGCCACGCGGAGGTCGCCGGCGAAGATGCCGGCCTGGAGGCCGTAGCGCGTTCCGTTGGCGAGCGCGATCGCCTCGTCGAGCGTCTCGTACGCGTTGACGGTGCAGACGGGGCCGAACACCTCTTCGCGGCAGACCTTCAGGTCGAGTGTCGCGTTCGCGATCACGGTTGGGCGGATCAGCTCGCCTTTGAGGTCGCCGCCCAGGAGGATCTCCGCGCCCGCCTGCCGGGCCTCGTCGACCCAGTCCAGAATCCGCTCGCGGGCACCCTCGTCGATCACCGGCCCGACGTCGGTCTCCTCGCCGGCAGGGTCGCCGACGACGAGTGCCTCGACCTTGGGCAGGAAGCGTTCGAGGAACTCCTCGTAGACCCACTGCTGAACGTAGATCCGCTGAACAGAGATGCAGCTCTGGCCCGCGAAGGAGAACGCGTTCTGGGCGAGCTTCTCGGCGGCCTCGTCGAGGTCGGCGTCGCCGTGGACGATCACCGGTGTTGCGTTCCCGAGCTCGAGGTTGACCCGCTTGTGCGGAGCGCGCTCCTTCAGCTTCCAGCCGACGTCACCCGAGCCGGTGAAGGTGATCGCCTTTACGCGCTCGTCCTCGACGAGGACGTCGCCGATCTCGGCCGCCGGGCCCGAGACGACGTTCAGCCAGCCGGGCGGCAGGCCGGCCTCCGTCTCGAGCTCGGAGAGAAGGAGGGCGGAGAGCGGGGTCTGGCTCGCGGGCTTCAGCACGACCGCGCAGCCCGCCGCGAGCGCGGGCGCGAGCTTGTGCGCGACGAGGTTGAGCGGGAAGTTGAACGGGCTGATCGCTCCGACGACGCCGATCGGCCGCCGCAGCGTGAACGCGAGCTTGCCCTCGCCGGCCTGGGAGGCGTCCATCGGCACCACCTCGCCGGCGAGCTTGCGCGCCTCGACTGCGGCGAACGTGTAGGTGGACATGGCCCGGTGGGCCTCGACGCGGGCGGCCTTCATCGGCTTCCCCGCCTCGTCGGAGATGAGCCGTGCGACCTCGTCGTGGCGGCGCCCCAGCTGGCCTGCGACCTTGACCAGGATCTCGGCGCGCTTGTGGGCAGGGAGCGGCTCGGCCATGGCCCTCTCGGCCGCGTCGACTGCGCGCCGCGTGTCGTCCGGGCCCGCCGTCGGCACAAGGCCGACGACCTCGCCCGAGTACGGCGAGCGCACCTCGCGCCACTCCCCGGTCTCGACCCACTCGCCGCCGATCAGGAGCCGTCTCTCGGTCGCGGCCATAGCCACGTGACCAGTGTAGTGGGACACTTTCGGCGTGGACGTTCCAGATGTTCACTACGCGCGCAGCGGGGACGTCTCGATCGCCTACCAGGTCGTCGGCGAGGGCCCGACGGACCTCGTCTTCCTGCCGTTCCTGAGCAACCTCTGGTGGCTCTGGCGGTACCCGCACTTCGAGCCGTTCGCGAACCGGCTTGCCGAGTCGCGCCGGCTCGTTCTCGTCAACACGCGTGGGATGGGGCTCTCCGACCGGCCGCGCGGCATCACGATCGAGGCGCGCATGGACGACATCCTCGCGGTGCTCGACGCGCTCGCAATCGAACGCTGCGCGCTGCTCGGGATCGGCGAGGCCGCGGCGACGTGCATCCTCTTCGCGGGCTCGTATCCGGAGCGCGTCGAGCGGCTGATCGTCTTCACGCCGTTCGCGCGAGGCACCGCGAGCGAGGACTACCCGTGGGCGCCGACGCGCGAGCAATGGTTGGAGAGCTTTCGCGTCGAGCGGGAGCGCTGGGGCGAGCGGGGATACCTGGAGGAGCTCGCCCACATATTGAATCCGCAGTGGGCGGACGACGCCGGCTACATCGAGCACTTTGTCTGGTTCCATCGCCATTCGGCGAGTCCCGGGGCAGTGCTCGAGTTCCGGCTTCTCCAGATGGAGTCGGACGTCACCGACCTGCTCCCCGCCGTCCGCGTCCCGACCCTGGTGCTCACGAAGGAGCATCAGCGCGGCCCCTCTCAGTACGTCGCAGATCGCATTCCCGATGCGCGTCTCGTCGAGCTTCCAGGCGAAGGGATGGCCATCCACGAGCACGACGGCGTCCACGCGGCCGATGCGATCGAGGCCTTCCTGCGCGGAGACGCCCCGGCGGAGGTGCCGGACAGCGTGCTCGCCACGATCCTCTTCACGGATCTGGTCGGCTCCACCGAGCGCGCCACGGAGGTCGGCGACCGCGCCTGGCGCGATCTCCTCGCGCGGCACCATGCGCTCGTGCGACGCGAGCTTGCGCGCTTCCGGGGCGAGGAGCGGGACACCGCGGGCGACGGGTTCTTCGCCACGTTCGACGGTCCCGCGCGCGCGATCAGGGCGGCGCAGGCGATCGTCGGCGGGGTGCGCGACCTCGGCCTCGAGATTCGTGCCGGCGTGCACACCGGCGAATGCGAGCTCCACGACGCTAAGGTCGCCGGGATCGCCGTCTCGATCGGGGCGCGTCTCGCTGCGGCAGCCCCGCCGAGCGAGGTGCTCGTCTCCTCGACGGTCAAGGATCTCGTGGCGGGCTCTGGGATCGAGTTCGAGGAGCGCGGGGTCCACGAGCTGAAAGGCGTCCCCGGCGAGTGGAGGCTCTATGCCGTCAGCCCCTCCTGAGACTCGGTACGCAAAGAGCGGGGACCTCAACATCGCCTACCAGGTCGTCGGCGAGGGCCCGCTCGACCTCATCTACGTCCCCGGCTGGATCTCGAACGTCGAGCTCATGTGGGAGGAGCCTGCGCACGCGCACGTGCTCGATCGGCTTGCGAGCTTTTCCCGTCTGATCCTTTTCGACAAGCGCGGAACAGGCCTGTCGGACCCCGTACCGCTCGACCGTCTCCCGACGCTCGAGGAGCGGATGGACGACGTGCGAGCCGTGCTGGACGCGGTCGACTGCGAGCAGGCTGCGCTGTTCGGATTCTCGGAGGGCGGGTTGATGAGCATCCTCTTCGCCGCCACCTATCCGGAGCGGATAACCGCGCTCGTCCTCTACGGCGTCTTCGCAAAGAGAATCTGGAGTCCCGACTATCCATGGGCGCCGAGACCAGACTCGCGGCAGCACGAGATCGTGCAGCTCGAGCGCAACTGGTCGGACCGGATGGACCTCGACAAGCTCGCGCCGAGCGAGGACGACGCCTTCAAGAACCGTCTGGCGACCTACTTCCGGCGCAGCGCGAGCCCCGGAGCGGCGGTCGCGCTGATGCGGATGAACACGCAGATCGACGTTCGCGAGGTTCTGCCATCGATCCAGGCTCCGACGCTCGTGCTCCATCGCAAGGACGATCTCGACGCGAATGTGGCCGAGGGTCGGTGGATCGCCGAGAGGATTCCCGGCGCGAAGTTCGTCGAGCTTCCCGGCGACGCGCACACTCTCTGGGCCGGAGACACCGACTCGATCGTCGACGAGATTGAGGAGTTCCTGACCGGTGCGCGACGCGGCCCTGACCCGGACCGCGTGCTCGCCACGGTCCTCTTTACCGACATCGTCGGCTCGACGGAGCATGCGACGAAGCTCGGCGACCGTCGCTGGCGCGAGCTGCTGGAACGGCACCACGCTGTCGTGCGAAAGGAGCTCGACCGCTACCTCGGCCGCGAGTTGGACACGGCCGGCGACGGCTTCCTCGCCACGTTCGATGGGCCTGCGCGCGCGATTCGCTGCGCATGCGCAGTTGGAGACGGCCTACGAGGGCTGGGTCTCGAGGTCAGGGCCGGCGTGCACACGGGGGAATGCGAGCTGCTCGGTGGCAAGGTCGCGGGGGTAGCCGTACACACGGGCGCGCGTATCGCGGGCCAGGCTCGCTCGGGCGAGGTGCTCGTCTCGCAGACTGTGAAGGACCTGGTCGCCGGCTCCGGGATCCGTTTCGATGATCGCGGGGACCATGAGCTGAAGGGCGTGGGATCGTGGCGCCTCTACTCTGTAGTCGATGCCTAGCTGGGAATCCGACGCGCTCATCCTCGACGCGGTTCGGTCGCCGATCGGCAAGCGCAACGGGACGCTGTCGGCGATCCGCGGAGACGAGCTCGCGGGCCAGGTCCTGAACGGGCTCCTGGCGCGCCAGGACGTCGATCCAGGCGAGATCGAGGACGTTCAGCTCGGCTGCGTGACCCAGATCGGCGAACAGGGCTGGAACATCGGCCGGATGGTGCCCATGGTCGCGGGCTGGCCCGAGACCGTCTGCGGGACGACCGTCGACCGCCAGTGCGGCTCGTCGATGCAATGCAACTTCAACGCGGCGGCGGCGGTCTGGTCGGGCCAGCTCGACCTCGTCGTCTCCGCGGGCGTCGAGATGATGTCGCGCGTCCCTATGGGGTCGAACGGCGGCGATCTCTCGGACAAGCTGCTCGAGCGCTGGCAGATCGTGCCGCAGGGGATCTCGGCCGAGGCGATCGCCGAGGAGTGGGGCCTCTCGCGCGACGAGCTCGACGCCCTCTCGCTCGAGTCGCACCGGCGCGCGCTCGCGGCCACCGACGAGGGCCGCTTCGAGAACGAGATCATCCCGATCGAGGTCTCGAATCCTCACGTCGGAACGCTCTTCGCCGTGGACGAGACGCCCAGGCGCGACACGTCGGCGGAGGCCCTGGCCGGCCTGAAGCCGGTGTTCCTGCCCGAGGGGAAGATCACGGCCGGAAACTCGAGCCAGATCTGCGACGGTGCGGCGGCAGTGCTCGTCGCGAGCGAGCGCAAGGCATCCGAGCTGGGGCTCGAGCCGCGGGCGCGTTTCGTCTCGTTCGGCCTGGCCGGGGTCGACCCGTATCGGATGCTGCACGGCAACCCGCAGGCCTGTGACCGCGCACTCGCCAAGGCGGGGATCGGCTGGGACGACGTCGCGGTGATCGAGGTGAACGAGGCCTTCGCGTCGGTCGTCCTCCAGTTCGTGCGCGACGCCGGGCTCGAGGAGCGGATGGACGACGTCAACCCGAACGGCGGCGGCATCTCGCTCGGTCACCCGCTCGGCGCCACCGGGGCGAGGATCACGGCGACTCTCGTGAACGAGCTGGAGCGCCGTCAGGCGCGCTACGGCGTGGCGACGATGTGCATCGGCTTCGGGCAGGCAATCGCGGGCGTGATCGAGCGGGTGTGAGTTCCAGGAGCGTGTCCATCTCTGACGATCCCAAGCGGATCGTCGAGCGGGGCTACGATGCGATCGCCGACCGCTTCGCGGAGTGGGCGCGGAACGAGGTCACAGGATCCCCGGCGATCGAGTACCTCGAGCGGCTGCTCGCCCTGTTGCCGCCGGGCGCGGACGTGCTGGAGCTTGGATGCGGCAACGGAGAGCCCGCGGCCCGCATGCTCGCCGCCGAGCATCGCTACACCGGGGTCGACATCTCGTCCGAGCAGCTGCGCCGAGCGCGAGCGCTGGTTCCGACCGGCGCGTTCGTCAAGGCCGACTACACGAAGCTCGAGCAGCCGGCGTCGTGCGTCGACGCCGTCGTCGCTCTCTACACCTTTGGCCACGTCCCTCGAGAGGAGCTGCCCGGCCTCTATGAGCGAATTGCCTCCTGGCTCCGGCCCGGAGGGCATTTGCTCGCCACGGCAGGTGGTCGGCGAGACGACCCGGACAACGTCGAAGAGGATTGGCTGGGGGCGCCGATGTTCTTCTCGGGCTTCGACATGGAGACGAGCCTGCGGCTGCTCGCAGAGGCCGGTCTCGAAGTGCTCGAGCACGAGCTCATCTGTCAGGACGAAGGCGAGCACGGTGAGGCGTGCTTCCTGTGGGTGCTCGCGCGGCGAGTCGCCCAGCTCTCCTAGGCCCGGTCGCCGCCGCGCTGGGGATTGCGCGACGGCGGCCGGATCTAGCTGGAGAACGCGGGAGCCCGGCGGGCAACAAGCGCCGGGCGCTTCCCTCTGGCGGCCTGTGTGATGGCGCCGAGGACGGCAAGCGCGAAGAGGCCGCAGATGAGGAGTGCGATGAGAAGCTGCCGCGTCATGTGCCCACTAGACGGAGAAACGCTCCGCGTCCTTCCCTTTAGGATCGGCTGACGGTGGAGATTCGTCGGGTGGGCGTCGTCGGTTTGGGGACGATGGGCGCAGGGATCGCCCAGGTCTCCGTCCAGGCCGGCTTCGAGACCGTGGGGCGGGAGGTGAGCGAGGAGCTCTGCGAGCGGGCGCGCGGGACGATCGAGCACTACCTGGGCCGCGCCGTCGAGAAGGGCCGCATGACCCAGGACGAGCGTGACGCCGCTCTCGGGCGGCTCAGCCTGACCACCGATCTCGCCGACCTCGCCGGCTGCGACCTCGTGATCGAGGCGATCGTCGAGGAGCTCGACCCGAAGCGCGAGCTCTTCGCCGAGCTCGACCGCATCGTCGCGGCCGAGGCGATCCTCGCCACGAACACGTCCGCTCTGCCCGTCGGCAAGATCGCCGAGGCGACCGAGCATCCCGAACGTGTCGTCGGCATGCACTTCTTCAACCCCGCGCCGCTCCTGCCGCTCGTCGAGATCGTCCGCACCGAGCGCAGCTCCGACGAGGCCGTGGACGCCGCCTACGAGTGGGCCGAGCGGGCCGGAAAGCAGCCGGTGCGATGCAACGACACCCCGGGCTTCATCGTCAACCGCGTCCTGATCCCGACCCTCAACGACTGCATCCGGCTGCTCGACGAGGGAATCACGCCCGAGGACCTCGACAAGGCGATGACGAAGGGCGTCGGCTGGCCGATGGGCCCGTGCGCACTCGTCGACCTCGTCGGGGTCGACATCCACATCCACGCGGCAGAGGCCATGCACGAGGCGACCGGCGACGAGCGGATGGCGCCGCCGGAACGACTCCGCCAGATGGCGGCCGCCGGCCACCTGGGCCGCAAGACCGGCCAGGGCTTCTTCGCCTACTCCGGCTAGGCTCCGGCCAGCCAGTCGAGAACAGCGCTGCGCGAGAAGCGCCAGTCGCGGCCGATCTTCCGACCGGGGAGCTCGGCGCGGCGCGCCATCCCACGCACCGTCTTCTCGTCGACCTGAAGGAACTCAGCGAGCTCGGCCGTCGTCAAGACCTCTCCGGACGAAGGAGAAGGACGGGCAAAGCCAACCGGTGCCTTGGGGACACCGAGCGAACGCAGCGCCTCGGCGACGAGCTCCTGCTTGGGCCGTTTGAGCTCGAACGAAGCGCGGTCGAGCCGCTCCGCCTCGGCAACGGGGATGCGTACGAACAGAGGAGAGGTGGGGCGTTCAGGTTCGATGGATATCTAGATATCAGAATGATATCGTCGGCGCAATGGCGTGACCGTGACGACACGGAGGCGCTGCGGACGGCGCTCGGCAGCGGGGTCGACGTCCTCGTCGACGTCGTCGCGTTCGAGCCCGAGCACGGCCGCCAGCTGCTCTCGCTCGCCGGCCTGGTGCGATCCCTGATCGTGATCTCGACCGGCTCGGTCTACGCGGACGATCACGGCCGGTCGCTCGACGAGGCGACATCGGCGGAGGAGTTCCCGGACTTCGGCGGTCCGATTCCCGAGACGCAGGCGACGGTTCCGCCCGGCGACGAGACGTACTCGACGAAGAGGGTCGCGATCGAGCGAATCCTCCTCGAGCAGGATCGGATTCCGGCCACGGTCATCCGCCCTTGGGCGATCTACGGGCCGGGCGGAACCCTCTCCCGCGAGTGGTACTTCGTCAAGCGCGCGCTCGACGGACGAAGGTTTGTGCTGCTCACCGATCTCGGCACGGGCCGTTTCCACACGACCTCGACCGAGAATCTCGCAAACCTGATTCGGCTTGCGGCCGAGCGCCCGCGAACGGGGATCTACAACTGCGGTGATCCCGATCCGCCACGCGTGCTGGAGGAAAGGACTGGCAAGAGGTGCTGACAGGCTCCGCCAAGTACATGGCCGAGTCGTTCGACTACGAGGCCGAGGACGAGCTCGTCCGCGACCTCACGGGCGGCTGAGGCGGGCCCAGACGTTCTCGACGAGGCGCGAGACGGCCGGGTCGCCGACCGAGGCCGCGAAGTTGAGCGCACCCGCGGCGAAGACCTTCGCGCCGGCCGGCGTCTCGTAGTAGGTCATCTCCGCCGTGCGGCCGGGGCCCATCAGGTCGGGGATGGACGCGAGCAGCTGGGTCCCGGGCGGCGAGGAGGCGGCGCGCGCGTCGATCTCGATCCCGTACCGGCCGAAGCGGTCGCCGTCGTGCAAGCCCGTGCCGCCGAAGGCCCACGGTGCCGTCGCCGCGCCGCGCACGACGTAGCCGCCCTGCCGTGCGCCGTAGTCGCTCGCCACGTACTGGACGCCGACGAGGCCCGCCTCGGGCCGGCCGAGCGTGCGCCAGCGTCTCACCCGCGTCAGGCGCTGCCTGTCCCGCCGCACCTTCCAGAAGAAGTTGTTCGCCGCGAGAAACATGAGGTTGCCGCCGAGGTCGCGGTAACGCTCGACGACGTCGTAGGCGTGCTCGGTCACGTACTCGCCGTGGCCCGGGAAGACGACGAGGTCGTACGCGGCGGCGAGCGCGCGCCCGTCGGCGAAGGCGGCAAGATCGTCGTCGGAGAGGAAGTCCACCTGCTTGCCCGTCCGGTTGAGCCACGCGATGAAGTCGAGGTCCCAGTCGCGGAAGCGGTAGGGGACTCCGAAGTCGAGGTAGGGCCGCGTCAGGTCGACGCTTCGGGTCGCCCCGCTCACGTACCAGGAATCGCCCCAGCCGTCGCCGTCCTCGTCCCAGAAGTTGTAGGCCTGCCAGGTGTTCGTGGACAGGACGACCGCCACCCGTGCGCGCGGCGCGGGCGGCCGAACGACGAACGGCGCGTAACCGAGCCGCCCGTCCGGTGCTGTGAGCCGGAGGAAGTAGAGCCCGCTCGGCCAGTCGCCCGCGCGGATGAACCGCAGCGCGGCCGGCGCGTTCCGGTGGCCGCGCCAGTCGACACGGACAGGTGCCGTCATCGCCGTGCCCGCGGTCTTGAAGTCGCGTTCGCGCGGCCCGACCTCGCTCGTGTAGCGAAATACCTGCAAACGCAGGGACTTGGCGTCGGTCGCCAGCCTGAGATCGGCCTGCTCGCCCGGCGCGTAGCTCCGCAGCGGGAAACTCGCCTCGATCCCCTGCACGCGAACGACGGGCGTGCGCGGCGGGCGACCCGGGAGGTTGCTGTAGACGCGGCGGCCGACCGCGAGCCGGAGTACGTACGTCCGCGGCTCCGTCCCGCGCTTCGGTTTCCAGACCAGCTGACCTCGTCCTGCGCGAAAGCGTCGCTTGAGGGTGAAGATCGTCTTCGTCGCTCGACCGGGATGGAGCGTGTCCGTCCGGAGCACGTCCATGCGGACCACCGCCGGACGATCGAGCCGGAAGCGGACGATCGCGCGGTCTCGGAAGCCGTCGCCGTTCGGGCTGACCGTCGTCAGAAGACGTCCATCCCCGGCGAAAGGCAGCGAGCCGTTCGAGACGCGCAAATCGTGCAGGTTGCTGCCGGCCAGAAGGGCGAGGGCAATGGCGAGGGCGTTCATCTGCCGACGACCCGCATCGGCACGCCGAGCCGCGAGGCCGCGAAGGGAACGCTTGCCCCCTGCACGACTACGGAGAAGGCGACCACGACGAAGACGATCTCGTACAGCCGCCGTGCGTCGTCGACCTCAGCCAGGATGGCAAAGGCCGCGAGCAGGATCGGGACGGCGCCCTTCAGCCCTCCCCAGGCGATGAACAGCTTCTCGCCCATTCGGAGCTTGAGCGGCAAGAGCAGCGGCGCGAGCCCGAGCGGGCGGGCGACGAAGGCGAGCAGGACGGCGAGCAGCAGGCCGTCGAGCCAGATCCCCTCATCGAAGAGCTGTGTGACGCTCACCGTGAGCCCGAGGGCCACGAAGACCACGATCTCGGCCAGGCTCGCCAATGCAGTATGAAATCGCCGGATCTGTCGCTTGTAGGGGACGTCGAGGTCCCCGAGTACGAGGCCGGCGATGAAGACGGCCAGAAATCCGGAGCCGTGCGCGACCGAGGCGAGCCCGTAGATGACCCCTGCCGCAGCCAGCGTCCGCAGCGGGTAGAGGCCTTCACTGGGCAGGCGCACCCTCCGCATGAAGACGACGAGCAGCCCCGTGCCGGCGATGCCCACCACGAGCCCGATGCTCATCTGCAGCGCGAACTCGCGCGCGACGCCCCAGAACGAGCCGCCGTCGGCCGTGGCGAACTCCAGCATGCCGATCATGAGCGCAATCCCAACGGGGTCGTTCACGCCGGCTTCGCCCTCGAGGATCGTGCCCGTCCGGCCACGGATCTCCTTGTCGCCCAGGATCGAGAACATGACTGCCGGATCCGTCGGTGCGAGTGCGGCGCCCAGGATTCCTGCGGTTGTCCAGTCGAAATCGAGCAGATAGTGGGCGCCGACAGCCATGGCCGCAGCCGTCGACAGGGTGCCGAGGACTCCGAGCGAGGCGATCGGTAGCGCGGCACGGCGAAAGCGCCGCCAGCCGATGTGGACGCCGCCGTCGAAGAGGATCACGATCAGCGCGACGACGCCGATCCGCTCGACGGTATGGATGTTCCGGACGACGATCGGAGCGGCCGCCGCTGCGACGAGGAACAACGCCGGCGCGGGAATCGGGTAGCGCTCGGTCAGCTTTCTGGCCAACAAGGCCAGCAGGACACCGCCCGAGACGACCAGGACGATCGCGCCAAAGTCGCCGAGCTCCGCCACAGCAGGAGCCTAGAGGAGCGGCGTCGCACCCCTAACGCTTTCCTTACATCTCCCTCATTCTGGGCACAAGGACAAAGCGCATACTTCTGTTGCAGATGCGAAAGCTCCTGGTCCCAATCCTGCTCGTGCTCGTCGTGCCCGCGACCGCTCTCGGGTCGCCCGAGGTCGGGGCCGTCGACGGGACGCTCTCCGTCCGCGAGGGCCGCGGCATGGTGCAGTTGAGCGTGCGCGGGAGCATCACCGGCCGCCTCGAGCGCGGCAGGATCACGATCACCGACGCGAACCCGTACGACAACCGACGGCCGACTGTCTACGGCGCGGAGAGGACGATCTACCGCGGCGACAAAACGACCGTCTACCAGGGCCGGAGCATTCGCTTCCGCCTGCTGGGCAGCCAGTGGCAGCTGCGCGTCGAGGGTCGAGGCATCTTCGTGAGCGCCATCGGCCGCGGCCGCGGGCTCATCCAGGGCGCCGGCGACCCACAGGCGGGAATCTTCTACGACGGCGTCTGGTCGTTGAACGACGAGGGCTACCACTCGCTGCCCGACGAGCCGACGACCTTCCAGCTCGTCGCGACGACCGGCGACTAGCAGGCGTCTCTGGCATCCTGGAAGTGATGCCGTTGCACAAGCCGCAAGCGGTGCTCGTAGTCGAAGACGAAGCCTCGATCGCCTCGTTCGTCTCGCTCTACCTGAAGAACGCGGGCTACGAGGTCCACGTCGCGGAGACCGGAGAGGACGCGCTGACGAAGGCCGAGAGCCAGCAGCCCTCGCTCATCGTCCTCGACCTGATGCTGCCGGACATCGACGGGATCGAGGTCTGCCGCCGCCTTCGGCGCCGCTCCGAAGTGCCGATCCTGATGCTCACCGCCCGGGACGAGGACGTGGACAAGATCATCGGGCTCGAGGTTGGGGCCGACGACTACCTGACGAAGCCGTTCAATCCGCGCGAGCTCGTGGCCCGCGTGAAATCGATCCTCCGCCGCTCGACGCCCGACCGCAAGGACGTGGCGAGCGCGGTCATCCGGCACGGCGACCTCTCCATCGACGCGGGCCGCCGCGAGACGAAGGTCGGGGACGATGAGATCAAGCTCGCGCCGAAGGAGTTCGACCTCCTGTGGGAGCTCCTGGACCACCGCGGGCTCGTGCTCACGCGCGACCAGCTGCTCGAGCGCGTCTGGGGATACACCTTCGCGGGCGACACGAGGACGGTGGACGTCCATGTCCGCCAGCTGCGGCGCAAGCTCGGCGAGGCCTCTCCGGTCGTCACCGTTTGGGGCGTCGGCTACAAGGTCTCGCCCGCGAAGGAGACTGCGACGGCCTAGGAAACGATGCTCCGGTCGCTGCGCTTCCGCCTGCCGGTGCTCTTCCTCGCCGGCATCGTGCTGACGGGGCTCGTTGCGACGGCGATCGCCTTCGGGCTGTTCCAGGACTACACCCAGGACCAGGCGCGGCGCGAGCTGCGCCGCGAAGCGTCCGGCCTCACCCAGCTCTACGCCGAGCAGGCGAACAAGGCGGCCGAGCAGAACCGCCCGCCGCCGTTCTTCGCCGCGAGGAAGCTCGAGCGGGCGAGCGGCAACCGCCTCTTCTACGTCGGCCTCCCGTTTTTCTCGGGGCAGGAGTCGGGCCTCACCCGCCTGCCGCAGAGCACCGTCGACTTTCCGGCGCTGCAGCAAGGGCTTGTCCTCGAGTTCGATTTCGTGCCGCCCGGGGAGACCAAGACGTTCCTCGCCGTCGCCCATCCTCTCTATCTGGAGAAGCAGGGGCCGCCGTTCGGCGCGTTGATCGTGGCGACGGCGCAGACCGAGCTGCGCGACCGGCTCGAGACGCTTCTCGAGCGCCTGGCGATCGCCTTCCTCGTCGGCATCCTCGTCACGGCCGGACTGACCTGGTACCTCTCTGGCCGCATTACGCGGCCCGTGCTCGCTCTGGCCAAGGCGGCCGACGAGGTCGCCGAGGGACGCTACGACGTTTCCGTGCCCAAGCCGTCCGGACGCGACGAGATCGCCGACCTCGCCGACTCGTTCCGGCAGATGGCCACGCGGCTGGCCGAGGCCGAGGAGCTCGAGCGGAACTTCCTGATGACCGTCTCGCACGAGCTGCGGACGCCTCTGACGGCGATCCGTGGCCATGTCGAGGCGCTGCGCGAAGGGCTCGTCGACGACCCGGCAGGGCGGGCCGCGTCGCTCGGGGTGATCGCCGAAGAGGCGGGCCGGCTCGAGCGCCTCGTCGGCGACGTCCTGGACCTCGCCAAGCTCGATACTCGGCGGTTCACGGTGCTTCGCGAGGAGGTCGACATGGCTCGCCTGCTCGATCGCGCCTTCGCGGTCTTCGGCGAAGAGGCGAAGCGGCGGGACATCGAGTACAGCCAGGAGGTCGCGGCGAAGCCCGTGATCGTCTCGGACGGTGATCGCGTCCTCCAGATCATCTCGAACCTGCTCGCGAACGCCTTCCGCTGGACCCCCGACGGCGGCCGCGTCGACCTTCGACTGCGCGCCGACGACGGCCGCGTGCGCGTTGCTGTCGAGGACAACGGGCCGGGGATCGGCCTCGACGATCGGGAGCGGATCTTTCGCCCCTTCTGGACGGCCGACGGGAAGGGCACCGGGCTCGGGCTCGCGATCGCCCGCGAGCTCGCGCTCGCGCTGGGCGGCACGATCGAGCTCGACACCGAGGTCGGCCGCGGCAGCCGGTTCGAGCTGGTGCTACCGGCGAGCCCCGTCTGATCAGTACCGGTAAGGAGAGGGCCGGCTCTTCGTCCGGGTGATCTTCGCGGTGACGAGTCTTTCGCCGTTCCACCGCTGGACGGTGCGCCGCCAGTAGCGCGGGCAGCAATGGATGTACGAGCCCGACTTCGGATCTTTGCCGACCCCGTCGTACGAGACGAGCTCGCCGTAGTTGGCAATGACAGTGGAGTCGTCCTCGCTGCTTAGCCGCGCCGCTATCTGGCGCACATTGCCGCCGTCAGTAGTGAAGAGCCGGTAGACGTAGACGCCCGCGCTCCCGTCGAGGTCTTCGAACACGAGCAGGTCCTCGCGGCCGTCGCGCGTCACGTCGGCCGTTCGCAGACGAAGGTCGTGGATGTTCGCGAGCTTCGAGACCGGGATGCGCCGCTCGTAGAGACGTCGCCAGGGGGAACGGACGCCGGCGCGCTGCCAGATGGTGAGACCGAACTCCGTGGGGTAGTCGTTGGGATCGCCGCGCCGCCAGGCGACCGCCAGCTGGGTCGGCCCGGTCTGCGACCGCAGGACGCGCATGTCGAGCACTTGTGACCCTGGCGGAGCGATGTCCCGGGCCCGCGTGACGGTTCTCTGTTCGCCGTGGGCGAACCACCCGCCGAGGCCGCCTGCAACGAGCCCCAGAACGAGCGTCGTGCCGATCCAGAGCCAGAGCCGCACGCTTCCATGATGCCCGCTCGCGGCTATGGCCGAACACGGCGGTCAGCTAGAGCGGCGTTCGCGCTCCTCGATCCGGTAGACGGCGGCACCGCCGCTTTCCTCGAGCTTCCGCTCGAGCCGCGCCAGCCGCTGGTCGACGCCCTTCCAGCCGGAGGTGATGAGGTCGACGAGGAGGGCGAGGTCGTCGACCCGGGCGTGGCGCTCGGCGAGCAGGTCGCCCTCGAGCCGCTCGAGCCGGCGAATGGTCTGCCCGGAGAGCCCGCGAACCTCTGCGAGCTGGCGCGCGACCGGGAGCGCCTCGGCGCGCACGCCTTCGCGGACCGCGCCCTCGACCCGCTCCGGCAGCGTCGTCTCGAGCTGGGAGGCGAGCTCGGCGAGCGACTCGATCTGCGTCCGCGCGCGCTCCAGCGCCGCTTCCACGTCGCCGGGGCCGGGCCGGCCCTGCGCCGCCTGCTCCAGCCGCTCCCTCGCGCGCTCGATCGCGCCTTCGTCCATGCGGTGGAACGCTAGCGTTTGGGGCGGATGAAGCGCGTCGAGCTGGAGTATTCGTTGCCCCCGGAGCTGATCGCGCAGCACCCGGCCGAGCGGCGAGACGAGTCGCGGCTGCTCGTGTTGCAGAGGTCGAGCGGGGAGATCCGGCACCGCCGCTTCTTCGAGCTGCCCGAGGAGCTCTCCGGCGAGCTCGTCGTCGTCAACGACACGCGCGTCGTGCCGGCACGGCTCCGGCTGCGGCGCCCCGGAGGCGGGAAGGCGGAGGTGCTGCTGCTCGAGCCGCTCAACGGGCGTGGGGAGTGGGAGGCGCTCGCGCGGCCGACACGCCGCCTCAAGCAGGGCCAGCGGCTCGGGAAGGTCGAGCTGCTCGAGCACCTCGGCGAGGGCCGCTGGCGTCTCCGGCTCGAGGGCGAGCCGGCGGGTGAGGCCCCGCTCCCGCCTTACATCACCGAGCCGCTTGCCGACCCGGAGCGCTACCAGACCGTCTACGCGGCGGAGCAGGGATCAGCCGCGGCGCCGACGGCGGGCCTCCACTTTACGCGTGAGCTGTTGGCAAAGCTCGACGTCGAGCGCATCACGCTCCACCTCGGGCTCGACACGTTCCGGCCGGTCACCGTCGACGACCTCGCCGACCACCCGATCCACAGCGAGCGCTACGCGGTCGCGCCCGAAGCCTGGGAGCGGATCCGCACGGCCGAACGTGTGCTCGCCGTGGGAACGACGACCGTGCGCGTGCTCGAGTCGCTCGCTCACGCTACGCGTCCTACGTTGACGGGCCGCACCGACCTCTTCATCACCCCCGGCTTCGAGTTCCGCCGCGTGAACGCGCTGTTGACGAACTTCCATCTGCCCGGCTCGACGCTGCTGGCGCTGGTGATGGCGTTCGCCGGCGTGGAAGAGACGCGGCGCCTCTACGAGCTCGCCATCGCCGAGCGTTACCGCTTCTACTCGTTCGGCGACGCGATGCTGATCCTGTGACGTTCACCGTTACCGCTACGGACGGCGAGGCGCGCACGGGCGTCCTCCACACCGCTCACGGTGAGCTCCGCACACCGGCCTTCATGCCCGTCGGGACGAAGGCGACCGTGAAGATGGTCGACCCCGAGGAGCTCCGCGACCTCGGTGCGGAGATCGTCCTCGCCAACACGTACCACCTCCATTTCCGGCCCGGCGAGGACGTGATCGCCGAGCTCGGCGGGCTCCACGACTTCATGGCCTGGGACGGGCCGATCCTCACCGACTCGGGCGGCTACCAGGTCTTCTCGCTGCGGGACACGATCGTCGCCGTCGACGACGACGGTGTCACCTTCCGCTCGGTCTACGACGGACAGGAGGCGCGCTTCACGCCGGAGACCGTGGCCGCGATCCAGGCGAAGCTGGGCTCCGACATCGCCATGTGCCTCGACGTCTGCGCGCCCGCGGGCGGGCCGCGACGCGAGCTTGAGGAGGCAGTCCGCCTGACCACGCTCTGGGCGGCTCGGCAGCGCAAGGCTCCCCGCGCTCCCGGCCAGCTGCTGTTCGGCATCGCCCAGGGCGCGACCGATCCGGAGCTGCGACGGCGGTCGATCGAGGAGATCATCGAGCTCGACTTCGACGGTCACGCACTCGGGGGGCTGAGCGTGGGGGAGGCGCGCGATCCGATGTTCGAGACCGTCGCCGAGGCCGCGCCGCTCCTGCCCTCCGACAGGCCCCGCTACTTCATGGGCATCGGCGACCCCGAGGGCGTGCTCGAGGTGATCGAGCGCGGGGTGGACATGTTCGACTGCGTGCTGCCGACGCGGATGGGCCGGACCGGTACCGCGCTCACTTCCACAGGCCGCCTGAACCTCAAGAACGCCCGCTTTGCGCGCGACCCGCGGCCGCTCGACGAGCGCTGCGACTGCCCGGCCTGCTCCCGGTTCTCGCGCGCCTACCTTCGCCACCTCGTCAACCAGCAGGAGCTCCTCGGCCTGCGGCTGCTCACGCTTCACAACCTCCGCTTCCTGCTCGAGCTGACCGCTGGCGCGCGGGCCGCGGTCGAGGCCGGCAAGCTGGCATCCTTCAAGGCCGAGACGCTCGACCGGATGAAGGGCGTCTCCGAGGAGGCCGCTTGGATCCGTCGCTGATCTTCTTCGCCGCCATGCTCGCCCTGATCTGGCTGCTGCTCGTCCAGCCGCAGCGCCGCCGCCGCCAGCAGCAGGCGCGGATGCTCGCGGAGCTCGCCGTGGGGGACGAGGTGATCACGGCAGGCGGGCTCTACGGACGGGTCCGCGAGCTCGGTGACGACTACGTCGTCCTCGAGATCGCCTCGGATACCCGTGTGCGGGTGGCGAAAAGCGCGGTAGCCGGGCGCGTGGAGCCGGAGCCGGCCGAGGCGCCCCCGCTAACCTAGGTCGAAGACGGTGTCCGAACGGCGCTCGCACCTGACCCTGGTGGGCCTCATCATCGCGGCCCTCCTCGGCGTCGCCCTGCTCGCGGTACCGGGCTCGCCGGCCCACAAGAAGGTGACGCTCGGCCTCGACCTTCAGGGCGGGCTCGAGGTCGTGCTGAAGGCCGAGCCCGAGAAGGGGCAGACCTTCACCGCCGAGGACCTCGATCGCTCGGTCGAGATCATGCGCAGCCGCGTCGACAAGATAGGCGTCGCCGAGCCGGAGATCCGCAAGCAGGGCAAGGATCAGATCGTGATCGAGCTGCCCGGCGTCCACAACCAGGAGCGCGCGGCCCAGCTGATCGGGAAGACGGCGAAGCTCGAGCTCTACGACCTTCAGGGCGACCTCACCGGTCCCTCGCGCGACGCTCAGGGATTCCCGCGCCCGATGACTTCGATCTTCGCTCTGCTCACGCCGGTCCAGTCGCAGACGAAGGAGGGCGAGCCGGGGGAGTTCTACCTCGTCAAGGTCACCAAGAAGGGCGATACGACCACGGGAACCCAGGTCGGGGAGCCGGCGCAGACGCGCAAGGCGTTGCTCGCTCCCAGGAAGGGCAAGCTCAAGAAGGGATTTCGCGTGCTCGCGGTGCCGGAGCACATGGTCGTCGTGACGTGCACCAAGGACGCGCGGTACTGCCCGGGCGTCAATGCGGAGCCGAGCCAGACGTACTACTACCTCTTCAAGTACGACCCCCAGAACAAGGAGCACCCGATCCCCGAGATGACGGGCTCCGATCTCAAGCTGAAGGGGACACGCCAGGACTTCGACACGAGCCCGGGCGGGGGCGGCGGCCCGATCGTGCTCATGCAGTTCACGAAGGAGGGCGGGGACAAGTTCCACGAGATCACGAGCGAGCTTGCCCGGCGCGGCCGCCTCGTCCACAACCGGATCGGCGGGACGGACGAGCAGGCCTTCCAGCAGTTCGCCATCGTCCTCGATCGCGAGATCAGGTCCGCGCCGACGATCGACTACAACGAGAACCCGGACGGCATCCCCGGTAACAGCGGAGCGCAGATCACGGGCATCGGCTCGATCGGTGAGGCGAAGGACCTGGCGCTCGTCCTCCAGACGGGCGCGCTGCCCGTGAACTACGTGACGATCGAGCGCACCGATATCTCGGCCACGCTCGGCAAGGACTCGCTTCGGGAGGCGAGGCGCGCGGCGATCGGCGGCCTGCTCGTCGTTGCGCTCTTCCTCTTGCTCTTCTACCGCTTCCTCGGCGTCGTCGCCGTCATCGGCCTCGGCATCTACGTCGCCTTCCTCTACGGGGCGGTGCTCCTCATCAACGCGACGCTGACCCTGCCGGGTTTCGCCGGCCTGATCCTCACGATCGGAGTCGCGGCCGATGCGAACGTGGTCGTCTTCGAACGCATCAAAGAAGAGGCGCGCGCGGGCAAATCCGTGCGCGCCGCCATCGCCGCAGGCTACGCGAAGGGCTTCCACACGATCATCGACGCCAACGTCGTGACGGCGATCACAGCACTCGTCCTGTTCCTCGTCGCGACTGCGGGAGTGAAGGGGTTCGCCCTCATGCTCCTGATCGGCACCGGCATCTCGCTCATCACCGCGGTCGCGGCGACCCGCGCCATGCTCGGGCTGCTCGCCGGCTTCCGCTGGTTCGACAACCCGCGCTTCATGGGCGCCCACGGTCAGCAGGGCGCGCGCTGGCTCCAGATCGACTTCATGCGGCGCCGCTATCTCTGGTTCGCCATCTCCGGAGCGGTAGTGGCGATCGGGATCGTCTCCCTCGGCGTCCGCGGGCTGAACCTCGGGATCGACTTCAAGGGCGGGACGCAGGTCACGTTCGACACCCCGCAGCCCCAACTCGTCGAAGACGTGCGCAGCGACGCGCAGTCGATCGACCCCCGGTTCGCGAAGGCCGTCATCCAGGGGCGCGGGAAGCAGACGAACGGGAAGTATCAGAGCTTCCAGCTCCGGACCAAATCGCTCACGTCGGCGGATGCAAGGGACCTGCGCAACGGCCTCCAGAGCAAGTTCAAAGCGACCCACTACGGCGCGAAGAACGTCTCGGAGAGCTTCGGCCGCCAGATCGCCCGCTCGGCGATCATCGCCATCCTCTTCTCGCTCTTCCTGATCGTCCTCTACGTGGCGCTCCGCTTCGACCTGAAGTACGCGGGCCCGGTGATCGCCGCGCTCATCCACGACGTCGTGGTCACGATCGGGGTCTACTCGCTGACCGGGCGGGAGGTGTCGGTCGCAACGGTCGCCGCTGTGTTGACCGTCCTCGGTTACTCGATCTACGACACGATCATCATCTTCGACCGAATCCGCGAGAACGTGCCGCTCATGCGGCGCGCCTCGTTCGCGACGATTGCGAACGTCTCGCTCTGGGAGACAATCAGGCGCTCGCTGGCGACGACGTTCATCACGCTGCTCCCGGTCGGCTCGCTCCTCATCTTCGGCGGCGCGACGCTCAAGGACTTCGCGTTCGCGCTCCTCATCGGCATCGGCTCCGGCGCCTACTCCTCGATCTTCATCGCAGCTCCGCTGCTCACGATCTGGAAGGAGCGCGAGCCCGAGTACGCGCGGCGGGTCGGGCAGGTCGACATCGGCGACGACGGCGAGGGCCCGGAGCCCGACGGCGGGCTTCCCGCGCGCCGGCGGCCGCGGCCGCCGATCGGAGGCCCGGCGGTCGACACCGGCACGATCGCGCTCGAGGAGGCGACGCAGGCGGCCGCCGCGCAGCCAACGCCGGGGCTGACGGACGGCTTGTTGCCCGAGCCCGCTCCCGCCGCTTCCGGACAGTCCTCCAAGCGCGAACGGCGCCGACAACGCCGCCGCGCAAGGCCGCATGGTCGACAGCGATAGCTCTCTCCGCGAGGCGGCCGAGCGACTCGGCCTCGCCGCACTGGGGGCGGTGGCGCTGACCGCCGACCGGGCCGACGCGCTCGCCGACGAGCTTGCGCGGAAGGGAGGCATGCGCCGCGACGAGGCGCGCGAGCTGATCGACCAGGCAACGAGCCGCTGGCGGGGCGAGGCGGTTCGGGTCGGCGAGCGCGCGGGCGCGGGCCTCGAGGGGCTCTTCCAACAGCTCGGCCTCGTCACGCGCGCCGAGCTGGACGAGCTCGAGCTCCGGGTCGCGCAGCTCGAGCACCGGTTGCGGCTCCTTGAAGACGAGCCGGGGCGCGCGGCTCCCCCGCCGCACTAGTTATGCGCGCCGCTGCCTGGGCGCTCGGAGTTGCGATCCTCTTGAGTTTGACCGGCTGCGGTAGCGGCGAAGAGCCCTCAGCACGAATCGTGCTGGAGCCGGTCGTCCTACGTGGAAGTGCTATTAGGTCCCGCGACCTGGATTTGGCCGTTTCGATCATCCAGGCGCGTTTGCGAAAACTGGGCCAAGACGACTGGCACGTACGGCATGAGGAAGGGCGAATTGTCATTGATCTCCCTGCCGGGATTTCTGCTCCCGATGCAGTGGTCACGCAGCAAGGCCAGCTTGAATTCTTTGACCTACAGGCTGACTTGACCGAGGCGTCCAAAGATTCGAGCGGCTTTCCTCGTCCGTCCACCTCCCGCTTGGTCGCGCGTGGCAAGACCGTTGTCGTCAGGTGCGGAAAGCGGGAGCGCTACTGCCCTGGCGTTCCGCATCAACCGAACCGGACGTATTTCTATCTCTTCAAATATGACCCGCTGAATGCGGTCCACCCGATTCCCGAGATGACGGGCTCCGACGTGAAGCTGATACGCCAGGACTTCGACACGAGCCCGGGCGGCGGCGGCGGCCCGATCGTGCTCATGCAGTTCACGAAGGACGGCGGGGACAAGTTCCACGACATCACAAGCACGCTGGCCTTGCGAGGTCGCGATGAGGCCTGGCGCCTCGGCCTGCGCGGGGCTGACAACGACGTGGCGAATCAGCAGTTCGCGATCGTCCTCGACCGCGAGATGAGGTCGGCGCCGACCGTCGACTTCGACGAGAACCCGGACGGCATTCCCGGCGACAACGGTGTGCAGATCAGCGGCATCGGCTCAGTTCAGGAGGCGAAGGACCTCGCGCTCGTCCTCCAGACGGGCGCGCTTCCGGTCCAGTTTCGTGTCGTCTCCGAATAGGGCTTCCAGAGTCGAAGTGGAACACTTCCGACATGGCGCAGGCGCCCCCCAAGACCCGTAATCTCGGCCGGCTGACGGAAATCGCCCAGGTCGCCGTCCGGCACGGCTTCGGTTACTTCTTCGAGCGCCACAAGCTCACCGACCTGCTGCCCGGCCGCCGTGACGGCGCGGCAATCGCGGACGGGACGCCCTCCCAGCGTGGCCAGCACCTCCGCGAGCTCCTCGATGAGCTCGGCCCGACCTTCGTCAAGTTCGGCCAGCTCCTCTCGATGCGGCCGGACGTGCTGCCGCCGGACATCATCTCCGAGCTCCGCGGCCTCCAGGACGACGTGCGGCCTTTCCCGTACGAGGACGTCGAGCGGGTCGTCCACGAGGAGCTCGGCCAGCCGATCGAGCGCCTCTTCCTCGAGTTCGACCCCGTGCCGATCGCCGCCGCTTCGATCGGTCAGGTGCACCGCGCCGTGCTGCCGAACGGGCGGACGGTCGCGGTCAAGGTGCAGCGGCCCGGCGCGCCGCAACAAATCGAGGCGGACCTCAGCCTTCTCTACCAGGCTGCGCGGATCGTCAAGGAACGCGTGCGCGCGCTCGACTTCGTCGACGTTCGCGAGCTCGTGGACGAGTTCGCCCGCGCAATCCGCCAGGAGCTCGACTACCGCCAGGAGGCGCGGAACGCCGAGACTCTGCACCGGCATTTCGCCGGCCACCCGCACGTCAAGGTGCCGCGCGTCTACTGGAGCTATACCCGGGCGCGGGTCCTCACGCTCGAGTTCATCGAGGGCATCCAGCTCGCCGACCTCGACGAGGCTTCGTACGCGCTCGAGGAGCGGAAGCGATTGGCGGAGGTGATCGCCGAGGCCTGGATGACGATGATCTTCCGGGACGGGTTCTTTCACGGCGACCCGCATCCCGCGAACATCCTCGTCATCAGCCCCGACCAGATCGGTCTCGTTGACTTCGGCCTCGCCGGCAAGCTGACCGACGACGACATCTCGAAGGCGACGCGCCTGTTCATCGACGTCGCCAACGAGAACGTCGAGGCGCTGCCCAAGCGTCTCGCCGACCTCGGCGTCGGCTACCCCAAGGAGCGCGAGGAGGAGTTCCTCGCCGAGCTGCGGGAGATGTTCTACCGCTACTACGGCGCGAGCCTCGCGGAGATCGACCCGCTTCAGGTCATGCGCGAGGTCTTCTCACTCATTTACTCCATGAACCTACGGCTGCCCACCCGCTTCATCATCCTCGACAAGGCGATCGCCACGCTCGGCTCGGTCGGCATCGAGCTGTACCCGGACTTCAACGTCTTCGAGGTGGCTAAGCCGTACGCGCGGAGCCTCATGCTCGGCCGCTACACGCCGCAGCGCATGCTGTCTCGGGCCCGTCGCGAGTCCGTGAAGCTCGCCTCCGTCTTCGCCGAGTATCCCCACCAGGTCCATGACGTGCTCGAGCAGATGCGGGACGGGCAGATCGAGGTCGGGTTCGTCCACAAGGGGCTCGACGAGTTCATGCACAAGATCGACGTCGCTTTCAACCGGTTGATCATCGCGTTTGTAGTCGCCGCCGGGCTCGTCGGCTCGAGCCTGATCGGGGTCTTCGCCACCTCGGGCCCGCAAGTCCTGGGCCTGAACGTCGTCTCGGCGTTCGGGTTCTTCCTCGCCGGCGTGCTCGGCCTCTGGTTGCTCTGGGGGGTCTTCCGCTCCGGGAGGATCTGATGAAGGCGCTCGCCGTTCTCGCGCTCGTCATCGCCGTGGCGGGTGGCGGGTGGGCCTACCGGCACGAGCGCGACCAGCGCCGCACCGACGTAGCCCGGCTTGGACGAGAGTTGCGCGTAGTCCGCGGCGACCTGAGCACCGCCGAGCGCCAGAACGAGGTCCTCGCCGGCCGGTTGCGCGGTGTCACGCGCCGAGCGCGGAAGGCGCGGCTCGCCCGGACCACGCTCGCGGCCCGCGTGCGGAGAAGCGTCTTCACCGTGACGGCCTCACTCGACGAGGGCTCCGGGTTCGTCGCGTGGGTCAAGGGACGCGACACGTACGTCATGACGGCGAACCACGTCGTCGTTCTGAGCGTTCATCGCCATGAGCTCGGCGTGCGCGTGCATTCGGGGACTCGCGTGTGGCTAGGACGAATCGTCAGGACGGACCCGGACAACGATCTCGCCCTCATCCGGGTCCCCCGGCGGATCGGGCCGCCACTCTGGCAGCGCCCGGTCTACGTGCCGCCGCTCGTGGGCGACGAGCTCCTGCTCGTGGGCAGCCCCCTTGGGTACGAAGGATCGGTCACCTCGGGCGTCGTCGGCCGGGTCGCCTACAACGAGATCCAGACCGACGCAGCCGCGTACCCGGGCATCTCCGGCGGGCCCGTGGTCGACGAGGACGGCCGGGTCGTCGGCGTGCTCGTCTCGGGCGAGGCAGAGAACCTGAACTTCGCGGTTCCGATCGACCGCGCCTGCCTGAAGCTGCGGCCCTGTAAGAGCCGTGGCCGCAAGGCGCGTGGCCGATAGGACGAGCTGTCGATCGTTCGGCACAAACTCGCGCGAATGGACATCTGGCGGGCTCGGTCGGTCGCCGCTAGCGTCGGCGGCATGTCGAGCGCACTCCTCCTCGCCGAGGCCGAGGAAGCCACGCGGTGCTTCCTCGAGCGCCACCTGACCCAGGACGGGTTCGAGGTCGTCGAGGCCGAGAACGGCGAGGCGCTCGACCTGCTCGAGCGCGCGCGTCCCGACCTCCTGCTGGTCGGCGAACCCGAGGGGCCCGAGCTCTGCCGCCGGCTGCGGGAGGGCGAGCCCGGCCGGTCCTGGGACCGCAACCTGCCCGTGATCGTCCTTGGTCCGCAGGAGTCGGACGCGGTCGACCGCGTCCGCGCCTTCGAGCGCGGCTGCGACGACTACGTGCCTCGAGCGACTACGTATTTGTTCGCCCCGATCCTGCTGAACGCAGGCGGGGTGACCTCGAACGTCCCGCGCTAAGCCACTTCGCCCGCGCGCTCCCTATCTCGACGAGGTGCTCCCTCTCGTCCGTCCCGGACGAAACGTCCGCCTGCTTCTCAGCGACGAGCAGAAGCGCGCCACCCGCGACCCAGACGGCCTGCTCCTGCGCCGAGTGCTGCGCGCCCTACTCCAGGCCCGCCACGAGGCGATCGACCCGCGCTGGCGAGGCACCTCCTTCCCGCTCACCGCCTTCGCATTCCAGGCTGTCGCCCGCAGACTCGGCATCCACCCTTGCCCTGGAATCAAGCACTCTCGCGCGCTCATCCGTCGGGGTAAGAAGTGCGGACTGCTCCAGGACGCGGGCAGCTACAAAGCGGGCTGGCCGATCCGCCGCGTTCCTACTTACTGGCTCGGTGCTCGCATCGTCGGTTTGGGCAGAGGCCGAAGAACCAACAGCCTGCGGCAGACGCCCTTCCAGCCTACTAGGGGCAGGAGTCAGGCCGTCAAGCGCCGGAAGGCTCTCAACTGTTGGGGCCACGTCCTGTTTGGACTCCCGAATGGGCGACCCCCGCCCGAGCTATCCGAGAGGCAGGTGAAGAAGATGAAGTCGGAGGACACACGTTGGGCCGCGAGAGGGAGGAGCGATGCCTGATACAGCCCCGTTGGGCGGGATAAACGACTGTGGTGACGACGAAAGTTGCTCACGGTGTGGCGGGCCGATCGGTGATGAGGACTCGCTGATCGTCTATGACGCGGACGAGCGTGAGTTCGACCGGATGCTCGCTGCCGGAAGGAATCCGCTAGATGATCCTCCCCCCGTTCTCGCGCACTACTGCGAGTTGTGCATGGCTCAGATCGATGAGCATCACGAGGCCCACGACGAAGCGGTCGAGGCGTTC